>NZ_JABFNJ010000001.1:1432500-1552500 GCF_013414845.1 Leuconostoc sp. DB-1
TACCTTGTTACGACTTCACCCCAGTCATCTGTCCTGCCTTAGACGGCTCCTTCCTAAAAGGTTAGGCCACCGGCTTTGGGCATTACAAACTCCCATGGTGTGACGGGCGGTGTGTACAAGACCCGGGAACGTATTCACCGCGGCGTGCTGATCCGCGATTACTAGCGATTCCGACTTCATGTAGTCGAGTTGCAGACTACAATCCGAACTGAGACGTACTTTAAGAGATTAGCTCACCCTCGCGGGTTGGCAACTCGTTGTATACGCCATTGTAGCACGTGTGTAGCCCAGGTCATAAGGGGCATGATGATCTGACGTCGTCCCCGCCTTCCTCCGGTTTGTCACCGGCAGTCTCGCTAGAGTGCCCATCTGAATGCTGGCAACTAACAATAAGGGTTGCGCTCGTTGCGGGACTTAACCCAACATCTCACGACACGAGCTGACGACGACCATGCACCACCTGTCACTTTGTCTCCGAAGAGAACACTTCTATCTCTAAAAGCTTCAAAGGATGTCAAGACCTGGTAAGGTTCTTCGCGTTGCTTCGAATTAAACCACATGCTCCACCGCTTGTGCGGGTCCCCGTCAATTCCTTTGAGTTTCAACCTTGCGGTCGTACTCCCCAGGCGGAACACTTAATGCGTTAGCTTCGGCACTAAGAGGCGGAAACCTCCTAACACCTAGTGTTCATCGTTTACGGTGTGGACTACCAGGGTATCTAATCCTGTTTGCTACCCACACTTTCGAGCCTCAACGTCAGTTGCAGTCCAGTAAGCCGCCTTCGCCACTGGTGTTCTTCCATATATCTACGCATTCCACCGCTACACATGGAGTTCCACTTACCTCTACTGCACTCAAGTTAACCAGTTTCCAATGCCATTCCGGAGTTGAGCTCCGGGCTTTCACATCAGACTTAATAAACCGTCTGCGCTCGCTTTACGCCCAATAAATCCGGATAACGCTCGGGACATACGTATTACCGCGGCTGCTGGCACGTATTTAGCCGTCCCTTTCTGGTATGGTACCGTCAAACTAAAATCATTTCCTATTCTAGCTGTTCTTCCCATACAACAGTGCTTTACGACCCGAAAGCCTTCATCACACACGCGGCGTTGCTCCATCAGGCTTTCGCCCATTGTGGAAGATTCCCTACTGCAGCCTCCCGTAGGAGTTTGGGCCGTGTCTCAGTCCCAATGTGGCCGATCAGTCTCTCAACTCGGCTATGCATCATTGTCTTGGTAGGCCTTTACCCCACCAACTAACTAATGCACCGCGGATCCATCTCTAGGTGACGCCGAAGCGCCTTTTAACTTTGTGTCATGCGACACTAAGTTTTATTCGGTATTAGCATCTGTTTCCAAATGTTATCCCCAGCCTTGAGGCAGGTTGTCCACGTGTTACTCACCCGTTCGCCACTCACTTGAAAGGTGCAAGCACCTTTCGCTGTGCGTTCGACTTGCATGTATTAGGCACGCCGCCAGCGTTCATCCTGAGCCAGGATCAAACTCTCAATTTGAAAATTTGAAGATTGCTCTTCGATTAAACTGACTATATTTCGCTATATCTCTATAACGTAATCCGTTTATTGTTTGTTACGAATTGACTTCGCAAATTTGTTTTTGTTACTTTACGTAACAGCTACAGATTCGTTTGTTCAAAGTTTTGTTCAGTTTTCAATGTGCTACTCGTTGTCGCTGAGACAACTATATTATCTTACCACGCTCGTTTCGCTTTGTCAACTACTTCTTTTAAGAAGTTTTCGTCGACCTCACTGCTCTTACGTTGCTGCTTCGTAAGAAACAACTCCTATAACTATACTCGCTTTATTAAAAAAGTCAACCTTTTTTTCAATTTTCTTCAAAACTGACAAATAATGTGGTTTTTAAGGTTTTTAAGAGCTCATGAATCTTATTGGCCGGCATGAATTTAAGTTTAAAATTTAATTCTTGTTCAATATTCTCAGTATCTTTTACCTCAAAAGAATAAATTGATAACAACTCACCCTCAACTTCCACGCTAGTCAATTCACCAAGACGCCAATCATCAAAATTTACTGCCCCCAACTCTTTTAAACCGCGTAGTGCTGCTCCCAAGGATGTATCATTATTGTGTTTATGCATCTTTGTAGTGAAGAACTGGTAGCCATTTTCTTTTTTTGTACCAAAAAATAAGGTAGATTATCTTTCACTGCAATTGCTGTAACTGCTATCAACGACATATTTACTCACTTTCCGAGACGCTCAAGTGCCTCTTCAATCCATTCATTCTGTTTATTAGCAATAGATGTAAAGCCGTATTCTAAATGATAGTTTGTCCAAAAACGTTTTTTAAAATTGTGGTTTTTGCCCATCATTTTTTTGTTAGTGTTTATCATTTCATCTTGACGCAATGATAAACTTATTTTGCCATTATACTGTTCAATATCCATAATTACGATATTGACTTCTTTGCCCACTTTTAATTCACCATTCAAATCACGGACAATACCAGATTTACATTCCGAAATATGAATTAATCCTTGTGTGTGATCGTCTAATGATACGAATGCCCCATATGGTTGAATCCCTGTTATGCGTCCTTTTAGTTTTTGACCTACAGAATACTTCATTATTTTGCCTCTATGTTTCATTATATCATGGTCTCTTAGTTGTTCGTTCTTTTGAACAATAAAAAAGCAGGTTATGCACCTGCTATCTCAATCGTATTGATAACTACGTCTACACGTGGCTTATCCGCCATATCAACTTTTACTTTCGCTATTTCATCGACAATATTTAATCCTTCAATCACTTGACCAAACACGGTATGTTTGCCATCAAGCCATGGTGTACCACCTTTTTGTCGATAAAAATCAGCTACCTCTGCCGGTAAATCACGCAATGCCGAAACCATTTGTGATGGAAAATTAGATGCCTGTACAATAAAGAACTGCGATCCATTCGTATTAGGACCAGCGTTAGCCATCGAAAGAGCCCCATACGTATTAAACAAACGATCGCTAAACTCATCTTCAAAACTGCCGCCCCAAATACTTTCACCGCCCATACCGGTTCCTTCAGGATCGCCACCTTGAATCATAAAGTCACTGATCACACGATGAAAAATGCCATTGTTGTAATATCCATTTTTTGCATGTGTAATGAAATTTTCGACAGTTTTTGGCGCAATATCAGAAAACAATTTAATTCTAATATCACCCTTATTTGTTTTAAAAATTGCAACAGGGCCACTATAATTAGCAGCGTCTAATTGTGGATAATCTACCATGAATTTTCTCCTAAAATTATAAAAAACGCCTAGTGGCGTTTATACTTCGTCTTCAAATTTGGGGTCAATAATGACAGCGCCATTTTCAATTTCTTCTAACGCTTGCCCAACAGACTTATTCGATTCAAATGTTTCTTGAGTTGCTGGTAAACCAGCATCCAATTCACGAGCACGCTTTGCGCCTAAAGCAATTAGCTTATAGCGTGAGTCAACTTTTTCTAATAGCTTATCAACTGATGGATATAGTAACATGTCTCTCTCCTTATTGTATCTTATCAAATACACGCGTTACGCGTAGGCGTTCTGCTGTAATGATTGATTTGATTCGTTCAACTGCGTTTGAAACCACATCGTTTTCAACAGCATAATCGTAATTAATCATCATTTTAAGTTCGTCACGCGCCGCTGCAACTCGTTTTTCAATCACATCAGCAGAATCTGTACCACGGCCGACCAAACGGTCGCGTAGATTTGCCAAATCCGGAAGTGTCAAAAATATGTAAATACCTTCTGGCATTTTTGATTTAACTTGCAAGGCACCTTGTACGTCTATTTCCAAAAAAACATCACGCCCGCTCGCCAACGTCTCGTCTATAAAGCTTTTAGGTGTTCCGTAATAGTTGCTGACATATTTTGCATACTCTAACATGTCACCATTATTAATTTTTTCTTCAAACTGTTCACGGGTTACAAAGAAATAATCTTCACCGTCTACTTCTCCAGCACGGGGCTGACGTGTTGTAGCGGAAATCGAATATTGAAAATCAATGCTTTCTTCTTCAAAAATTGCTTTACGTACAGTGCCTTTTCCGACACCTGAGGGTCCTGAAAGTACGATTAATAAACCACGCTGAGTCATAATATTCCTCTTTATAAACTAATAAGAATATTATAGCAATGTACAGCCACAATATCAATGTTAACATAAATACAGCCACTGTAGTGAATATTTGTTCGTATAGACAAATATAGACTTTATAAACAGAATATGCCTATTTATCAACATAATGATCATAATAATATTCAAGAAACGTTTAAGAAACTTTCCATGATTTGCTTATTTGAACATTTGTTCGTATAATAAATTTATACAATAACGAGTGGAGAAGACTGGTATGCAAAATTATATTGTCCAA
Organism: Leuconostoc sp. DB-1; assembly: GCF_013414845.1. NCBI lineage: Bacteria > Bacillati > Bacillota > Bacilli > Lactobacillales > Lactobacillaceae > Leuconostoc > Leuconostoc sp. DB-1. Next base: position 1,436,904 of record NZ_JABFNJ010000001.1, read on the forward strand.
CATCAATTTCAAGCACCATTACATCATTTACTTCAAAAACTTATTAAATACGTTGCTTCAAAAAAAGCAGTGCCTTTAAAGCGCCAATTAAATGCACAGGAAATCATTGTACGATTAGAACTAGCGCTAAATACAACTGATCCTGTAACCGTTCAGCTCAATGATTCTTTGTTCAATGAGCGCATTACGCAGTTGTCTGGATACATTTACCAAAATAATCATGGCCAGCTTTTTGTGCAATCCTATAAGACTCATAAGTTCTCTAATATAACACCAGGAATGATTCGACACATTTCATTTAATTGACTGTCAGCCAACCATATGTGTACGTAAAAAAGCACAATCATAGTTGTGCTTTAACTAAGTTTCTCTATATCTTTCATATCTAACTTTTCAAGTAAAGAATTAATCGCAATTACATCAATATAACGATCAATATCAAGAGTCCCTGCTACAAGGTCACCTAATCCTGTGAGGGCTTTTTTACTACTCAAAAAAGTTAAATAAGATTTGACCTCACCACCAATGCCATCTAAATCACGCCACTGTGGTGTCCAATAATCTAACAGATGTTTTTCAGCAAATGCATTTAACAAATTTGCTCGCCATAATTTGTGAGTTGCATTAAACTCGCGTGCCATTCCCTCGTGAAAGGCATGAAGCATATTAATGACATTATCACTGACAACATCTTTAACAGAAGCTTCTTGGAACTTTTGTAGACTTTTATCAGCAAATTCAATTTCTGTTTGCATTTCGTCTGGTGACAACGATGGTTGCAATTTTTGCACATCATCAGTATTCTTCAAAGGCTTCATTTTAGGTGATAGTCCGCGGAATGTTTCATTAATAATTTCAAGATTAAAGTCATCATCATCTTCACTTTCTGACAAAAACTTAAATTGCAGTTCATCAATGGCGTTTGACGTTTTCATCATTTCCGCAACATCTTTACCTTGCCACTTGAAAAAATTAATCGCGATTACCGTGCGCATAATCATACGCCAAAAATTAATATCAAATTTTGGTGCGTGAGCGATAAATCTCTTGTTAACACTACTTTCTTTTACCAAGAATTGTTGCATATCATACAAGACGGGTACCAACAGTACAAAGTAACGCCAATCACGATCATCGCTATTCACTAATGCTGCTTGCATAACCTCGTTCAAATTAACTGTGGCCCGTTCGTTGCTAGTAAATTTTGTAAAATTTTGTTGCACAATCGTAGCAATCACGTCATCCAAGAAAAAAGAAGCTACTTCAAATGTTTCTGTAGAATATTTAGTATTGTATGTCAAATAATATCGTGCACGCAAAAAGCCCGCAAAATCATTGTAGTTAAATTCTGGCAATACACTTTTTGAAGTGAATTTCTGCTTTGATTTTATATGACGCATTTTTTTTATTTGCGCTGATTTCCCTTGTTTCATATCATAAAAGTATCAAATTAAATCACTTATAATTCGTGATCTGCATTCAACACATCCTCCTTTTTAAATACTCAAATCTAGATTGTACTTCCCACTACCAAACTCGCGTAACTTGAACTGAAATACTTGCTCGTTACGCTCTAAATTAGGTGTGACAACGGTTGCCTGTTGCTTGCCCTCTAATTCGGCAATTTCAATTGCACTATTAATAGCTGACATCACTGGGGCAAATTCCTTTGGATCCGCAGACACATAAAACATTTCTGCATTCCCGTATGTTGCTGACCTGCGCATCAAACTAACTGAGACCCTATATCTGTTTGCATCAAAAATAATATGATTAAAGTTAAATCCGTGCGCATAATGAAATAATGATGATAAAAATTCTTGAGAGTTAAATTTTTCTTTTGCCATGTGTTTTCCTTAAAATAGTTTCAATACAAGTATACTATAAAAAATCAATCAAATTGAACAATCAATGTTCGTCGTATTAATCCCAATTTATTACCCGTTCTTACGAAAGAAGAAGGCTTTCGACGAGAAAGCCTTCTTCTTAATCAATAGTTAAATTACTTCAATTCCACAATCGTTGCACCGTCACCACCTGCATTTGCACTAGCAAAATGATACGACTTCACGCGACGATCAGATCTCAAAAACTCGGTAACACCTTGACGCAACGCACCTGTGCCTTTTCCATGTATAATTTCAACAGGACTAATGTTTGCTAATACTGCCGTATCTAAATATCGATCTAGCTCGGTTAAAGCAGCTTCATAACGTACACCACGCAAGTCCAATGACGATTTTACAGAAGCCCGCGTTGATCCACTGCTTGTTGTTTTTCGAATAATTTTTTGTTGTTTCTTCTTAGCTTTACCTTTTTGAGCCTTCACAGTTGCTTCAGTTTTAACAATATCGTCTTCATCAACAAGCATTTTTAAAATGCCCATCTCCACTTCCCATTGACCATTCTTGTGCTTTTTGACTAAAGTACCCTGCTGGCTGTAAGAACGGACGGTAATTTCATCCCCAGGGGCTAATTCTTTTACCTTTTTTGCTTTTTGCAAAATTTTATTTTTTTCCAAAGAGTCATTCTGCCGTAACTGATCTAGCTTTCCTTTTCTGGCTTGCAGTTCTTGCTCAGTTAACTCACCACGCTGTCCTGCTCTTAAACGCTCTTTACGAATTTCACTAATCAATTGCTCTGCCTGTTTTTTGGTTGCTGCGACAATATGATTAGCTTCATTTTTAGCGTCTAAAATAACATGCGCGCGCTCTTTTTCCAACTTACTTTGTTCTTCGCTTAAGGCTTCTGACTTTTCTTCCGTCGCCTTTAGTTGTGATCTAAGTTCTTCATTATTTTTTTTGACTTCATCTCGCTGTGCAACCAAATCAGCAATCATATTATTCAAGTCTTGATCCGATTCGTCAGTCAAAGCCATCGCTGCACCAATGACATCTTCGCCAAATCCTAAACGCTTCGCAATTGCTAAAGCATTAGATTGTCCTGGCACACCCATCAAGAATTGATAAGTTGGTTGTAATGTTTCCACATCAAACACCATGGAAGCGTTTTTAGTTTCTAGTCGATTATAACCGTATAACTTCAACTCAGGATAGTGTGTCGTAGCTATCGTATACGCCCCTAGGCTAGCAACTTTGTCTAATATAGCAATTGCTAGTGCCGCCCCTTCTGCCGGGTCAGTTCCAGCGCCCAGTTCATCGAAAATAACTAATGTTTTATCATCAATGTGGTCAAGCATTGACACAATGTTGGCCATGTGAGAGCTGAAGGTAGACAAGTTTTGCTCAATTGATTGTTCATCACCAATATCTGCAAAAACTTCATCAAAAATACCTATCGTAGAGGGTTGCCTTGTCGTTATAAATAATCCAGATTGAGCCATTAATTGTAATAGCCCAAGCGTTTTAATCGTGATCGTTTTACCACCAGTGTTAGGACCAGTAATAATGATAGTTTTGTAGCTATCCCCAAGGCTTATATCGTTAGCTACTGCAATTTTTTTATCCAGCAGTGGATGCCAAGCTTGTCGCAAGCTAATGTGGTTCTCTACGCTGACAGTTGGTTGCATAGCATCTAAGCGGGCTGCTAACCGCGCTTTGGCATTAACAAAGTCAAAGTGCCCTAAAATTCGAACATTTTGTTGAATCTCATTTGTATGTGGCTCTAATTCTGCTGATAGTTCTTGCAACACTCGCTGCTCTTCTGCATTTTCTTTCACGCGAAGCTCGCTTAGTTTGTTACTCAATTCAACAACAGCTTGTGGTTCAATATAAAGTGTCAATCCTGTTTGACTTTGATCATGAACAACACCACCAAATTGACTTCTATACTCTGCTTTTACTGGTAAAACATACCGATCACTTCGAATAGTAACAATCGGATCACTCAAATATTGTGCAGTTTTGCCTTTAGTAAATTCCTGCATCTTATTTTTAATGGCATTTTCGTGACCGACTATTTTGCCTCGAACTGATTTTAACTCATATGATGCTTCATCATTAATACGACCAGTTGAGTCAATAGCAGTTTGAATTGATTTGGTAACCTCAGGCAACGTTTCTAATTGCTCAGCTTGTTCAATAAGCACTTCTAAAGATTCACCAATTGACTCATCTTTCATCTGTATGAAAAAATTAGAAATAGCACTTGTATTACGTAAAACATTTCCTATTTCAGCTAATTCAGTAGCACTTAAACTTGCTTGAATATTTAGTCTTTTCAAATGCGGTGTGATATCGGCTAATTTAGCTAGCGGGATGCCGCCTTTCAAACGATCAATCATCATCGCATCTGCTGTTTCTTGGAGCCAATAATTAATTATATGTACATCAGTAATTGGCTGCAGCGCGTCTGCTTCTTGTCGTCCAATGGGCGTTGATAAAAAATCACTCAGTTGTGACTTGATTTTGTCATATTCTAATGTTTGTAGTACTTTTTGATTCATTTTATCTTCCCAAATATCTAGAACAAAAATGTTACTAGATTCTGTTCTATGTCAGATTCTATAGCCACCAATTATATATTTGATTAGCAAAAAATGGCATATTGTCTAATATATCGTTTAATAGCGGCGTTTTTAAGAATTGGTCTTGGATCCAGACGTTAGGCATTACAGACAGTAGTTCTAGGGCAAAAAATGCTATAACAGCGCCCATGATACCATACAGCAGACCACCGAGGATCGCGTCAAACCATCCCAATAATGGAATGTGTCGGACAACGCTAAAAGATTTTAATATCCAGTGACTAACAATGCCACCCAGGATGAATATTATTGTAAATACTAATCCTGATGCTAAAAATTGTGAACCGTCACCAACAACACTCTGTGGTATTGTCGTTCGCACAAATTGCCCCGAGACAAAATCAGTTAATAGCTGTCCAAACGGCTTAGAAAATTTAATGGCAATATACCAAACAATTACCCACAATATAAAACGAAGCACCGCATTGACTGATCCCATGCGATAACCCATTCTAATAGTAATTAAAATAAAAATTATTGCCAATCCTAATAAAATCATTTGTCAGTTTCCTTAAATATTTTGTTTGATGCGCGCGTACGGCTTTCTTGCTTAGCTGTAGCGATAATACTTGAAACGGCACTTTTTTTAGGCTTCAGCCTTTCTTTTTGCGATTGTAGCAAATTAATTTCTGCTTGCATTTCAGCTATTTTTTCACGTAATTCATCAATTTCCGCTTGTTTATACAACTGATCAGATATTGAATTGAATGTCAAAAGAATCGCCTGATCCAATTGTGACAACTTTGGAGCAACAACTTTAATTTGCTTAATCTGTTTATTAAGTAATTCCTCTGTTGATTTAAAATGGGGCAGACTCGCTTCCCCAGAAATAACATATGTTTTACCGGCAATAGTTGCCTTGTATTGTCTTCTTTGTTGTTTTGTCATACTTTAATTATACAATAAATCCCATAATTGCGCGGAAAAACTACCAACACCGTTAGTTTAGTTAATGAGCACTGGAAAAACTGGAGACTATCCTTTCATTTCATGAATTATTTAATATCGGCGCTCACAACATAGAAATTATCTCTAATTTTTACACTACGATTAAGTTTTACCGTAATTATATCTCCAACTTTAAATATCCTATCAATATGATTATTATCAACTAAAATGCTAACCTTTTTATTATTATTTTCTGGCAAATTCAAAAGTATTGAATCCCCTTTAATCACTTTATCATTAATTTTAAATTGGAGGATTTTATCAGACACATCAGTTTTATGAAGAACCTGATAAAATTTCCTTTCATCATCTTTATTCATCACTGTGTAATCTGCCCCCGTCGTGAACTCCCACAACAGAATAGCTACCCCACCAAAAACTACTACTATTATTATGGCTATTAATAGTGACTTAGTTTTTAACATACTTTATTTTCTCCCCATGTGACTATAATTCAACAGCAATAACCCATACTGCGATTATATAATATTAACATATCTCAAACTGATTTTGAGAATGTTATCACTAACAAGTAGAAAACCAATAATAATAAGATGAATTTTTTTCTAAACACACAGTGCCAAAAACTGCTATACTGCTAATATGCAAAAAGTTATTCAAGTCAATAATCAAAAATTAAAACAAATGGCTCATTATTATAGTCAATTTTCCAGTAAGAAAGTGCCTACTGGAGCCTTGTTCTCAATTAGTAGTGGATCTGCCACTGTAACTGGCTACTACTCTGGTAAAGTCATGTTTCAAGGCAAAACTGCTAGTGCTGAGGCTGCTAAGTGGCAATCAAATTCAATTCACAGTCTTGACACGCCTAAAAAAATGAGCACAACTCTTCCAGCTGATTTCGCTAACTGGTCGGTTCTAGGTTCTGATGAGGTAGGTGCTGGTGCCTATTTTGGTCCACTAACAACAGCCGCCGTTTATGTATCCCAAGAAAACTTAGAGTGGGTGCGAGCACTAGGTATTGCTGACTCCAAAACCTTAACAGATGACAGAATGAAAAAAATTGCTCCTCAAATTATTGCTAAGCTACCTCATCATGTTGTTAATTTAATGCCTGAAAAATATAATCAACTGCAGCCATTGCATAATGTGAACCAGATGAAAGCAATTTCTCATAATTTTGCCTTAGGTAAAGTATTGGATAAAATTTTCCCAATCACACCCCAAGCCATTTTAATTGATCAATTTGCACAACAAAGCACATACTTTAATTATCTCAAGAATGCCAAGCAACAACGGATAATCCATGAAAATGTATACTTCACTACTAAAGGAGAGCAATATCATTTGAGTGTCGCCGCTGCTTCTATCTTAGCTCGTGTAGTAGAATTAGACGCCATGTCTAAATTAAGTGTCGAAGCTGGTATCAAGCTGCCTATTGGTGCAGGACGTGAAGTTGATACTGTTGCTGCGGAATTATTACGACGAGGTATTGATTTGAAACACTACGCTAAACTACATTTTGCCAACACTAAAAAAGCAGAACGCCTATTATAGACATTCTGCTTTTTTATTTATGCTTCTGGTTTTGCTGTTGTTTCTGAAGTATCGTCATCTTTAATCGATGATGCTTCAGCATCTTTTACATTTTCATCATCGGCCAAATCAGCCAAAGCTTCTTCCAAATCAACATCATCTTGTGTTAATTCGATATCCTCACTGGCGAATTTATCTCGTAAATCAGTAAGTGCATCTTGTGTTTTTTCAATATAAGGAGTAACAAAATCTTTAGCTTTATCAACATATGGCGCTGCTTGATCTGTTAAATCCTTAATTTTTTCAGTTGCAGCGTCAATTTGGTCAGCATATTTTTCTTGACTATCCGTCTTCAAGGCAGCGGTTTTTTCTTTGGCTTTTTCTGTCACATCAGCCGCTACATCCGCTGCATTGTAAGCAGCATCATAAGCCTTATCACGTAGCAATGCACCCGTATTATGTGCTTTGGCTGACAATTCATCCTGCTTATCTTTAGGCAATGCTTTATAAGCAACATATGCTGCCGTAGTTGCTAAAACACCTGCAATAAATACTTTTGTCTTTGACATAATTAGACCTCCGTCTTCTTTTTATTTCTAAACTTACCCATAGCCGCTTTTGTTGCGTTTTTAGTCATAGCAGCCGCCACACCAGTTGCACCGGCCTTAACACCTGAAAACTTGTGAGTCACATTTTGCGCTGAATTATTTAGTTTTGACACAGTTACTGATAAATCAGCCATTGCCTGTACCGTTGGATCAAGGGTTTTAACTTTGCCATTGATATCATTTAGCAATACATTAGCATTTCCCAAAATCTCATTACTTGAACGTGCGATCGTATCGACATCCATTGTTATAACACCCAATGAACGTGTTAGACGTAACAAGAATATGCCAATAAAAATCACCAAAAGTAGAAAGGCTACGGCAAATATAATTAATGCTAATTGTCCTGGTTCCATAAAATCCTCCGCTAAATATCATAGTTATGATTATACTTTGTTTAACTTTTTATGAAAAATTTAAAACATTCTCACTTGTATTAATTATAACAAAAAAAGACGCTCTACGAACGACTTTTTTATTAGTGTATTATTTATCATGGCTTAATGTGCATAGTCAATTGCACGTGTTTCTCGAATAACCGTAACTTTAATATGTCCGGGATATTCCAGTTTTTCTTCGACATCCGACTTAATGTCGTGTGCCAATACTTTAGCTTGCAAGTCTGTAACCTTTGTAGGTTCAACAATCACGCGCACTTCTCGACCTGCTTGAATAGCATATGCTGTGTGAACCTCCTGATAATTATTTGCAATCGCTTCAAGATCCTTTAAACGTTGCACATAATTTTCTAGTGACTCGCTACGAGCCCCGGACGAGCAGCGCTAATAGCATCAGCCGCAGCTACTAACTCAGCAATCGGCGAGATTGCTGCAACATCACCATGATGAGAAGCAATTGCATTGATTACAATTAGCTTCTCATTAAACTTCTCAGCTAATCTGACGCCTAATTCCACATGGGAACCTTCGACCTCAGCATCAACTGCTTTTCCAATATCGTGTATTAATCCAGCGCGTTTCGCAAGCGCAACATCCATTTTAAGCTCTGCTGCCATCATTCCCGCAAGTTTTGCGACCTCGATTGAATGCTGGAGCACATTTTGACCGTATGAAGTTCGATAGTTCATACGCCCTATCATCTTAATTAAGTCTGGGTGCATGCCTCGTAATCCTAGTTCAAAGACAGCTTGTTCACCCTTTTCACGAATCGTTTCATCCATTTGACGTCGTGATTTTTCAACCATTTCTTCAATACGAGACGGATTAATTCGACCATCCGCAACTAAGGCATCTAATGCCATTTTTGCGATTTCACGTCGAACAGGATCAAATCCACTCAAAACGACTGATTCTGGTGTATCATCAATAATTAAATCAATGCCAGTTAGGGATTCTAAAGTACGAATATTACGGCCTTCACGACCAATAATTCTTCCCTTCATATCTTCACTTGGCAAATTGACAACAGAGACAGTCACGTCAGCAACAGAATCAGCTGAGGAACGTTGAATAGCTTGCACAATAATATTACGAGCACGCTTCTCAGCTTCGCTAGTTGCTTCTTCTTCCGCTTCTTTAATCAAGGCTGCTCGTTGACGAGTCAAACTTGCTTTAGTTTCACTTAAAATTTGTTTCTTAGCTTCATCAGGAGACAGTTGAGCAATTTCTTCCAACTTGTCTTGTTGTGTAGTCAACAACTTCTGTGCTAATACTTCTTTTTTATCTGCGTCATCAAGGCGTGTCTGTACTTGATTTTCTTTTTGAATCAATGATGCATCACGTTGATTCAAGGCCGCATCTTTTTTATCGAGGTTATTGATGCGATCTTCTAGCCTTTGTTCTTGTTGCTGCAGATGCTTTTGACGATCATTATACGAATCATTAACTTGATTTCGATAAGTTTGTGCCAAATCTTTAGCATCAACTTCTGCTGCACGTTTCAAACTTTTAGCTTCATTATTTGCTTGTTCAAGAATGTTAGTTGCCATTTGCTCGGCAGAAATAACTTTATGCGCGTCTTGTGACTTGCGCACATAGTATCCAATACCAAGACCAATCACAATTGCGAAAAACACTGAAATGATTGTAACTACCATGTTAGTATATCCTTTCAGCTTGTGAATATTAGATTTCACATATATTAAGTATATATGTTAATTCATGACGGGTCAATAGAGTATTCCAGAGACCGATGAGTTGTTTTACAAAAATAAAAAAGAGCGTTTTAGCTCCTAATTTTTAAATCGACGGCTTAATTCTCGCTCTTGATCACGTTTTTTAATATCTTCTCGTTTATCATATTTTTTCTTTCCACGACCTATACCGATTAAAACTTTAGCAAAGCCATGTTTTAAATAAACCTTCAAAGGGACAATGGTTACACCTTGTTCCTGCGTTGCTTTCTCAAGAACTCGAATTTCTCGTTTGTGCAACAATAATTGTCTAGTCCGTAATGGATCAACATTAAATTGATTCCCTTGCACATAAGAGGAAATATGCACATTGGTTAGTAAAGCATTACCATTGTGTACCGTTACAAATCCATCCCCTATGGTAATTTGACCCGCCCGAACTGACTTAATTTCCGTTCCCGTTAATGAGATACCGGCTTCAAAAGTTTCCGCAATGGCATAGTTAAATCGCGCTTTACGATTTTGAGCAAGATAATTTTCAGTATTTTGTTTCTTTTTTGCCATGACAAACCACCTTAAAAGTTACGTTTGCTATCCTGTTTATGCCCCTGTTTACTATCTAAGGGTGCTCTCTTTGGACGTGGTCCTTCTGATTTACCACGGCGCTCGTTTTTACGCCTCTCATCACGATTGCGACCTTTACCGAACTTACCATGTGCCTTTGAAGCTACACGAATATCTGTCGTTGGCGCATCTTCTGGATTAACCAATACAAAATCAACTACGCGCTCATCTTTATTAACACGCAAAACCTTGACTCGTACTTTTTGCCCAATTTGGAAAATACGATGCTTCGAACGGCCAATTAATGCAGCATGAGACTCATCATACTCATAATGATCATCAGTTAAGTTCGAAATATGAACCAGTCCTTCAACTGTATTCTCAAGACTAATGAACAAGCCAAACTTCAACGCTGAATTGACTACTCCATCAAACTCAAGGTTAACTTTATCCATCATGTATTCAGCCTTCTTCAAAGCATCAACGTCACGTTCAGTATCAATGGCTCGACGCTCACGTGAGCTTGTATCTTCACCAATTTTACCAAGATGACTAGCATACTTTTCTTGTGCTTGAACACCATGACCATGTCTCTCATACCATTTAATCAACCGATGAACTGTCAAATCGGGGTAACGTCGAATTGGTGAAGTAAAGTGAGTATAATACTCCGCACCCAAACCAAAGTGTCCAACTGGATCCGGTGAATATTTCGCTTGCTTCATCGCGCGCAACATCATCGTAGAAATCATTTGTTCAGCAGGATCACCAGCAACATCTTCCATTAACTTTTGTAACATGATCGGTGTTACTTTACTTGGATCACCAACAACTGGGTGCCCTAAAGCCTTTGAAAATTCAAAAAACGACTTAGCACGATCAGCATCAGGCGTCTCGTGAATACGGTACAAGAATGGTACTTTAAGTTTATCAAAATGCTCGGCAACGGTTTCATTGGCCGCTAGCATGAAGGATTCAATCATTCGTTCAGCGGTACCGCGTTCTCGCAACTTAATATCAGTGGCTTTACCATCTTCATCAACAATAATTTGTGCCTCAGGTGCATCAAATTCTATTGCGCCACGCTTTTTACGCATATTATACAGAATTTCATGTAGCTCACCCATCACTTTAAACATGGGTACTAATTTTGCGTACTCATCTTGGACGAAAACATCACCCTCTAAAATTTTATTGACTGCATCGTAAGTCATACGAGCATGAGATTTCATAACTGAGGTATGAAGTCTATGATTCACTACATTTCCTTGTGGATCAATTTCCATCTCTGCAGACATTGCCAAACGCACAACGTTTGGATTTAATGAAGCAATACCGTTAGATATATTTCTAGGCAGCATTGGAATAACACGATCAGTCAGATAGACAGATGTACCGCGATTATAAGCCTCAGCATCAATACTAGAACCTTCCGTCACATAGTGTGAAACATCTGCAATGTGCACACCCAGATGGTAGTTGCCATTGTCTAACTTCCAAGCAACTACAGCATCGTCAATATCTTTCGTGTCAGCACCATCAATTGTAACTAATGTTTGCTCTGTGATGTCCTCTCGGCCAGCCCATTCAGATTCGGAAACTTCACTTGGAATTTCGAGTGCATCATCTAACACCTCTTGCGGGAATTCATTTGGAACTTTCTTACTGTAGACGATTTGTAAGATGTCCATTCCTGGTTCATCTTTATATCCAAGTGTTTCGGTTACCGTAGCAATTATTTCTCGTGGATGGATTTTATCAGGAAAACGAGTAACTCCCGCTACGACTACCTGACCATCATTAGGTGTTAATCCGTCACCGCTAACTAACACTTTAAAATTCATTGTTTTCTTGTCGCTGAGGTGTAATTCACCAATCATGTTGCGAGCTTCTGAACCTAATGAAAAAGTACCTACTATACGCTCGTAAGCATGTTCAAGAATCTCTTCTACTTTACCTTCTGGTCCACGATCTGGTGTTGGTGATGGTTTTAATGTTGAAACACGTACCGTATCGCCCTGCATTGCTTGTAGTGTATTTTCTGGGTTAATAAAAAAGTCAGGTAATTCGTCATCGTATTTAACAAACCCAAAGCCCTTATCATTAGCACGATACTCGCCAATTGTATAGCCAGCATTTTTGTTATATTGATAACCATTTTTGATGTCGATAGCATCCCCGTCACGTACACTAGCGTTTAAAGCATTGACAACCTGCTTGTATTCTTGGCTATCTGTCATTCTTAAGCCGTCAGCTAAGTTTTGTGCGGTAAATATTTGCTCACGGTTAGCTTTCAAGAAGCCAGTAAGCTGTGATTTTAATTGTTCTAGTTCCATATGTTTTCCTTGTTAGTTTAATTTACTACCATGTAGTATGTATGTTATTTACTATAAATTGAGATAAAAAAAACCAGTTTACGAAAAAAGCGTAAACTGATTTTTTTAATGTGCTGAAATGTACATTAAGGCAAATCCAATGACAAACCATAATGCCCCAAGCACTGCTGTTGTACGACGCATAACAGCTTCAAATCCACGCGACTTACGTTCTGCGAACAAATCTCCTGCGCCACCTGATAATGCTGATAATGCATCTTGTTGTTTACTTGGTTGCATCATAACTGTCATAATAAGCAAAAAGCCTACAACAATTAGAGCAATAGTAAGTAGTTTTTCCACAGTTATATCCTCTATTAAATCGTTAACATTTATTATAGCAAATTTTACGCTAAATCGCCAATTTTGGCAAAATGTTATTAGTTTCCCAATGCCAAACTAAACATTAGAATACCACCAGCAATAGCTACATTCAAACTTTCAGCCTGTCCCTGAATAGGAATGTATAAGTTGGCTGTTGTTTTTTCTGCTAAATCAGCTGACATGCCTTGTCCCTCATTACCAACAATTAAACCAAATTGTGTGCTTGGTTCAACATCGCGATATGATTTTGCTTTTTCATTTAATTGTGAACCATAAACTGGAAGATTATTAGTTGCCAAGGCAGCAACCCACTCGCTTAAGTCTCCATTCAAGACTTCTAAATGGAATTGAGATCCTTGCATAGCACGTACAACTTTGGGAGCAAATGCATCAGCTGTGCCAGCACCTAAAACAACACCTTTAAAACCTGCTGCGTCTGCTGTTCGCACTAATGTGCCAACATTTCCAGGGTCTTGAATCTTATCTAACAACAACCATGCACCATCGTGAACATAGCTGGGATCAAATGTCTTTTCAGGTAAACTAATCTCTGCAAAAATACCTTGTGGAGTATTCGTACCAGCAATATGTTTGGCAACTTCTTCACTGATTTCAAAAGCCGGAACACCATGAGGCACATTTGGGAGATAGTCAGCCATTTGTTTTTCTGTAGCCATTATTGCATGGAATTTTGCACCAGCCTTAACCGCCTCTTCAACTAAATGCAAGCCATCGAGCAAATAAGTATGATTCTCTTGACGACCTTTCTTTGTTGCAAGTTTTGCCCATGCTTTCACACGTGCATTTTGATTTGAAATAATTCTTTCCATGTGTATTTCTTTCTGTTCTTTCTAAGAACTGACAAAAGTACGTCAAAAAATTGACGTACTTACTTCGACCGCTGTTGCTTCCCAGCATTGCGATTCTTTTTGTTTTGATTTTTTACAACGTTTGGCGCATCAGTAACTTTTGTGTTTCCTGCATTGGCATTTGGTACTTTAATATCCTCTGCCATTAAATCATCAGCAGTCTTTTGAATTTTAAATTCAGCTGTAACGCGTTTTTCTAAACCAGGACGTTGATAGTGTTGAATTAATGTCTGGATTAAAGCAAATATACCGCCGATAACGAAGTATAGGCCAATAGCACCACTTGCAATCATAGCAAAAACAAAAATCATTACAGGACTAACAAACATCATTGCAGCTGATGTCTTACGTTGTTCCTCAGGCATATGTTGCATCATTAACCAAGCCTGAATTAGATAAATAATACCGGCAACGATGGCAAAAACTAATTGTGGTTTCCCAAGGTCAAATCCTAAGAAGGATGCACCCTGCAAAGCTGGTGCATGCAAAATAGCAGAATATAATCCTGAGAAAATAGGCAATTGCATTGCCATTGTCAAAAATGAAATGCCACCAATAACACTGACATCATTTTCTCGATATAATGACATCATCGCCATACTAGCTTTTTGTTGTTCTTCTGTCGTAGCTGCCTTACGAGATAAAGTTTGTAATTTATCAATTTCCGGCTTCAACTTCTGCATTTTAATTTGATTGACAGTTGTATTAACTTGTTGATTCAAGAAAAATGGTAACAAAATCAAGCGGAAAATTGCAGTTATAACGATAATTGCCCACCCAATACCGTTTACACCACCGATAAAATGAGCGATATTAGTCATTAATTCAGCCAATGGCTGACCAATCCAACGATACATTCTACTGTGTTGATTATAACCACCAGTAAGCAAAATAATATCAAAAATAACAAACGCAAACGTCAGAACGCGTTTTAATTGTTTCATAATCAGGGTTTCTCCTTGAAAATCATGTTAAAAAAGTTGCGCACAATTACAAGATACTATTATAGCAAGAATTACCCACGAATAGCAAAGTCATTTGTTTCAAACAATGGAATATTTGTTGTGATAACTTTGTCAACGCGACTATAAAAGCCTGGCCCCTTCTCGAGCATCGACAAAAAATCTATTAAATCACTTTGTGAACCTTGAGCTTGTATTTTAACAGAACCGTCTGTTTGGTTACTTACCCAACCAACAATATTGTGTTGCTGTGCAGTTCGTTGTGCAAACCACCGAAAACCAACACCTTGTACTAAACCAAAAACATCAACTTCAATTGCTTTCATTTTTTTCCTCAACGTACAAAGGTAAATATACTGTGAAAATTGACCCTGAGCCTTCTGCACTTTCTAATGCAATTGTACCACCATAAGCCTCTACCAAACGTTGAGCAATACTTAGTCCCAGCCCAGTTCCCCCTTTGGCTCGTGATCTCGCCTTATCAACGCGATAAAAACGATCAAAGACACGTTTTGCATCTTCCGGTTTCAACCCTTCACCGAAGTCTTGTACGCCAATTTCAACACGATTTGCGGTCTGTGACAAGGCAAAATGAATTTCATGACGATCTAGAGAATACTTTACAGCATTGTCAGCTAGAATAATTAGAATTTGTTCCATATGATCTTGACGAATCTTAACCCTTGCCTTCGTTGATAAATCATCATCTAGGGTAAAAGAAAAGTCAGGATGTATCATTTTAAAGTTGTCATAAACACGATGCATTGTACCGCCAACATCAGTAATTTCTTTCACGTTGTCAACTGGAATTTGCTCAGCACGTGTTAAATTGAGCATTTCGTTAATCAGTGTCTCCATTCGTTGTACTTCTGCCAGAGAGGATTTGATTGAATCTTCCAAGACCTCTGGATCATCTTTACCCCAGCGATTCAGAAGTTCCATGTGGCCTTTCACGATTGTTACCGGCGTACGGAGTTCATGGGAAACATCTGAAACAAATTGCTGTTGCGCACTGATTAATGCTTGTAGACGGTCAATTGTGCGATTTAAAATACGTGTTAAATCAGAAAACTCATCATTTGCACCAACTTCACTGGCACGTACTTCTGTCATCGGATCATCTTCAAAAGCTTCAATGGTGGTTTCAATTAATCGGACTGGTCGTAAAATTACTTTAGTTAAGATAAGTGCAAATATGAATATTGCCAAACCACCGAAAGCAATAATAACCCACAACCAAAAAATAACTTCATTCGGCAGTGCACCATAGTGATGCTTTATCAACCCAGAAAGCAATAAAGCAAATACTATAAATATAACAAAAAAGCCGGACGCCATTCCAAGTGCTAACTGCCAGCGCAGTGAGAATCGGCGTACAGCTTTTTTAGTTGTTTCTTTTTCATTATTGTCCATAATTAATTAGAATTAGCTGCGCATCACGTAGCCAGTACCACGTACCGTTTGGATATATGATGCCTTACTTTCAGGATCATCAATCTTATTACGCAAGTAACGAATATACACATCAACAACATTCGTTTCTACTTCAGAATCAAAACCCCAAACTTCTTTCAATAATTGCTCACGAGATTGAACCACATTAATATTTTCTACTAATGTTAATAGCAAGTCGTATTCACGCTTTGTCAAATTAATAATTTGATCATCGCGACGTGCAATACGATTTTCCTTTTCAATACGGAGGTCTTTGAAGTTAATAATTGAACGATGCTTATCGTTTGTTTCAGTCTCAATTGCAATACGGCGCAAAAGCGAACGAATACGAGCCAATAATTCTTCAATTGCAAATGGCTTTACCAAATAATCATCAGCGCCATAATCCAATCCAGAAACACGATCAATCACTGAATCACGAGCAGTCATCATAATGATTGGTGTTTTTTTAACTTCACGCAATCGACGTGCAACTTCTAAACCGTTTAGTTCAGGCAACATCAAATCGAGCAAAATAACATCGTAATCATTTTCTAATGCTAAATCTAGCCCAGAACGACCATCATTCACCGTTTCAGCTTCATATCCTTCATGTTTAAGCTCAAGACCAACAAACTTTGCCAAGTTTTCTTCATCTTCAACAATCAATACTTTACTCATTTTTTGTCCTCAATGTTTTAAATCGGCAGAAGCCGAGTCTATTTGTATTACTTCCCTTTATTTTAGAGCATTTGTTTAACTCTTGCAAGTGTTTTCTCATTCTTTGAAAAAATCGTCTAATTTTGACAATCGAGGGTCAATTTTGGGTTCGTCTTCTATCATTTTCTCATTTTCATAAGCTTCTTGACTGATAACATGCCAATCTTTTCCGGAGGGCAAATTATCGCCGGTCTCTTCCTCAGGCGTTAAAATCTGTAAAGGCAAAGTTGCTATAACATTATCCAAAATAGCATCGTCCACATTTAAGGAATCATTCTCAAGTACAAAAACAGCCTCGGTTTCTTCAAAATCCTTGAGACGACTCTCATCTTCAATGTATAATTCAGAAAATGCTAAATTAATTGGCACAACCACGGGGTCTAATGACCGTGAAGATGGTACTGTGATATTTCCTAGAACATTCACGTCTAAAGTGATATCATCATTATCTAAATAGTTAATGCTCCCCGTAACTTCAAGGGGTGATAACGCTAAGACAGTTTCTGAAAAACGACTTTTAGCTTGTTCCTCCAAATTCAAAGTTTCTTCGATAATTAACGGACTTTGACGGTATTTTAATAATTGATTTTTTGCATATTTCATACTATTTCTCCCAATATAATGGCATTCGTGTCACATCTTGTGTCGGCGCACCTTCATTTGCCAGTAATTGCCACACTTTACCAGCTTTATAATCTAAGCGCAGATTACTTTTAGCCAAACTTGAATCAACTTTACTGATAAGGGGCAATGTTACTTGTTTTTTAATTTCATTTAAGTATTGCTGCCCCGTTGAAGTAAATCCTAGAATACGCAAGTATGGGTCCTGCATAGCTGCTTGCATCTGGTCTACCTTAATATTAAGCAAAGTATATAATAATGTACGCTGTATTCGAGTAAACGTATAACGTTTAGATTTGGTCGATTTAATAAAGCTTTGATAGCTTTGTGGACCAGAATCATTTAGAGCTGTTTTAGCAAAACGATGCTCCAACCCTTCGGCCATTTGATAAATTTGACCTAGCTGACCAACTGTATCTGTTGTTAACCGGTACTTCAGCATTGACCAGAAATTACTTTCGAAATCAATAGTATTGGCAGCGGTAGCCAATGCTACTTTGGTCGCTTCAGGCACCACATTTTTGATTTTTTCAGTTTTTCCCTTGTGTAAAGCTAAACGAATAGATGACGCTGAGGCAATCGATTGTTCGTCTGTAAAGTTGGCATCATGATAATTTGCTTCAGCGCGTTGAATAGGTATAATGCCAATGTTAGCCTGCTGGTTTAGAATAGCACTAGCATAACCAAGCGCTAGAATATCATTAGGCTCTTCCAGTTTAAAGCTAGTTTCAGCCTCTAATTGTTTAGCATACGCACTAGCAAAGGTTTGCGTATGATTCTTAAATTCTTGTCCTTCTGCAATAGTTGGTGCTTGTTTAGCTATGGATAGAAAATCAACCTCTGGATGCTCACTGCCAAATACAATATTATCGACACCAAGAGCGGATAATAATTGAATCGCTCCATCAGCAAAAATATGACTTGGTTGCACTGCAAAAAAAGTGGGTAACTCAATGACTAAATCCACACCATTTTCCAAAGCCATTTGTGTTCTTTGCCATTTGTCAAATAAGGCTGGTTCACCACGTTGCACAAAGTTACCAGACATAACGGCCACAACTACATCCGCACCAGTTAATTTCTTGGCTTGTTGAATATGATAAATATGCCCATTATGAAATGGATTATATTCCGTTATTATTCCGACTGCTTGCATTATTTCACCGCCCTAAAAAACCAACGTTCTGTGTTTTCATCAATATTATTTTGTCCAAAGTTCGCAAAAACTTCAATATTATGAAAACCAGCACTTCTTAAGGTTTCTTGATATGTCTTTAAATCATAGGTTTGCTCATGATGAATTTCGCGCATAATCTTAAAAGCGTCAATTGCCTCATCATACACAAAAAACTTTAAGTCATGGTCAACACTATTCTCTTGCTCACCAGGATAACTAGTCCACATAAAAATGTTTTCATCGTCGTCATCATTATTGTAGTAATAATTATCGTACAGCACGTTAACCTGGTAAGGTGTTATCACATCAAATAAAAATTGTCCGCCAACCGCTAAATGGTCATACACTTGTTGAATAGCTAATTTAAAATCAGATAAATTTGGTAAATAATTTAAAGCATCTGCAAAACTAACAATGATAGGGTATTCCTTTTTCCAATCAGAAAAGTCACGCATGTCAGCTTGCAACAAAAATAAGTCAACGTTTGCATCATTAGCATGCTTTTGTGCCAATGACAGCATTTCAGGTGCCAAGTCTAGCACATCAACAGTGTAGCCAAGCTGTGCTAATAAAACTGCTAATCGTCCAGCACCCCCACCTAAATCCATAATAGATGTAGCTTTACTATTTTTTGTCACGAAATCAACCCACTCTTGATATAATTCTGAATCAAACAGTTGGTCATATTTTTCCGCAAATGTAGAGTAATTGTTATTTATTTCATTATTCATAATTTTAATTTTAACATGGTGTCGGTCTGAACGGTTATATTATTGTTCTTACAAACTAAAAAATCGAGACAGTGGCCTCGATTTTGCTTAATTTTCTGTTAATAGATTATCAAGATTAACATAGGGGGCATCATTCCACAAACGTTCTAGGTTGTAAAAATCGCGACCTTCTGTCGAGAATATGTGGACGATAACATTCCCTAAGTCCATAAGAACCCATTCCCCTGCTTGGAATCCTTCCATAAAGCGAACCGATCCGCCCGCTTCTTGTATTTTATCTTTAACTTCCGTAGCAATAGCTTGCACCTGTCGTGTAGACGCAGCGTCTGCAATGACGAAGTAATCTGCCATTAAGCTCACTTTGCGCATATCAAGTGCAACAATATTATTTGCTTTCTTATTATCAACTGCCTCCACGGCAGTATTTAAAGTATCTTGTACATTTAATGCTGTTGTTGTCATATTTTATTTTTCTTTCTTAACCCAATAATTATACGTTTCAAGTGATTTAGGATAAATTGGTGTTTCTTTGTGAATCAAACGTGCTAAGGTATGAACGATTTGATATTTAATGCCTTGCGCTAAACTTTGGTCAGTAATCGTACGGGCTTCCTCTACCCCTTTGAAATCACGACCTAATTCTAAATAATCTGCCATAAATATAACTTGTGACAACTTATTCATACTAGCGCCCGCACCTGTTGTGTGCTGACGGACAGCAGTTAATATATCTTCATCAACAATTCCTAGCTCGTTACGGATCATTTCCGCCCCGACAATACCATGCCAGACATAATTTCCCCAGTTAATCAAATCTGGATCCATATGCTGGGCTTCAATAACCTTTAAAAAATCATTATCTGATCGCTCTTTGGCATAATCATGGACCAAAGCAGCAACTTCTGCCTTGTCAACATCAACATCATTGGCCTTGGCCAATTTCACTGCATAGTCTCGTACACGCAAAACATGCTGGTAACGATAATCAGATAATTTTTCGGAAATTTTTGCTTCTAAATCAGTAATTGTACCATTAAAATACTTAGTCATATATGCCTCTATACAAATCGTACTCTCGAATAAATAGTGCTTCACGTTCTGGCACCAAATAATTAATACTCTGATTCATACGAATTCGCGTCCGTACTTCTGAAGCGCTGACGCTAATGTTTGGAACATCAAACCATAGCACGGGATAATCGGACGTTGTCTCTTGTCCAGAATGGACACCTGCAGCAAACGTAACAATTTGACTTAACTCATCAATATGATCCCAAGTGGGTAACTTTCTCACTGTATTTGCACCCATGATAAAATAATATTCATTTTCTGGATGCGTATCCACAAGTTCTTTCATTGATTGGTAAGTATGAGATTCACCGCCATTACGGATTTCCAATAATTCAAGTTCAAAAAAAGGATTATCCAAAATTGCCATGTGAACCAATTGCATTCGATAAGACGGTTCAATTGCGCTAGCATGAGTAGCATCAACCGGCTGTGCATTAGGCATCCAATAAACTTTTTCAAGTCCAAGCTGTTTCCCAACACATTCTGCTAAAACCAACTGCCCAACGTGCGGTGGATTAAAGGTACCACCAAAAATTCCAATACGATGTTTGGTCTCACTTGGTTCTAGTTCTAATTGATGTTTTAGTGCAGTTGTTGATGTTCCAATCATAGCCATCTCCTCAGATTTTTGCTAGATCTAATGAAATCTTCTTATATTTGTCTTCTTTTGCTGGTAAATACAAAACAACCGTACGACCAATTGTCTGTGCAACCGTAATATCTGAATGTGCTTCAATAAAATCAGCAACTTCTTTTGCTGTTTCGTCAGCACTTTGCTGCAAACTAATTTTGACTAGCTCTCTTTTAGCCAGTGCCAGAACAATTTCATCAACCCAATTCTGAGTCAATCCATTTTTCCCAACTGAAAAAATTGGCGATAACGTGTTTGCTTGTGAACGTAAATAACGTTTTTGTTTTCCTGTTAATTGCATTAAATCATTGCCTTTCGAATGAGGACGCTGACGCCCTTTGGTGCCCAACCAGCTACTTTTATACCAGCCGGTACGCTAATCCAACCTAAACCTGAAAAGACAATGTCACTGTCTTCAGTAATGCTGAATTCGTGTTTGATTAGATTTTGTAGCTGACTTGGTGCTGGTACTAGCAGCCCACCTGCATGCTGTTCATAAAAATCATCCGCACCGATAAGCTTCGTACGGTGCAAATTCAAGTTATTTTCAAAATAAGCCGTTATGGCACTACGCGCACCACTGATAAAATCAAAACGTGCCAGACCGCCAATGAAAATTGTTTGTTCTGGATTTAATTGATACGTCCGTGGCTTAATTTCATTTTTTGGTAGTGCAAACTTTAAGTCCTTATCGGTTAGCACATGAGCCATCTGATCGCGCTTAATAATTCCTGGTGTGTCAATTAGTTGCTGACCATCTTCCAATGGAATTTCAATGCGATCAAGTGTGGTCCCTGGAAATCTCGATGTAGTAATCAAATTTTGAATACCTGTGCGAGACTTGATAATTTGATTGATTAATGTTGATTTACCAACGTTGGTAACCCCAACGACGAAGACATCACGTCCGTCACGGAAATTATCGATGGTATCCAATAAGTCGTCTAAATTTTTGGGACGGGTTGCAGACGTCAAGAAGACGTCGACGGGTTGAATACCTTGTGCCTTCAATTCAGTGCGCAGCCAATTTTTCAAACGATTCTTATTTAATAGCTTAGGTAATAAATCAACCTTGTTAGCTACTACTAAAATTGGATTATCTTTTCCAACAAAGCGAGGTAATCCAGAAATTGCAGAACCAGTTACATCAAACACATCAATAACATAAACAATCAATGCCTTGGTATCTGAAATTTGATGAAGCAAGTTGGCAAAATCATCATCAGTAAGTTCTACTGGCTGAATTTCGTTATAGTGACGTAAACGAAAACAACGTTGACAAAATAATTCTTCACTGCTAATGGATTTTTTGAGGGCGCTCATTGGCAAGTAACCTATTTTGTCTTTATCTTCGACTTGCATCAAAGCGCCACAGCCAATGCAGCGCAATCCTTCATTTAATTGTTCTTGAACATATTCATCAGTAATTTCAGTTGTCACGTAACGTTTTCTCCCATTTTAAGTGTGGATGTGCTTGAAACACAATTTTTTTGACATATTTCTCAATCCGACGATTTAACCATGTTTGCCACATGTCTGACTCAATTAAGCGTTGTACAAGTACACTACGTACGCCAGCACTATGCGCTGCCCAGACATCAGTCAACAGTTGGTCTCCCACCATAATGACTTCTTGTCGCTTTAAATGATGCGTGCGCAATACATGCAAGATACCTCGCGGCAATGGTTTTAACGACCATGAAACAAATTTGACATCAAGTGGTTTAACTGCTTTTTCGACGCGTTTCGTAGTATTATTAGAAACCACAATTAATTCAATACCACCATCCCGTAAATCTTGTAACCACTGCTTTAATTCAGGCGTTCCATCTGGGTTGTTCCACGCTAACAATGTATTATCTAAATCCGCGAGTACGGTTTTAATACCACGCGCTTTCAAATCTTCAACAGTTAAATCGTAAATTCGTTCAACCATATATGTTGGTGTAAAGTGTTCTAAGCGCATTATGTCCCATCGTCCGTTTATTTTATTCTTTTCCCATTATAACAAAAAAACACGTATATCGTGTTACGTGTTTGACTAATACCAATTATTAACTTGCCAATGAGCAATAGCATTAGCAACAGTTCCATAGCGAGCAGAGATATACTTCTGCATTGCTTCTAACTGGACTGCATAATTACCATGATAATCTTTTCCTGGAACATATTGCGCGTAGTAATTTTCAGACAGCTGACCAATACCATAGTATGCACCGTTTTGAGCATTGACGTTTCCGCCACTTTCATGTTGGATTAACCATTGTATGTCTGATGATGCAACCGGTGTTTCTGTTACGGTTGTATTCTGTGTTGACTGATTACTTTCTGCAACGACCTGTGTTGGTTGCGTCTCATTCACTGTAGCAGCTGTTTTTGACACTTCGGCAGTCGTTGTTGCAGAAGATACACTGGTTACTTGCGCTATATCTGCAGCTTTTTCTTGTGCTTCACTTGGTTGTAAATTCGCTTTAACTTCATTTTTCTCACTAGAAGTTACTACTCTTTTAGGTATTGCTTCAACTTTAGTAAGCTTAACATCCGTAAATGATGAAATGGCAGAACTAACTGCTTTGACATTCACGGTTTGATTCATACTGGCGGCTTCAGCAGGCTGGTTTTCTGTTTCAAGTTGCGTTCCCAAAACAACTAAAGATAAACCAGTTAATAGGGCACTTATTATTATTATTCTCTTCATCATGTAATCCATTGTGCCGCCAAAATATTACGTAAATATTACAAATGGTGATAAAAACGTGGTCTAAAAATACTTAATATACAAAACTTTGATAAGCGTTTAACTAAATGTGTAATATTTAGTAATGTGGTAACCAATTAGTTACCACAATCAGTGCAATCATTATTAAATACATTGACCAACCCCATACAATGTGACCCAAAAATTCAGAGAAATGTTCTGAAAACGGTTGTTTTAAAGCGGATGGAATGGTTTTCGTAGCTGGTAAAATAATAATATGGAAAATGATCCAAATCACAATACCATACACGCTACCTTGTCCAAACGTAACAATAGGGAAATATTGATCAAGCAAAACTAACAATACACCGAAGGCAATCGAAAAAGAAAAGTGCATGATTAGCGCTACATAGTGCACTTTTTGATCAGTAGCATAATAAAAATAGGCGTGCGTCCATTTTCGTGGTATACCCATTTGTTGCAGCAACCGCTGTGGCGGATTAGTTTCATCACGTTCTTGTGTTCTTGGTGGTAAAATCGCTTCCCAGCCGATTTTAACCATTCCAGAAATAACCCCTGCAATCGTTCCAATTACAACGACAGCCAACAAAAATTTCAACATAAATTTCTCCCTTACCAACTAAAATATTTCACTTTTTATACTACACGTTATTTTTATATTACAAAAGAGCAACACTCATAAGAAGGTCGCTCTTTTGTTCAAACTATTAAGCATTAACCACTGTGAAACGCTTTTTTTCCGAACTTGGTTTAATAATTTCTGACACAATTGCTTTGGCCATCGTACCACTATTTGTAACGGATTCGTTATCTTCACCAAAAAGCAGATAGTCTGTTCCTAACTTATATTGGGTTGCTTCGCCTGCTTGGAAAGTAATACCAGGTGATACACCAGTCCAATTGACATTATCAATATTTCGTAAAAAGTCTAGTTCCTTTTTCTGATTATCTGGTATTGATACCCAAGAAGCAGCATCTGGCAATTTTTTTAAATCCTCTAATAGTAAATGGTTGTCTTCCCCAGTCATCAAGCTGCCTGCACCTAAAATAAAGATTAAACGTGGAACAGTTGTTTCTCGGAACAGTCCAATAAGATAGGCTGCTAAATCAATATGTCGATATGCCAGCGCAGGAGCTGTAGCAAATGCATTAATAATTACATCAAACTGCAACAATTCTTCTTTAGTCAATGCAAACGCATCTTTTTCCAAGACTTTTGCGTCCTGACCAAGTGTTTTATGCGCTTTGACAGTAGATCTTACAATCGCGGTAACATCAAATCCCTGATCGAAAGCTTCTTGATATACTGCAGAGCCAGCCATACCTGTTGCGCCAATAACACCAATTTTAATTGCCATGTTTGCCTTCTTTCTTAATACTAATTACTTAAAGATCTTAAAGCGTGCATCATCCGTCATGTATTCTTTAGTACCTGCTGGTGCTTCAATTGATCCAAATGGCATCTGACCACGTAAGTTCCATGATTCAGGTATATCAAATGCTGTATGTACGTCGTCATCTATCAAAGGATTATAGTGTTGCAGGCTGGCACCAATGTCATTTGCTGCCAAGGCTTGCCAAACATTAATCTGGGCCATACCATTTGCTTGATCAGCCCAAATTGGAAAGTTTTCCGCATATAAAGAAAGCTGTTCTTGATATTGCTGAACAATATCATCATCCGTGAAGAACAGGATTGTTCCAACGCCCGCCTTGAAACTATCAACTTTTTGACGAGTTGCTTTGTAACTTTCTTCATCAGGAACTTCTGACTTTAATCTTTCGGCAACTATTTCCCATAATTTATCAGATGATTCACCAAATAAAATCGCAGCTCTGACCGTTTGGTTGTTAAAAGAGCTTGGTGATTCTTTAATTGCTGACTGAATTAATTGGGCAATGTCCTCATTGTTATCAGCTACATTCTTGCCTAATGCATAAATCGATCGCCTTTTCTTAATTGTTTCAATATAATCTTGATTAACCATGTGTGACACCTCTTTCATTTTGTAGTATACTTTTAATTATAGACTGTAACAATATTTGTTACAGGTAAATCATACTACGGATAATGAAAATTTGTCAAGAAAAAAGTATCGAAAAGATACTAGAAAGTGAACATAACCATGAAATACTCTACTAAGTTAAGCGATGCTATACATATTCTAACTTATATCGTCATTAATCAAGGCACTGACCTGTCAAGCACACAAATTGCTAAGAGTGTTAACTCTAACCCCGTGGTTATTCGACGGATTATGTCACAGCTCAAAAATGATGGTTGTTTATTATCTAGTAATGGACGTGCAGATCCAAAATTAGCTCGTCCAGCCGACACAATTAGTTTATTAGATATTTATCGCGCTGTGGAGGAAGACACCTCATTTCTCAAAATTGACACCAAAACAAATCAAAATTGTAATGTTGGTAGTCACATTCAGACAACTTTGGATAAATACTATAATCAAGTACAAGAAGCTGCCGAAAAAGAAATGAATAAAATTAAATTAGCCGATATCATCAAGGAAATTCAAATAGACAATTAAATCAAAAAGCCAAAGGTCAAAAGGACCTTTGGCTTTTCACTATATATACAGAAAGCTTATGCTGACACAGCATTTCCATTATTATCAAATTGGTAAACCTTACCCTGAGCACTTATTAAAGCACTATCTTTTGTTTGTACACCAGTGACTTCATCAAAATGTTGTAAGCTGTCGTCAACTGCTTTAAAACCTTTGATAAGTTGATAATTAGCATCTGTTAAATACCAATTACCTTGAAACTCGAAATAATCATTTTTTACAGCGACACCTTGTGTTGCATTGAAATAATAACTCAAGTTAGTATCTGGATCCACAATGATAGCATCTTTCACTTGCTCACCGTTTTGATCGAAGTATCTTAGTACACCATCTTGCAATACAAACCCTGTTTTCGCACGACCACTATCATCTAACAACATATATTTACCATCTGCTAATTGATAATACTGATTTGTGATCAAATTTCCTGTGTTATCAAAAGCATGGGTAATACCATTAATCTTCTGAACACCAGTTACTAGGCGACCATCAGTGGCACTCGTATAGAAAGTATCACCGTCTGCATCAATGAATTCACCTTTACTTTGATGACCATCATTATAGAAATATTGTTTTTTACCATTAATTGTTTGGAAACCAGTGACAGCATGGCCATTACCATCAAAATAGAACCATTGATTCTTACTGTTTTGCACATAACGTAGGATAGCTAAGTTACCACTACCTGGTTCAAAGTAATACTTATAACCATCAGTGCCAATCACAAACTTATCCTTAACCTGCACACCATTTTGATCAAAATACTGTTGATGTCCATCAATCGTTGCAAGCCCTGATTTAAGCATTACACCAGCATCATCAAAGTAATACGCATTTCCATTTTGATCAGTTATATATTGGTCAAAAACTTGATGACCTTTCTTATCGAAATAAACAATTGTACCATCTTCGTTTTGTAAGAAGCTCTTGACCAGTTCGATACCATTAGGTAAGAAGAAGTAGGTATGGTTATTAATCTTTTGCAAACCTGTTACTAAATGACCTGTTTTATCAAAATAGTAATAGTTATTATCATCATCTTGAATAAATGCATTTTGGGCACGATAACCACTTAATGTATAATAGATGATTCCTTTATCATCGTGTGTAAAGCCAGTTTCTGACAGATCATTAGTTAACTGTTTTGGTAAGTAGTCACCATCCTCAGTGTTCGAAACGACCTTAAAGTACTTATTAGAACCCATATCTTTCAATACGTATCCAGCACCTTTACCTTGGATGTTAGAGCCATTGAAGTACTTAGCCGCCCACTCAGTAATCTTTACACTGCCATCAATTGGAACGCCAGTTGAGATTTGATTCACTTTAAATAGGGATGGATAGAGTGCCTGTAACTCTTCTAAGAAGGCACCACCATACATCTCTTGATATTGACCACCCCCACGACTTTGTACAACATATAAGGCATTGTCAATATCAGAATCTGTATCGTCATCTCCAAATGAATTTGTTCTTGTGACAGTAGCTAATTCTTGCTCTGGCAAATTATAAATTTGGTCCGGCACCCAATCGGCAATGGCTTGAATACCGCTAGCATGTAAGGCTTTAATAGCATCGCGCAACTGATCAGCAGTTCCATATTTTGTCGGTGTGCCATAACCTAAGTCATAACGATCCGTGAATGCATACCCGTTTTGAATAATTGAATCCAAGAAACTTGTATCTGTACTTGAACGATATTGTGGTGCCAATTGGAAGCTTGTCACACCCCATTGCTTAAATTGGTCCGCATTCTGAGCGATGACTACGTTTGTATATTCACTGCTGTCTGTAGCAAATGCTTGGAAGTTTGAGAAACCTTCGTAGATGACTTGAGAATCAAGAGCAGCGTTTGAATGGAACACTTTATCACTCGTGTTTGTTGTTGTATCAGAGGCCGTTCGTGCATCTTGATCTTGTTGCGCACCTACCGGAACCCAAACTGCCAAGTAACCAGAAACTTGTGGATTTTGTACACCATAAATTGATTCATTCGTAAAAATCAAATCGCCGTTAGCATCTGTGTACGCCACAGGTGCATTTTCATCAGTATCATAATAAGCTAATCCATCTGCAGTTGTTGATAACAAAGCACGATAAGCTTGGTTCTTATGAGCTGCCCCCATATGCAATGTGACAGTATGCCCATCCTCTAATTGTAGCTCCGCGTTATTGCTGACGATGACTCCAATACCTTCAGTACGCGTCTCAGATGTTCCAGTGTCAGAAGCCGTCATGGCATCTTTACCATAGCGAACACTTGTTAACACGTCATTACTATCAACGGACATCGATTGGCCACCAGCAACATATTGGACTCTAGCCTTCAGCAAAGTGTTAATCGCATCATAGTATGGTGACTTTGTTGCCATATATTGACCATCATCTGTATATAAATCGCCATAATAGACACGAGGAACAGTATCCTTGTTGGTTAGCAACATCGCATAAGCACTAGCCATATTATATTGTGTGTACTTTTTGTCTGCTAATTTTTCATCTTCATTGTATACTTTGAAAGCAGCTGCCAATTGTTCTGTTGTTGGTGCTAAACTATTTTCAACATCAGGATACAAATCGGAAACAATTTGGGCAATAACCGTTTGCACTTCGCTGTCGTGTGCGCGTACAAAGCTGTAATTAGGAATGGCTTCGTTTTCTGTACTATCATTAGATCGATCAACCATATAATAATCCACGAAGCGCTGCATTGTACCTCGTATGTCAGATGATTTTGTTAGAGACCAGATTAATTGTGTGTGCACATAATCATCCATGGTTAATTGATTGCTTCCTTGATCTGTTACATACAAAGGATCATTGTGACTCCAATCTTCCAAAATTGAAAGATGCTGATTAGCAGTAGCATCATTTTGATCAACACCGTAAGCTAGTTTGAAATAATCGGCAGCAATTTGTAACAAATCAGCATCCACATTGTCGACTGCATCTACACGAATACCATCAAAATTAGCATCCGCGTCGTTGGCCGTAATCGTACCAAAATTCATTAAATAATATAACCAATTTAATTGTTCAGCTTGTACTACAGGGTTTGAATTATCAACGTCATTAGCTAACAATAATTCAAAACCACCTTTTGAATTATCTAAATTATACGCTTGTTCACCAGTCTGATTTGTTGGTGTCCGATTAAGTAGTCTAAAGTTTGAATTAGCGTCAGGTGTCAGTGGACTGTTGACATAAGTTAATGCGCCATTTTGTAAATGGTCATTGCTCATATCTTCACTAGTCTCATTCCACTGTGGTTGCGTGACAATGAAAGCCGCCATCGCATCCTTTAACCACTCTGTACTTTGTTGCGCACTAATTTTCATTTCAATTGATTTTTGAACATAGTTACTTGCTTCATTTAATAAGCTTTGGCTATCCCCAGTTTCAAAACTGTCCGCATTACTGATAAACCCTAAATCAGCCATGTAATTTAAATAATTGACCTGGGTGTTCTTATCTGGCCACCACACTGACAATATTGGTCTGAAATCTGTATCTGTAGAAGGTTCCCAGTCTGTTCCGTTACGTAAAATATCTGTTGGACGATACCATGAACTAGCTGTTAAATAGCCGTCAATATTTTCAAAGTCCTCAGCATCCGTACCGTGGGCTGCATTATGTTCGCTATAATCCGTGTTTTGTGTCGTCAAACCTTCTTTTATTTCAGAAGTTGTGTTAGAAACTTCTTGCCCTGTTTCCTGATCAAATGTCATTATTTGACCATCAATCACACCAGAGAAGCCTTTTTTTAGTTGCCCAAGATTATCAAAATAATAATTTTTGCCCTCGATATTCTTAATACCGGTAGCAGCGTGTCCTTTATCATCAAAGTAGTATGTTGTACCATTTTCAGATTGGTAATATTGATTAAAAATTTGTTGCCCTTCATCGTTAAAAGCAACTATGTTCCCATCAATGCTTTGCAGACCAGTTAACTCATCACCTGAGTCCTTATCAAAATAATATGTTTGATTATCAATTGTGACATACTGTCCTTTGACTTGTTTACCACTCTCGTCAAAATATTGAATATTGTTGTCTATCGTTGATAAACCTTTAGCATTTTTGCCATCATCAAAATAATAATACCAACTACCGTCTTTTTCAACGTACTTGCCGCTAACTTGTTGTGTTTCGTCAGTTGTCGTTTCAGCAGGATCAGTGTCAGTTGAAGCAACTGCTGATTCCTCATCTTTGCTAGTAACATTGGTTTGAGCGACTTCATCTTGTTTGTTATCGACTTTTTCATTATCAAGTGCATGATCATCTGACTGTTTTTCTGTCACATTATTATCAGCAGATTGCGTTGTGTCGCTTGCAGCTGTTGTTACATTATCATTAGTAACTGCAGACTGTACTTTATCATTTTCTTCGGTAACCGTAGTGTTCTGCTGCGTATCCGTTGTATTATCTGAAGCAGATTGAACGTTATTCGCACTCACATCAGGTACACTACTGTCTCCCAAAACACTTGGTGTTGCTAAAGCAAATGAGGCGGTTAATGCAAAAGCACAAACCCCACCAACTACCCAACTTTTCCCAACTTTATAAAGCTTTTTCCGCATTACTTTTTCTGTAAATGGCATAAATTTTCTCCTTATAATATTCTCTTCTATTACATTGAAAAATTATAACTTAATTTATTTGTAAAAACAGTAAAAATTTCAATACACAATCGACATATTTTTAAAAAACATTGTAAAAACAGTCAATCAGAGAATTATATTAATATTATAAACATTAATTTTTTATAAAAAAACATTGTTAACTTATCTAGTGATAAGTTAACAATGTTAATTATTATTAATTAGTCATTAATTTTATTGATTATAAAATAATAAAAAAATAAAATAAAATCACATAATATATAAAAGAGGTATTTAACAAGACTAGTATGTCTCGTAATAAATATACGAAATAATGAAATTAGTATTTTTATAAATAAATCGTGTTGGTAATAATAAATATAAAGTAATTAAAAATAAATATCATTGTTATTTATTACATCATATTCTAATCTTTTTGTATACTTTAGAAATTATAAGCAACATCGCTAGTAAAACGGCTTCCAATGCCGATGCAAAATATCGGTGTCCATTTGTTTTAGGGAGCTGTAACCCATTATTTTTGGATTGATTTATTTTCTGTTTTTCAATATCTTTTTGAGAAACTACATCATTGGCGTTATCTTTTGATTCTAAATTATCCGTATGCAATGTCTTTCCTTCATTCTGGTTTTGCTCACTTTTGTGGTAACTACTTGTCTCCCCAATGATAGCAGCTAAATCATTTTTCTTTAATTGATCGGCTGAAAAAGTGCTTTGATCAGAATTGTGATCGGCTTGATAATAACTCTCTAACCCTTGATTAGGTACGTTATCTGCATCGTTAGCTGAAACTTGCTTTTCTTGAACTTGATTGTTGTTTTCAGTAGGTGAGCACTCTTCTTTGACTATCATTTCCTCTATGGCATCACCGCTTGTTTTGGATGTACTTAAGGTATTACTTTTAAAGTTCTCCGTATTGTCTCGCCCTTTTTTAGTATCAATGCTGTCTGCAACATCTTTGTCCTCAATACTATTTGAGGCCTCTTGATTATTTAAACTGTTCTTGCCATCGATACCATTCACGCCATCTTTTCCGTCGACACCATTTTGACCATTGATGCCGTTTACGCCATCTTTGCCATCGACACCGTTCTGACCATCAATACCGTTTACGCCATCTTTTCCGTCAACACCGTTCTGACCGTCTATACCGTTTATGCCATCTTTTCCGTCAACACCGTTCTGACCGTCTATACCGTTTATGCCATTTTTGCCATCGACACCATTCTGACCATCAATGCCGTTTACGCCATCTTTGCCATCGACACCGTTCTGACCGTCTATACCGTTTATGCCATCTTTGCCATCGACACCGTTCTGACCGTCTATACCGTTTATGCCATCTTTTCCGTCGACACCATTTTGACCATCTTTGCCGTTTACGCCATCTTTGCCGTCGACACCGTTCTGACCATCAATGCCGTTTACGCCATCTTTGCCATTGACACCATTCTGACCGTCTATACCGTTTATGCCATCTTTACCATTGATACCGTTCACGCCATCTTTACCATCGATACCGTTCACGCCATCTTTACCATCGATACCGTTCACGCCATCTTTACCATCAAGACCGTTTATGCCGTCTTTTCCATCGACACCATTCTGACCGTCTATACCGTTTACGCCATCTTTTCCGTCGACACCGTTCTGACCATCAATGCCGTTTACGCCATCTTTGCCATCGACACCATTCTGACCGTCTATACCGTTTACGCCATTTTTGCCATCAACACCGTTCTGACCATCGATGCCGTTTACGCCATCTTTGCCATCGACACCGTTCTGACCATCTATACCGTTTACGCCATCTTTGCCATCGACACCATTTTGACCATCTTTGCCGTTTACGCCATCTTTGCCGTTTACACCGTTCTGACCGTCTATACCGTTCTGACCATCAATGCCGTTTACACCATTTTTGCCATCGACACCATTTTGACCATCTTTGCCGTTTACACCGTTCTGACCGTCTATACCGTTTACGCCATCTTTGCCATCGACACCATTTTGACCATCTTTGCCGTTTACGCCATTTTTTCCGTCGACACCGTTCTGACCATCTATACCGTTTACGCCGTCTTTTCCATCAACACCGTTCTGACCGTCTATACCGTTTACGCCGTTTTTGCCATCGACACCGTTCTGACCATCGATGCCGTTTACGCCATCTTTTCCGTCTTGACCGTTCTTGCCATCAACAGAATAAGTATAAATCACCCAAACATTCTGTTTTGGATTAGAAATATTTTTTTGCTCAGTAAATACACCGCCATTACCATCTGCTGTATAAGTATAATGTAGTAATCCATCATTAGAATTGGTAA
Organism: Leuconostoc sp. DB-1; assembly: GCF_013414845.1. Classification (NCBI taxonomy): domain Bacteria; kingdom Bacillati; phylum Bacillota; class Bacilli; order Lactobacillales; family Lactobacillaceae; genus Leuconostoc; species Leuconostoc sp. DB-1. The sequence goes on from NZ_JABFNJ010000001.1 coordinate 1,470,264, forward strand.
TGCCTGCCACTTCTTGATTAAATGTTTCTGGAATCTCATATGTGGTTACATCTTCGTCTGAATTATTGCTAATGAAATTACCTACTTCATCGTAATAAGATTGACCACTAGTTCCCTTAATAGTTTGCGTCGACTGTAATTCTTTGCCATTTATCCTCTTAAGAACATAGTGGACTGTGACTTCAGATTGATTTTTCACGCTTGATTCTGTCAAAGCTGGGCTAGTTGCTGCACCATAACCCTTCTGATTATTTTCAGGTGTTCTTGTATCATTTGATACTTCATTTTCCTGATGAACTTCGGGATCTGAATCAGTAATTTCTGCTACTAATGGTTGAATATTATTGTTTTTTTCGTACGTTATAGTATTTAAATGATAAGTAACCGTAACTGGATCAATCTTTTCCGGCTTTTTCAAAAATGCTAGTTCATCAGAATTCATATTATGATTCTCATGCCACCAACGCGCATTTTTATTCATCGGAACTGCACCAATATACAATGTTGGTTTATCCGTTGTAAAATCTGTAAAAGATACACCTTCTTCAATAGCATAATGTTGTGGGTTAGTATCCTCATCCCAATTTGGGGATTGGAAATCAGCACTTGTGTTTACATAGGCAAGTCCATTAGGGGCATTGTCTGCAATGCCATCAGCGCTGATATAATCTAAGCCAATTGTTGATTGCTCATTAATAATAGCTGTTTTGGCGTCATTCGTTTGAACATACTCTTTGCGATTACCGTTCCAGTTATCCCACTCTGGACCAGCAAAATTTGTCGAACTTAAGGATCCAGACAAGAAATATACTTTAGGTTCCTCATTTGAACCAGGAACCTTAGAAATCGGTACAACTTCATGACTATCACTATAGGTAAACCAGAAAGTTGTTTGCCAATTTAGATTCGTTGCCCATATGTTATCAACGGCATTACTACTGATAGCTAAATGCGGAATGCCAGACTCCTTATAGTTGTTAGTGTCATTCCAATTGCCATTTTGTAATTGAAAATCATGGAAAATTTCGTGAAAATCGACACTTCGCTTATTGCCATCAGCATCCTCGATACTTCCTGAACGTGACCACGTTTTTTCGATTGTAGCATTCAATACCTGTGGCCCTACATATTCCCATACTTTCGTACTATCGCTGAGATTTGAATGTGAACCAATACCCGTGCAGATTTTGCTGGGTTCTATATTCGACGTTGGACTACTCTCATCCGCCGGTTTTGAAGTATCAAAATCCAATGCTTGTTTAGCAGCTGATGTTGCAATCTGTGTTTTGCCATCCTTATTTTGCTGTTTCCCCTTATGTAAAGCTGATTCGTATTCTTCAGTATGTTGATTAAATTGTTGATTATTTTGCTGTTGCGTCTTTTCAGCATTCTGTAGTTCAGCAATTTGTTGTTCATAGTCACTTGCAATATCGTTTTTAACCTTAGCAATATCCTCCGTATTCTCAGAATCACTCACTATATTACTTCGGGTGGGTTCCTGTTTAACAACAACCCCCACACTTTCAGCCGATTCAACAGCACTGACAATTTCCGTATCATCTACCGCCATAGATGTCTGATTGTCCGATGGATTCTCTGATACGAGAGCGACATCTTTATCATTTTGAACTAAACTGCTTTGCTCTGTAGTCTTTCCATCATCAGCACTGACAACTGTTACAGATGCGTTAAACAACACCACAGCAACCGTTGCAGTTATCCATAATTTCCCTGACTTATATAATTTATATTGATCTTTTCTATTTTCCATATGCTCCCCCGAGTAATTATTGTAAGTGTTCATTATATCATTTTGATAAACGTTAAACAATAATTGTATAACTTTAGCAAACATTTAAATGAAAAAAATATCCTTGATTTCTTTATCAAGTCCTTTAGCAATTTTTTTAGCCGTTGGTGGTGATGGATGCTTCTTATTATTTAAATATTCTGTCATCAATGAATAATTGACCCCTATTCTTTTGGAAAAAATCGCAATACTTTCCCCACGTATTGCGATTTCCTTTCTGACTGAAGTAGCATCTCGAAATTGTAGTGTTAGTGACATTTATCTTCCCCATTCTTTATCATAGTGTCATTATATAGGCGTTGTATCACATTGTCAAACGTTTTATATTCTGTTTTGCAACTTATTGTGTTTATGTTTGTTTTTCATTTGTATATAATAAAAGTAAACAACTAACAGGAGGGCTTGCATATATGGTAACAAAAGAACAGTTCGGCCAAAAAATTAAACATATTAGAGAAAAAAAGCATTATACTGTTCGTCAAGCTGCCCTACAAGGTAATTTTTCATCCGCCTATTTATCTCAGATTGAAAATGGCAATAAAAATATTCCTAAAGTCGAAACACTTTATCGCATTGCTAAAGGACTGAGAATATCAAAAGATGAAATATTACATATTGCCGGAATTACTTCCCATACTGCACCTAAACACCCCAATAGTGTAGATCTTGGCAAACAATTTGCCGATGATGATTTGCTCTTGTCTTTTGAAGGAAAACCTTTATCCCCAGAATATCGCGAAGCAATTTTGTCCATACTCCGCACCTTGCCAGATGTCGATGAAAAAACAAAAGAGGATTAATTTTCAGTGTACATAGATGACAGAATTTCAAACTATCTTGAACAAATCGTGCAAAAAAATGGTTTGACATTAATACATATTGATGGCACAGAACTTGACCCAGATGTGGCCAATGGTCGTAAAAGAGCTATCATCATCAACAATAATTACAAAACAAATTTCAGTCGCTATTTTCGAATTGCGCATGAAATATCTCATTTAATTTATACAAGAAGCAACGATACTTACGCGTTTTCTCCTCTTTCAAAATTATCAGATGAAACGGAAGCTAATTTACATGCTATCCAAATTTTAGTAGATTTTTATTTCTCAGAAATCCCCTTAAAACAAGAACGTTGGGAACGGCGGTTTCACTTTATTGAAGCGTTTGGTCTTGGTCAAATAACGCATCTTGTTGAAAAAATATTAGCATAAAAAAGTGCCACCAATTAATTGATGACACTTTTTTGTGTTATTAGCTAAATTCGGTTAGCTTTTAATCAGCTCTCCAGAATTTGCGTCATAATATTTTTGGCTACCGTCAGCTTGTGTTACTGCGGCTCCCTTAACTTGATGACCATTGGCATCAAAATACAGTTGTTGTCCATTTATATTTTGTTCCCCAGTTACAGCAACACCATTAGCACCAAAATATGCCCATGATCCGTCTGATATTCGTTCAAAGCGATTCGTCACCATATCACCAGAATCTGCATCGTAGTAGCGCATCTTCCCATCAGTAGCCGTGTATTCACGACCCTTAACTTGGTTACCGTTGCTTTCAAAGAACAAATGTTGACCATTAATGACTTGTGCGCCGGTTACGATGTTACCTTTTTTATTAAAGTACGCCCATGATCCATCTGATAACTTTTCAAAACGATTAGTGATCATTTCACCAGAATTAGCATCATAATAACGCACTTTGCCCTTTTTATCAGTCGCTTCCTTACCTTTAATCTGTTGTCCGTCAGCATCAAAGAACAATTTTTGCCCACTAATTGTCTGTGCACCAGTTACAGCGATACCGTCAGCACCAAAGTATGACCATGTACCATCTGTGTTTTCACCAAAGCGGTTCGTCACCATATCACCAGAATCAGTGTCAAAGTAGCGTAGCTTTCCGTCTGTATCTTTCACGGAAGTCCCTTTGACCTGAATACCGTTCTTATCAAAGTATTGGATATGCTCCTGCCCATCAACAGTCACGGTTGTTAAGCCAGCATTAGCCATAACACCATTTTTGTCAAAGTAACGCCAAGTTTTATTAGCCAACATGTAGTATCCATCAACAGCTTGTTTGCCATATTGATTGAAATAATAAACATTTCCTTTACTATCTTCTAAGATAGCATCTTGTAATTCAATACCATTAGGCAAGAAGTAATAATTATTATCATTGACTGTCTGGAAACCATATGTCATATAACCATTCTTGTCAAAGTAATACCAATTAGATTTGTCATCTTGGATGAATGTATCTTTTGCCTGGTATCCACTTGTAGAATAATATGTCATCCCACCATCAGTTGAAATAAATCCAGTGTTTGATTCTTCATTCGTCAACTGCTTTGGCAAAAATACACTGCTGTTGCTTGAAGTGCTTACCTTGAAGTACTCATTTGTAGCCCAGTCCTTAAGGACATAGTAAGCACCACGACCTTGAATGTTAGTACCGTTAAAGTACTTAGCGGACCATTCTTTTATCTTTTCACTAGCATCCATTGGTACGCCGGTTGAAATTTGATTTTTTTCGAATAGAGAAGGGTACAATTTCTTGATTTCATCAAGGAACTCTCCACCATATAGTGCCTGATATTCTCCGCCACCAACGGTTTGTGAAGCATACAATGTTTTATTAATTACAGAATCTTGATTATAGATTCCTGAGTTGTTGACACGTTGTACCGCAACCACTTCTTTACCTGTCAAATTATAAATCTGGTCTGGTACCCAATCTGCCATTGCCTTGATACCTGTCGCATGCAAAGCTTTAATAGCTGTACGGAGTTGATCTACAGTACCATACTTCGTTGGTGTATTGAATCCAAGATCATAACGATCAGTAAATGCATAACCATTTTGAATAATTGAATCTAAGAAACTACTATCCGTACTTGAACGATATTGTGGTGGAAACTCGAAGTTCGTAATTCCCCAACTATTGTATAAATCAGTATTGTTTGCAATTTGCACATTAGCATATTCAGCTTCTGTGGTTGGTGTAGATTGGAAGTTAGAGAAACTTTCATAAATAACTTGAGAATCAAGTGCGGCATTTGAATGCAATGTTTGTCCATCAGTAGTTGTTGCTGTACTACTTTCAGTTCGCGCATCTTGAGTATCTGAAGCACCAACGGGTACCCAGACCGCCAAGTATCCAGAAACTTGTGGATTTGCTGTACCAACAATATCTGAACTATTGAAAATAAGTTGCCCATTACTATTTGTATATCTTATTAAGCTTTGTGAGACATCACTATCAGATACATAAGTATCTATGCCATCTTTAGTTGTTAACAAAGCAGGACGATAAGCCTGGTTTTTGTGCGCTATGCCCATATCTACAACTACTTGATCTGTACTGCTCAACTTCAAATCTGGGTTATTACTTTCAATTACTGCAATACCTTGCGTACGTGTTTCATTTGTCCCTGCATCGGTAGCAGTCATGGCACCATTACCATAACGAACTGATGTCAAAATGCCTCTATAACTGTCAGCAGCCATACTACTATCACCTTGCATATATTTCATAGACATTGTTTGCCCGCCAGAAACATACTTGATACGAGACTTCAGCAAAGTATCAATTGCATCGTAATAAAGTGACTTTGTTGCCATGTATTGACCATCATCTGTATACATATCACCATAGTACACACGTGGCACTGTATCTTTGTTCGTTAGTATTGTGGCATAAGTACTTGGAATGTTATATTGTGTGAATTCTTTATCTGTTTTCAATTGATCAGCATTATAAATTTTAAATGCTTCTGTTAATTGGTCCATCGTTGGTGATAAGCCATCAGAATCCGGATCAATTCTTTGTTTAATAATTTCAGCAATAACTGTTTGTACTTCACTATCATGTGCACGAACAAAAGAATAATTTGGTTGTGCGGTATTATCTGTCGAATCATTTGTACGATCAACCAAACTATTTGTCAAAAATGGTTCTAATCCACTTCTTTTATTACCATATTGATCGACTGCTGGCATAGTGAGTGAGTATTTTAATGACAAACGTAATTTATTATCCATTGACAATTGATTGTCGCCATTGTCTTTCACATATTCAGCATCATTGTCACTCCAGTCTTCAAGAATGGAAACATGTTGATTCGAAATTGCATCACTCTTATCGACGCCATATGCTGCCTTGAAATAATCAGCTGCAATTTGCAATAAGTCGGCATCAACGTTATCAACAGCATCTACTCGAATACTATCAAAGTTAGCATCTGCATCGTTATTAGTAATTGATCCAAAGTTTAACAAGTAATACATCCAATTTAGTTGTTCTGCTTGAACAACTGGGTTTGAATTATCCACATCATTGGCCAAGAGGAAGTCATAACCACCTTGAGTTGGATCTGTCGTATACAAAGGCGTGCCTGTTTGATTTGTTGGTGTGCGATTAAGTAATCGATAATCAGAATTGGCATCTGGTGTTTTATCACTATTGACATACAACAATGCACCACCTTGCAAATGATCAGTTCCTTTTGATTCACTAGCAATGTTCCAATTTGATTGGCTATCAACAAATTTTGAAATATCATCCTTTAGCCATTGTGTTTGGCCTTCTTGACTAATTTTTTCTTCAATTTTCACTTGAATGTTCTGTGCTGCTTTGTTCAAAGCGTCTTGACTGTCATCTGAAGTATAAACAGTTTCCGTTTCAGTGGCATCTAAATACTTCATAGCATTCAAATAGTTTACTTGTGTTGCCTTATCTGGCCACCAAGTCATTAACAATGGTCGTAAATCGTCATCCTTTGATGATTCCCAGTTTTGACCGTTGACTAATATGTCCTTAGGCCTGTACCAACTGTCGGCTGTTAGGTACCCGTCAACGTTTGTATAACTATCAGAAGTTGTACTAACTGAGGCATTATGCTCCGTATAAGTATTATTTTCACTAGTCAATCCTTCTAAAAATTGATAGTCATTTGTATCAGCTAATGCGCCAGTCTCTTTATCAAAATAAAGTACCTTACCATCAATTACGGTAGCAAAGTTCTTTTTTACTTGATCATCATCGTCGTAATAATATGTTTTGCCATCAATCGTTTTCAGATTCTTTGAACTAGCTTCTAATGCTGCAGTAGTATCGGCCGTCTTCGAATTGTTATCAATCGTTTGACTTTTTTGTGCCGATGAACTGACATCTTTATCGCTCGCTGTAGTTGAATTGTTATTATCAGATGTGCCGACTGTTGTTGCTGTTTTATCATCCGTTGATGTATCTGCTGTTGTTGCAGCTTTATCATCCGTTGATGTATCTGCTGTTGTTGCTGTTTTATCATCCGTTGATGTATCTGCTGTTGTTGCAGCTTTATCATCTGTTGATGTATCTGCTGTTGTTGCAGCTTTATCATCTGTTGATGTATCTGCTGTTGTTGTAGCTTTATCATCTGTTGATGTATCTGCTGTTGTTGTAGCCTTATCATCTGTTGTGATTGATTTGTCAGACGTAGTCGCATCCAAATTCGATTGATCGACTGCCGTGGCCACTACTACCCCATTGTTTTGTGAAACATCAGCTTGTGCTTGTTGAATAAAACTGGTAACACCAATTATTGAAACACTCCCTGCAATGACTAACATTTTCCCAGATTTATACATCTTTTTCCGGAAAACGCTTGTTGCATTTCTATTTCTCATTTACTTCTTCCCTTCATTCTTTCCCTTTTTGGTACAAATAACTACTATATTCTCTAATCAAAACGGTTATTTGTGCTTGTGAGATCCTAAACATTTATGACTAAGAATGTTTTGTCAACAAATGTTTTTTACAAACGTTAATCATTAAAACTAACTATTTTAATATATAATGAAACAAATATTTAAAATAAATTATGCAGAATTGAATAATTAGAAAATATTAAGGTTATTTTAATATATAATAAGTCACTGCTTTTAAATAAAATATAAAAAATTAAATAATTATAGGTTACTGAGGATATGAATAATAAAAAAGGATCTGTTATCAAAGAAATTAGGAAAATACTAGGAATATCTCAACAACGGTTGGGTGTTTTAATTGGATCACAATCAATGGTGTCTAGAATAGAGAACAATAAGACAGAACCAACTGATCACACCATACTTTTACTGTGTGACGCCCTAAACATTTCATTTGAAGAATATTTTTCGGCTGCTTTTGGAAAAAAAAAAACAACTTAAAAACCCTGACAACTGTTTTAAGTCAATATTATCAAGACAATGATCGTCAAAAATTGAATCAATTAACGCAATTATTACAAAATGATACAATCAAGAATCCTAGCGACCCATTCATGCGTCATTATTATTTAATGTCGCTGTCTACTTTGTATCACTTAGATTTCCTAGTCGCATCAATCGACGATCAGAATGAATTGATTGATTACTTTTTTAATATTAGTTACTGGCAGTTCTATGACTTATGTTTACTGGCGAATGTAGTTAACATGATACATGTTGAAAGAATCACACCTTACATATTTGACATACTTAAACAGTACGCTACGAATAATATGCCAACGGCATCCGTTGAAACTGTGAGCAAAATATTGATTAACGCTTTGGAAACAAGTATTATACAAAAAAAAGATGACTTTACTAGATATCTATTAGATAAAATTAAAAAATATAAATTTAACACCGATGACTTTAAGTTTCAAACGTGGCTACTATTTTGGACTGGGGTGTTTGAGAATAATAATAACAAAGTTAGGCACGCCTATAGTATTGCTACGTACCTACATCAAAATATTACTTTGAAAAATTTTGATAAGTTTTTAACAATTACTCAAACACCAAGTCCTTTTTTTGAAGACACTAAAAAAGACACACCTAAAAGCTAAACTCTTAGATGTATCCTTTATTAACTAATTATTATAACTCTTGTTGGAAATCCATTGGTGTATAAAGTTTCAATAGTTTACTAAACACAAATTGTGCAATGAATCCTGCAATGATGGGAATAACCAACCATGCCAGAACTGCAATCGCTGGATTAATGAAGTGATTCATAACTGTTGAAGGTACAGTAGGATCTTTGACCATTGATTGAATTGGTGATACCAATCCAATATAACCAAATCCAGCTGTTGTTGGTGTTCCTTGGATATTAAACAACGCAACTGGAATACCAGAAATCGCGGCTGCTAACAAGAAAGATAGCATTGTCACCGGCTTTGCAAAGACTGATGGCATCATACCTTTCATGGCACCTAATGCAATAGCAACTGTTACACCTGGCTTATTGACTTTCCATGAATTAATCAATAGCACAATGGTTGTAGCAACAACACCCATGGCAGCCGCACCAGACCCAATTCCTGATAGACTAATTGCCAAAGCAATTCCAACAGTTGAAACTGGTGTAATAATGATAATGGCAAAAGCCATTGCAATTAACATTGCCATAGGTATAGGTGCTAATTTAGTAAATGTTTCAACTAATTGACCAATCCAAGTAGTAACATCCCCGACATAAGGCGCAATCATTTTACCGACCAAACCAACGCCACCACCAACAAGGATAGGACTTAAAATAATAGCAACTGATCCAAATCCTTTTAGGTAGCGGGCAACAAGCCAAGTAACGAAAACCGCAATAGCGGAAACGATCATTGCATTGATCACATCACCAGCACCAGATGCTATATAAACGTTAGCAGGTGCTACAGAGTTGAGGCCAGTCACTGGATTAAGCCACCCCTTGGGTGCGACGGCCCACTTGATTGATCCAGAAGCTACGGCTGTCGCTATCGCAACAACACCAACATCTAAGCTCTTCATTTTGAACTGTAAAGCAACCGCCATACCAATCAAAAATGGAATCAATGATGTGAATAACGTTAAAATAGCACTCAAATTAGCGCCAAATGCCGTAGTACCCAGACCTGAATACTGAATGATGTACTTCATAACAGCTGATGGCAAAACACCAATTAAAATACCTTGCGCTGAACCTGACAAAACCTTAAAAAAGAAATCTTTCAAACGTAAATCAGTTTGACCACTAAACTCAACGGGGGCATTTTCTTTCGCTTTACGTGCATATTCTTCATTACGCAAATCCTGCGATTCTTTGGCAGACCACTTCTCGCCTTCTGCTTTGATAGACATACTATCATTTCCTCTTTTCAATTCATATTTGTGACACATCCCTCGCTGCGCCACACTCTCTCCCAAAACTACGATACTATAATCAAAATTGTTTGATTATTCTTTCACAAACCCCTCGGATAAAAAATTCCCAAACACTGAATCTGGGAATTCCATCATATTAATATTCAACAGCAATAGCTGGCTTCTCACCCTTGGCGAAAGCAACTGCTGCATCAAATGATTGGTGAACCATTTCTAGAACAGCTTTAGTTGTATAGAAAGCCGTGTGTGGCGTAACCAATACATTTTCGCGTGCAATCAAGTCAGCAATCTTAGCATCTGGGAATTCTTTACCAGACCAATCTTCATTGAACAAGCCAACTTCATTTTCATAAACGTCCATACCGAAGTCTGAAATCTTACCAGAATTCAAACCATCAATAATAGCGTCAATGTCCATCAAATTACCACGCGCAGCGTTCATGATAACCACACCATCCTTCATCTTAGCAATAGCATCTGCATTGATTAGATGATGGTTTTCAGGTACACCAGGAACATACAATGAAATTGCATCAGCTTGTGCATATAATTCGTCTAATGTGTCAACGTACAAACCTTCTGCTTGTAATTCAGCATTTGGGTACTTGTCATAAGCAATAACCTTGGCCCCAAAGCCTTTCAAAATGTTAATAGCAACACGGCCAATATGACCTGTACCAATAACACCAACTGTTTGCATACGCATTTCACGTCCAATTGTTGGTGCCCAACGCAAGTCGTGCTTAGCAATTTTGGCATCCAATGCTTTCGTGCGACGTAGCAAACGAGATAATTGAATCATTGAGTGTTCTGCAATAGCATTTGGTGAATAAACAGGAACATTTGAAATGTTAAAGTTAAATTCACGTGCTGCATCAAAATCAATGTTATCTGTACCAACGTTACGCAATGACAAGTTAGTAACACCAACGTTAGCTAAAGCTGTCAATGTTTCACGTGTATAGTCCAATTGTTGATAAACAACAGCTGAATCTGATCCCTCAGCCAACTTAGCTGTTTCAGGTGTCAATAATTCTTGTGTGTAGTCCACTTCAATCTCTGGGTTAGCCGCTTTCCATTCTTCAAGTGATGGCTTTTCATCATCACGAATGCCGTAAGCAAAAATCTTCATAAGATCCTCCAAAATTTTATTTCATCTATAATTGTACCCTATTTCACGAGCTAACGCACGCGATTAAGCCCATATAATGCATAGATTTCAGAAAAAATTTCACCCCTTACAAATGACAGTCGTTAAGCAAATGTAACCCATTCCATTTTCTTTACTTTAATCACTAATTAAAGTACTTTCTACTAACTATAACAATATGCCTACTAATAAAGTAACCAGCATCCCCATAAAAACGACAACTAAATTTTTAATGGCTAAAATGAATGTCTCTTTTTTGACAGGATGATTCACAAATGCACGTGCATTTTTGATAATAATCGGCAGTAAAATTAATAAAGTATAAGAAGTTGTTGGCAACCAGCCAACTAGTGTCACGAGTATAATTTCAACAAAAGCTAAAATTGCCCAAAAGACATATATTTTTTTCGCATTTTTAATGCCTATGTAGTGAACTAACGTATGTCGATCATTTGCTTGATCCTCATCATAATCAGCAATGTTATTAGCAAACATAATCTCTGCAATAAAAATAGTCAATGGTAAACTGACAATAAACCATTGAAACAGTACATTCCCTGTCGGCACCATGCGTGTGTTTACATATACTTGAGCCACGAAAATAAAATAGCCCATTGTTATTCCAGACACAATTTCACCAAATGGTGTATTTGTGATCGGTTTTGGTCCGGCAGAATAAAAATAACCAATTAAAAAACTAACAATTCCAATAATCCAAGTTATATAATCCGTTCGCAAAGCGACAATAACTCCTGCAAGCACTGCTATCAATGCCAGGCCTTCTGCAACATGCAATACTTGTTTATCAGTAATTGCTTCAACATCATCAGACTCCCTCAAAAAAGAGTTCTCTTTTTGGCGTTTATTATCCTCATAACGATTGAAAGTATTAACGGCTAAATGTACTGCAACCGTCGCAATAATTAACAATAGTGTATTCACCCAATTAACACGAGCATACTGCCACCGGCTATATGCTAAACCAACCAATAGTGGTGCAATACTCGGTACAACAACCCGAATCTCCACCAAGTCTAAAAACTGCTTATATGTCATCATTTTATAAATCCTCTGACATTTATTGTATCAGAAAACAAAAAACGACACCGCATCGTGTCGTTACAATAAATGTTAACTTTTGAATTAGTGTGTACTATCACTTACTTTCATACGGTGTTAAGCGAACTTTTCCGTCGATGTACTCGCCAACGAATATGTCATTAATACTGTCATAACCTTGATTTTGTACAATATCAGTTAACCATGACTCATCACGATCAATGATGTCCAATACATCCATGTTGATTTGCCCATCAAATATAATAGGATATTTCATATTCTCCTCACCGGCTAAGATTACTGTCAGCTGTCCATTTATTTCAAGCACAGCTCTTTTAACTTGAGACAAATCATAGACACTTTGTGATCGCAATTTAAACATTAAATCATTCGCTGATAAGCCAGAAGACAGGACGTTTTTGATGTTCACTTTTCCTCGTTCAACGACAACCTTAGGCTGACCATCAATTAATAGTTTAACGTAACGATTATGTTCTTTTAAAAACTTGAATGTCATTACTAACATTGTCCAAATAATCAATACAATCGTAAATTGAAAAACTGTGATGGTGTCTGAGTAAATAACTGCGCCAATAATACCACCCAAAACATAATTTTGAACCTGATCTAACGCGTTTGTCGGTGCTAAGTTGCCCTTTCCCATAACATTAATCTGAATTATTAAAGCTACCAACCCAATTGCTAGCTTAGTTAATATGGGTAGATAAATACTCATTTGACCACCTTCACTTTCGAGTTAATTAGGTATGCACGTGTCAGGCTATAAGACTGTTGATCAGCACTAATTGTGAGCCGATAGAACTTTTTGTCCATTTTTACTAACATACCATCACTCACTGTTGTCGAATTAAAATATAATTTATCTTTAGAAACACCTTGCGTTTTGGCAAACTTAGTTACAAAAGCAGCCATTTGTGTCTTCTGATCGTCCTGCGATTTAGCTTGCTGATAATCTGTATAACGTGCACCAGCTAGGAATAAAAAAAGCAACAACGCTATAATGCTTAATTCGCGATAGCGAGTTTGCAAACGATTTCTAACTGAAGCCACCGCACCGACTGCCATCAAAACAAAAACAACAACCATTAAATATTTACCAATAGTGTCGTTTATATTTGTTTGTTTTATTAAATAGTCAACGGAATAAAAATTCATCTCAAAATACCTCGTTAATTATCATACCATATCTCTAAAAAGCCATTGAATCGAATTCACAATGCTTGAAGCAACTATCAAAAAGCGATATATTATTTATATTATACTCATATAAATAAAAGGAGCTGCTATCTTGTCAACAGAAATTACAAATCAACAAATTAAAGATTTTCGTACAGCAACAGACGATAAACACAACAATATTATTCGTCGAGCTGTTACCAAAAATGGTATTCACAGCGCGAGTTTTGACCAAGAGATTGCAAATATTAACACACCAATATTCTCAATTGATCTAGACACTGGAAAAGTTGCTAACCAAAAGCAATCGGGGCGTTGCTGGATGTTTGCCGCCTTAAACACGATGCGCCATGATATTAAAGATAGGTTTCACATTAGTGATGAATTTCAACTTTCCCAAAGCTACACGTTGTTCTGGGACAAGTTTGAAAAAGCCAATTATTTTTATGAAAATGTTCTCAAAACGGCAACTGAGCCTCTTGACTCACGTCGTGTTGCCTTCTTATTGACTACGCCTCAACAAGACGGTGGACAGTGGGACATGATTGTCTCTATCATTGAAAAATACGGTCTGGTGCCACAAAGCATTTATCCTGAATCAAAAGCTTCTTCTGCCACTGCAGAACTCAACAACACGCTCAATACGCTTCTAAGGCACGATGCAACTGTCCTGCGTGGGCTAGTAGCCCAGCAAGCATCAAAAGACAAGATCTCTAATGCACGCAATGAAATGTTAGCTAACGTCTACCGCTTGTTGTCACTAACTTTGGGTGAGCCACCTGTTCAATTCGACTTTGAATACCGAGATGAGCTGCACAACTTCCACGTTGAACGTCAATTAACACCACAGGGTTATTACCAAAAATTTGTTAGTTGGGACTTAGATGAGTATATTTCTGTCATTAACGCACCAACTGCTGACAAACCATTTGATGCCACTTATAATGTTGACATGTTGGGTAATGTTGTTGGTGGTCGTGACGTCAAACACCTTAATGTGGATATCAACAAAATGAAAGCATTCGCCATTTCACAACTCAAAGATGGTCAAAGTGTCTGGTTTGGTGTAGATATGGGTCCTCAAGTTGATCGAGAGAGTGGTCTCATGGCCAGCGGTATTTTTGCTTCCGATGATTTATTTAACGTTGACTCAACGATGACCAAAGCACAGCGTCTTGACTACGGCGAAAGTCTAATGACACACGCAATGGTCTTGACAGGTGTAGATTTAGATGAAAATGACCAACCAACAAAGTGGAAAGTCGAGAATTCTTGGGGCGAGAAAGTTGGTAAGAAAGGCTACTTCACAATGTCAGACGATTGGATGAGCGAATATGCTTATCAAATTGTTGTCAAGAAGGAATATCTAAGCTCAGAACTAGTCAATATTTATGATAATTCAAAGCCAACATTGTTGTCTCCATGGGATCCAATGGGTGCATTAGCTTAGAAAAAGATGAGGCGTCAATTTAAATATGACTCTAAAAGAACAGCTTCTTCAGATTAAACAAAATAGCCCTTCGATTATTTCTAACAAACTACTTTTTGAAATGGTTGAAAACATTGGCTCGTTAGATTCTGAATTACGAGACACACTCATCTACAGTCTCTTTTCTGACTGGACTACAACCGGGAAGTTATCAGTAAATCAAGAACAAAAGGTGTCGAGTTTCTTGCTTGATAACAGTTATCTATTACAAAATATCGATAATAAAAACGATAAACTAAGTATCTTTACTCGTAGCTTTACAGCACTTTTTCTAGCCTCACTATCATACCGTCATAATAATCATTCATTTTTATCTCAAAGTCAACAACGTCAGATTATTGAACAAAGTATTGATTATATTCAGAACGAACATGATTTTCGTGGTCTAACAAATGATGGTTGGGCTCATGGCATTGCCCATATTGCAGATTTGCTCGATGAAGTTGTTGATTTCACTACTTTTACACACAATGACAGCATCCTTGTCATTAACGCCATCAAAAATATTTTACACAATTCATTTCTATTCACAGCTGATGAACCTGGTCGAATGGTCGTTCCAGTTCTGCATTTGATTAATAAAAATATAATATCCGATGATGAGCTTAATAATTGGATTACTTTGCTTAATGACCTCAAAGTTGATAACTTCAATGCTTATAGTAATGTTTCACTTTTCATGATCAAGTTACAAGCACATTTATTAATAGCGTACCCAGATTCGAATAAATTAGTTTCGTTAGTCAATTGCACAATTAAACAAAATTACCAGCGTTTCAAATATATATAACCAAATTCTTTAAAAAATAAGGAATACAAAAAGACCAATCTATTACAAGATCGGTCTTTTAATTTTACTAATAATATTACATCATACCTGGCATACCACCTTGTGGCATAGCGGCTGGTGCATCATCTTTTGGCTCTTCAGCAACGACAGCTTCTGTTGTCAACAACAATGCTGAAACAGAGGCGGCATTTTGCAATGCTGAACGTGTTACCTTAGTAGGGTCCACAATACCAGCGGCAATCATGTCTACCCACTCATCAGTAGCAGCGTTGTAACCAAATCCTTCTTTTTGTTCCTTCAACTTGTTAACAATCACTGATCCTTCTAAGCCAGCATTTTCAGCGATTTGACGAACAGGTGATTCCAATGCTTTAATAACAGTATTGATACCAGTTTGAACGTCGCCTTCTTCTGACAAAGCTGAAACAGCAGCAATAACATTTACCAAGGCTGTACCACCACCGGCAACGAAACCTTCTTCGACAGCAGCACGCGTTGCATTCAAAGCATCTTCAATGCGGTACTTACGTTCTTTCAATTCAGTTTCTGTGGCTGCACCAACGTTAATAACAGCGACACCACCAGCCAACTTTGCAAGACGTTCTTGCAACTTTTCACGATCAAAATCAGAAGTTGTTTCAGCAATTTGTTGCTTGATTGTGTCAACACGAGATGCGACAGCACCCTTATCACCTGAACCTTCAACAATTGTTGTGTTATCCTTTGTGATGTTAATCTTTGAAGCTTGACCAAGTTGATCAATTGTAACATCCTTCAAATTCAAACCAAGATCTTCAGTAATTACTGTACCGCCAGTTAAGATAGCGATATCTTCCAATTGTGCCTTACGACGATCACCAAATCCTGGTGCCTTAACCGCAACAACATTGAATGTACCACGCATCTTGTTCAAAACTAATGTTGGCAAGGCTTCACCGGTAATATCATCAGCAATGATCAACAAAGCACGTCCTTGTTCAACAACACTTTGCAATACTGGCAAAATATCTTGAATGTTACCAATCTTCTTATCAGTAATCAAGATGTATGGATTATCTAGGTTAGCTTCCATTTTGTCATTGTCAGTCACCATGTATTGTGACATGTAACCACGATCGAATTGCATACCCTCAACAACATCAAGTGTTGTTTCGATACCCTTTGATTCTTCAATGGTGATCACACCGTCATTACCAACTTTATCCATTGCTTCAGCAATCAATTCACCAACTTCTTCATTGGCGGCTGAAATTGATGCAATTTGAGCAATTTCATCTTTAGTATTAACTGTGTGTGACATTTCATGCAGCTTTGCAACGGCTGCTGCAGTTGCTTTTTCAATGCCTGTTCGAATCCCAACTGGGTTGGCACCAGCAGTCACGTTCTTCAAACCTTCACCGACAATTGCTTGAGTCAAAACAGTAGCGGTTGTTGTACCATCACCTGCGATATCATTTGTCTTTGAAGCAACTTCAGCGACAAGCTTAGCGCCCATATTTTCAAAATGGTCTTCTAGTTCAATTGCTTTAGCAATTGTTACACCATCATTGGTAATGGTTGGTGCACCATATGATTGTTCCAAAACAACATTACGACCCTTTGGTCCAATAGTCGTTTTAACTGTATCAGCTAACTTGTCAACACCGGCCTTCATCTTTGCACGTGCATCTTCTGAAAACTTTAATTCTTTAGCCATGATTTAAATATCTCCTTTGATTTGATAATTATTCGACAACTGCAACTATGTCTTTTTCGTGCAATGCTAAGTAATCTTGCCCTTCAAATGACACTTCTTGTCCTGCATACTTATCAAACAAGACTTCATCACCGACTTTAACTGTCAAATCACGGACTGTGCCATCATTTAAGACATAACCCGTACCCGCAGCTACAACTTTACCAGTAACAGGCTTGTCCTTGGCATTACTTGCCAAAACAATCCCACCGACAGTTTCTTCTGCAGCTTCCGTTACTTCAATAATCACACGATCACCCAATGGCTTCAACATGGATTCATACCTCCGAGATTTTCTTTTTTAGCACTCTTTAAACGTGAGTGCTAATTACAATTTTAAGTATAACACTATCATCAAAAATGTCAACAAAAAAGACGTGATCTAGTTGTCACGTCATCAAAGAAAAGTCCCTCCATGCGCCTCAGAAATATCATAAGCGATCGTAAAAGCCTCCGGATCAACTTGATGAATGCCACGCAAAAAATGATTATACTCATGATTATCAAGGACCACCATCAACATTTCACGTCCATCACCCATATAACCGCCACGAACATCCATAATTGTGAAGCCCTTGTCACCATCGAGCAAATATTTTTTCAAATCATCAATGCGATCATTTGTTGTAATGTGGACCATTTTACGACGATCCAAACCAGTTTCGATATAGTTCATCACAACCGCAGTAATAACTAATGAAAAAAGCGCCAAAATCAGTGCTTCTAACCCTTGCGTTACCAAGTTCCCTAACGAAACAACTGTATCAATTGCCAGCAGAGATAAAGCTGGTGAAATGCGAAAATACTTCTTAAAAATCATCGGAGGCACTGCAGTTCCACCACTAGAAGCATCAATTCGATAAAGTAATGCTACACCAACAGCAAAAATACTACCACCAACAAGCACCGCAAAGGTTCGATCTTGTAAAACTTGAAAACTTGGTGTAACTTTCAATAACACCGGCAAAACAATACTGCCAAAAGCAATTCGCGCTGTGGTACCACGATCCAAAAAAACAGCTGCCAAAACAATCATAATCAAATTGACGATCAACACAGTAGCTGCTCGATCAAAACCCACCAATTCGTTAATTAAAATAGCCAATCCAGTTGCGCCACCAGCAGCAACTTTTGCCGGTGCATAAAAAAAGTTAATGCTGATTGCTACGATTTCGAGTGCCATTACAATAACAATATAACGTAGTGCTTGATAGTTTTTAAGTATTTTCATTTAATATCCTCATTGTTTGTGGCATTCATTTATTTGCGTTTGAATCGTGACCGAATAGTATCCCATAAGGATGCAGTTCGTAATATTTTGTCGTTTCCTAGATGCTCACGCATCACTTTAAGTAAACTGCCCGACGACTTAGCAGAAAAATCTAAATCAATTTTATCTGTTTTAATTTTAAATCGGCGACTAACTCGATTCCCTGTGACGTGTACGTAGACAGCGCTTATGTTTTCCCAAGGAATTTGAATATAATCTTCAACATTATTATCATTAAAGAACTCGAACGCCTGATCTCCTACTAGAATCTTACCATACTTCGCCCCAATACCTAGATAAGAAATGCCTTGCGTTGTATATTCTGCTTTTGCGTTTAAAGACTGTACCATGAATATGTTCCCCTATTATTTTCTATGTACCATTAAAAGTGCTTGCCAGATTGACAAGCACTTTTAACATGAATGCTATTACATTATGTTTAAGGCATGCATTACGATACCAAAGATAAAGATACCAATAATCATAACGATTGGTGATACTTTTTTCTTCAACAACCACATTGCCAAGAATGTCAGTAAGAGTCCCATCAACCCAGGAATCAAACTGTCTAAGTTACTCTGTAACGTATTAGGGGCTAACTTTGTCAATGATAATCCGGAAGCTTGCTCACCTAAGATCTTCTGCAACTGTGCGCCGGTAACATTCCCATTTGGGAAATTAATGTAGGCACCCTTTGCCAACTTCTTTGCTGGCAGTTCAAGAATAAATTTGATCGATACCCAGCGCTCAACCAAGACAGCCAAGATGAACATACCAAGTATTGAAGCACCCTTTGTAATGTCCTTCAATAACCCACCAGACAAATCTTGCGTAATGGCACTTCCAGCTTTATAACCAAATTCTTGTGTATACCACAAGAATGCCATACGAATAATGTTCCAAAGAACAAAGAATAAAATTGGTCCCAGAATATTACCACTAATTGCCAATGATGCACCCAGTGCACCCAGAATTGGTCGGATTGTGAACCAAAAGACCGGATCACCAATACCTGCCAAAGGACCCATCATACCAATCTTAACACCCTGAATAGCAGTATCATCAATTGGCGCACCATTGGCACGTTCTTCTTCCAAAGCTAGTGTCACACCAAGAATTGGTGAAGCAACATAAGGATGCGTATTGAAGAATTCCAAATGGCGCTGCAAGGCTAGCGCACGATCTTCTTTTGACTTATACAATTTTTTGATCGCAGGAATCATTGAATAAGCCCATCCAACGTTTTGCATACGTTCATAGTTCCAAGAACCTTGGAGGAATTGTGAACGCCATGCAACTGACATACGATCTCTTTTAGTTAATTCAATTTTTCTTTCAGCCATCATCTTGCCCCTTTCTAGTACTTGTTCAAAATGTCGCCGACTGGATCACTACCACCGCCGCCATTTGAACCGTTACTGTTACCACCCATTTTTGACAAGTTGATGTAGATCAAAGCAAGTGCAACACCAATTGCTCCTAACGCGATCAACGTTAGTTCACTAACAGCTGCTAACGCAAAACCAATAGCGAAGAATGGCCATACTTCACGAGTTGCCATCATGTTAATAACTAATGCATAACCAACGGCGACAACCATACCACCACCTATAGCCATGCCACCAGTTAACCATTCTGGCATAGATGTCAAAGCTGCTCTCACTGCCGCAGCAGGTACAGCAATTAAAATAGCAGCAGGTACAGCTATACGTAGACCTTGTAGTACAAGTGCAAATAGATGTAAGCGTTCAATAGTACCAATTTTCCCTTCTTTAGCAGCAGCATCAGCTCCGTGAGTCAATCCAACCGCAACAGTACGAACAAGCATTGTCAGGAACAAACCAGCAACAGCCAAAGGAATAGCTGAAGCTACGGCCACTGAGATTCCTGTACTAGAGAAATCGCCACCTTTAACCATAATGATTGAGGAAGCTACTGAGGCCAAGGCCACATCAGGGGCAACAGCCGCACCAATATTAGCCCAACCTAAGGCGATCATTTGCAATGTACCACCTAAAATTATACCCGCTGTCAGATGACCAGTTACTAAACCAATTAGCGTGGCTGAAACTAGCGGTTGATGAATTTGAAATTCATCCAGAATACCTTCCATACCTGCAAAGAAGGCAATGATTACGACTAAAACTATCGCAATAACAGACATATTAGACACCTTTCTTAATTAAACATTTTGCATGTCAAATTATTTAACATTTGCTTTCTTGATTAAATCAAACAAGTTAGCCTTACTATCATTAGGCACTTTTCGAACATCAAATTCAACGCCTAAGTCGCGTAACTTTTCAAAAGTGGCAACATCATTTTTATCCATAGACAAAACTTTGTTGACCATTGTTTTTCCTTCTGAATGTGCCATTGAACCAACATTCAATGACTTAATCGGTACGCCACCTTCTACAGCAGTTAACACATCTTCAACCGTTTCAAACAGCAGGAATGCGTCAACACCACCAAAGCGATCGTCCTTAGCCACCTCAATCATTTTACTGATTGGTACAATATTTGCGCGCACATTGTTAGGCGCAGCTTGTTGGATCAAGCTCTTACGCAGCTCATCCTTGGCCACCGCATCTGAAACAACAATAATACGATTTGCTTTTGAATCAGGTGTCCAAGCCGTGGCCACTTGCCCATGAAGTAAACGTGTGTCCAAACGGGCTAGCTTAATATTGATGTGTCCTTCTTTTAAGCCAACAATTTTTTCGGAGGTTTTAGCTTCCGTTTCTTCTTTGGCTTCTGGAACTGACTTCACACCATCCTTAGCAACAGGAACCAAATACGTAGCCAATCCAGCGGCTGTATCTTGGCTCAAACGGCCAGCATAGGCTTCAATTAACATTGGTAAATTCAACCCTGCAATGATAGCCATTTTTTCTGGATTTTGCTTCTGAATTAAACTAGCGCGGTTAAATGGTGATCCTCCCCACAAATCAACTAAAAATAGGATTTGATCATCATTATTAAACTTCGCCAATGCCTCCTGGTAATGCTTATCTAAATCGTCTGGCCCTTCGTTAGGCAAAAATGTAACAACTTCAACATTTTCTTGTTCACCGAAAATCATTGAGCCTGACATCAGTATGCCTTTAGCAAAGTCTCCATGACTGGCAATAATTAGATTAACCATCCGGTTATCTCCTTCTCATTAAAATACTTACTATATGATTATAACGGAACAAAACAGTTTTGTAAACGCTTTCAAGTAAGTTTTTTGTTACCGTTTACATATTTAATTATAATCCTAGTTTACCAAAAAGTACAAGCTTTCACTTTTTCTTACATACCTTGTATTTTCTTTTCATAAAATATTTTTTCAAAAGGTAAATTGCGATGAAAACTAATGAAATAATAACTTACAATCTAGCGACATCTTCTAAATTCATCTCACAAATACGTCTTTATTTGTTGTTGTAGGTGTGACAAAACTGCGTATGAGCGTCATATCTCCATCTAATCGGTAATTTTTTGCATCACTCAATACTATAAAACTATCACCTTTTTTGATTTGATCGGCATCAATAAAACCGGACCCTTCGATCACCGTAAACAGTTCATAATGGTGAGTTAGTTCAAACAATGATGGACCGCGAACCAACAACTTATCTATGGTAAATTTTGTTGCTACTACCAAACGTTCAATGACAGTTTGGTCAACAATCGTGGTATCTTGAATTAAGGTAGGATCTACATGAGGTACAGTAGTGACTGCTAAGGCCTCTTCAATTTGAAGCGGACGCTTTTCTTTTGTGGCGGCATCAATTCGATCAAAGTCGTAGAATCGATAAGTTGTGTCAGAACTCTGTTGTATCTCAAGAGCAATAATACCAGCCCCTAAAGCGTGAAATGTACCAGAAGCGACATAAAAGAAATCTCCCTTCTGCACTGGAATTGTGCGTAATAACTTGTCCCATTCTTTTTGATCAACCATCTTTTTAAGTTCATCTCGTGTTTTCGCATGATGACCATAATATATTTTAGAACCTGGCTTTGCATCTAAAATATACCAACTTTCTGTTTTGCCAAATTTTTCGTGAGACTGTTTATCATTCGGATGAACCTGAATTGATAGATTTTCATGGGCATCCAAAATTTTCACTAATAGTGGAAATGCTTCATCACGTCCATGACCACCAAACAATTCTGGATGATCTTGCCAAACTCGACTCAATCCTTGACCTGCTAATTTCCCGTTAATTACAGTAGATTGTCCATTGCTATGGGCAGCAATTGTCCAAGCCTCCCCAGTGTGATCACTCGGGATTTTATAATTAAAGTCTTCCAAGGCGTTTCCACCCCACATCTTTTCATGTAACTCTGCTTGTAAATGTAATATTGTCATAATGTAATCGCTTTCATTTTTATTCAAAAAAATTTTATTTTAGGTTAAATCCTTTATCTTTAGCATACTGCGTCAATAATGGTGTTGTTTTTCGTTCACGAGTTAACATTCGGGCATTGTTTTCTGTCCAAGAACGTTCAATACCTCGATTCGCATAATATTCAACCATCACTTTATTATACGCGGAAACTGCCTCTTCTAGCTGTACTTGATTATAGCGATCTTTCATCAAAAATCCGCTTTCACCAAGTTTTGGCTTAATACCAGGATTATCCGCCGGATGACCAATTGAAAAGCCCATCACTGCTTTCACATAGCGTGGCAAGTTGAGATGCTCTTCGTAAATTTCAAAGGCCCCTAATGCACCAGCCATGGTCACACTACCTAATCCCAGCGATTCAGCAGCGACTTGAGCCCGTCCAAGAGCAATGCCGGCACTCACAATACCACCTTCAAGTAATGCATAGCTCTGTATGTTCTCTTCTGCCTGGCGGCGCTGCTCATTGTTTAAGCCTATTAAATCTTTATTGTAGTCAACTGTTACAACAAAGTATCTTGCCGCAGTTTCAATATATTTCATGCCTACCTTAGTGGTAATATCAGCTTTTATATCTTGTGATGTAATTTCTATAAAAGTTACTGGTTGGTAATTATTCATATTAGGCCCAGCAGTTGCCGCACGAATAATTTCTGAAACCTGTTGATCAGAGACCATTTCATCTGTAAAGGAACGTATGGACATATGTTGATTAAGCACATCTAAGGTTGGGTTAGACATAGTAAAATCCTTTCATGAAACCAAATAATATTCATAACTAGATAGTACCATAAAATTATGATAAAATAATAAAATATTAATTGGAGAAATTTATGCAATTCGGGAAGTTTCGATTAGGATTACGTACATTAAAGACTGCTCTAGCCGTTATGCTAATCATCACGTCATTTTATTTTTTTAATCGTCCGCCTTTTGTTGCGTGTTTAGCGGCAGTTTTTGCACTGCGGGAAAGTTGGGATAAAACGCTCAACTTTGCCAAAGTGCGGTTGATTTCTAACACAGTCGGTGGTGCTTTTGCGCTATTTTATTTCATTGTTCACCAACAAACACATCAAGCTGCCTGGGTTTCCATGATTCTTTTACCTCTACTTGTTATTGTTGTAATTGTTTTATTAGATGGCTTCAACTACAATAGTGGTGTTATTGGGGCCATGGCTGCCTTATTAATGATTTCATTAAACATTCCAGCTGGTGCAACCATAGTTTATGTCATTGATCGTATCATTGATACTTTCATCGGCGTGGTCATAGCAATCGCGATTAACCGATTCTGGTCACCAAAAAAAGCGACGTGAGCCGCTTTTTTAAATACCTAAATATTGCTCAATTGTCTTCAAAACGCCATCGTTTGTGTTCACATCGACGGCTTTTTTAGTTACTCTTTGTTGCATAAACGGCTCCGCATTAGGCATCACGAACCCATTTTCGTATTTAGTCAGCATCTCTAAATCATTGCCATTATCGCCAAACACCATTACTTCACTATCTAAAACATTGTAGTAATCTTGCAAAACTTGTAGTCCGGCTGCCTTATCCACACCTTTTCCTAAAACATCAACAGAGCCAAATCCTGACCCAGTTGCATGCAATTCGTTGCCAAAAATATTTCTCAGCGCAGACACATGTTGATGCACTTCATTATTTGGCCACACAAAAGTAATACCCAAAATGTGATCATCAACTTGCATTAATTTTTCAACTTGCTTGACGTTGGGATAAAATTGAAAAACCATTTCCGCGACTTGACCTGTCGCATGGTTAGACACATATGTTCCTTTATCACCTGTCATGATAATAATGTTTTCCGCTGACTCCGGATTTTTAGCATTCCAGTCAATGACCTTTTCTAATTGATTAGCTGACAAATGTACTGAATACAATTGTTGTTCAAATGTTGATACAACTGCACCATTGGAACCAACAAAATCCATTTCAAAGCCATTATTAATTGTTGGGGCAAACAATTGTTGTAGATTTTTAACTTGACGCCCTGAAGCCGCAACAAAACGCATATCGCGTGTCTCCATAACTGATAAAACGCGTTCAAATCTAGCTTGACTATATTCATCATTTGCCGTTAAAAACGTGCCATCCATGTCCGACGCAATTAATTTAATTGACATTACTTGTCTCCTACTCGTAAATACTATCTTTCAATTGTACCAAAAAAGCGCCGTTAAGCGCTAATTTCATTCAAATTGTTTAAGATATTCTTGATAACCAGATTCATCAATTACCCAATCTAGTTCACCAATGTACTCAGCATGGGGATCATGGTAAGCAAATTCATGCTTAAATTTGTATAATCCATCTGAATTATCAAATTCACCAATGCCACCAAAATCGTACTCAACTTTGCCTAATTCAAGTCCCCATTTGAGCATTTCGTATTGGATAGCAGCAGGCGCATTATGCTTTCCAAATTCACGGTATGAACCAGCGTACATGTACCAAATCTCATCGCCATAAGAGAATCCAAGGCCACTGGCAATAACTTGATCTTCATAATGCGCTAGATAAACACGGAATAATCCCGTACCAGCCCATAATTTTTGCATTCGTAAGAAATAGTCAATTGGTCGATGGGTAATGCCATGGCTCTTCGCCATCGACACATATGTATCAAACAATGCGCGAATGTCTTCTTCACTATCACCACTTGTAACAGTAACCCCGTCACGAAAAGCACGACGAATATCATTTCTGACTTTCGGCTTAAAATGAAGCATTAACTCATCTTCATTTGTAATGGGCTTAGCCCCTTCACCGCGACCATCATAGTACAAAACAACATTCTTACGTGGTTGAATGTTCCCATGCATATGCTTAACTTGTTTATTTCTTGTTTTAAATCCAGCATCAAGATACTTTTGATTTAATGCATCAGAATATGACACCTCAGGATCCATACGTACCAAAAATACATTATCTGGCAAAGCTGTCAATGCTTCATTAATCATTGACTTAATCAAGTCAATGTCCTCAACATCAGCTACTGGCCCTCGGCCAACATAAGCTAATAGTTTTCCTGGTACTGCTTCGACGGTTAAAATAGACATAGCGGCATCAATTTTTCCGTCAGTTTCGTGGTAAACATAAATGTGTCCCCAGTTAGATTTCAACTCTCCCCACAATGGATCTTGTGTTACTTGTCCACGGGGATTTTCACGAACGAATTGCTGATAATCAGTTACTTTTTTGGAATCATCTAAATTTAAAATAGTCATGTGAAATTATAGTCCTGTCGTAATTGAGCCGTAGTTTTCGATGAAATAAACTAACGTCTGTAATTCATTTGTTAAGTCAACGTTTTGCACACGAACACCAGTTGGAACAGTCACACGTACTGGTGTAAAGTTCAAAATACCTTTGACACCCGTTTCGACTAACTGGTTGGTAATTTCTTGTGCAACACCTTGTGGAACCGTTAGAATGGCAATATTGATACGTTGTGCTGTTATTTGCTCTTGTAACTCTTCCATTGAATAAATTGGTACACCTGACAAAATTGTGCCTGTACGCTTTTCGTCTGCATCAAATGCTGCTGCAATACGCATATTTGATGATTGATGGAAATTAAAGTTTAATAAAGCTTGTCCAAGATTACCAGCACCGATTAAAGCCACATTAATTAAGCTGTCTTGGTCCAATACATTAGCGAAGAAATCTAAAAGCGCTTTGACATCATAACCGTAGCCACGCTTACCTAGCGCACCAAAATATGAAAAATCTCGACGAATTGTTGCCGCATCGAACTTAATAGCTTCACTCAACTCTGAGGAAGAAATCCGTTCCTTGCCAGCATCATGTAAGAATGTTAGATAACGAAAATATATAGGTAGCCGCTTAGCAGTTGCACGCGGTATTTTAGGTTGTTGAGTCATAATTATCTCCATTAATTAAACTTGTGAACTTTTGCATAACTAGTATACCATATATAAAAGGTTTTACCAAAAGATAGTGATGTTTTCACAATGATGTCAGGATTATAACAATTCAAAATCCAATCCCGGATCCGTGTTTAAATCTAAATCAGCAAAAATATTTTTCTTGTAATTCCAATAACCCGCAGCACCAATCATTGCTGCATTATCCCCTGTATACTGCATCGGAACAGGGATAAATTCTGTCTTTGGAAAATCGTTTAATAGCATAGTCAATTCTTCACGTAATTGAGAATTTGCGGCGACACCACCAGCTAATACAAAACTTTTAACAGGAAAATTTTCTAATGCTCGTTTTGTCCGACCAATTAATGCATCAACAACAGCATTTTGAAAGCTAGTCGCCAAATCATTCTGATTGATTGTTTCCTCTTTTTGATTGGCGTGATGTACATAATTAATTACCGCACTCTTCAAACCAGAAAAACTAAAATCATAGTTATCTTCATGTGCCATGGCAGTTGGAAATTTAATGGTTGGTTGGCCTCTATGAGCCATCTCATCAATTGTCTTCCCAGCAGGATACGGCAAATTTAATAGCCGCCCAACTTTATCAAAGCTTTCTCCAGCTGCATCATCACGTGTTTCGCCAATGACTTCAAATTGGTTTTCTTCACGCATCAATACAAGTTCAGTATGTCCACCAGAAACCATTAATGCCATCGCTGGATATTTAATTGGCTTGTTAAAATTTGCCGCCGCAATATGACCTGCTAAGTGATTAACTGGAATAACTGGCAAACCATGCGCCAGAGCAAATGTTTTCGCCCCCATTAAACCAACTAATAAAGAGCCGACTAGTCCCGGCCCATATGTCACAGCAACCGCATCAAGCGCTTTGAGTTCTACATGAGCCGTGTTTAAAGCATCATTTAGTACCCGAGTAATCCATTCAATATGATGTCTACTGGCCACTTCAGGAACAATACCACCAAAGCGTTGATGTGAATTAATTTGGGTAGCCACACTGTTGCTTAGCACAATGTGACCGTCTTCAACAATGGCGACACTTGTTTCATCCGCACTTGATTCAAAGGAAATTATTTTAGTCAATTTTTTTCTCCATCATAATTGCATCATCACCATTTCTATAATATTTTTCACGACGATAATACTCTGTAAATCCCAGCTTTCTATATAATGCTTGGGCGCCACCATTTTGTGCAGATACTTCAAGCAAAAATCGAGTAACTTGCTTCATATTAAAAATATGTTTAAAAATGTTCTGTGCCACACCTTGTTTTTGATAATCAGGATGTACTGCAACACTAACAATTTCAGCTTCATCAAGTATTGTTGTGACACCAACAAAGCCACCATCCCCGATAAAATAAGCTGTCCTGGGACTAGCTAAATCATGTTCAAAAACGCTTTTGGGCCAAGGGGATGATCCAAAAGCAGCATCGGCTATATGCCATATCAAGTCAATATCTTCAGTTGTTGCTCGTCGAATCATCAAAGTGTAATGCCATCGATACCGCATCTTCGCGATTATCGAGGTAATATCCTTTCTTAATACCTGTTTGCTTATAGCCCAGTCGTTCGTACAATGCCAGTGCGCCCAGGTTGGACACTCTGGCCTCCAGAGTCATTGATGACACACCTGTTTTTTTGGTAAACAATTTTAACTCTTGCATGAGTATCGTGCCCAAGCCGCTATTTTGCCACACCGGTAGGACAGCTATATTAGTAATATGCATGTCATGAATGTCAGTGCGCAAAGCAGCACCAGCAAAACCAACAATTTGACCACGCCGTTCAATGACTAAATACAGTCGGACATGCGGACGTGACAGTTCACTCACAAAATCACGTAAAAGCCATGGTGCTGAACCATTATAAACTGCTTCTTCAATTTTTATTAGCATATCGATGTCTGACATCGTAGCTCGCCTTAATAAAAATGTTGTCCCTTGGACATCAACGACTTTTTCGGTATATTTTGGCAAACTATTTAATAAATGCTTTGATTTTCTAAATTTCAAAAACATAGTTTTCTGGTTTATCCTCACCAGGATGAGCAGCAATCCAGTTCAGCTCTGCTTGCGTTTTGCGTAGATAATTTGGATTAAAATCCTGAATATTCTCTGTAGGTGTTTCTTGCAATCCAAGTGTTACAATACCCACCCCATCCGGTAAACTCTCTTCTGGTGACAAAATTTTTGCGCGCTCACCAAAAAGCGTTTGCATTTCATCGCTAAATTCTGAGGTGTCACCCAGAAAAGTAATTGGTTCGTCCTTTGCTTCCAAAAAAGCAAATAAATTTGTAATTGGCTGATGAGATTCAGTAAATATACTCACACCATTTTGATATACACCAGCAAAAACGTTTCTATTGCGGGCGTTAAATAATGGTACCACTAGCCCGTCAGCTTTAACTTGTTCCGCTAAAATTGCTAAGCTAGATACACCACATAATTCAGCACCCAAGGTATCGGCTAAAACTTTTGCCACTGTGACACCAATTCTTAATCCCGTAAACGATCCTGGCCCTTGAGCCACAACAACACGATCAATATCTTGTAGTGTCCAATTTTCAGCAGCCACAATATCTCGAATGGCTGGTAGCAACTGAATGGAATGGTTACGTGCTACATTGGTAGTGAAAACGTTTTTTACGCTATTATGTTCTGCCAAACTCACTGTTAGTGGTTGGTTACTTGTATCAAATGCTAAAATCTTCATAAGTTTAATTTTATCACAAATAATAAAACTTGAATGAGAATTGTTATATTTATTAGTAATCATAAAAACCGTTATAGAGCACAAAAAAAAACGCCAATGGCGCTTTTTCTAAATATTACTTTGTTGCTTCCTTAACTAACTCAATCACTTCGTCATTCGTTTCAACGTCCAATGCTTTTTCAGCCAACACTTTCATGTCAGCTGTATTGAGCTTTTTCATCAAGGAACGAGTTTGCAAAACAGATGGTGCACTCATTGAAAACTCATCTAATCCCATACCCACTAATAGTGGTACTGCCACAGGATCACCAGCCATCTCACCACACATTGCGACAAACTTGCCTTCTTTGTGTGCAGCTGAAATCACAGTATTAATTAATCGTAAGATAGACGGATTATATGGTTGATACAAATACGCCACACGATCATTTCCACGATCCGCAGCCATTGTATAGGCAATCAAATCATTCGTACCAATGGAGAAGAAATCAACTTCTTTGGCAAATTTATCGGCTAAAATTGCTGCAGCTGGAATTTCTATCATAATGCCCAACTTAACTTCACCCGTAGCCACACCCGCTTTTTCAAGCTTTTCACGTTCTTCAAGGTAAATTTTTTTAGCAGCACGGAATTCGCTTAATGTTGCAATCATTGGGAACATAATCCATAAGTTGCCAAACGCAGATGCCCGTATCAATGCACGTAATTGCGTGCGAAAAATATCAGTCTGATCCAATGAAATACGAATGGCACGATAACCTAAGAACGGATTCTCTTCTTCAGGTAATTTCCAATAATCAAGATGCTTGTCGCCACCAATGTCCATCGTACGAACTGTAACGGGCTTGTCACCCATTTGTTCGACAACAGATTTGTAAGCCTCAAACTGTTCATCTTCGGTTGGTAAATGATCAGATTCCATATACAAGAATTCTGTTCGATACAAACCAACGCCTTCAGAACCATTGTCTAAAACAGCTTGCATATCTTTTGGTGCGCCAATGTTAGCACCAACGATAAATTCTTTACCATCAGCAGACACTGATTTCTCATCTTTTAACTTAGCCCATTCCGCACGTTGTGCGAAATAATCGGCTGCCTTTTTTTGATAAGTAGCAAGTGTATCGGCATCAGGATTAACAATTACATCACCTGTCAAGCCATCAACAATGACCAAATCACCACTAGAAACCTCAACTGTTGCTTTTTCAGAACCAACCACCGCTGGAATTTCCAACGTACGTGCCATAATTGATGCGTGAGCTGTTCGACCACCAAGGTCAGTTAGAATACCTTTTACGAACTGACGATCTAGTTGCGCTGTATCGGAAGGAGTTAAATCCTTTGATACAAGAACTACTTCTTCATCAATTAGTGCTGGATTAGGCAAAGAAATGTTCAATAAATGTGACAAAATGCGCTTCGTTACGTCGCGAATATCTGCTGCACGTTCTTGCATATATTCATTATCCGTCATCGCATCAAACATACTGATGTACATATCTGTGACTTCTTTGACAGCTTGTTCAGCGTTAACTTTGTCATCTTCTATTTTTTGTTTAATTGCACCAGACATTTCTGGATCAGCCAAAACCATTAGGTGTGCTTCGAATACTTCAGCCTCTGCAGCACCTAAACTTTCGGTTGCCTTTGCCTTTATCAATTTAACATCATCACTAGAAGCCTTCAAAGCATCGTCGACACGTGCTTGTTCAGCCGCCACATTTGTTACTGTTGTCTTCTCAAAAGACAAATCTGGATCAACTAACAAGTAGGCTTTAGCAATTGCTACGCCGTTACTTGCCGCGATTCCTTTGAAGTTTTTCGTCATTTTATTCTGCTAGTCCTTCTGTAGCCATTGCTTCAGCAATTGTTGTCATTGCTGCTTCTTCATCAGCACCCTCAGTCTTAATAGTAACATCGGCTCCTTGACCAACACCCAATGACATTACACCCATGATTGACTTCAAGTTAACATCCTTACCTTGATATGACAAAGTAACATCTGAAGCAAACTTTGAAGCTGCTTGTACTAACAAAGTTGCTGGACGTGCGTGAATACCTGTTTCTGCGATGATATGAAAGTCTTTTGATTGTGCCATGTTTAAAATTCTCCTTTGTGCTGTTAATCAGCTTCTGAATATAGTTTATCAAAGCGCTTACAAAATATCAAGTAGAATATTGCACAAATCATTGTTATATCAAGCACTAAAGCTAGAAATGCCTATTTACCGGCTTTTTCAATGAAAACGTTTACATTGATTTTGCGTCCTCTTTTCTGAAAAATAGATTGTTCATACTTGAAACAACTTATATCCACAATAAAAAAGCGTTAAACATCATCAGTTCAACGCTTTTTTCTCACTTAAAATTTTCATACAGGCCATTAACAAAGTCTAGCCAGTACTGTGGATTTAGAGGTTCTCCCGTAGCATCTTCCAATACTTTATTAGGGTCTACAGCTCCACCATATTGCCAAACATGCTCCTTACGCCATTCAAAAATTGGTGAATAATCTCCCGATTCAAAGATAGCTTTAAAATCTAACGTCTTTGTCATGGTTGCTCTAAATTGAGCTGCATATAAATGACCGAGTGCATAACTTGGAAAGTACCCAAATGATCCGCCCGCCCAGTGAATGTCCTGTAAAATACCAGTCAAATCATCTGGCACTTCTAAACCAAGATATTCTTTATATTTCTTATTCCAGAGTGCTGGCAAATCACTTATATCAACGTTATCGTTAAAAATTGCTTTTTCAATTTCATAACGAATAATGATGTGCAGTGGATAGGTTAGCGGGTCCGCTTCAGTACGAATCAGTGTGGCTTCAGTTTTTAACCACGCTTGATAAAATTGATCAAAATTAATATCATCAAATGTTGGTGCCACAATTGCTTGTAACTTTGGATATTCAACTGCCCAAAATTCTTTTGATCTTCCAACCATAACTTCATTAAACAACGATTGTGATTCATGAATACTCATGCTGATTGGCAAAACTGAACGTACATCGTCATACTTAGAATCAACATTTTGTTCAAAGAGTCCATGGCCTGCCTCGTGGAGAATGCCTAGAACTGCCATTTGAAAATTATTTTCGTCCCAGCGTGTGGTGATACGAGCATCATCACGATTCAGAGCTTCCATAAATGGATGGATAGTATCGTCCAGCCGGCCCTTATTTAGGTTGTAACCCAATCTTTGTGCAGCCGCCATAGCATACTTACTTTGTTGTACCTTAGTGACCTTACGACTTAAAAATTCATCGTTAGGTATCGAATCATTGGCTGACAATTTGTGACGCAATGTTGTGATACCATTCTTAACTTGGTCGAATACTGCATCCAATTTTTCGACAGTTAATCCTGGTTCATATTGATTTAATAAAACATCGTATGGTGTTTTTTCATTTTTTTGCCATAGCGGAATGAATTGCTTCAAATAGCTAATAATTCGTTCCAAATATGGCTGATAAACTTTATAATCATTAGCCTCACGCGCTCTTGCCCAAAAATCTTGTGCTTCCGAAAGTGTTTTCTGAAAAGCAATAAAATCTTGTTCAGGAATATTCCCTGTC
Source organism: Leuconostoc sp. DB-1 (assembly GCF_013414845.1). Classification (NCBI taxonomy): domain Bacteria; kingdom Bacillati; phylum Bacillota; class Bacilli; order Lactobacillales; family Lactobacillaceae; genus Leuconostoc; species Leuconostoc sp. DB-1. The sequence goes on from NZ_JABFNJ010000001.1 coordinate 1,503,538, forward strand.
ATATCAAAATCTTTACGTGCCTTTTGAAGCACAAGATGACCTAGACTATCTAATGATGAATCGTCAGCTTCCAAATCTTCTAATATCTTTTTTCGAGCACTTCCAGTTGAAACTTGAAATAACTTTTCAGCTAAATATGCGTCCATCTCTGCACGAAAATGTCCCGCATCCTTTGGCATCCCCGTCAAAGCATCCCAACCTGAAAGTGCAGCTATTTGTGTCAAAATAGTCTGCTCTTTAACTGAATCAAATAAATCATGTTGTGTCGTCATACATAGCTCCTATTAGAATATTTTTAGTTAATAATCATTTTATCATTTCATTTGAAGAAATGTGTCATCATTGATCATTATTTAGAAAACTGTCTTAATTAAAAATAAAAAGAAACTAGACCTATTAGCAGATTTAGTTCCTTTTATTTTTAGTTTTGAAATTCCTGATTTCCCGCTGCTTTACCTAAACGATTATTAAAGGCTTTACCAATACCAATCGGTGGCATCTTTTGAACGTAAATCGTGGTTATCTGACTATCATCATCGTAAAAACGTAACCCAGCAAATAACTGTTCAGTAGCCGTTTCTAAGGTATTTCCTAATGACCACGCCTGATGATTCGTTAATGCCATTTTTTCAATCATATCATCTTTGGCCATTACAACATCATTTGGTGCAAGTACTTGCTTTAATTCTAAGGCATCTAATCCGTCAAACATTACGACATTTTTGTCTGGGGCATAGTGGCGATATTTCATGCCCGGTGCCTTAGGTGTTACATTACTCGCAACAGATTCTGTACTAGTTGCATCAATGACCTTCATTTGTAAGACTTCTTCAAGTTGTGGTTGGGTCACTGCGCCTGGTCGTAAAATAATCGGTGTCGATATTGACATATCGACAACCGTTGACTCAACACCTACTTGTGTTGGTCCATCATCAACAATTCCGGCAATTTTATTTTGCATATCATGCCACACATGCTGTGCTGTTGTTGGGGATGGCTTTCCTGATGTATTTGCACTCGGTCCCACAATTGGTACACCAGCAGCACGAATTAACGTACGTGCCGCGTCGTTAGCAGGTAAGCGAAAAGCAACCGTCTGTAATCCACCGGTCACCAACATGGACACCTTTCCTGGTTTGATAGGTAGGATAATAGTTAACGAACCCGGCCAAAAATGGTCCATCAATCCCCTAGCTTGGTCAGAAATAGTTACAAATTCATCCAATTGTGCAGCGTCTGCTACGGTCATAATCAAAGGATTATCAGCAGGTCGTCCCTTAGCGACAAATACCTTTTTAATTGCTGATTCATTCGTTGCATCGGCTCCCAGTCCGTAAACTGTTTCTGTTGGAAAAGCAACTACTTCGCCGTTTTGGATAAGTCGGCTAGCTTCTTCAATATCATTTTTTGTGGTTTCAAAAATTTTTGTTTTCATTTTTCTACTCGAATCATGCGATCAAGACCTGAAAAATCTTGTCGCAAAGTTATCTTAGCTTTAGGCAATGCCGCTTGTAATAATTGCTGTACTGCCTTTCCTTGCTTATAACCAATTTCAAAATACGCACGGCCATGTTCAGTTAAATGTGCATCTAATCCACGCGCAATTTTTTTGTAAATTGCTAACCCATCGTTTTCAGCAAATAAGGCTGTATGCGGTTCGAATGTTAACACACTGCCATCCATCTCATTCTCATCACTATTAGAAATATATGGTGGATTACTAACAATAAGATCAAATTTCAATCCGCTTAATGCGCTAAAAACATCGCTTTCAACGAAATGTAGATGTGATAAATTAAAACGTTGCGCATTCATCTCAGCTACCGTCAAAGCATCTTGAGAAATATCTGCCGCAAACCCTTTTACTCGGTCGTTCTCAAGCATTAATGTTTCGATAATAGCCCCACTACCAGTACCAATATCTAACACAGAAACCGGATGTTTAGTATTACCAGCATCTTTCAAAATCCATTCAACCAGTTGCTCGGTTTCTGGCCGTGGAATCAACACACGTTCATCTACCATAAATTCACGTCCATAAAATGGTGCATGACCTAAAATATATTGTGGCGGCTTATTTTTAACTAATTCTGATACCCAACTAGGCCAAAGTGCGGCTAAAGCTGCCGGCATTTGTCGTGACATATTTGCTCGCAGCATACCATAATTAACATTCAGTGCCCCACTGAGAAGAAAATCAATATTATCCTTAGCATCGTCTGCTGGCATACCAACACTGGTTAGCTCTGAGATGGCCCATTTTTTAGCCTCAAGCAATGAAATTTTCACTGTGGCTGGATTAACTGGCTTTTTGATGTCGTCCCATTCAAACCATTTTGGTGTATTTAATTTGCTCGAAAGTACTTTTGGATCTGATTTGGATTTTTTAAACTGATCTGGCGTTTCAAAATGTTTCCCAGTCATTTGTTTAGTTCCGCCAACTTTGCTGTTTGATCAGCAATAACCAATGCATCAATAACTTCGCCAAGTTCACCGTTCATAATACGATCCAACTTATTAAGTGTTAGACCAATACGGTGATCTGTTACACGATTTTGCGGATAGTTGTAGGTTCTGATTCGTTCCGAACGATCACCAGTTCCAACCGCTGATTTCCGCTGTGCTGCATATTCAGATTCATTTTGTTGTGCATAAAAATCATAAACACGACTGGCTAACAGCTTACGTGCTTTATCACGGTTTTTAATTTGCGTTCGCTCTTCTTGCATCTTAACCATAATACCAGTTGGCTTGTGAATTAAACGAACCGCTGTTGACACCTTATTGACGTTTTGTCCGCCAGCACCACCTGAACGGAAAAATTCCTCTTCCAAATCTGATTCATTTAGTTCAAAATCAATTTCTTCAAACTCTGGCATGACACCCACTGTAGCTGTTGATGTATGGACACGCCCTTGCGTTTCGGTAGCCGGAACGCGTTGCACACGATGGGCACCAGACTCGAATTTGAGTTTAGAATAAACATTGCCCCCAGTAATCATGACAGCTACTTCTTTGTAGCCCCCCACCTCGGTAGTGCTTTCATCAATAATGCTCATTGACCAATTTTGACGTTCAGCATAACGTCGATACATATCCAACAAGTCCGCAGCAAACAGTGATGACTCATCTCCACCAGCTGCCCCACGTATTTCCATAATAATGTTTTTATCATCATTTGGATCCTTAGGTAGCATCAATATTTTTAACTGTTCTTCCAGTTGTTCTTTTTCAGGTTTTAAGGCACTAAGGTCTTCCTTAGCCAAAGGCGCCATTTCAGCATCGCCCAGCAGTTCCTCTGCATCCTGAATATCTTGAATAACTTGTTTATAGCGTGTGTAAACTTCAACAGTTTGACGTATTTCGCCCGCTTCCTTTGAAAGCTTCATGTAATGTTGACCATTATTCATGACTTCCGGATCAGCCAGTTGTTCATTGAGCTCATCATAGTGATCTATAACGGTTTGTAGTGATTGAAATATAGGATCCATTTTACTCTCCAATAATTGTTTTTAGTGGTATTCAGCCCAAAACATCTTGTTTCTTATGTACAAGACCAAAGGTCTTTTGATGAATTGAATTATTTAACCGGAAACATCTCAGTTATTTTATCTAAATCAGGCTTAAACCAATGATGACGACATGTAGGAATATAGGCTTCATCCCCGCCAATAAAAACTTGCGCACCTTCCCGTTGTGGCTTCCCATCAACAATACGCAATTGCGTTGTCGCTTTTTTACCGCAAAATGAGCAAATGGTTTTCATTTCCTCTAACTTGTCAGCCAGCTCTATTAAACGTTTTGATCCTTCGAATAAATGATTGAAGGCATCTTGCTTCAACCCGAAAGTCATTACCGGAATGTTCAAGTGGTCAACCACATAAGCTAGCTGATCAACTTGTTTAGCAGCGAGAAACTGTGCTTCATCAATCAAAACTACTGCTAAATGATCATCTTTCATGCCCTTGATCAAATGGTATAGATCATCTTCTGGTTGGACTGCCACAGCCTCTCTAGAAAGACCGATGCGACTAGCAACGACGCCGACACCAGCTCTTGTATCCATAATTGGTGTCATCAGCAACACCTTGCGCCCTTGTGATTCATAATTATGCGCAACCTTAAGAATTTCAATAGACTTTCCGGAACTCATTGCGCCATATTCAAAGAATAATTGTGCCATATTTTTACTGTGCTTACGAGCAATCGAAAACACGATTCTCCTTTTGATTAACTTAAAAAAGTCCGTGTATATCATAAAAATGATAATATTTATAATCAACATTATTTGTCTAAATTTGTCTAAACGAAAATGTAGACAATACTAATAATATTATAGCAATATTTACGACAACAAAAAAGCCACGATTATGTGACTTGAGCAGACAAATCTACTATTGATAAAAATCATTCGCTTGTTTCACGACGAACCGTCCCTGGCTTCAACAAATCGGCCCATGTCAGTGTTTTAGACGTTTTATAATTGACCAACTCATTTAAACGGCTAATGGCTACACCATTAGTGGGCGATGAATCATGCAGAATAAAACCATTACCAAGGTAAATTGCAGCATGGAGACGGTCTTCAGTATAGGTATTTGGCGTCACCAGCACATCACCACGCTGCATATTAGACCATTCAACTTCTGTACCAGTTTGTGCTAATAAAGTTGTTGACGCTGCTGATTGCACAACTAACGGCAAACCAGCCTTTCGATAAAACCAAGCAATGAAGGAAGAACAATCAAATTCGTTTTTAGCTACAGAACTATCAGTACGACCGCCACCATAAGAATAGGGGCTTTTGCCAACTAAAGTCATACCACCTGAAATAACTTTTTCAATGGTTTCATTGTCACTTTTAACAGACGCGGCAATTTTTTGTATGCTGTGACAGAATTATTCACGCCATTTTTATCAAAATAATAATAATAGCCATCAATTTTTTTCAAACCATACACCATTTCACCAGTTTGAGGTGAAAAGTGGTATTCTTTTTTACCGATGGTTTGTAGTCCAGTCAACTTCTTTTTAGTTGTATCTGAAATCAAAAATGTTTTCCCTAAGGTAGTCGTCTTTAAAGTAACTTTTTCACCACTAATTGTTGTGAATTTTTGTGATGTGCTCTTCAATGGCGTTGCTTTCAACACTTTTTGTGGTAATGCTTTTATATTATCCGGTAGGTTGATAACGTTTGTTCTGATCGCATACGTTCCGGCTAAACTAATAATGACAATAGGTACTGCAACAGTCCACCAATGCTTACGCCGTGCATGCTTTTTTGATTTTGATCTTGATACTTTCTTTCTTGATTTCATTTATCTTAGTTTCCTTCATAAATAAGCAGCTTAAACTTCGCCTTCAGTTTAACAAACGGATCTTATAATAAGATTAAATAATTTTTGAATCCTAGAAAGTTACTGATTACTTATGAACCAAACTTGACAATTCACTAGGTTTTAATTGTGCCAATAACTTTTTTGCAGCACGCCCACGATGTGAATAAGATACGCGAACGTCGATTGGCATTTCCGCAAAAGTCTGACCATTTTCAGCTTCAAACAAGGTATCAAATCCTACCGAAAACTGACCTCGTTCTGCCAAAGCTAACTTAGTTCCGCCTCGTCCGATTGCGCGCTTCACTTGATCATCCGGTGTTAATAAGACAAATAAAGCCTCTAAATAAGCACTTCGATCCATCTCTGATGCATACAACCCTAATAAATATTCATCTTCTTCCTGGATAGATTTAAGTCCCAAACTTTTAAATTCGCGAGCAATAGTTAATCCAAATCTGGCTGGGTAAGCAGCAAAATACGCACCTGTATCATCAGCTAAAATCCATTCTTTTGGCAAAAATTGCTTAATAAAACGTGCCTTAGCTAAAGCATTTTCATATTGATCATCAGTAGTTTCTTCTGGAAAAGTTTTTTCACTCATTATCGAGCGATAATTGATCACTTGGACGCCAAACTCAGCAAATACTTGTTGAATCTCCCGTGTTTTAGCTGAATTGTTAGATGCGATTACTATTTTTTTCATTATGACACCTTTCCAAAATAAATCCACGCTACTATATTATTGTAGTCAGCAGATTATGGCTGATTTTCCGTCTGTTATCTCGTTTTCATTTTACCATGACTAGGGAAGAACGTTTTAGTTAGGCTGGTACCCTACTGTAAAACATCCTTCAAAATTAAACTTTACAAGTATCTATGCAAACATTGTATGAAATTCCCCACCGCGCACTTGTTCATGGTAAAATTAGAATCATGAAAGTGGGGATATTATGACAGTTAAAAGTTCAATTGCACGCGTCACAGCAAAAACTTCGTACTGGTTTTTACGAAATATTTTACATCGTGGTGGAACCAGTTTACCCGGTAAACTAGCTGTTTCGATTGATCCTGACATTTTAAAAACAATTCAACAAGATTTTGATTTGATCATTGTCACTGGAACCAACGGAAAAACACTCACGACCGCCTTGATTACTCGTGTCTTACAAGCTGGTGGCTATCAAGTCATCACCAACCCTTCTGGGTCAAACATGATTCAAGGTATTACCGGAACTTTAGTGACAACCAAAGTAAAAAAATCACCTAACGGTAAAAAGCCACTAGCCGTACTCGAAGTTGATGAAGCCAATGTTGAAAAAATCACGGCAGCAATCCAACCAAAAATGTTTGTACTAACCAATATTTTCCGTGATCAGATGGATCGCTATGGTGAAATTTACACAACTTACGAAAAAATTGTTACTGGAATTAAGAATGCACCTGAAGCGCTTGTCCTAGCCAATGGCGATTCACCTATATTTACTCGCGGTAATTTCACCAACACGCGTCGTTATTTTGGTTTTGATCACGTTGTGCCAGCAGATTATAATCCTGATGTTGCACCAATTAACACTGATGGTATTTTGTCACCAACCGATAATTCTGTACTCCACTATGATTTTATTACTTATGCTAATTTGGGAAAATATTTTAGTACAACAGACAAGTTTTCGCGCCCCAAGTTAAATTATCGCATCACTGGTGTGGATCATTTAACACCACGATACTCAACTTTTAGCATTGACAACACACCATTGCGCATTGAAATTGGTGGCTTATATAATATCTACAACGCCCTAGCAGCTTTCTCAGTCGGACGAGAATTTGGTGTGACTCCTGAACAAATCAAAAAGGCATTTGAATCAAATGCTCAAATTTTTGGGCGTCAAGAAGCCATTGATGTTGACGGTAAAGATGTGATCATCGTTTTGATTAAGAACCCCGTCGGTACTAATTCAGTAATCGACATGATGCTCACCGAAAAAGATGAATTCTCTCTTTTGGCGCTGTTAAATGCAAATTACGCAGATGGCATTGATACTAGTTGGATTTGGGATGCTGAATTTGAGAAATTACATGATACAAAAATACAAGCCGTAGCCACTGGTGGCGAACGTTATAAAGATTTACGCGTGCGTTTAAAGATGGCTGGTTTTACAGACCAAGCCGTTTATGAAGATCTCTCAGAAGTCGTGACGGCTATCAAGTCACTGCCAACTAAAAAAGTTTATATTGCTGCTACTTATACGGCAATGCTGCAATTGCGCGAACAATTAAGCGCTAAGGGCTACATCAAAGGAGGTTTCTAGTGGCTGATTATGATATTTCTGTGGCTCATTTATATGGCAACCTAATGAACACCTATGGTGATTATGGCAACATAATCGCCTTAACCTATTATGCTAAGCAAATTGGTGTTGCCGTTGATTACCATTTGGTATCTCTTGGGGATGAATTTAATGCTACCGCATATGATTTTGTCTTATTTGGTGGAGGACAAGATTATGAAGAGACTATTGTCGCCCATGATCTGAAATCTAAAGCGCAACCAATCCAAGATTATATTGAAAATGATGGTGCATTGTTAGCCGTCTGTGGTGGTTTTCAATTGTTAGGTAAATATATGCTCATGGCTGATGGAACAAAAGTCGATGGTATCGGTGTAATGGATCACTACACCACCAATATGCATGATGAAAAATTGACAACGCTAAAAGACGAGCGATTAACCGGTAATATTGTGATCAAAAACAACGAAACTGGTGAAACCTACCATGGATTTGAGAATCACCAAGGACGTACTTTCCTAGGTGAAAGCGAACGTTCATTAGGTACTGTTGTTTCCGGTAATGGTAATAATGGTATGGATAACACCGAAGGTGTTATTTACCGCAACGTCTACGGCTCATATTTCCATGGACCGATTTTCACACGCAACGGTAATTTAGCTAAGCGTGTCTTAACAACAGTCTTAAATAAAAAGTATCCGACTATTGATTGGCAAGCAAAGTTAAATGTGATTGAAACAGAGACATTTTAATAACCATAAAAAAGCAACAGCTGTCCGAACAGTTGTTGCTTTTTAAATATTTTTGTCCTGATTATTTAGTTTCTGATGTTCTTCGGCTTGTTGCTTCTTAACCTTAGTAACTTCTCTATGGTACCAACGCATAATCATGACCAGACCTACTGTTGAAATCAACATGGCAATGACTACCCAAATAAAAAATAGAATTAATTTTGTGTCTTGTGACATTATTATAACTAACACAGATTACCATACAACCTGCATTTTTCCTTTCAAATTGCTATATGTACACAGCCACTAGGCTGCATTAGTTTATTCTGATAAATGGTAATAATACGTTGATACCGAAATATCCTCACGAGCAGCGAAAGCAGCGCGTAAACGAAGTGAATTTTGGTTATGCAAAATATTTTGCCATGGTTGTTTTGGTACAAATTGTGGAATTAATACTGTTACTGAATGATTGCGCTTTTTTGCTTGTTTAACTACAGCATCCACAAAGCTCAAAGAGGGCTTAACAATCGAGCGATAAGAAGAATGGATATCAACATAACGCACATCAGGAAAATCTAATTTAAATTGGGTTGATGTTTTCAACTCTTTTTTGGGGTTAACATCAAAACTAACATGCATAGCCACTACGTAATCACCAATAGATTGCGCGTAATCAACGGCCTCCATAGTTACCTTCGTAATATTTGAAACTAAAACAATAACTGTTGCGCCGTCGTAATGGTGACGCTCAGCATTATCATTTTTAAGATATTGTAAACGTAATTGTTTACCAATACTCATATAATGATGTTTAATTTTCAAGAACATAAACAAAATCATTGGCATAATGAAAAGGTATGGCCAAACATGTTCAATTCTCGTTGCAAAAAGGGTGATAACTAAAACGGCAGAAATAAAGGCACCAATAAAATTGATAATCGCCTTAACCACCCAATTTTGTGGTTTACTACGCCACCAGTGAATAATCATACCAGATTGCGATAATGTAAACGGTACGAAGACACCAACAGCATATAGTGGAATCAAAGCATCTGTTGACCCATGAAAAATCATGATAAGCACAATTGCACCAAAGGCCAACGATAGAATACCATTAGAATATCCCAATCGATCACCCCTATCCATATAAAGATGTGGGAGATATTTATCACGAGCTAAATTTAATGCAAGCATTGGAAAGGCAGAAAAGCCGGTGTTGGCAGCAACAGCTAAAATCATTGCTGTTGCAAATTGTACAATATAAAAACCAACGTGATAACCACCAAATGTTATCGCAGCAATCTGTGATAATACGGTCGACTTACTATTTGGCGTAATACCTAACCAGTAACTCAAAAATGTGATACCACCAAAGAAAGTCGCCAAAATAACAGCCATTGTTGCTAATGTTGCGGCCGCATGCTTTTCTTTTGGTTTCTTAAAATTAGGTACAGCGTTAGAAATTGCCTCAACACCTGTCAAAGATGATGATCCGCTTGAAAATGCACGCATGAACAAAACCAACGATAAACCACTAAAACTTGTGCCAATTTTTGCGGCTGCATGATATGGCAATTGCCCAGTCAACGCCTGGAACACACCCCAAGCAATCATACTTACCATCACTACAATGAAGAAATAAACCGGTACCATCAAAAAATTAGCGCTTTCACGTAACCCACGTAAATTCATACCAGTTAGCAATAAAACAATAATAATTGACAATGGCACCGTAAAAGGTAGCGTAGCCGGAAAAGCGGCTGTGATCGCATCGGCAGCAGCTGAGGCGGAAACAGCAACAGTCAACATATAATCAACAAGCAATGAGCCACCAGCAATTAACCCCGCTTTTGCGCCCCAATTCTCACTGGCTACTGCATAAGCGCCACCACCTGACGGATAAGCATGGATAATCTGCCGATAACTCATGACAATAGCAGCTAATAATACTAAAACAAGCAATGCAATTGGAATTTGTAACCATAATGCCACTGCACCGGCAGCCAATAAAGCAGTTGTAATTGACTCAGTACCATAGGCTACTGATGACAAAGCGTCAGATGATAAAAGTGCCAGTGCTTTGGTTTTAGATAATGATTGACCACCCTCATCAAGTGTCTTCAACGGTTTCCCAATCAATGTTCGCTTAATATTTTCAAACATATCATTTCTCTCAATACAATTATTTATTACTCAACATATTCTACGCTATTTTGTGTAGTAAAAAAAGCCGTCTATGTGACGACTCGATGACATTTGCATTGATTGTCTGTTTCTAAACTTTAGTTATATTTATACCACATCAAGATGCAAATCGTTCTTCTTGGTTTTACCAAGCTTTTTCAAGACATAGTAGAATACTAGTCCTGCAACAGTTGGTACAACAGCTCCGAAGACGATCATTAGGACAAAACCACGTGGATCTGATGTTGCCAAAGCAATTGGGGCGATGAAACCATTCAAGCCCAACCCAGCGATTGCATAAGGGACCTTGAAGTTGAAGATTCCAACGGCAAATATGGCTGAGACACCTGCAATTAATGCTGGTCCAAATAACAATAAGGGACTTTTTAATAGATTAGGGAATTGCACTTTGGGCGTAACGATGATTTGCGCCAGGTTAGCACCCAAATCGTTTTGCTTCCAACCCATTGCTGTGTACATTACAAATCCTGCCGTTGTACCAACTAATGCGGCACCACCTGATAAGGGATCTAACATAACCGCAATGGCCAAGGCGGCTGATGAAGCCGGTGTCATCAAGAATAGGAACCACACAACAGCAACCACGAATGCCCCTAAGAATGGATTAATCTTCATCGTCGAAGCTAATTCTTCAGATACCCAGTTTAAGAATGGTGTCGTGACAGACGCTGTTGCTAAGCCAAAGAAAGTTCCCGCTAATACGGCACCCAATGGTACTAACATCATATCTAATGGTGTTTTACCTGTTAACCAGTTACCAACAAGTACGGCCAATAGCGCTGCAAGAACAGCGGAAACTGGTTGACCAGATGTCATCACTAGGGAACCTGCAGCTTGATCAGCAACCCAGCCAGTAGCAGTATGTGTTGCTGGTGAAACAGCTGATGTAAAGTAAACAGCGTTTGATCCAACTGTTGCAGCGATTAATGCAGCACCTGTTGTCAGGATATTTGCACGCATCATCATAGCAATACCGACGCCTAGAGCTGGTGCCAACATTTTTTGGCCCATCAACCCAGCCTGGATTAGCGGTGTGTAATGAAAGATATTTCCTATTGATGCCATTAAGAGTCCCATACCAAGGACAGCTAAAATAGCGTTTGAAATTCCTTGTGAAACATCAAAGACAACTTCACTTACTTTACGTGGTTGTTCTTTCATATCACTTACTGTTTTGGCCTCTTCTTTGGCCGGTGTTGTAGACAATGGTGCATCCATGGTCTTATCCTCCTGTATTATCAACAATAATTGCTCTCCCCATAATTATTTGTACAATTATGGTAAAACTATAAGAAAAAAGGAAGCGCTAGATAAACTAGCGCTTCCTAAAGTATGTCGAAAAAATTCAACAACTCCACGCCAGCCTTTCTTCAAGGCTGGCATCAAAAAGTAGACCAACCTCGAAGTCAAATAATAATGACGACGTTGATCTTAATGACTTGTGTGAAGTTAGTTGAACTTAAATTTTTCATAAGAGTTTTTTCCTTTTAGTTAATAAAATTATTATGACATGACAAATGTAAAATGTCAATAGTCTAATTAAATTAATTTAAAACACATTTATAGAAAATGTTTTATTTTTATAAACGTAAACCATTTCCTCTAATTTTAGATATAATAGGTAATACAATTACTTAGGGGGAAGTTACATGAATCTACTAGAAACTATTCAGAAAAGAATACCTTATCGTTATGGTGTTTTGTTAGCGATCATTCTTCTGATTTTTGCTTTAAAACAGTTTATGTCTTTACTGTTATTAACAATTATATTTTCTTACCTAGCTATGAGTGTTGCTAAGCCATTAGCTCATTTTTTGAAAATATCTCGGGCTGTATCAATTGCGTTAGTTTACATTATTTTTATCAGTGTCGTGTCATTAGCCATCCAACACGGTGCTGCTACGCTAATTGAGCAAATCAAGAGTATGATTACTTTGGCCATGAATTGGAATTGGCAAGACAATGCACTGTTGCAAGATGTATACAAAAACGTTAATCAATATACTTCTATGTTTAATAGTAAAGATTTAATTTCTGAGAGTTTATCACAATTAAATCATATTGGACACGTGATTTATCAATTAGTGTTAGCTTTACTATTTAGTTTTATATTTAGTATGACTTATCCAAAATTACGTTTATGGAGCATGAATTTTTTACATAGTCCATTCAAAAAATTTTTTGGTGAGTTTTATATTATCGTCCACCGTTTTATTATTATTTTAGGTAAATTGTTTGAGATCCAACTCATCATTTGTACCATCAATACAGCACTGATGTTCTTAGTGCTATTGTCATTGCATTTCCCCTATTTATTAGGATTTACTATTTTAATTTTCGTGTTGGGATTGATTCCTGTATTTGGGGTCGTTATTTCATTGGTACCTTTGACTATCACTGCTTTTATTATTGGTGATTGGGATACCGTGATCATCATTGTAGTTGCTGTTGCTTTAATACATCTGTTCGAGTCTTACTTCCTACATCCTCACCTAATGTCTCAGAAAACACACATGCCAATTTTAATTATCTTATTAAACTTAATTATCATGGAACATTTTTTTGGTGTCTGGGGGCTAATTATTGGATTGCCCATTTTGACTTTCTTACTTGATTTTTTCCAAATACAAAAATTCAATCATTAAAAAAAGATGAACCTTGCGGTTCATCTTTTTTATTCTACTCATTACTAGATATCTCAGAAAAGACTAGGTTACGCGCATCTTCCAGATTTTGCAATGCTTCAAGGGTTTGCTTTTCATTACGTGTTTTCAAACCGCAATCTGGATTGACCCAGAACTGATTATGATCAATAACTTTCAAGCCACGGCGGATATTGTCCGCAATTTCTGCAACTGAAGGAATACGAGGTGAATGAATGTCATAAACACCTAACCCAATTTGCTTATCATAATGTGCATCTTCAAAAGCTGAAATAATTTCACCATGTGAACGCGAAGTTTCAATGGAAATCACATCAGCGTCTAATCCAGAAATAGTGCTGATAATATCCTCAAAATCTGAATAGCACATGTGTGTGTGAATCTGCGTCTCATCACGCACACCGGTTGTGGTGATTTTAAATGAATAAATTGCTTCGTCCAAATAATCTTGCCAATTACGTTGTTTCAATGGTAGCCCTTCACGCAAAGCTGGTTCATCTACTTGAATAATCTTAATACCAGCCTTTTCCAAATTAATAACTTCTTGACGCAAAGATAAGGCAATCTGATTCTGAACTGTAGCCCGTGGGATATCATCACGCACAAATGACCAATTAATGATTGTTAATGGCGCAGTTAACATACCCTTCACGGGTTTATTAGTTTGTGCTTGTGCAAAAGCTGACTCCTTCACAGTAATGGGCTCAACATAATCAACATCTCCAAAAATAACTGGTGGGCGAACACCACGTGAGCCATAAGATTGAACCCAACCATTTTGTGTGGCAAAGAAACCAGCTAATTTTTGTCCAAAGTATTCCACCATATCAGTACGCTCAAATTCGCCATGGACTAGAACATCTAGATCAATATCTTCTTGTAGCTGTATCCAACGCTTGGTTTCTGATTCAATGAAATCATTGTATTGTTCATCAGACAGTTCACCCTTACGCCAGGCTGCACGCTTAGCTCGTACATCGGCTGATTGCGGGAATGATCCAATTGTAGTTGTTGGCAACAATGGCAGGTGCAAACTAACTTGTTGCTTCTTAGAACGTTCTGCATACTTTGAATCGCGCTCGAACCGTTCTTGTGATAAATGTTGTATGGCTTCTTGCACTACTTTGTTATTCCGAGCTTGTGAACTATTCAATGCCTCCAGAGCAGCGGCATTCTGTTCAAATATTGCCGTCACGTCATCGCCATTCAACTTTTTAGTTAAAGCAACTAACTCTTGCACTTTCTCGTCAGCAAATGCTAACCCACCAAACAGTTCAGGACTTGCCTTAGTTTCATACTTTTTAGTAATGGGTACATGAAGCAACGTATTGGAAGGCTGTAACCATAGTTTTGGTGCTAGCGTACGTAGTTCTTCAGCAAAATTAGCTTTTTCTTGCAGATTAGCCGTCCAAACGTTGTGCCCATCAATTATTCCTGCTGCCAATATTTTGTCTTCTGGAAATCCAAACTTGCGAATATTATCGAAATTTTCACCGTGACCATGAACGAAATCTAATCCGATTGCTTGTACGGGTAATTTAGTGACTGCCTGATAAGGATCAATTGAATCAAAATACGTTTGCAATTCAATGTTTAATTGCGGTGCCACCTCATTCAAATACTCAGTAGCACGGCGATATGGCTCCACGTCAGCTTCATCCGCTACTTTGACTAGCGTGGGTTCGTCTAGTTGGACCCATGTCACACCAGCTGCTTGTAGTTCCTTAAATACTTGTCCATAGAGTGGTAAAATTTGTTCTAATAATTGATTAATATCAGATGAAGCAGATACATATTCGCCTCTCAACTTACCAAGCTTAATCAATGTCACAGGACCAACAATGACAGGCTTACCATTGATATCTAATTCATCTTTAGCTTCCTGCCAATACTTTAGCCAGCGATTTTCTAACAAACGTGGGGTTGTATTATCAAATTCAGGAACCGTGTAGTGATAATTGATATTAAACCACTTTGTCATATCTGCAGCCACGTTGTCTTTGTTCCCACGAGCCACTGCAAAATATTCATCTAACGTTAAGGGACGATCATAACTACCAAACCGAGTGGGAATTAAGTTAAAAGCAGCTATCGTATCTAATACATGGTCGTAGTTTGAATTGTCCGCGACAGGAACAATATCCAAACCAAATTCAATTTGTTTTTTTAAATTAATTAAACGTAGTTTCTTAGCAGTTTCATTAAACTGCGCTTCATCTATTTTACCTTGCCAATAAGATTCAAGTAGTTTTTTCCACTCACGGTGTTCGCCTAGTCGTGGATAACCTAAGTTTGATGATTTTACTGTATTTGTCATGTTTTTCTCCTCGTTTTAAATAAGCTGGTAATTGACAAATAACTTCATTTAAACCGATCAACAGAACCACTACCGGTAAGAAAAACAGCCGTTAGAATTTTATTAGCATGCAAGTAATAGACTTTTCGACATGTTACTTTCATGAGCTTCTTCTTTCGTTTATTGCATCAAAGCGTTAATATTTTTGATTGAATGTGCCTATTAATTTCTGGCAACATTATCTTCAAAACATTTGGTTGATTCATCGCATACAAATGAATACCGTCAACCCCATGATCTAACAAATCATGGATTTGCTCCAATGCATATTCAATTCCAGCCTGTTGCAAGGCTTCTGGTTGATCTTCATATTTATGAACAATCTTTGCCAAGCGTGCCGGTAAAGATGAACCAATCATATAAGTGATACGTTCGACTTGCGCACGACTAATGATAGGTAAAATACCAGCAGAAACTGGTACCTTAATATAATTTTCCTTCAGTGCCTCTTGCATGTTATAGAAAACGCCATTATCGAAAAATAGCTGAGAAATTAGAAATTCTGTACCACTAATTACTTTTTCTTTAACCCCAGTTACACTAATTCCTGTCGTTGGATTATCAACATGTCCTTCTGGATAAATTGCTGCACCAATATCAAACCGTCCGTCTTTTTTTATCTCTTTAATTAGATCTTTTGCAAACGGATAATATTCATTCACATAATCTTTTGTCGGTGTGTCACCGCGAAGTGCAAATATGTTTTCAACGCCCGCTACGCTTATCTTTTCAAGATTTCCCTTTAAACTACTCGGTGTTTGGTTAATACCAGTGAGGTTGTGTAAAGCTGTTATACCGCAATTCCTTTCGATATATTCCGCAATCTCTTTGGTCCTTTTATGATTACTACCGCCGCCTGCACCGTATGTCACACTAATATAATCAACGCCAGTTTCTTTTGGATTTACTTCTTGTAACGTTTTATACAAAGCGTGTAGTCCATCTTCTGTTTTTGGCGGAAATATTTCAAAAGACAGCACTGGAGCTGACTTCTTTTTATAAATGTCCGTAATTCTAGTCATAGATATCCTCTCAATTTTTACTACCAAATCAGTGAAAATTGAGTTAATATAACCGCATCAACGGCCCCACTGCCATTTAAATAAACTGCCGTCGTCATTTTATCAGTGTGTAAATAATAAATTGTTTGATTATTTACGCGCACAATCTTCTCTCCTTGCTAATTAAACTCACCTTAGCAAACTCTCTACTCTTAAAACATAAAAAATCCCGCAATCCGAAAAAATTCAGATTGCGGGACGATTCCTCGTGTTACCACCCGTTATTCGTATGCTTTGTTGCACACCTTAACTTCAGTCTTCCAATACAGGATTAGAAAATCAAAACAGCTATAACGGGCTTTCCCGGCCATAGTTTACGTCGCTTTGATTTCAAAAATCTTACCACGCTCACTAAAGCGAAACTCCAAGACCATCTTCATGATATGACATTACCTGTTTTCACCAAACACAGGCTCTCTATAAATGCATTAATCACTACTTATCTTTTCTTCGTATAAAACTATTCAATCTTTGCCACAAATGAATCAAACAATTCTTGAGCATCTGGATTGTCCATCAGTAACATTTCTGGATGCCACTGTACTGCATAAATACGTCGTGAGTCATCAGAAAATGCCTCTACAACGTTATCTGAACTCGTGGCGTCCAGCTTCAACCCATCTGCCAATCTTTTCACTGCTTGATGATGAAAAGAATTAACAAGTGATTTTTCATCAAAAATATCACTCAGCCAACTTTGACGTTGCAATACTATATGGTGTGTTGGTACATACCATTTTGTCGGATATTGATTATGCTTTACTGACAAGCCGTCATACTGACTACCTAAATCTTGGTACAAAGTGCCACCCAGTGCAACATTAATAATTTGCAATCCACGACAAATACCTAGAATTGGTTTTTCTTGTTTAAGCGCTTCGATTACCAGCGCCACTTCAAAAACATCACGTCGATCATCGGTTTCATGTAAATTAATATGTGGATCTTCACCAAAATACACTGGTGAAACATCTTGACCGCCTGCTAATAACAAAGCATCAACTGAATCGATGTATGCCTTAGCCAACTTTGTATCACCAATTGGAAACACGATAGGTAGCGCATTCGCACCGCTAATACCATCAATATAATTTTTTTGGATATAATCGACATAATTGGTGCCAAAATGAGCATTCGCATGAACAAGATTATTACTTGGTATACCTACTTTTTTCATCTTTGCACTCACTTTGCATACTTATAGTTCTGATAACCAATCAAAGGATAATCTAAGTTTTTAACCGATGAGCGTAATAAATGAACATTGGATACTTGATACAATGGCGTAACACCATTTAAATCATTATTCAACTTGGCTGCTTGTTGTTCCAACTTATAACGGGCGTCATTGGCCTCATGTTGCTCAGAAACCTTGTTGATAATCTTCTCATATTCCGAATTAGTCCAATTTGTAAAATTAATTGCCCCCTTCGAATAAGCTATATCCAAGAAATCAATGGGATCATTATAATCTGTTGACCATGTTAAAGTTCCAGCCTGAAAATCATGACTCTCAAAGGCGGAAATTTCAGCATTTAATGGCAATTGCTTTAGGTTAATTGTAACATCAGGCAACGTTGCTTCAATACTCTGTTTCAAGTAAACACCTAATGCCTTATAAGCATCGGTATCAGCTGTATTAAGCGTAATTGTAATTTTTTGTTGATTTAATTCTGATTGCGCTTGTTTCAAATACTTTTGAGCCAATGCCTTGTTATAAGGTAGTGACAAGTTCGCATTGAAATCTTTACCGTCTACTTTTACTTCACCACTTGGCACAATTGATTTGGCAGGTGTTGAACCATCAGCCAACGCTGATTTTGTTAACTCCTTGCGGTTTATTGCTAAACTCAAAGCTTGCTTGAGATTTGTATTGCTGACTGTCTTATCATCAGCATTCCAAACAATAAACGCCACACGTCCCTTTTGTGTTGATTTAATATCAGTAGCATGGCTCTTCTTCAAATCCGTTAAAATACCACCAGATATTTCTGCTTCGTCGACCTTCTTTGCTAGATATTGTTTAGAAGCTAGCGTTGCATCAGTGACTTGAGTAGCCTTAATGGTATCATAATGAACATTTTTAGCGTCAGCATAATACTTATTTTTGACAAATTCCCAAGTCGTCGATGATTGATTCCATTTTTTTATCGTATAAGCACCATTTGAGACACTCGTCTTAGCTGTTTGGCCATACTTGCTACCATACTCTTTTAGTTTATCTGAATTAATTGGATACAGTTGGTTAGCCAATATAAAATTAAAATAAGGGACTGGATGAGATAGTTCGATTTTCACCGTGTATTTGTCTGGTGCACTAATACCAAGCTTATTAACGTTTTCTTTATTATTATATACAGCATCATAACCAGCAATATCTTTAAAATGGTTAGCACGAGTAGATTTTGTAACTGGATTTACTTGACGTTTAACTGAATTAACAAAATCAGATGCCGTTACTTGTGAGCCATCAGACCACTTTTGGTTCTTCTTGAGCTTAATTGTATAAACCTTATTACCTTGGGTTGGTTGAACTATTTTTTGAGCGACCCCCGGAATAATTTTGCCATTAGCAGATGTTGTATAAAGCCCCTCAAGTGTTTGCACTTCTGCCCAATTCGCACCAACTTGATCAGCTAGATTTGGATCCAATGTTGAGATGTTGTTTTGAACAGCAACTCTTAACGTATGACCTTTCGCTGATTTTGACGGACGTGTTGCAGCATAAATGCCAGCAACTGCGATAACAGCTACTGCACCAATGACTATTTTTTTATTCATATTCTCTCGCTCCCAAATACATTAATAGTGTCATTTTAACATGCCTATGACTTAATAAAAGCAATAATCACTATCAAATGCTGTTAAATCTCTCCCATAGTAGTAAACACTACTTATTTAACATATGATAACGCTTCATCTAAAGCGTTAATTAAATCATCTACATTTTCAATACCAATTGAAATACGTATCAAATCCGGTGTAATACCTGCTGCTTGCAGCTGCTCATCATTTAACTGGGCGTGTGTTGTTGATTTTGGATGAATAATCAAAGACTTAGCATCCCCAACATTAGCCAATAACGAGAAGATATCTAAGTTATTTATCAATGTTTCTGCACCAGCTTCGCCAGCTTTTAAGCCAAATGTGAAAATCGATCCAACACCGTTCTTAAAGTATTTGTCAGCGAGTGGCTTGTATGGAGAATCATCTAATTCTGGATAACTGACCCAAGCCACTTTGTCATTATTATTCAAGTAAGAAACAATTTTACGTGTGTTTTCTACATGGCGCTCAACACGCAAGGATAGTGTCTCTAATCCTTGCAACAGATAAAACGCTGATTGTGGTGATAATGTTGCCCCTGTATCACGTAAATGTTCTGCACGGATTTTAGTTACAAATGCGCCACCTTTTAGATCAGACCAAACAATACCGTTGTACGATGGTGTTGGCGTGGTGAAATCAGGATAGCGTCCTGAGGCCTCGTAATCGAAATCTCCTTTTTCAATCACTACCCCACCCAATGTTGTACCATGTCCACCAATAAACTTAGTGGCTGAATGAACAACTACATCAATGCCGTATTCCAGCGGACGAGTCAAAAATGGTGTCGCAAAAGTAGAATCCACAATAGAAATAATACCATGTTTTTTCGCAATTGCTGCAACGGCTTCAAAATCAATAATATTTATTTTTGGATTTCCTAAGCTTTCGAAGAAAATAACTTTTGTATTATCTTGAATGGCCTTTTCAAAATTTTCAGGATCATCTGGGTCAACAAATGTTGTATCAATAGATAATTTCTTCAATGTTTCTGAAAACAACTCGACCGTGCCACCATATAGCGTTGATGCGGCAACAATATGATCGCCAGCTCCAGCAACATTCAATATTGCAGCGGTAATTGCCGCTGCACCAGAAGCTAACGATATAGCCGCTGTACCACCTTCGAGCGCTGCAACTCTTGCTTCAAAAGCTGAATTTGTTGGATTGGTTAACCGCCCATAAATATTGCCAGCATCTGTTAAAGCAAATCGCCCAGCAGCTTGTTTAGCATCCTTAAAGACAAAAGAAGTTGTCTGATAAATTGGTACAGCACGCGCACCTGTCGCTGAATCTGGCTCTTCTTGGCCAGCATGAAGTTGTAGTGTTTCAAATGCGTATTTTTTTTCTGGATTAGTCATAGAATATTTTCCTCATGTAAGTTATTTTTATGCAATATTTAATAAAATTATTACTGATACCACATTCGTGTTTGCACTAAACCACAACCAAGAAGTGTACTTAATGCTCGTGTTGTCTCAAAAAATCGATTAGGCGTTGTTGCTTGCATTTTTCTACTCCTTACAAATATCACATCATATATGATGTATTCATCTATCCCCAAACTTCATCGAGGATTTCTTTAACAAGTGCTAACTTAGCCCATTGTTGTTCTTCTGTTAAAATATTACCTTCTTCAGTAGAAGCAAATCCGCATTGTGTTGACAACCATAAACGATCCAATGGCAAATATTTTTCCGCTTCATGGATTCGCTTAATAATGTCTTCCTTCTTTTCTAACTCACCCGTTTTAGTTGTAATCAAGCCGAGAACAACTTTTTTATCCCCTGATACTTTAGCCAAAGGTTCAAAGCCACCTGCTCGTTCTGAATCATATTCTAGGAAGTAACTTGATACATTTTCTTGACCAAATAATTCATCAGCAACCGCATCATAACCACCAGAAGCTGCCCAATCTGAATGATAGTTTCCGCGACAAATATGTGTGTTAATGGTTAAATCTTCTGGTAAGTTAGCAATTGCACCATTGTTCAAGTCCAAATACAGCGCCTTTAGTTGTTTAACATCAAAGCCGGATCCAGCCATTTTTTCCCAGAAATCAGCATCTACTAACATGCCCCATGTACAGTCATCTAATTGAACTGTTTTAGCACCTGCTTCATACAATGCAATAATCTCTTCATGGTAAACACGCTTAATATCTGCAAAAAATTCTTCATCAGAATCATAGAAGTTCGATACAACATCAGCATTTGTACCACGAACTAGTTCTGCATAAAATTGAGATGGCGCCGGAATTGTAATTTTGGCTTCTACGCCCGCTTCATCAGCAAGTGCTTTGAGAAACTTAAAATGCTTAATAAATGGGTGTACATTGGCGTCAAAGCTCAATTTACCATTTAAACGTGCTGAATCATCACGTGTTTCCTCATGAGCGAAGAAGTAGCCTTCGCCGTAGCTTAATCTTTCAACGCCACCAAATCCCCAGAAATTATCCAGATGCCAATATGAACGACGGAATTCGCCATCTGTTACTACTGCTATTCCAGCAGCCACTTGTTGATCAACCAAATGTGCAATCGTTGAATTTTCAACACCTTCAAGTTCTTCTTGTGTCAATTTACCAGCTTCAAAATCTTGCCGTGCTTGTTTTAATTCAGCTGGTCGTAGAAATGAACCAACATGCTGAAATCCTAGTGCCTTTAGTGTCTGTGTTGTCATAATTTTTCCCCTTGTACTTTTTGAATTTTAGTAGTGGTTACAAAACAACAAAAAAGTCCCGCAGTCTAATTCATTTAGACTGCGGGACGACTCGTCGTGTTACCACCCGGTGTTTATGTGTAGACAAAAAGCCTACACACCTCAATATCAATCATCTTTATCATGCTTCGAGAACATCTGTACATGATATTGAGAATTGATGTCGCTATATCGGGCTCTCCCGGCCATTGCTTGCGTCGTTTCAACAAATGAATCAGCGTGCGTTCGCAATAACAGTAACTCCAAGACCATTTTCATGTGTTCACGTTGTCTACTTTCACCAAATGTAAACTCTCTTTTTAACGCTACAACACTACTTATCTTTTCTTTGTTAAAATAATCATACTATATTATAATAATTTGTCAATACTTTTTTCATTAAACGTTAAACAATTTTACGTTCAAACGCATCACTGGAAATACCTTGGGCTAAGATGATTTTTGCCCATTCCTTAGCTGAATGTAAGCTATGATCTTTATAGTTACCACAACTTTCGATTTCTGCTGCGGGTACTTCGGTTACTTCATCACTAACAATTTTTTCCAATACTTTTTTGAAAACTTTAGCTAATGTTTCCGAATCGTAATTTACCCATGAGATAACATGAAATCCAGTACGGCATCCAAATGGTGACATATCAATAATGCCATCAATTTCATCACGAACAAGGCCTGCAAATAAATGTTCTAGTGTATGCAATCCACCCGTTTCAATCGATGTTTCATTAGGTTGTGTTAACCGCAAATCATAATTAGTAATGCTGCCGCCATTAGGACCAGCTTGTGTTTCAATCACACGCACATACGGTGCCTTAACCTTTGTATGATCCAAAGTAAAACTTTCAACAACTGTTTCTGACATTATTTTTCTCCTTCAAGATAAGATAATGGCTTAATGACTTTCGTCTTTGTGCCATACTACTTCTTAGTGACATGCTGTTGGAACGTTTTTGCGCGGTACAACGTTGCCAACATTTTATCTGTCTTATGATCTTTATTGTTAGCCGCGGTTACTATTATATTAACATTTTACAGGTGTGATTGTTAACACATGTGTTCATTCTCAAGCAAGTTGCTCATCAGCAATATGTTTGATCAACGCTAATTTTTTCCATTGATCAGGAATCGTTAAGATATTTCCCTCTTCCGTTGAAGAAAATCCACATTGTGTTGATAGAGCCAAGTTAGACTTAGGCACATAGTTTGCTGCCTCGTCAATTCTGGCAACGACTTCATCAACATCTTCCAAATCTGCTGACTTAGAAGTTAACAATCCTAATACAATTTCAACATTTTGACGATTATTGTATATTTCTTTCAAAGGCTCAAATCCACCCGAACGATCATTATCATATTCTAAGAAAAAGGCATCGTAGTTTAGTTGACCTAGATACTTTGCAATTGGCTCATAACCGCCTTCAAACAAATAAGTCGACTTAAAGTTACCACGACAAATGTGTGTTGCTAATTTCAAGTCCTCTGGTAAGCCAGCCAATGCCTTATTAATTACATAAACATCATCGGCTGCTGTTTTTTCAAACTTTGCACGCTCCTCGGGATTGTCAGCATGACCGTTTAACTGCGCTATCAAGTATGCCCAAGTTGTATCATCAATTTGTACATAACGCGCGCCTAGATCATAGAACTTCTGCAGTGTATCATGATAAGCTTGAGCTAAATCGTCTAAAAAGTCTGACCATGAATCATAATATTTTGACCATAAATCAGAACGGTGATCGCGATTAATAATCAAACTCGGTGATGGGATTGTTTGTTTTGGCTCCACCCCTTCAGGTGTCACTGACTTCAAATATTCAAAATCCTTAAAGAATGGGTGGTCTAAATTAGCATGAACTTTCCCATTTAAACGAACATTAGTTGATCGCGTTTTTTGGCCGTGAAACTTGTACGAGTCATTTTGATCATAAAACTCAAATCCACCTAGTTGACCTAAAAAGTCTAAATGCCACCATGAACGATTGAATTCCCCATCAGTGACAGCTGATAGACCAACCTTGACTTGTTCATCAACTAGATTTTTAATTTCATCATGTTGAACTTTTAGTAAATCATCATGCGAAATTTCGCCTTGTGCGTATTGTTCACGCGCTTTTTTCAGGTTTTCTGGACGTAAGTAAGATCCCACTTGATCAAAATGATAATTTAATTTTTTTGTTTCTGTAGTTGTCATATTTTTCTCCTTAAACACCGGTATTTTAATACCTATACGTAATCTATCAAGCTAAATTAAGGCTAATGCACTATCTAAATCTGCAATCAAATCATCTGCATCCTCTAATCCAACCGAGAAGCGTAACAAACCAGGAGTAATACCGCATTTGGCCAACTCATCAACGTTTAACTCTGCGTGGCTCATTTTTGGCGGGTAACTAATAATTGTTTCCACTGCTCCTAAACTAACCGAAAATACTGGGATATGTAAGGACTCCACTACTTTCTTAGCATTTTCTTGACTGCCTACATCAAAGCTCAACACCGCCCCACCATTTTTAGCTTGTGAAGCATGAATTTCATAGCCTTTATGTGTTTTTAACCCTGGGTATAGGACATTTGATACTTTTTCATGAGCCTCTAAATGCTCAGCTATTTTATGCGCTGATTCACTTGAATGCGTCATACGAACACCAAGTGTCTTTATACCACGCAACAACAGCCACGTATCAAAAACGCTAAGTGTTGCCCCGACCGCATTTTGAATAAAATAAACTTGGTCTGCTAATTTTTTATCATTAACTACGACAGCACCAGCAAGAATATCAGAATGTCCTGCCAAAAACTTTGTTGCCGAATGAACCACAATATCAACACCTAGATCCAAAGGCTTCTGCAAGAATGGTGATAAAAATGTGTTATCAGCAATTGTAAACAACTGATGTTTCTTTGCGATACCAACTACCGCTCGAATATCAGTAATGTTCAAAACTGGGTTTGAGGGTGTTTCAATATACAATGCTTTGGTCTCTGGTTTGATAGCCTGCTCGATTGCTGCCAAATCGCTAAAGTCAACAAAGTCGTGTGTGATACCCCAGCGTGGCAAAACATCTTCTAAAACTCGAAATGTGCCGCCGTAAACATGTTTACTAACAACAATATGATCTCCAGCTGATAAGGTAAACAGCACACTACTAATTGCTGCCATTCCAGTACTAAAAAGGTACCCGTACTTTCCATGTTCAAGCTGCGCTACTGCTTTTTCACCCGCGTCACGAGTGGGATTTCCAGAGCGAGCGTAGTCATATTCTCCAAATTCATCAAAAGATTTTTGACTAAAGGTTGAACTTAGTTGAATCGGTGTATTAATTGCACCTGACAGTGGATCATTTGTTGTTGCTGCATCAATAATATTTGTCCAATCACTCATCGCTTTGCTCCTTCAACTGCTTGCCTTAAATCTGCCAATAGGTCCTCTTTACCTTCTAATCCGGCACTCACACGCACCAATTGATTGGTAATACCCAAGTGATCACGCTGCTCTTGACTCATATCGTGATGTGTTTGCACCGCAGGAATCGTAATTAGCGTTTCTGGACCACCCAAGCTTTCCGCAAAAGACCCGATTTGTAATCCTTTCAAAAAAGCATCTACATCATAATCGTTTGACAAATAAAAACTCAACATTCCACCAACACCAGCATATAAGACTTTATCTATACCGGGAATACACGGTAATTTTTTGGCTAAATATTGACCATTTTCATTGTGGCGTTGCATCCGAAGATGCAACGTTTTCAAGCTACGTAACAATAACCAAGAGCTAAACGAATCTAAAACCTGTCCGCGTGTCGTCAGTGATATTTCTAATTTTTCAGCTAAATCATCACTATTAACAATTACTGCTCCAGCCAAAATATCATTATGTCCACCAAGATACTTTGTGGCGGAATGAACGACAATATCCGCGCCAAGTGTCAATGGCTGTTGAAAAATAGGTGTTAAGAAAGTGTTATCAACAGCAATTAAAATATCAGGATTGATGCCTTTTACTTTTGCACTTAACTTCTGAATATCGATTACTTTCATCGTTGGATTAGATGGTGTTTCCAACCAAACAAGTCGCGTGGTTTCGTTAATTAAGGTCGAAATGTCATCCACCCCATTCCAAACATCATAGCTCACGCCACTCTGTTCAACAATGGCATCGAAATAGCGATATGTGCCGCCATATAGATCATCCGAGGTAACAAAATGGTCACCATTTTTAATCAATGACGCAAGCAAAAGATCAATCGCTGCCATACCCGAGCTGGTAGCAAATGCCTGCACGCCCTGTTCCAAATCCGCTAACTGCTCTTCCAATATTTGACGTGTGGGTGTTTGTAAACGTGCATAGTCAAAGCCAGATGATTCACCCAAATTGGGATGTCGATAGGCCGTTGAAAAATATAATGGACTAACTACTGCCCCTGTTTTAATGTCATCACTGCCGTTACCGCCCTGTGCTAATAATGTATCAATTTTAATGCTCATAAGTATTTACATTGCGAGGTCCCTAGACCCAGCTTGTTCCTCTCTTGATTTAATGTTGGTATTGTTGATCTTGATGAAGTCATCTTTTCCATCAACAGTTCCCCCCAATTTACAAAAAATTTTTCAGCATAAGTCTGCCATGTATTGGTTGGTTTATTATTATAAAAATAGTTCTTAGGCTTAATTGTGTTTGGGTCAATTGCTATATCACGAAGATATTCGTTCTCTAAAGTCTCAGTGTCGTATTCGAAATGTCCAGTAATGTAGGTTGAGTTTACATGTTCATCCCTCAAAATAAATGCGCCCAAAATATCGTCACCAGCAACTTTCAAGCGTCTAGCCACACCAAAATTTGGTACCGTAAAGTAACGAGATTGTGGCATACTAATGTTTTCCAAATCTTTTAATAATGAATGACGTTTAAAAATTTGGCTAGCTTGAAAGACGCCCGAAATTTTTTCTGACAAGGCTTTAACAGGAAAGTTTCTCTCTGCATAGCCAGCGCCATACGCTGCCCAACATGCAAATAGACTTTCAGTTACATGTGTTTTTCGCCATTCTAGTAAATGACGAAATTCATCCCAATAGTCGATTTGTTCAAATTTCATGCGATCCACTGGCGCACCTGTAACGATCATGCCATCGAATTTTTTGTGCCAAATATCGTTGAGTGTGACATAGTTAGTCATAATTGCATCCGTGTCGTGGCGAATTTCATGCTCACTTGGTACTGCAAATGTTACTCGCACATTGATAGGTAAATGACTCAACAATCTTGTGAACTGCTTTTCAGTCTGTAATCGATTAGGCATTAAGTTGACCAAGAGTATATTGATAGTCGGTTCTAATACTTCAAAACGACCGATTACAAAGCTTTCACGCTTCAACAAACCGTTATTTAATATAACACTCATACGTTCCCTCCAAATTCTTAAAAAATAAAAAACGTCCCGTAGTATCTAAAGATACTACGGGACGTTAATTGACGTGTTACCACCCGGTATTTATGTAAACATTGCCAGTTTACACCTCCAAACGTACGCCAAAAAATTTCGTCGAGAACATCTGTGAAAGCTTTGGTTTATACGTTGTCCAGTAACGGGGACGCCCGATTTCAACTTACCGCGTAACACATATGAGTGTTCGCTTGCTCGTATCCGTAAAAAACTCCAAGACCATTTTCCAACTAATTATCTTACCCGCTTTCACCAAACACGAGCTCTCTAACTAAGATTCAAAGATGTACTTATCTTTTCAACGTTTATATTGATTATTACTATAACTTTTAATTTGATATATGTCAATAGTTTTTAATATTTCTCATGGTATTTTTTTATATCTTCTTTCATCTCGGTTTTATATTCAGCATTAGAAACTACTTTATGGTACAATTCTACTAGAATTTAGTGAGGTAAATAAATTATGTACGAACCAACACATAACTCAAATGAAGCTGTTGAGGAACATATAAACAAGCCCGGTCGTCATGTCATGTTTCTTTCTGCAGATTGGTGTGGTGATTGTAAAGCCATAAAGCCTTTTATTCAAACTATCAAAGATGAAGTTACACAAACTGCTGAATGGTTTGATGCTGATAGAGACGAAAATATTGATGTCGCAACAAAACATAACATGCGTGGTATTCCATCTTTTGTTTTGTTTGAAAATGGACAAGAAATTTCACGTATCGGACACGGCGAACGCCTAACACCAAAAGAAATCGTAGATTGGTATCATTCAACACTTTAGTTTTAATGCCAAAAATAGCCCATAAATATCGCAAGAAATTACTAAACTTGTGATATTATGGGCTCTTTCTATGTTGCGTTAATATGTTAGTTACTACTTTTCGGTATTCTTAATAAATGTCTGAACAATATCTGCTGGAATAGCAAATCCCATGCCTTCAACACTCGTACCGTCCGTAGAAGAAGCTATTTTTGACGAGTTAATACCAACTACTTGACCTTTTAGGTTAATCAATGGTCCACCAGAATTACCAGGATTGATAGCGGCATCTGTCTGAATAGCAGTAGTTGCTGAAGAACCCGTTTCTTCAGCAGAAAGTGTGCGGCGTGGGGCTGAAACAATACCACTAGTCAAAGAAGTAGCATAATCAGAACCCAAAGGAGAGCCGATTGCTAAGACCTGTTGACCAGACTGCAGTTTTTTGGCATTACCAAAGGATGCTGATGTTTTGATATCTGTGGTTTTTGCCTTTAACAGAGCCAAATCTTTGCTTGAATCTGTGCCAACGATAGTTGCTTGGATTTTTTTACCGCTAGCGGTAATTAATTGTAATTCATCAGAATCAGCTACCACGTGATTATTGGTAATAATATACGCATAGCCACCAGAAATTTTATAAACAACACCTGAACCCTCTGATGCTGTTTCCAATTCAGAACTACTATCTTGCTGATTTTGCTGGAAATATGATGACCAACTACTGCTTGACGATGTTTTCTGTAAATTCTGAACGGTAACCACAGCGTTTTTCACTTTGTTATAAGCCGTTGTTGCCGTATCACTACTTGTGTAAGCTGTTTTGGCAATAGTTGTTGTACCAGCTGAGTTGCTTGTTTTTGTTGTATTTGTACGTTGCTGGAACCAAGAATCTGGTTGCAATCCAGAATAGACAACAAAACTTGCTACCAATGCCGAAACTATAGCAACGATAATTAAAGAATGCTTTTTCATAACTCGCCCTTTCATATGTGTACATTATTGCTTTTCTGACAAAATCCACACCCTATTATATCCATAATAATGACATAAAGTAAATTAAACATTAAAGGGGTAAAATGACTTTAAAAACAGTACCTTGCGGCTGATTATCTGCTACTGTTATTTTACCACCGTGAGCATGAACTACCCATTCAGCAATCGATAATCCAAGTCCGGTACCACCAGTTTGACGATTACCAGTTTTGTCTTCACGATAGAAACGATCGAAGACATGTTTTTTAGCCTCATCACTAATTCCTCGACCGCTATCAGCAATGGTGAGGACAAACTTTTTCTTTTCAATACCTGCTTTCACAGCAATTGTCGCACCAGCATCTGAGTACTTCAATGCGTTATCAAGTAACAAAACTAGTAACTGATGAATTCGTTTCTGATCTATAAATATCGCTTGATTTACA
This sequence comes from Leuconostoc sp. DB-1, assembly GCF_013414845.1. Classification (NCBI taxonomy): domain Bacteria; kingdom Bacillati; phylum Bacillota; class Bacilli; order Lactobacillales; family Lactobacillaceae; genus Leuconostoc; species Leuconostoc sp. DB-1. The sequence continues at coordinate 1,533,365 of NZ_JABFNJ010000001.1, forward strand.
TCAACCTCAAGTGTCACAGCTTTCTCTTCAAACTCTGCCATTTCTTGATATGGTGTAATAATGTTTTCTAAGAATTGCTTGACATCCGTTGATTCTTTTTCAATGGTGGTCATATTAGACCCTGTTTTTGCTAACGTTAACATATTATTTGTTAAAGAATTTAACCGTCGCACTTCAGAAAGCGATAAAATAATAGCATTTGACTGATCACGAACCGTTGATTCCGGTTTTGTCAGCATTGTCTCTAGCTTACCTTGAATAACGGCCATAGGTGTCCGTAATTCATGAGCCGCATTATTAACGAAGTCTTGTTGTTGTTGCCAGGATTTTAATATTGGTTTCATATTTCGCCGAGCAATTAAATATGATACTATCACTAACAAAATACCAAAAAGACCAAAGGACCAGAACAATACTTTCTTAAAATTATTCAAGTTATCCATGGTGTCTGTAACATTAACCGTTACCATACCATGGACTGCAATTTGATTATAGCCCTTAGCAGCATTTTTCTTGAACTGAAAACCAATGATTCGGTAATAATTACCATAAAATTTATAGGTATTGGGTTTAACCGTCATTGTTGCTTTATCAAATTTGATAGCTTGTTGTAGCGCTTTTTGCAAAGCTGCTTGACGTGTATCCTCCGTATTGCTATCAATTATCAACTTACCATTTTTGTCAAATAACCATGTTTCTGTTCGCGTGCTGGTATTATTATACAAAGGTTGTGGCTTCTTGACATCCTTGTCAGAAGTTGAAAGTAAACCATTACTATCATACATCGAAAGCGTCTGATTGATTGCAGAATCCGCACTGTTAAAGACCGTTCGAGTGTATGATACGAAAATGACACTAGCTAAAATTGAAAATATAACAAAAAAGCTGGCGAGTAACCAGATAAATCCACGTACTTGCTGCTTTTTATTGATTGCGTTCGGCATCCTCTACCTCTAGAATAAACCCTATATTACGTAGGGTCTTAATTAAATTATTTTGTCCAACGGCTTCTAATTTTCGACGTAAGTTATTCAAATAAATATTAACAACGTTGATTGTCGTATCTGAATCAATACCCCATACGCGATCAAAAATTTGATCACGAGTGACAATAATATTTTTGTTTTGTGCAAGATAAGTTAAGATATCAAATTCTTTACCGACTAATTTAACCGGTTGACCATGCACTTGCACACCGCGATTTTCTAGGTTAATCATCACATCCCCAACCGCTAGCGTATTATCCTCAGAATAGACCCCTGAACGGCGCAAAAGTGCCTTTACACGAACAAGTAATTCCTCTCGATGAAAGGGCTTCGTTAAATAATCATCAGCACCAACATTGAAACCTTCTATTTTATCATCCAGTGAAGTTTTTGCTGTTAAAATCAAAACTGGCGTTTCAACATCATTTGCGCGCAAATTTTTGATCAACTCTAAGCCAGTTTCGCCAGGTAGCATGAGGTCAGAAATAATCAGGTCATACGGTGCTTCTTGCGCCTCAAATTCACCATCAAGTCCATCTGTAACAGCATTGATATCTGCAAAGTCCTGCAAAAAACCAACAACATTATCTGCTAGATTGACATCGTCTTCGATTAATAGTATTTTAATTGCTTTTGACATTTTCATATTCCTGTTTACCTGTTTTATTACATTTATTATACAAATCGTAGGTTAAAAATAAGTTAAATATAGTGACAACTTTACTTCAACCCCACACTAATCCGCAAAGCATGTGCCACAAGTTGCATTTCATTTGAAGAAGCATTTATATGTGCAATTTTGTCACGTAAGCGGCGCTTATCTATTGTTCGCACTTGCTCTGCCAAAATGACTGAATCTCTTTTCATACCGCTCATATGTTCAGGTAATAATACATGTGTTGGCAACTTCGGTTTAGAAATTTGGGACGTTATCGCAGCGACAATAGTTGTAGGGGAATTGGCATTTCCTACATCATTTTGAATAATCAAAACGGGCCGCACCCCAGCCTGCTCAGAGCCTATTCCTTGCTTTAGATCGGCGTAAAATACGTCACCACGCATAACTGCTTGATGTTCTTCTGTCATAATATTCTCACTTCTATGTACGCGTCGTGAGACGCTTTTTAATAAATTCTAGGCAACCGAGCACCAAAATTTGTTAGTATTTCATGCGGAATCGTCTGAGCATATTCCGCAATCTCTTCTACCGATATTTGATTCTCACCTTCAAGGCCAACCAAAGTTACAGTTTTTCCAACAGGGTATTTCTGCTTTAATGTTATCACAATCTGGTCCATTGTGACACGTCCAATTACATGTTCAATATGTCCATCGACCAAGACCTTCATACCACTCATGCGACGCAGATAGCCATCTGCGTAACCTATAGGCAAAGTAGCTATCCATTGTGGTTTCTCTGCCGTATATGTTGCACCATAACTTACTGACTCGCCAGTTGTCAATTGATGTACTGACCCCAACTTTGATTTCAATTGTAGGGCTGGTTTCAAGGGTAAGGGCATCTTTTTTTCAGGGGCACCAGGATTATACCCATAAAGCACAGAACCGACCCGGATCGTATCCGTATAAATTTCATCATGATGCCAAATCGCAGACCCTGAATTTGCTAAATGCCAGTACTGTTTAGGAATACCAGCTGATTGTACCCACTGATAAAAACGCTGGACTTGTTCATCATAATAGTTTTGATTATTATCATCAGCTGTGGCAAAATGAGTAAACACACCAGCCAATTGAAACTTTTCAGTACCTTGAATCAGATGATACATGTCTTCAACAGCACTTGCTGAATGAGCACCCATTCGACCCATACCAGTATCAACAGCTAATTGAACATCTAGTTTCTGCCCATCTTTGATGTAATTTACTGCCTCATCAAGCCATTCAGTTGTTCCAACAGCTGGTGATAAACGATTTTCCACCATAACTTCTGTTTGGGTAACATCTTGAACACCAAGTAGAAAAATATTTATTTCTGCTTGGGGATAATATTTACGCAGGTCAACACCTTCACCAATCGTCGCTACCGCAAAATCATAGACACCCACCTCAAATAAAGCCCCCACAACTTGTTTTGCACCGTGTCCGTAAGCATTGGCTTTAACCACAGCAATCAATCTTTGTGCGCCCGCATGCCTCATAATTAATTTAGCGTTGGTCTGAATTGCCTTTAAATCAATATCTAGCCATGTCGGCCGTAAACATAATATATCATTGTCTGTCATGATAATACTCCTCGTTTAGGAAACAGCTTTATACTCATTTTTTCCAGCAGTGTCAAACGTTCAATAACAACAACCGTATTCACTTGATCACCGCTATGTGTGATTGCAACATAGGTATGATAGGGGAAGTTTTTCACTTTCATTACAGGTCGACCATTTGGCTCATTCAAAATTTCAATATCTTGCCACTGAACTTTCTCACCGATTCCATAGCCGGTGGCTTTTGAAAAAGCCTCTTTGGCAGAGAAACGTCCGGCAATATATTCGTTTTGGTGCTTACCTTTTCGCTCGGCCGCTGCAGCACGTTCTGCCGGCGTCAAAATGAGTGTTATAAAACTCTTCTGACGCTCGACTATTTCTGCAACTCGACTGATCGCTTCTGTGTCATTTCCAATTCCTATAATCATGGTTCTATTGTAACAAAAGGTCAAGTGTTGACAAAGTTTTTTTGCCTACACTTAACCCTTTTGACCCCTATTATTTAAAGTTTTTAAGATTTTTGTCTGTTGGTATCAAATTTTGCCATTTTTTGGATAGATAATTATCATTGATATGATATGTTGGTTCTTGATAACCTCGTGCAAAAAAGGGCTTTATTTTCGTATCAGCAGCTACCCAGCCTCGCCATCCCATATGGATGGTGTCCTGCATAAAGTACTTATGTCCACCATCATGAGAAAAGTCAGCAATTTGGTTAAAGCCTTGTGACTTTAACTGTTTTTTTACTTTATCCACACTCTGATAATATCTTTTTGTACTCAGCCCAGTATACTTTGACCACCTTTTATTAACAGGCTGAATAATGAACAAAACGTCAGTATGCTCTTTTGCAAACTCTTGTAATACAGCCTGAAAGTCGGAATACTCATCAGACTGTCGGTAATCAAAATGACTTTGAGAGTTTTCCAGCTTCTTCAAACTTGGTTTGACTCGCATTCTGAAAAACGAGTTTTTTATGCCAAATTTATTATTACCAGTTTGCTTCTTCGCAACTCTCATCGCTTCCCGCTCTAACAACGATACATTATCAGTTTTTGGTAACGACTTTAGTGCTGGCTCAACTTGCTTATCCCAATTATTAGATACTGAAAAATTTGAGAATAGTTGGTCTTCGCGCAATAACATTCTATTTCGTAACATTAACAAGCTCTGATCAGTTTCTGACAAAGGCTCATTATTTTTAATCTTTGTAATGAGACGAGCATAAAAGCTATTGTCACTAATTTGTTTTTGTTCCAATAATCGTTTCGCAATAAATCGATCAGTTGCACTAATTGTCTTAATGTTTCGTAACCAATTAACGGTCTGCAACGGTGAGTAAAACTGTGGAAATGCCCACTTACTATCACGTTTGGTAAACCACTGTTGCGAAATAATAAATACTGCCTGCTTTTTATGCAAAGCCGGTGTCATTTCTTGCATCCCCAAGTAATGCGAAAGAGATTCTGTTCCAGCCTGACCAAGCAAAAATGGCTGATAATTACGCTTATACTTTGCTGCCAACACCGATGGATGCATTGTATCCAGACGGAGGAGTTCGCTTGACCCAAAGAAAGGCACATAATTTGTCTTTGAATTACTAAAGGCCGCCATTTTGACGCTTTCGCCTTTAAAAACATTTTTAGAAAATGACACAGACGCTTTTTGAATATCTTTATTTGATAAATAATTTAATGAAAATGGTGCCAAAAATAGTGCAGTAACCATGACGAATGCCAAGATTACTGGACCAAATATCCACCATAGCCCCCGTTTTTTCAGCATTTTTTTATCCAATCAATGATTCAACTTTAGCAACTACCTTGTTTGGTGTGTTCCATTCATCGCGATTAAATTCAGAGACAGGTGCTTGAATATTGAACTTACTTTCTAAATCAAGTAATAATTCTACCGTTGCCATTGAATCTAGCAACCCATTCTCAAAAAAATCATCGTCCATTTGGTCAGAAATGTCTTCACCAATAATTGTGTTTAAGATTTCTACTATTTGTTCTTTCAAGTCCATTATTTTCCCTCGATTTCTAATACTATCATTTATATAATAGCTATTATTTTCTATTTGTTTTCTTTACACTAACGTTGGAACCAGATTTTGTCTAACAAACCACTGAATAGTAAGAAACTAATCATTACTACGTTGAATGTTATCACAATCGCTAACGCATTCGTAAATTTATTATGCGGTACGTGATGCTTTTTCTTATAGCGTAACCACATATCATTGACAACAAGACCAACACCATGAAACAAGCCATAAGCGATATAGTACCATTTCAATCCGTGCCAAAATCCCATAATCAACATATTAATGATATAAGCCACGTTTGACGTTGTGACTCGACTTTTAAACCATTTTTTCTTCATCATCAGAAACACGAGTCTCATAAAGACAAAGTCACGGAACCAAAATGATAAAGTCATATGCCAACGATTCCAAAACTCTTTTAAGTTCCTGGACAAAAATGGTAAATTAAAATTCATTGGCACTTCAATTCCCATCACGTAGCCAGTTGCTACAGCGAACATTGAATATCCAGCAAAGTCAAAAAATAAATTCAAACCGTAAATATACATGTACGCTATTATCCACCATGACCATCCGCCTTGAGCATGTGCAGAAATAATCGCCATACGCTCAACATTTGGCATTAATACAGTTCCCAAAGCATGAGACACGATGAATTTATACAAAAAACCAATGAAAAGGTATTTGACAGCTTTGCCAAGCATTTCTAGATACTTATCGCGTGTCGGTGCTTTCTCAACATCTTTCACAAAACGACGGTACCGATCAATAGGACCTGACGAAATTGTTGGCATAAACAGCATGAACCGCAAGAAAAGCCAAGGATTAAATTCTTGAATCGAACCATCACGTATTTCCATCACCATACCAACTGAACGGAATGTCAAATACGAAATACCCATAAATCCGAGTAAGGTTGTCACTTGCAACCAATTAGCAACTGGCGCAACCTTAATTAATACTAGTGGCAAGATAGCTAAAATAGTTGTGACATAAAACACCCAAGCTTGGTTGTACTTTTTACGATACAAAGTATAGGCCCAAACAAGCAGCCATTGCCAAATCATGTAGATAATTAATGCGATACCTTCATGGTATTTCTCACCATCAAACATCAAGAAAATAAAGACAAGTGAGACCAGCACTTCATACCAAGCTATACGCTTTCCAAAGTATAAACCAATGGCTAGAGGCACTAGAGCCAACAATAAAATAATGAAGTACTGCGGATCTGCATAGGGTTGTAGATTAAGCATTGCCATTCACCTCAGCAATCAACCCTTTTAAATCAATTTTACCATTTGGTGTTAATGGCATTGACTCGCGATATATAAATCGACTCGGCATCATATAAGGCATCATAATGTCTTTCATGCCATCTTTAATTGCATTTGTTAACAACATAGGTTTAGAAAAGTCATTTTCTTTGGGCACCACAATGGCCAACAGCTGCTTAACTTTACCATCAGCGTCATAACGTGGAACAGCGACTACTTGTTCTATCCATTGACTTTGTTGTAATTGTTGCGCAACTTCTTCCAATTCAATTCGGAACCCATGTAATTTGATTTGAAAATCACTACGTCCTTTATAATGCAACAAACCATTTTCATCAACTGTTGCTAAATCACCGGTTTTATATGCCTGTTCACCGTTAAATTTCGTGAAAGCGTCATTTGTTTTTTCAGGGTTGTTCAAATAACCTTTGGAAACCGAAGGGCCAGAAATCACAATTTCGCCTTTTTCCCCAGAAGAAACTTCTTGGTCATTGCTATCTTGAATACTAATTAACGTATCTTTCTTTACGTACCCAATTGGCATTTTATCGTAGTTTTCGATGATCTTCTTGGTAATGCGTATACTTGAAACAGCAACTGTGGCTTCTGTCGGCCCATACGTATTGTATATTTTCACCTTTGGAAAGCGCGCTAGTAACTTCTCTGCTGTCGTACGTGTTAGTACTTCGCCACAAAACAAAAAGGCCTTCAAATTTGGATTGTTCGCTTGATTAAATTCTGGATCCAGAAGGGCAACATCAGCAAATGATGGCGTCGAAACCCATGTAGTTAAGTCTAACTTTGGTAAAGTGGCAAATAATAGTTTAAAGTCCTCAGCTACTGATTTGGGTAATGCTTTCAAAGTCCCACCCGTAACAATTGTGGGAACCCAATCCATCACTGATAAATCAAAAGAATATGGTGGCTGTGATAACACATTACTGCCTTCTTGCCAGTCAAATGTGTCGCCGATCATCCAATTAGTAAAGCTTAGTAAATTATGATGTGAAATTTGAACGCCCTTTGGACGCCCTGTTGTCCCAGAAGTGAAAATAATATAAAAATTATCATTTTCTTGAACAGAATGTGTCAATTCATAAGGTACATTCGTAGAAAATATACGATCCAGATGTTGTTTATCAATTATTAAAATATCTGAAATTGATGTTGGTAACTCATCAATAGCTAAGATCACTGCAGGCTTAGCAATTTCAATAATATCTGTCAATCTTTCCTCTGCTGAATTAACATCAACTGGAATGTAGGCATGCCCTGATTTAGCACTGCCTAAGAAACTGGCGATCATTTCAAATTGCTGCCCACCATACACCATAACTGGCGCTTTTTCCGGCAAATTTAGTTCATCTAAAGCATGAGCTAAACTATCAGATGCTTTTTTCAGCTGTTCATAAGTATGCTTTTTCCCCAATTCATCATACGCAACTTTTTTAGGCTGCGTTGTCGCGATGAGATCAACCTGTTTTAACACATTATCAATCATGTGTGCTCCCCCATTTAAAATTCATTGTAAAGAAAATGTCCTTCCCCAACGCCAGAATAGCCGTATAAGTACAAAAGTGATAAAATGATTAAGAAATAAAAAACAGTACGCCCAACAAAATTAATAACTGGATGTTGGAAAAAATGCTTTAACATTCGCAGTAACCCCCGTATAAATTGTCTCTTTAAAAGCTATTTATTTTAACTTTAAAGTATCGTTAATAATATAATGAACCTTATTATAACATACATATTTCAGAATGTTAAATTTATATATCAAAGAATGGAACGATAGATTACTATGATTAAAAAATGTTTCTCGCTTATTGTTAAACTAGACAATATTGTATTAAAAAACCATGTTTTCCAAGCAATATTCTCAGCAATGCGACAAACACTCCCCGTTCTGGCAATCGACGTTTACTTGCGTCTGTTGTTCGTATTATTTTTAGCACCGAATGCTTTATTCCCTGTCATTTTTAATATCAATTTAAAAATAACAGGCCTGCAAATAATTCTTTCTATTTTGGACGTCGTTATTCTCATGATTTTTGCCGCTGCCTTGACAAATAAATACCTAATCTACCGCCGCATAAAAAATAACATATTACCAATATTAACCAATTTTTTGGCCACCTACCTCCTTTTCACTGTCAATACACAAGATTTTTCACATAATGTTTCACAATATTTAGTGGTCACCGTATTAACTTTGCTCAGTAGTGAATCCTATTATCAATACCAAAGACTCTTTCGTAAAACCCTACAACCTTATTCAGCAAGATTTTTAGTTTGGTCCGCTTTTATCCTTGGCCTCTATTTTTTGGTTCAACCGTATGTTCAACAAACTACGTTACAGTTACTAATCAGTAGTATTTTGTCATCTAATTTCTTCACAACATTCGTTGGTCTCCTACTAGTAGGAGCATGTGCACCAGTTCTGTATTGGTTAGGCATTGCATTGCCGAACGAACTAACTTCCAATCAAACAACAATTAACGCTGTCGTCAAAAATTTAGATGTTATTTTGAAAAATACTCACGCGACATTGCCATACCCTGAAAATCTCTATAGTGTGTATGGTACGTTTTCATTACTTGGTGGCATTGGCAATACACTAGCAATTAGTTTTTTGCTTTTATTTATGTCATCAAAAAGAAAGCAAAATTTAGGACTGTTATCCGTATTCCCTAGCTTATTCAATAATAATCAATTGCTTTATTTTGGATTACCATTATTCTTAAGACCTCTGATGTTGGTTCCTATGATTTTGTCTAGCGTAGCAGGCACCTTGGTTGGCTATGTAGCAATTGCCACACATTTGATAAAGCCGGCTTCCCTAGTGATACCAAATAATGCTCCTAATTTATTAACTGCATTCTTAGGAAGCGGTAAATTATCTTCCTTAATTGTGGTAGCAATAGTCTTTGGGTTGACGGTATTGATTTACAAGCCATTTATCGAACTTGATAACGCTGAGGTACAAAATGAGAAATAAACTAATCATCTTATCCAGTTTCATATTATTAATAGTAATTGGTATTTTTAGTCATAGTTGGGTTGTCCACACTCGTACCACACAATCGAAAATACAAACATCACATATGTCACCAATTATTCTAATTCCGGGTTCAAGTGCTTCAGTCAATCGATTTGATAGTCTATTAACTAAGCTCAACACTAAGAGCCAGCGACACGATATTTTAAAAGTTTGGGTCACTAAAGATGGTAAGTTGGTATACAGTGGCAAAATTCGATCTAGTGATGAGCAACCATTTATTGTCGTTGGCTTTCAAAACAATGCTGATGGTTACGACAATATTAAAAAGCAGGCTAAGTGGCTAAATACTGCTCTTATTGATTTACAAGATCGTTATCATTTCCATAATTTCCAAGGAATTGGCCACTCAAACGGCGGGCTCATTTGGACTAGATATTTAGAAAATTACTACAGTTCTGATAGTTTCAATATGGCAACCTTAATGACGCTAGGCACCCCCTTCAACTTCTCTGAATCCTCATCACAACGTCGCACAGTCATGTTAAAAGACTTTATTGAAAAAAATACCAAATTACCCTCTAATTTGGTTATGTATTCGATAGCTGGTACAGAAGATTATACAGATGACGGTATCGTTCCAGTTCAAAGTGTTTTAGCCGGAAAGTATATTTTCCAAAAACATGTCAAATCCTATACTCAAATTACTGTTTCTGGAGATGATGCGCAACATTCAAGTCTCCCAGAAAATACAGAAGTTGTGAAATTAATACAAGAACATATACTTAAGGAAAACACTAATAATAACTTTCGAAAACCACAATAAAAGCAGCCCAGATGGGCTGCTTTTATTTTATAGCAATTTCTTGTATGATCTTTTTTAAACGATATTGCATTTGCTCAAATCGTCTTTTTTCACTATCTTCAATATCATATTTAAGTGCCCCTATGATTTGTAATAGTGCTTCTTTGAAAGCAACGGATTCAGCCATATTTATTTTTGAAAGTGATTCACGCAATGCAAAAATATGTTCTGGATTATATGTGTCAGTTCCCACATTAATAGTCGTTAAATCGTCATCCATAGCCAGCATTTTATAGTTAAATTGCGCTTTTTCAGTGTAGTGATGACGAACTAAATCAGTAGCCCTATTTGATAACGCCGTAATAAAATAAGTCGAAAATTTAGCCCGTGGTCGATTACAATCATACTTTTGTACACACTTCATCAGGATTTCTAATCCCTCTGAATACCAATCATCCTGTTTCATTCGACCGCTAATCTTTCGCGAATGCACATCAAATATAGCCGCTTTCAAATGTTTAATCAATACATTATACGCAAATTCGTGCCCCCTTTGCGCCGCGATAACTGCTCCAATTAATCTATCTGTCCCCAATTATATACTCCCGCCATATTAGTAGTTTAATCAACTACTTATAACGGATTTCGTGAATTATATCCTTGATAAATCAACAAACTAGCAGCAACACTAGCATTCAAACTCTGAACATGCCCCACCATTGGAATCGTGACCATACCATCAACTTTTTTCTTTAATAATGGCGAAATGCCTCTCCCTTCATTACCAATAATCAACGCTACCGCGCCATTTGCATCCCAACGGCGATAATCATCACCAGCCATGTCTGTTCCAAAAACCCAAACATTACGCTTCTTAAGCTCTTCCACTATATTTACTAAGTTCGTCACTCGAGCAACAGGAACATGTTCAATGGCTCCAGTAGATGTCTTAGCAACGGTTGCCGTCAGTTGAACTGCCCGACGTTTTGGAATAATAATACCGTGAACTCCAGCTGCATCAGCAGTACGCAAAATAGACCCTAAGTTGTGTGGATCTTCAATGCCATCTAAAATGACAAAAAATGGTGCTTCGCCTTTTTTGTCAGCCTGTTCAAATAAATCATCAATTGACGCGTACTCAAAGGCCGCCACACTTAAAACAACACCTTGATGATTACCACCATCGGTTAGCTCATCTAGTTTTGACTTTGGTGCCTGCTGAATAACCAACTTCTTCTTCTTGGCCAATTGCGTAATTTCGTTACGAATTTTGTCTTGTAATCCTGTTTGTAGCCAAACCTTATTTATTTCTTGCGTGCTTTTTAACGATTCAACACTGGCATGATGCCCGTAAACGAATTCTGTTGATTCTGTTGGTTTCATTTGTTTGTACTCCCTGTCTCCACCTGTTCAAAAATCCATGTCATTAGTTCTAAGATGCGCTCATGTTGTTCAGACATATACAAATAACCAAATAATGCTTCAACACCTGTTGAAATTCGATACGTAATGACATCAGTATTTTTTGCTTTTGTATGTGACTTAGCATTACGACCACGTTTGAAATAATCTAATTCATCATCGGTTAGGATATTGCTTACCATCATTTGCTCAAATAACGCAGCATGCGCTTTCGCGGAAACATAATGTTTACTACGTTTTTGTAGTTCATTTACTTTTGTTAAGCCTAAAGACAATAAGTGCCGTCGTACTTCTAGTTCATAGATTGCATCGCCAATATAAGCCAGCGATAATCCGTTCATTTGTCTGTAATTTAAATTATGCATAATTCAATTATACGCAATTATATTGACTTGCGTACAAATTTCAATAAATGTTCTGCAGAACTATTTAAGTTTACCTATTTTTAATGAATATGAGAAGCTCTTTGGCATAAACGGTATCATTTTTGGCATAATATGCACATTTGTTTTAAAAATACTTTTTTTATAATTAAAAAAAACACTTATCATATATGATAAGTGTTTTTTAATACTATGCTTTTAGTTGTCAAATGTTTTTGCAACATCGTCTAACTTAGGAATATCTGAAGCTTCTTCGCTTTCAGACTCAGGTTGAGCGATAACATCCCCGACAACTTTACTCTTGATCTTGCGATATTCAGCCATACCAGTTCCGGCAGGAATAATCTTACCAATAATAACGTTCTCTTTCAAACCAACAAGTGGATCGTTTTTGCCACGAATAGCAGCATCTGTCAAAACACGTGTTGTTTCTTGGAAGGATGCGGCAGATAAGAATGAATTTGTCTCAAGCGCAGCCTTAGTAATTCCCAACAGAACTGGACGAGCAGTCGCTGGTACTAAGCCTTCAAACAAAGCTGGTTCGTTAGCGCGCTTGAAATCAGCGATATCCATTAATGTTCCTGGCAACAAGTCTGTTTGACCTGGATCCATGACACGGATTTTACGTAACATTTGACGAATCATTACTTCAATATGTTTGTCAGAAACTTCAATACCTTGCAAACGGTAAACCTTTTGAATTTCAGTTAGCATATATGATTCTGTTGTCAAAGTGTCTGTAACAGCTAACAACTCTTTAGGATCAATTGGTCCTTCGTTGATAGCCTCACCACGCTTAATTTCGTCACCTTCACCAAAACGCATACGTGTTGTCAAAGGTAATGTATAAGTTCTTGTATCAGTTTCGCCTTCAATTGTAACTGACTTTGTGCGGTCTGCAGGATTTTCTTCAATCACAGTAATTGTACCCGTAACTTCAGAAATTTCTGCACGTCCCTTAGGAATACGCGCCTCAACAATTTCTTGAACACGAGGCAAACCTTGCGTAATATCATTACCACCGGCAACTCCACCCGTGTGGAAGTTACGCATTGTCAATTGCGTACCTGGCTCACCGATTGATTGTGCAGCAACAGTTCCAACGGCTTCACCAACTTCAACTTCTTCACCAGATGCTAAGTTTCGACCATAGTCAAGCACTGAAACACCGTGTTCCGTTGTTGATGTAAAGACTGAACGAATAGTTACTTCTTTAATACCAGCATTCACAATCTTCTTGGCAACATCTTCATCAATCATTTCATTACGTGAAACAATCTTTTCATCTGTTTCAGGGTCAAATACAGACTTCATTGCATAACGACCGAGAATACGATCGTACAATGGTTCAACCACAGATGTGCCATCCATAATTGCTTGAACAGCAACACCACGATCTGAATCATTGTCAAACTCACGTACAATAACATCTTGAGCCACATCAACTAGTCGACGTGTCAAGTAACCTGAGTTAGCTGTCTTCAAGGCCGTATCTGACATTCCCTTACGAGCTCCGTGAGTAGAAATAAACATTTCCATCACTGTCAAACCTTCACGGAAGTTAGCTGTAACTGGCAATTCAATAATCTTACCACCAGGTCCAGCCATCAATCCACGCATACCAGCTAATTGAACGAAGTTCGAAATGTTACCTCGAGCCCCAGAATCTTGCATCATAAAGATAGGGTTCGTTGGTTCAAACGATTCAATCAACTTGTCTTGAATAATATCCTTGGCTTTTGTCCAAATTTCGGTTACACGTTGATAACGTTCCGAATCAGTTATCAAACCACGACGGAACTGCTTTGTTACTGTGGCAACTTGACTATGAGCGTCTTCAAGAATAGCAGGTTTTTCCTCTAATTCCAATACATCCGTCATTGACACTGTTAAACCAGATTCAGTAGACTTGTCGTAACCCAAATCTTTCATACGATCCAACAATAATGAAGTTTCTGTCACCTTATAACGCTTATATACTTCAGCGATAATATCTGACAAGAAGCCCTTCTTGAAAGGATTAACGATCGATGTATCAGCCAAATAATCATGTATATTTTCACCAGCATCAATAAAGAAACTATCATCAACTCGCTTAAAGTTATCTTCTGATGGTTCGTTGATATATGGGAAATCTGAAGGCAAAATTTCGTTAAAGAATAACTTACCTACCGAAGTGATCATAATCTTTGAACGTTGCTCGTCAGTAAATGGCTTTTCGCTTGGGAATGAAGAAGTCTGAATACCTACTCGTGTATGATAATGAACAACCTTGCTTGCAAAAGCAATTCGTGCTTCATCAACGCTAGAGAAGATCATTCCTTCGCCTTCACGACCGGCTTCTTCAGTAGTCAAATAGTAGTTTCCAATAACCATATCCTGTGATGGCGCAACAATTGGCTTTCCATCTTTAGGTGCCAAAATATGACCAGCAGCAAGCATTAACAAACGCGCTTCAGCTTGTGCTTCATCAGATAATGGTACGTGGATGGCCATCTGATCACCATCGAAATCGGCGTTATAGGCTTCAGTAACCAATGGGTGCAAACGCATTGCTTTACCTGAAACTAACACTGGCTCAAACGCTTGAATTCCAAGACGGTGCAATGTAGGTGCTCGGTTCAAAAGAACAGGGTGTTCCTTGATAACATCTTCCAAGACATCCATCACGTCGCCGTCAGCTTTATCAATCTTGCGTTTAGCAGACTTGACATTGCCAGCCAACTTACGTGTTGTTAATTCTTTCATGATAAATGGACGGAATAGTTCAATAGCCATTGGTACAGGCAATCCCATTTGGTTCATTTTCAAGAAAGGTCCAACATCAATAACCGAACGACCAGAATAATCAACACGCTTACCAAGTAAGTTCTGACGGAAACGACCTTGCTTACCCTTCAACATGTGTGAAAGTGATTTCAATGGACGATTACCTGGACCAGCAACCGGACGACCACGACGACCATTATCAATCAACGCATCAACAGCTTCTTGTAACATACGCTTTTCATTTTGCACGATAATGCCTGGCGCATTCAAATCAAGCAAACGCTTCAAACGATTGTTACGGTTGATAACACGGCGATATAAATCATTCAAATCAGACGTGGCAAAACGGCCACCTTCCAATTGAACCATCGGACGCAAATCTGGAGGAATAACTGGAATAACTTCCATTACCATCCATTCAGGTTTGTTATCTGACTGGAGAAAGGCTTCAATAATGTCCAAACGACGTACCGCACGTACTCGTTTTTGTCCTGTTGCTTCTTGCAATTCACGCTTTAATTCATCAGCTTCCGTAGCTAAATCAACGTTTGCAAGTAATTCTTTGATTGCTTCTGCGCCCATGCCAGCCTTAAAGCCAGCACCATATTCTTTTTTCAGTTGACGGTACTCACGTTCCGTCATCATTTGCTTCTTTTCAACAGGTGCATCACCTGGTTCAATAACAACATAAGAAGCAAAATATATAATTTCTTCAAGTGAACGTGGAGACATGTCTAAAACAAGTCCCATACGTGAAGGAATTCCCTTGAAATACCAAATATGTGTAACAGGAGCAGCTAATTCGATGTGACCCATACGTTCACGACGAACTTTTGATGATGTTACTTCAACACCACAGCGGTCACAAACAATACCCTTATATCGGATTCGCTTGTACTTACCACAGGCACATTCATAATCTTTTGTAGGTCCGAAAATACGTTCATCGAACAAACCGTCTTTTTCTGGCTTAAGTGTTCGATAGTTAATCGTTTCTGGCTTCTTTACTTCACCATAAGACCATGAACGAATCTTATCAGGGGAAGCCAAAGCGATTTGCATACTTTCGAATTTATTAACATCGATTGCCATCTATTTGCTGTTACCTTTCTAAATTATTTTTCCTCAAATGTTTGACTTTGTTCTTCAACCTTAGAGAAGGCTGCAGCAACTTCTTCATCATCTTTGTTTAACAGATCAGGATTTGTACGGGCTAGCTTTTCAAGTGCATCAACAGGCAAAATTGAATCATCTTCATCCATTTGACGCAACTCAACTTCATCACCTGCACCATCTAGTACTTGCATGTCCAAGCCAAGTGCCTGCAATTCTTTGACCAAAACACGGAAAGACTCTGGTACACCAGGACGAGGAATTGGTTCACCCTTAATAATTGATTCATACACTTTAACACGGCCTGCAACATCATCTGACTTATACGTCAAGATTTCTTGCAATGTGTAAGCTGCACCATAAGCTTCCAAAGCCCAAACTTCCATTTCACCGAAACGCTGTCCACCAAACTGGGCTTTACCACCCAAAGGCTGTTGTGTAACAAGTGAGTAAGGACCAATTGAACGTGCATGAATTTTATCGTCAACCATGTGCGCTAGTTTCATATAATGCATGACACCAACACCAACACGCTTGTCAAAAGCTTCACCAGTGCGACCATCATAGACAACTGACTTACCGTCTTGTGGTAACCCAGCCTCACGTAAGGCCATTTCAATTTCATCATCACTGGCACCATCAAAGACAGGTGAAGCAACATGAATACCAAGTTTCTTGGCAGCAAATCCTAGGTGCAATTCAAGTACTTGCCCAATATTCATACGTGATGGCACACCCATGGGTGACAATAGAATGTCAATAGGTGTTCCATCAGGCATATATGGCATATCTTCTTCTGGCACAACAACAGAAACAGTTCCCTTGTTTCCATGACGACCAGCCATCTTATCACCGACTTGAATTTTACGCTTTTGTGCAATATAAACACGAACCATCATGTTGACACCTGGTGCTAATTCATCACCATTTTCAGGTGTATAAATACGAACGTTTTGAACGACACCGCCGCCGCCATGAGGAACACGTAATGATGTATCACGTACTTCACGCGCTTTTTCGCCAAAAATGGCATGCAATAAACGTTCTTCAGCAGAAAGTTCAGTAACACCCTTAGGCGTTACCTTACCAACTAAGATATCACCATCGTGCACTTCAGCACCGACACGAATAATACCGTCCGCATCCAAATCCTTCAACTGATCTTCACCAGTGTTAGGAATTTCACGAGTCATTTCTTCCGGTCCAAGTTTTGTGTCTCGCGCTTCTGAATCGTATTCTTCGATGTGAATTGAAGTATAAACATCTTCACGGACCAAACGTTCATTTAAGACAATGGCATCTTCGAAGTTATATCCTTGCCAAGTCATGAAAGCAATTAAGGGATTTTGCCCCAAGGCCAATTCACCTTGTTCCATTGAAGGACCATCAGCCAAAACCTCGTCGGCTTCAATATGCTCACCGACATGTACAATTGGCTTTTGGTTATAGTTTTTACCACCGTTTGAACGACGGAATTTCATCAATTCATAAGTATCCAATTGACCATCTTCACGACGAACTCGGATTTGGCGGCCGTCCACATACTCAACTTCACCAGATGCGCGTGCAATCATCGCAACACCAGAATCGTGAGCTGCTTTATACTCAATTCCTGTTCCTACTAATGGTGAATGTGGATCAAGCAAAGGCACTGCCTGACGTTGCATGTTGGCACCCATCAAAGCACGGTTGGAATCATCGTTTTCCAAGAACGGAATAGCAGCTGTTCCAACAGAAACAACCTGCTTTGGCGAAACGTCCATGTAGTCAATACGATCAATTGGTGTTTCAATGTTTTCTTCACCAAAACGAGCCATAACTGTGTTGTGGACAAAGCTACCATCTTCATTTAATGGTGAGTTAGCTTGAGCAACAATATAGTTATCTTCTTCATCGGCTGTCAAATAATCAATCTTATCTGTAACCTTATGAGTTGTCCAATCAACACGACGGTATGGTGTTTCAACGAAACCATATTTGTTAATGCGACCATAAGTGGCCAACGAGTTAATCAACCCAATGTTAGGACCTTCTGGTGTTTCAATCGGATCAATACGACCGTAATGTGTATAGTGAACATCTCGAACTTCAACGCCGGCACGATCACGAGTCAAACCACCCGGTCCAAGAGCTGACAAACGACGTTTGTGGTTCATTTCACCCAATGGGTTAGTTTGATCCATAAACTGTGACAATTGTGAAGAACCAAAGAATTCTTTGACAGCGGCTACAACAGGACGTATATTGATTAACTGTTGTGGTGTAACCGTGTTGGCATCTTGAATTGACATGCGTTCACGAACAACACGTTCCATACGCGTTAAGCCAATACGGAATTGGTTTTGCAACAATTCACCAACAGAACGAATACGACGGTTACCCAAGTGGTCAATATCATCAACATGACCAACACCTTCTTGCAAGTTCAAGAAGTAGTTCATACCTGCCAAGATATCAGCTGGACGTACTGTACGATCAGCTTCATCAATGTGCCCATTGCCAATCAACAACAATGTCTTTTCTGGGTTTTCGGGAGATTCGATTTTGATTTTTTGAAGGGTTACAGGTTCTTCAAGAACAGCATCACCTGATGGAGTATATGTTGTTGTCTTAAAATCTTCACGATCCAAATATGGTGTTAATTTAGAAATAACTTCCTTATCGACTAACGTACCTTTTTCAGCAATAATTTCACCAGAATCAGGGTCAGCCAATGTTTCTGCTAATGTTTGGTTTAACAAACGTGTCTTAAGTGACAGCTTTTTATTAATCTTATAACGGCCCACAGAAGCTAAATCATAACGCTTTGGATCAAAGAAACGAGCAACTAATAGTGCACGTGATGAATCAGCAGTCTTTGGTTCACCTGGACGCAAACGTTCGTATACATCCTTCAATGCTTCTTCAACACGAGAATCTGACATATCCTTATGGACATCTTTTTCAAGGGTCATGTTCAATGCATCATATTGATCTGAAAAAATATCAATAATGTCTGAATCCGAACCAAATCCAAGTGCACGTACTAATTCAGTCATTAGCAACTTACGCGTGCGATCAATGCGGACGTTAGCAATGCCCTTGGCATCAGTTTCATACTCCAACCATGCG
>NZ_JABFNJ010000001.1:1557500-1810000 GCF_013414845.1 Leuconostoc sp. DB-1
CCGGCTTTGGGCATTACAAACTCCCATGGTGTGACGGGCGGTGTGTACAAGACCCGGGAACGTATTCACCGCGGCGTGCTGATCCGCGATTACTAGCGATTCCGACTTCATGTAGTCGAGTTGCAGACTACAATCCGAACTGAGACGTACTTTAAGAGATTAGCTCACCCTCGCGGGTTGGCAACTCGTTGTATACGCCATTGTAGCACGTGTGTAGCCCAGGTCATAAGGGGCATGATGATCTGACGTCGTCCCCGCCTTCCTCCGGTTTGTCACCGGCAGTCTCGCTAGAGTGCCCATCTGAATGCTGGCAACTAACAATAAGGGTTGCGCTCGTTGCGGGACTTAACCCAACATCTCACGACACGAGCTGACGACGACCATGCACCACCTGTCACTTTGTCTCCGAAGAGAACACTTCTATCTCTAAAAGCTTCAAAGGATGTCAAGACCTGGTAAGGTTCTTCGCGTTGCTTCGAATTAAACCACATGCTCCACCGCTTGTGCGGGTCCCCGTCAATTCCTTTGAGTTTCAACCTTGCGGTCGTACTCCCCAGGCGGAACACTTAATGCGTTAGCTTCGGCACTAAGAGGCGGAAACCTCCTAACACCTAGTGTTCATCGTTTACGGTGTGGACTACCAGGGTATCTAATCCTGTTTGCTACCCACACTTTCGAGCCTCAACGTCAGTTGCAGTCCAGTAAGCCGCCTTCGCCACTGGTGTTCTTCCATATATCTACGCATTCCACCGCTACACATGGAGTTCCACTTACCTCTACTGCACTCAAGTTAACCAGTTTCCAATGCCATTCCGGAGTTGAGCTCCGGGCTTTCACATCAGACTTAATAAACCGTCTGCGCTCGCTTTACGCCCAATAAATCCGGATAACGCTCGGGACATACGTATTACCGCGGCTGCTGGCACGTATTTAGCCGTCCCTTTCTGGTATGGTACCGTCAAACTAAAATCATTTCCTATTCTAGCTGTTCTTCCCATACAACAGTGCTTTACGACCCGAAAGCCTTCATCACACACGCGGCGTTGCTCCATCAGGCTTTCGCCCATTGTGGAAGATTCCCTACTGCAGCCTCCCGTAGGAGTTTGGGCCGTGTCTCAGTCCCAATGTGGCCGATCAGTCTCTCAACTCGGCTATGCATCATTGTCTTGGTAGGCCTTTACCCCACCAACTAACTAATGCACCGCGGATCCATCTCTAGGTGACGCCGAAGCGCCTTTTAACTTTGTGTCATGCGACACTAAGTTTTATTCGGTATTAGCATCTGTTTCCAAATGTTATCCCCAGCCTTGAGGCAGGTTGTCCACGTGTTACTCACCCGTTCGCCACTCACTTGAAAGGTGCAAGCACCTTTCGCTGTGCGTTCGACTTGCATGTATTAGGCACGCCGCCAGCGTTCATCCTGAGCCAGGATCAAACTCTCAATTTGAAAATTTGAAGATTGCTCTTCGATTAAACTGACTATATTTCGCTATATCTCTATAACGTAATCCGTTTATTGTTTGTTACGAATTGACTTCGCAAATTTGTTTTTGTTACTTTACGTAACAGCTACAGATTCGTTTGTTCAAAGTTTTGTTCAGTTTTCAATGTGCTACTCGTTGTCGCTGAGACAACTATATTATCTTACCACGCTCATTTCGCTTTGTCAACTACTTCTTTTAAGAAGTTTTCGTCGACCTCACTGCTCTTACGCTCTCGCTCCCCCTTGCCTCGCAACGCTTTGCGTCGCTTCGCTCCGTCGGAACATATACTAATATACCAACTTTATTCCCCCTCGTCAACTACTTTTTTACTTGTTTTTTATCTCTTTCCTTCGTTCGCTTTTTATCCCTTTTTATCCCCTTACTTTACCTCCTCATTCGCTTTATCCGCCCCTTTTTTACCCCTTCCCTCCTTTTCGTTCTTTTGCCTTTACCTTTACTTAAGTAATTACTGCAACGTTAGCTTGAGATCTTCTGCTTTAATCATTTTTAACTTAGTCATGAATAACCATTTTAAAACTGTGGCGATAATAACAGGAAGTATGACAAATACCAGCAGAATGCTGAATATAGATACAAGACTTTTGTCTGATTCCGACCAAGCAGTCAACGGACCGACTAATCCAGAAAATCCAAATCCTGCGGAAAATGGCGTCCCTTTGATATTCAACATAGTTGCTACCGCCCCCATTATTGCCGCACCAATACTTGTTGGTATAAATAATTTGGGTTTCACTAACATATTTGCCATTTGAATTTTTGGCGAGCCAACAAAATGCGCCAACGTACCACCAATGGGATTCACACTAGCGCCCATTAACGCTAATGTAAAACTTGCCACTGTAATTCCTGCATTAGCAGCGCCTGATCCAACTCCTGCCAGGCTAATAGCCATCGCAATACCTACCGAAGATAACGGGGAAACAATAAGAAAAGCAAAAATCACCCCTAAGGCCGCGCCCATTACTAGTGGTGTTAATTCAGTAGCATGAGCGATGCCATCCCCTATCCATGTTTGCAAGACACTGATCGGCTGTAAGGTCATCAGCCCAATACCGCCGGCAATAACCGCTACAAATAATGGCTGTAATAATATTTTAAAATGTCCAAAAGATTTCTCAGTGAACTTCACCAATATAGATGCCAAAAACGCTACGAGCAAAATATTGAGCATCACACCGCTACCAGAAATGATTGCGCCATTGGCTGTGCTTTTCACAACACCAGCAGAAACAAACATCGAAAGCGCGATGGCGCCTGAATCAATTACTGTCAGTTTTAAAATTTGACCCACAGCAAATCCTGCTACTAATGGCAATGTACTTTGAATCAGTGTCGTCATAAACACAATCTGGGTAGCAATTTCGTTACCAGAAAACAATAACAGTAATTGACTGACCAATGCACTAGGAATTAAAGTCAAAACTATACCCAAGCTCGTACCATTCAATATATCAATAATGAATTTTTTTATTGTTGCCGCGGAACTATGTTTAACTGATTTCATATTTCTTTCCTATGTATGCGCCGAAGCGCTTAGTTTAAACTTCGTGTGGTGAAGATTGTCCGTTTAGTATCATTAAAGTATCATCCAACGAAATATCAACCATGTTCTTGACGGCTATGTTAGTAAAGAAGCCAACATGTGGCGTAATAATGACGTTTGACATTGATAATAGTTTTTGGATGCGTGCATCTTGCACCCCCTGATCATGTAAATCGTGATTGAAAACACCGGACTCATTTTCCACCGTATCCAGTGCCACGGCACCCACTTGACCATTCTCTAAAAAAGTAATTAAATCACTTGTGTTAATAACTGGGCCACGCGAAGCATTTATTAGCAACACACCCTTTTTCATTTTTAGGAAATCCGCCTCAGAAAGCAAATGAATTGAAGTTTCATTTAAATCGACATGTAAACTGATTACGTCACTTTGTGCCAATAGCTCATCTTTTGTAACGTAGGTAATCACATCACAAAGTGAAGCATCGCGGTCTGTATCGTAACCTAAGACATTGACACCAATACTATTTAGTAGTTTTGCCAATGTCCCACCAATTCGTCCTACACCGACAATGCCGATAGTAACAGAGTGAATTTCTCTCGCTTGAAGACCTGTCCAGCGAAAATCATTGTTAGCAATCCGTTTGTCAAATTCTGGCGTATGACGCAATAATCTCAGGATCTGCATAAGCGCCATTTCGGCTACTGATCTTGGTGAATAGGCTGGTACATTTGTTATTTTCAAACCAGCTTTTTTAGCCAGATCAACTTCAATCATGTCATAACCAGCAGTCCGTGTCGCTATTTGAGTTATTTGTTTAGCAATATGATGATAAAATTGTTGATCCCCACCAATTTTTGCAGTTTGTTGTATGACTAATCCGTCAATTTCTGTTAAGTCAGGTAGTGTTTCAGGATGGAAATCATCACGAGAAATCACTATTTCCACATTATTCTTTTCAGCGTAGTGACGAATAGCCTGCTCTTCGTCACTACGCACACTTGTCATCAATATTTTATTCATTTACCATTTTCTTCCATATAAGCAGTCAAACGGTGCATAGCTTTTTGCAATGTTTCAATGGATGCCGCATAGCTTAGTCGAACATATCCTTCTCCTCCAGGACCAAATGACGAACCTGGAATCAAAGCTAGACCATTATTTTGAGCTAAATCACGAGCAAAAGCAAAATCATCCTGAATATAGCCAGCCGGTATTTTAGCAAAAATATAAAATGCTCCATCTGGTTTAGCAACTTTAAAACCAAGTTGTGTCATTGTGTCATAAACATAATCACGTCGTTGAAGATACTCAGCCTTCATGACTAACGTATCTTGCCGCCCTGCCTCTGTCCCTAACGCCTCTGCAGCTGCAGCCATAGCCGGATTAGAGGCAGTTGTTGTTGCAAATTGGTGAATCATCGCTATTTTTTGAACCAATTGTGCTGGACCAGCCAAAATACCAATGCGATAACCCGTCATTGCATGTGATTTTGAAACACCATTCAGCAAAATTGTTTGTTCAGGCAAATATTTAGCCATTGATACATGACTATTTTCATATGATAGTTCAGAGTAAATTTCATCGGAAATAACAATAATGTCAGTACCACGCAAAACATCTGCAATCGCTTTTATTTGTTCATCATTGTAAGTAACCCCAGTTGGATTAGATGGAAAGTTTAATACAACAGCTTTGATATCATCCCCATGCTTGGCAATTGCAGCCTTGAGCATCTCTGGACTTAACACAAAATCATTTGAAGAAGTGTCGATAAATACTGGTTCAGCACCATCTACTAATCCCACTGCTATATATAATGGAAAAATCGGTGTAGGGAGTATTATTTTATCCCCCGGATTTAATATAGTTGTGAGCGTATCATAAATAGCTTCAGTTGCCCCTATAGTTACAATA
Source organism: Leuconostoc sp. DB-1 (assembly GCF_013414845.1). Taxonomy (NCBI): domain Bacteria; kingdom Bacillati; phylum Bacillota; class Bacilli; order Lactobacillales; family Lactobacillaceae; genus Leuconostoc; species Leuconostoc sp. DB-1. The sequence continues at coordinate 1,562,428 of NZ_JABFNJ010000001.1, forward strand.
ATTTCGTTAGTAGGATCGTAATCGATATCATAACGGTCTGCCAAAAATCCAGCCGCAGCCTCACGTAAATGAATCGTACCATTTGATGCAGCATAGTGTGAATCATTTGCTTCAATCGACCGAATTGCCGCTTGTTTGATGTGATCGGGTACATTAAAATCCGGTTCCCCTAACGTCAGCTTAATAATATCTGGAATCTCACTCACCTCAATATCAAATGCTCGAATAGCAGATGGACCAACAAGTTTCAAATGTTGATTGAGATTATTCAATAACGAGGGTTTTACTTCTGGCATAATTTTCTCCCTAATTTAACACAAAACGCACATCCAGAAAAAATTCTGAATGTGCGTTTGCTCAAATGTAGATGAACTCACTAGGCATTCAGAGGGTTAATCCGAATACCTACGCAAAATGCCTTAAGTACTTGGATAGTTAGCCAAAATACTTAAAGTAAAAATTTGCTGTAGTTTTGTTCATTAAATGTGACATTGTGTTAAAACCTTTTTTATTTTTATGAGATTAATTTTAATATTAATTCCATCATTTGTCAAGTTTCTTATTAACAAAATCACATTTTACCTTTTTTGGGTAGACTACGGCCGCTCATAATATCATTGACAAGTAGATCGAGACGTACTTTAGTTTTTGCCCAATCATCGTTCGCTAGTTCGTAGGCAACATTTTTCAGTTCTTTTGGCAAAGTTACGTCGCGTAAAAATTCCGGCGAGGCTATTCGTTGTTCAACCACTAATGGATCATCTCCTCGAACTTGCACACGGTCAATTAACATATCAGGATGCGTGACTGTAACGAAAATGATTACAGCTTGTTCACCTAGTTCCTGAGAATACGTAATAGCCCCCGCAGTGTCCAAGACAATTGTTGCATATGGATTTTTTCCCCAAGCGCGCTCTAATGCCTCGTATGATGAGCCGTACTTATACCCAGCATACTGCACCCGTTCCAAATAATGATTCTTTTCAAAACTATTATCAGTTTCAAAATAATAGGCTATGCCGTCCTCTTCCCGCTCCCGCGGGGGGCGCGTTGTATGCGTTAAAACTCGCGGCATCCGATATGTATCTTGCAAATAGCGGGCAATTGTTGTCTTACCGACACCGGTGGCACCAGTAATTACAAAAACTTTGTTATTTTTCATCATTCAAATTCCTTAGTTATTATTGTATCGTAAAACTATTTATAAAGTTCGACAAGTATACTTGAAATTGATAAAATAGCTGGTGTACAAAAACTATTAAAAATGGGAGAACTATTATGTCACTTCTTGCGCGAGCTTTTAAGCGGGAATCTGTTGATAATTACCTGAGTGCAGATTCACATATGTCGCGTGTTTTAACAACGCGCGACTTGATTAGTCTAGGAGTAGGCACAGTCATTGGTACAGGAATATTTATTTTACCCGGCCACGAAGCCGCTGATCATGCAGGTCCAGCAGTCGCTATTGCATTTCTAATTGCTGCAATTTTCTCTGGATTATCAGGTATGGCTTTTGCTGAGTTCTCAGCAGCCATGCCAGTTGCTGGCTCAGCTTACTCATACGGGGGTGCTATTTACGGAGAAATCATTGGTTGGCTATTGGGTTGGTCATTAATTGTTGAATATTTCTTAGCAGTATCAGCAATTGCAACCGGATTTTCAGCCTACCTTGGTAATTTATTAGCTATATTTGGCATTCACATCCCTAAATATCTATCTGCCGGTCCAATGGAGGGCGGAATTGTCAATTTATTTGCAGTATTAATTATTTTATTCGTCGCTGCTATACTATCACGAGGATTAAACACCTCAAAGAAAGTTGAAAATGGCGCAGTCGTTATCAAAATTGCCATTTTAATCTTGTTCATTGTTGGCGGATCATTTTTTATTAAAACAAGCAATTATGTACCATTTTACCCTAAAGAATTTCACAGTGGATTGGGCGGTTTGAACGGAATTTGGGCCGCAACCGCCAGCATTATTTTTGCTTTTCTAGGCTTTGATACCATCGCCGCCCACGCTGCTGAAGTTAAGAACCCACAAAAGACAATGGCCAAGGGTATTGTTGGTACGGTTATTATTTCAGCCCTATTATATACACTCTTCTCTATAGTGTTAACGGGAATTGTCAATTATAAAAAACTTGGTGTTGATGACCCAGCAGCATTTGCTCTGCAAGTTGTCCATCAAACACAGTTCTCTATCGTCATTACTATTGGTGCGTTAATCGGTATGTTCACAGCTGTATTAGCCTTGATCTATGCTTCATCCCGTTTAACTTATTCCTTCGGGCGTGACGGTTTGCTCCCCCGCAGCCTAGGTAAAATATCACCAGGATCGCATTTACCAGTAAATGCACTAATTTTGGCAGTTGCCGTTGAGGTTATTTTTGCGGGCCTTATCCCCCTCAGCACATTGGCTAGTTTAATTAATGCAGGTACTTTAACAGCATTCGCCTTTATCAATTTTGGTATCTTAATCCTTCGTCGTCGTAAAGATTTAGCTCACGATGGTTTCAAAGTACCTGGCTATCCAATTGTACCGTTTATTGCGGGTATGATAAGTTTGTTCTTTATTACACAGCTATCTGCCGAGACACTCAAAATGTTTGGCCTCTGGTTACTACTTGGTGTTATCTGGTACTTCTCCTATGGCATTAAGCATTCTAAATTATCATAACCTAACATAAAAGGAGCCACCGCTCAATAGCGGTGGCTCCTTTTATTTTTACTATACTAATGGTGTTTTTCGACGCATGTATGAATCAACTAATCTTTCATAAACACCTGGTTCAGCACTGTCAAGAGCTGAGCCGAGGATATCCATTGCCTGCTTGAAATTATAATCCCTCTCGTAAAACATCCGTGCTTGCTCGCTTGCAGCAGCAACACGCTCATTCGAAGCACGATAACGATTAGCATATTGTAATAGCTGTTCCGTCAGTGCAGCCTGATCAACAATTTCTTCTGTCTTTTCTTTTAATGTATCAATGTCAGCTGATACAATGTTCAATTGACGTTGTACCTCATCCATATCAATCAAATTTGTATTTAATGACTTAGCGAGACGCTTTAATTCGTTTGATACAGCGTAAAAATATTCTAAATAAGCGACTGGTAAGCCAGGCAAATTCATCCGTTCAACAGCATGCTTAATGGCTTCAACTTCTTTTTGGTATTGCCCACCCAGCTGTCTAGCTGATCGGTCAGCTTTTTCTAGGCCAGAAATTTTATCCCAAATGTCTACCTGTTGTGTCTCAATTTCTTCAAACTGCTTCAGCAATTTTTCTTGCTGAATTTGCAATTCACTGTATGATATTTCTTTGGCCTCAAGCAAATCATCATTATGATTAATTTGCTCCTCTGCCATGTTGATTTGTTCAAGTAAAGTACGTCGTGTTTCCAACTCTTTATGATTAAATTGGAAGCTTTGACCTAATCTATCCAGCTCGATCGATAGTGTCTGATTCTGCTCACGCAGACGTAACAAATCAGAAGATAGACGATCGGCATTTTTAGTGACGTGCTTGCGCGCCGTTACTTCCGTTTCCATCGTTTCGTACATTGCATCAATGCGCTGTTCGATATATCCAGTTTGTTCCGTTACTTCCTTTAGCTTCAAATCTGCTAATAAATTCAAAACTTGCTGACGTTGTGAGTCAATTGCTTGAAGTTCTTGCTCCACGCTATCGTTTGGAAAAACATAACCGGCTTCTACAAGCTTAGTGTGCCCTTGGGCTAGTTCATTTAATTGATCAACATACTTAATGTTTAATTGATCAAACAAATCTGGAATATCAGCCATCATTTTTTCCATTTGAGTTGTTTCCATCGCTAATTGCTCATAAATATCAGAGGCCGTAGCGTGGTCACCATTCTCTGTTAACTCTGTAAACTCATCGTAGTCTGCTTCTAATTGACTCAAAAACTTATCTAGAGCAGGGTTAGCTGGTCCAAACTTAAAGTTTTCAGCAAGCAAGCGCTTACGCAATCCTTCATACTTCTTCTTAAGATCGTTGATTGCCTCGCGATGCTCTTCATCAGTTTTCTTTAAATCAAGCAGACCAGCCCGCACATCTTTAATGGTAGTTTCCGTATCATCCACCATACCTTGCAAACGTTCTAATTCATTACGCGTTTTAATAAAGTTGATGCCTCGAGCCTCAAAAAGTACTAAATTAGCTTGTTGATCAATTTTCAAAAACTTATTATTTTGAACATCATTAAAAGAACTCTCAAATTTCTGATAGTTCTTTAAAGACTGACCTGTTAAAGGTAACTTTCGTCCCTCGACAAGCTCTTCGCGAACTTTCAAAGATTCAAGCTGATCTTTTCTTGCTCTGAGGTCACTAACTTTTTTGACCGTAGTTCTTTGCATCACAAATATTGCTAAATAAGCGATGACAACCAAAAGTAATATAATTGCTAAGACTGTAAAGTTAAACATATGGATAGTTTCCAACCTTTTAATTTTCACTTTCCATCTTAGCACTTATACGATTCAATTAAAGGAGATTTGCTAAATCTCAAATCGTTTACAATTTTCTTAACAATTTGCTATTCCTTAATGGTTCTGATATTATGTAATAAGTTGTTAAATTGAGTAGCAGTAAGTAAGGAAGCGCGTCAACAACGCCCCAAATCGTTAGTAAGGCCATAGCTACTGGCTCTGAGAAACGTCAAGATAGGCGCTGCACGCATCTGGTACTTACCCTCAAATGTACAGCATAATACATTTTGGAGGACATATACATGTCACGTTATACAGGTCCAAAGTGGCGTATCTCACGTCGCTTAGGTGTTTCATTGTCTGGTACTGGTAAAGAATTGTCACGTCGTGCTTACGCACCTGGTGATCACGGTGCCGGCCGTCGTGCTAAAATTTCTGAATACGGAATGCAATTGCGCGAAAAGCAAAAGTTGCGTTTTACTTACGGTTTGACTGAACGTCAATTCAAAGCTTTGTTTAACAAGGCTGGTAAGATTCGTAAGGGTACTCATGGTACTAACTTCATGATCTCATTGGAACAACGTTTAGATTCAGTTGTTTATCGTCTCGGTTTGGCAACAACACGCCAACAAGCACGTCAACTTGTTAATCATGGTCATATCTTAGTAGATGGTAAGCGCGTTGATATTCCTTCATACAGCGTTCAACCTGGACAAGTTGTATCAGTTCGCGAAAAGTCAAAGAACATCTTGCCTATTCAAGCTGCTATCGAATCAGTTGTGGCTCGCCCACAATTCGTATCATTAGACACTGAAAAGCTTGAAGGTTCACTCGTTCGTTTGCCAGAACGTGAAGAGCTAGATGCTGACATCAACGAAGCGTTGATCGTCGAATATTACAACCACTTGGGTTAATATTTTAATTCTTAGTTGGTTGAAACGTCACCATATTTGGGTGACGTTTTTTAATTTTTATTAGTAACGAGCAAAAAGGCAGCCTGATTTTGGGCTGCCTTTTTGTGCGAACTTTTTTATTCGTTTAATTATTTATTTCTGGCATTTTCCAAGCATTTTTATAATCATATTGATACCCTTCATTTACTAAAAACTGATGGACATATATTTCTCGAACAGCATGAGTCGTGTAAAATAAGATGTTTTGTTTTATTAGCCAATTATCAATTTTCAAATAAATAAGATGTCGGTCTTTTTCATTTTCAGTTTGTTTGAAAAGAAAAATTAAATACTGAAGTTGTTCTAATAACGACGGCGTTAGCATTCTTTGTACAAGCAATGTCGGACTACTAACAAATTCAATGTACGCAAATTCATCGAGGTTCATGGGAATGTCAGCCAACATGACTAAGTCTGCATTTTTTTCTAAAAATTCAGTATAGTAATCTGTAGCAAAATTATAGTAAATTATTTCCATGTTCAATCCGATTTTCTTAGCACGCCTTTGAATCCATTTTGAAAGTTCTTCAGCTTCTTTTGAATGTGATAACGTAGCTAGAACGATAGGCTCCCCTTGATAGTTCGCTTGATTTAATTTTTTTTGAGCCTGCGCTAATGTTTTATCCCTTCGTACTGCTGAATCACGAGAATCATAATGACTGGCAGGAATTCCGCCAATGCCATCGTAAACTCGTGTATCAATAACATGATATAAAGCTGATCGAACGAATGGTTGTTGAATTATTGTTGGGCGTTTTAAGTTGGAAATAATAAACTCTGCACCAGGAAATGTATGCTTCTTTTTCACATAATCATGATTGCCGTAATCCGCCGGATTAAGGAGACCTGACACAACTTTCCAGTCATCTACTAAATAATAAACTACTTCATCTATCATCGGACGCAACCCGTAATAATCATCAAAAGCCGCCAGTTTGAACGTCGTATCAGTACTTTCCGTCACCTGAAATGCACCTGTCCCCACCCAATGAATTTCATCAAATTCAACATCACAATCAACAATAACATATTTTGCATCAACAACATATCTCACGAATAAGGGTTCAGGTGCTGAAAATTTGAACTGGACAATATCATCTGCTAGCAAGATGATATCCACTAAATTAACAAGTTGCCAGTACGATTCCCCCACTTCATTTCGAACTCGTTCAAACGTGCGTTTCACATCAACCGCTGTCATCGTTTTCCCATTATGAAATCGTACCCCTTTGCGCAAATAAAACGTCCAAACGGTGGCATCGTTATTTGACTGCCAATGGTGAGCCAATCCAGCTTTCAATCCTTCATCGAATTGAACTAATGTATCTCCCAACTGCAAAACTAATTGATACTCACGTCGAATGGCCACTTGAACAGGATCTAAAGTAGTAATAGGACGTGTCGCCAGCTGTCTTAAAACACGCTTATTTTCACTATACGTTTGTATGCCTAAAAAATTAGTGAGATTTCCCCGAAAAGATGCCAGCCAGCTGGCAGGTACTGATAATTTTAGCAAGTAGAAAATCGTTATTGTGTCCTCAGTAACAATTGCTTGCTTCATCTCCATAATCACCTCATCTCTGAAGCTACTTTGAAAAATGATTTGCGTTAGATGTCCACGCCCTTGTCCGGGGTAATAATGCAAAAGTTTTTGCTCTTCATAAGCGCGTAAACGACGTTTAACCTGCTTTGTTGATATCGACCAAAACTTAGCTAATTCAGAAATACTGATAGTTAGTTTTTGCCCAAATTGTTGATATGTCATTCGTAAATCAAAGTATGTCTGGTCAATCATTAATTTCACTCACCTTTTAAAGTGGACATTTTTCTATATAGATGTCCATTTTAATATCTAGATGTCTATTTTATAATCTTAACATATCGTTTGAAAGTAGGATAAACAATATGTGGAAAAATTTACATCCAAACATCAGAAAAAGAATCCAAATTGAATTTTTAAGTCGCCTCGGAAGTTCTCTCATATTTCCTTTTATGTCGATTTACCTTTTTCATGCTTACAATGCACAAATCACCGGTGTGTTAATGATGATAAATATCATCATTTCTTTTCTAGCTGGCATTTATGGTGGATACTTAACGGATGTATTTGGGAGACGACGTTTACTTCTTTTTGGGGAGTTCATTAAGTTATTGGCTTCTATTGGTATTGTCTGCGCTAATCTACCCGTTTATCATTTTCCTTGGCTTACCTTCGTGATGATGTTTCTTGGAAATATTGCTAGTGGCTTGATTAGCCCAGCTAGCGAGGCAATGCTCATCGACGTCTCAACTGAAAAAACACGTGCCTTCATGTATGCCATCAATTATTGGGCGAATAACCTGGCATTGATGATTGGGATGATCATTGGTGGCTGGTTATTTGAACGGCATTTCTTATTACTTACTACTATTCTAGTCATCATAAATATTAGTTCGTTACTTTTGACCAAATATTTAATTACTGAAACCCATGAACAAATGGTTAATATAAAAAGTCACGTTGGGTTTCAGTCTGTATTTCATAGTTATCAGATTGTATTATGCAATGTTCGTTTTGTTATCTTCACATTAGGTGGTATCTTATTACTTAGTGTTGAATTTCAACGCACTAACTTTATCGCCATTCATTTGGCACAAAGTTTTATCCATACAAAATGGTTGGGTATATCATTTGATGGTGTAAAAATGTTAAGTCTATTGACAAGCATTAATACAGCTATTATTGTTTTGTTTACTGCACCAATATCTCGTTGGATAACTAATCGCAACACGAAAAAAATATTTGTAATGGGTACTACCTTATTTACGTTAGGCTACGCTCTGCAAGCATACGTCAACACGCTACCCTTATTAATTTTTTCAAGCTTCATATTATCTTTTGGTGAATTGATGTATGTCCCAACACGTCAATCAAAATTAGCCGATTTAATGCCAGAAAATAAACGTGGTGCCTACCTTGCTTTTAATGGTTCAATTTTTCAATTAGGAAAAGTCATTGCATCATCAATGCTGATTGGCGCCCCATTTCTTGGTTCGTTTGGTATAGCTACCGCGATTATTTTTCTGGGCTTAGGAGCGATTATCTTAACTCTTTGGGCATTACGTTTAATACCAGATAACCAAAGCAACATGTAGGTTTAGCATTGCGCCCCATTGACTGAGAGTTTAGGTACAAATTAACGACTAAGATAACGTATAATAGAAGTATCAAATATTAATGGAGAAAATCATGGACGTCAATGAACGCTTACAACAAGAACAGCTTGGTAATGGCAGCCCAAAAATTAACCCTGATGAGCAAGACCGCTATCTTGGCACGTTCCGAGAACGTGTCATTGTCGCAATTAAGGTATCTCAATTGGGCAATTCAAACATCCAATCACAATTTGCCGCATCACTTAAATCACATAGCATTGGCAAGGTTCTAATTGATCAGCAACTTGCCGGCGACTATTTTTCAACGTATGTTGGTTTAGCAACGCAGAGCAAACATAGTTTCACCTTGCTTTCCGACTCTACAAAATCCGCACATCAAGAAGATCCAATTGCAGTGGTACTAGCCGCTAATACTGCTGTCAACGTAGATAACATTTACTTAGGATAAACGTTTATGACACAAGAACCGCTAGCGTACCGTATGCGCCCCACAAAAATTGAAGAGATTGTTGGCCAACAACATTTAGTTGGTGAAGGCAAAATCATCTGGCGCATGGTCGCTGCTCATCGGCTGAGTTCGATGATTTTGTACGGGCCGCCTGGTACTGGTAAAACATCAATAGCTAGTGCCATTGCCGGTTCATCAAAATATGCGTTTCGCATGCTAAACGCTGCTACCGATAGCCAAAAAGATTTACAAATCGTTGTCGAAGAAGCAAAAATGTCAGGGACTGTCGTCTTGTTACTAGACGAAATTCATCGCTTAAACAAAATCAAACAAGACTTTTTACTACCACATTTGGAGTCCGGAGCAATTATATTAATCGGTGCGACGACAGAAAACCCTTATATTAATGTCACACCAGCTATTCGTTCTAGAACGCAAATATTTGAAGTTAACAGTCTAAGTGAAACAGATATCACAAGCGCTGTTAAAAGAGCCATTGCTGATAAAGAAAAAGGCCTTGGGCAATACAATATCGTTCTCGATGATAACGCTATGTTACAGTTATCGCGAGCAACAAATGGTGATTTACGCAGTGCTTTAAACGGTTTAGAATTAGCGGTTTTATCAACAAAAGCAGATAAAAAGGGTGTCGTTCATATCAGTTTGCCAATCATTGAAGAGACTGTGCAACGCAAAGCATTATCAGCAGATAAAGATGGGGATGCGCATTATGATGTGATTTCAGCACTACAAAAATCAATTCGCGGATCCGACACCGATGCGGCGTTACACTACGCTGCCCGCATTATCGAATCCGGTGATTTACCGATTTTAGCACGCCGACTTACCGTTATTGCATACGAAGATATTGGGTTGGCAAATCCACCGGCAGCTCAGCGGGCAGTAACTGCTATTCAAGCCGCGCAAACACTGGGATTTCCAGAAGCCAGAATTCCGATCGCCAATGCTATTATTGAACTTTCTCTCTCACCTAAATCTAATTCGGCCTACAAAGCAATTGACTTGGCTATTAGTGATGTTCGTCATGGCAAATCTTACGATATACCTGATCATTTAAAAGATGCACATTATAAGGGATCTTCGGAGTTGAATCACGGTGTAGATTACACATATCCGCATGACTATGATAATGATTGGGTAGCTCAACAATATTTACCAGATAAAATGACAAACACTCAGTATTTTCATTCTAAAGGTAATTCGAAAATTGAACAACAATTATTTGATGTCTATCAGACACTAAAATTGCGACAAGAAAACGGGCTAAACTAAAAAGTCAAGTCTTTCAGTTAACGAGTTTTCGCGTTATAATACTATATGAATTCCTCAGATATACGCATTGCTACATCATCAGCTTTTTCCTTACAACTTTTATTTTCGGTTGGGAATTCAGGACTTAGAAGATATGCCCTTTCATTCGGTAATCTGACAATCTTGATGAACCATCCACCTCGATAATTTCGAGGAAAATCTGCGTAGCGATTAACGGTATCAATTGAGTGTTCCGGGCTAAGCCCGTGCGTCCACATTTGTGGGCGTTTTTTTTGTATAAATTAAAATCAGTGTTTAATTAGGTTAAAGAACATACTATTAATTTTATTATGAAAGCGCTATACTAGAGGTATAGAAGAACGCATTGCATATTGCAAGAAGGGATGTTATTATGACAGCAAATTATCATAGGATTTTAGTACCAATGGATGGATCAAAAGAATCTGAAGCTGCATTAACGCGCGCGATTGAACTGACCTTGGATGCTGGTGATGAAGGCATCTTGTCAATTTTAAACGTTATCGATACCCGTGCATTTCAAAATGTGGCTAGTTTTGACGATACAATGGTTGAAGCAGTTTCAGATGAAACGCGTAAAAGCTTAGAAAAATATAAAGCACAGGCAATTGAAGCTGGTGTTAAAAATGTCGATTATCTAATCGAATATGGTTCGCCCAAGTCGTTAATCGCTAAAGATGTACCTAACGAAGTCAATGCTGATTTGATTGTCATTGGTGCAACTGGATTAAATGCTGTAGAACGTTTAGTTATTGGTTCTGTTACTGAATTCGTAACGAGATCTGCTAAAGTTGACGTCCTAGTAGTTCGCGGTTAAGTTATTGCTCATATAAAAAAGACACTACAATGATGTAGTGTCTTTTTTATATGTCTTTATTTATATTGTTTTAGATCAACATCTTTTAGAGCAATTAGCTTCGTTTTGTGAGAAACCTTGTACCAAAAGTATAAGATTACAAACAAAGGAACTGATAAGTAGGTCACAAATATTTTTTCCCAATTTAGATGGGCAAAACTGTCCGGATCCTGACCAATAATAACACCAATAGAAATCACTAGCGCAAATAGTGGACCGAATGGGAACCACTTAGCCTTGTATTTCAAATCAGACAGACTCTTTCCTTGCGCCACATAAGCTCTTCGGAAGCGATAATGAGAGATAGCAATGCCGACCCAAGCGATGAATCCAGTTAACCCAGAAGCATTGACCAGCCAAGTATAAGCAACTGATCCCCCTTTGGTGTTAGCAATAAATGCTAATAACCCAATCGCAGTAGTTAATACTAAGGCTGCAACTGGAACCCCTCTAGTTGAAAGCTTGGCAAAAATTTTAGGGGCATCCCCTTTACGCGCCATAGCGTACAACATACGTGTAGAAGCATATGAACCTGAATTTGCTGACGAAACAATTGATGTTAAGATAACTGCATTCATTAAACTAGCCGCAAAAGCAATTCCTGCGTTTTTAAATACGATTGTAAATGGTGAGACCGCAATGTTTTGTGTGGAAGAACTCAACAAGCGCGGATCTTTATAGTAAACCAGAGCGGAAATGACAAAAATTGCCAGAATATAAAACAATAAGATACGCCAAAACACTTGATTTATCGCCTTAGGAACTGACTTATCAGGATCCTCTGCTTCTCCAGCAGTAATACCAATTAACTCAGTTCCTTGAAAAGAAAATCCAGCAACAACGAATACTGACAAGATAGCTTGAGGTCCACCAACAAATCCGTGATTACCGACCGACAAGTTCTTCATGACATTGATGTCAGAATGAATTACACCAAAAATAGTAGCCAGACCAACAATCAAGAAGGCAATAATAGTTACTACCTTAATCATCGACAACCAGAACTCAGCTTCTCCAAAAGTTCCAACTGAAAAAATATTAATTAAGAAGATAAGTAATAAAGCAATCGCGGAAAATATCCACCCTGGTGTATTTGGAAACCAAAATTCAGCCACCAAGCCAACTGCCACAATGTCGACAGCTAATGTTATAGCCCAATTAAACCAGTAGTTCCATCCCATGGCAAATCCCAATGCTGGGTCAACATATTTACCAGCATAGTCGGAAAATGAACCTGAAGTTGGTGAATAAGTAGCCATTTCACCCAGCGAAGTCATTAAGAAATAAACCATCACACCAATAGCTAAATAAGCGACAATAGCACCCAGAGGACCTGCTTGCGCAACAGTGGCTCCCGAAGCTACGAATAAGCCCGTTCCAATTGAACCACCTAATGCAATCATTGACACATGGCGCGTTTTTAAATTACGCTGTATGTGCCCTTTATGTTCAGACATAAAATCTCCTTCTCAAAATAAAAAAACCTCTCCTTAGCAAACAGGAAGAGGTTTAAAAAGTCATTATATAATCACTTTTCAAAGCGCACCGCATTTCTGCGACAGTCTAGCAACTCTTAATCACTAGCCCAAAGGTTATCTTGCCTGTTAACCCTTTCGGCAACCTTCCCTTTTACATGATTTCAACATCCTGGCGGACTCATTCATGTGACTCATGTTGGCTGCAACCTCTTTGACAATATGAAAATAATAACACACTTACACGCGCCCGTCAATTTCAAGTACCTTTTGCCAATGTCGCGCCCGTTTATAATATTGTTGTGCACTAAACTGCCACCAAAAATAACCAAAGGTAATTGCTCCCAAGCCACTAGTCAATGCCATATGATGAGATTGAATACGGGCTAACATAATTGATAACCAAAATAAACCAATTAAAATATTGATCATCACTTGAATTTTTCTCGACTTAACCAAATGTGGCATAATAATGACTAGCAGTAAGAGCAATTGCAACCACCACACCAACAATAAGTTAGGAATAGTTTCACCTATTTTAGGACCATCCTGCCAATGGATGCGCAAAATAATTGTAATAACCCATGTCAGCAACATCGCAACAAGTTGTGTAATGGCAAACCACCAGGCAGCAATTTTGTAATTTATTAAATAAAGAAATGCTACCATAACCGCTATCAATGGGATGACGACCCAATAATGGGAAAAAGATTACCTAACCCTAAGTATAGGGGTATTTTCAACGATAAAATATTGTTTACTGCAAAATCTGTAGTCGCGTCCAGAACTTGCATAAATATCATATGAAATCTAACTTGAATACCTAAAAAAACAAAAATAATGCCAAAGGTAATGATTAAAATTTTTCTTAATTTATCCGGTGGAATTAACATTGTTTATAATTGTGATGATACGGATAAGCATATTCAAATTGTACTGACAAAAACATAGTTTTATGACGACAATGATATTCAATATGCTCAATTGACCCCGCTTACTCACATTCTCCCAAATATTAAATTTCTACAAACTCATTTGCTTATAGCTCTTAATAATTGTAGCATTATATGAGATATAATTATAAAAAAAAGCTGATATGGTTAAAATTTAATCTTGACTTTAACTTGGTCCGATATCATTACTATCAGTTGGTTTTTTGCCGATATTTTTAGTCGTGCCCTTAAATATCTATACATGGCAGATGAATTATTGCTAGATGAATAATCTCAAAATATGGTGAGAACACTGGTTACTATTTTTTGATTGATCGTTAGTTTCAAGCCTTTTGCCTTTGTTGCCCAAAAATGGCAGCATATCGATAAAACTCGGTAGCTGTCTTTATTATCTTACAAACCGCCATATTTCATTGGCCAAAACAATCGAGAGACCGTTATGAAAAAAAATAAACAAACTGCAGTTAAGTCCAGAATTGATCGCTATTCAAAAAGTAGTCACAGACTACGAAATATTATCTTGCTTATTGTCGGTCTCTTACTTATCGTGTCAGGCACATTTGCTTGGATGGCTATCCATAATACTAAATCAGCAATTGATAAAACATACAAGAGCAGTGGCGTCACTAAATCCCGAAACGTCTCAAGCGTTGTTCAAAGTGGAAAGCCCTTGTCTATTTTGTTATTTGGAACGGATACCGGTGAATTAGGACGTACATACAAAGGACGTACCGATTCAATGATGTTGCTTCTTGTTAACCCCAAGACAAAAAAACAACAATGATTTCTATCCCTCGTGATGCAATGGTTTCTATTCCGGGGTACGAAAGTACTTTCCCTCAAAAAATAAATGCAGCCTACGCCTATGGTTCAACGGCAACTGCCATTAAAACTGTAGAATCTTACTTAAACATTCCTATTGATTTTTATGCCTTAGTTAATATGTCCGGCTTGGAAAAAATGGTTACTCAAGTTGGGGGGATTTCTGTTAAGTCCCCCATTGACTTCACTTATAGTCAGGAAACAGCCCATGCTTACGGTGCAAACCTATACCGTTTCCACAAGGGAAGCACAGGCTATGAACATTCTGATGATAATGGGGTCACTTGGTCGGCAACCAAGCACGTCATGACTGGTGATGCAGCCCTTGCATTCTCGCGCATGCGTTACGATGATCCAGATGGTGACTATGGGCGTCAAAAACGTCAACGATTGGTATTAGAAGGTTTGATCAAAAAGTCAGCTAATGTTTCAAGTTTGTTAAATACAAAGTTTATGAATACAATGAGTTCAAATGTTCAAACTGATTTGTCATTTGGAGATATAACGACAATTGCTAGCAAATACATTAATGCAGCAAAAAATATTGTCACCGAGCATATTCAGGGTGTCAGCACGAGTTATCCTGATTCTGAAGGGAACAACGTTTCATATGAAGTTGTTACTCAAAAAGAAAAGCAACGCGTTACTAACTTAGCTCGTAAAGCACTTGGCTTAAAGCACGCTTCCACCGGCTCAGCATATGGTGGTGACATACCAAGTTCTCTACAAACAATAGCTGATTCTCTCCGACCAGCAGATGATGAATCAACAGATTCTGATGATTCATCAAATTAAATAAAAAGACGCCTTTAAAGGCGTCTTTTTTACGTTTTTCATTTATCTATGAAATGATGTTCTCTTCTTGATGAAATACCACGGGTTGCCCATGTTGAAATACCCACTTATCTTTTTCCTGAATAGCTTTCATATTATCATTTGGGTTCTCTTGAATTACGATGAAGTCAGCATATTGCCCAACTGCTATCATCCCATAATTATCACTAATTCCCATCAATTTAGCTGCATTAATCGTAGCTGATTGTAAAACTTGTTGTGGTGTCATATGACCAAATTCAACCATCATATCCATTTCCACAGCGCTCTCATTTGCAAAACCATTGAAGGGTGTACCAGCATCTGTTCCCATGGCAATGTTAACTCCTGCCATGGCAGCTCGTGCAACGCTCTTCTGATGTGCTTGCCAATGCGTTGTCGCACGTTCAATCATCCATGCCGGAACTTCCTCAGGCCGATCAATAATACGCTTCATCGCAATCATTGTTGGAACTACAAAGGTCCCATTTACTTTCATCATATCAATTGCTTCATCATCAATGTGAAATGCGTGTTCAACGGAATCAACACCAGCACGAATTGCAATCTTAATTCCCTCAGCCCCTTGAGCATGTGCCGCAACTTTGATACCTTTTTTATGTGCTTCAATAACACCTGCTCGTACCTCGTCTTCATTTAATTGAACTTGATTGGGATTTTCAAAATCTCCAGCGCTCACCCCGCCAGTCACCATAAACTTAATGATTTGAGCGCCTTCTTTCATAGCTTGCCGTACTGCCTTGCGCACTTCATCAACACCATCTACCTCAATGCCTCCTCCACCACTACCGTGCCCACCAGTCATGGAAAAAGCTGCCCCACTAGCAATCATCATTGGTCCTTCTACACTGCCTTCACGCTGCATGCGTGCAATTTCAATATCTGTCATGCGTGCTGTTCCAACATTTCGTACAACTGTTACACCATGACGTAACATCGTTTTCATATTGTGGGTTGCCACAATCACTGCACGAACATGTTCGTTTTCATTATCCACACCAAATTTAGTTTTTCCAAATTCATAATTCACATCAGAGTCAACATGAATGTGCGTGTTAATTATACCAGGCATCATATATTTTTCACCCACATCAACGCTCTGTCCCAATTTAGGACCTTCACCATGCCCGACTTCAGTATATCGTCCTGTTTCATCATCCACAATGGCATAACATTGTGGATCAAAATTACCTGTTTTTGAATTAAAACCATTAAAATTATAATATTTAGTTTCTGTCATTTGCTAATCCTGCCTTTATTTATTATCTTATTTCCAATACATATCCTGATATGCTGGCGAATGAAAACTATTACCTTTAAATCCACCAATTTTATCGGTAACAACGTTGGCTGTCACCGGTTGATATATCGGTACCATATATGCTTTTATTTTGGTGAAGTATTCATTGGCGACCTGTAATGTTTCATAGCGTTTTTTAGTATCACTTACTTGTGTCGCTGCCATTGTTAGATACCCATCGTATGTCTTATCACTGACCTTTGAAAAATTCAATCCATATCCGGTTTTTCCAATTGCCAATGGATATGCTGCATCCGGTACATTAACACTTAAACCAATATTTACCATATCAAAATCCTGTTTTAACACTTCTGAGACAACTTGTGAATGCGGAACATACTTTGTATTAATGCTAATGCCCTTAAAAGTGTGTTCAGCAGCATATTGAATGTACGCCCCAACCTTTCTACTGGTTGAATCATCGTCAAATGTCATTGTAAACGTAGCATTATTTTTCCAATACTCTGCAAATATGCAGACCACTCAGATTGTGCTTTTTTCTTGTCCACCTTAAATTGTGTGCCAGCGTCTTTAGTAAAATCTGCGCCAGTTATAGGATTCGTCATAATTCCTTTTGGCACGGCGTTTGATTGTGGCATTGAACCATCATTCATTACGTTAGACGTAATAGCCTCACGATCGATTAAATATCCAAATGCTTGTCGCAAATGCTGATTATTCGTTTTATCGCTCGTCTCATTAAAGTATATCCCTCTAACAACAGCTTGTGGTGTAGCATGATAGTACTTTGTATTTTTATAAGTCTTGATATATTCATCAGACAACTGTGCAATATCTAAGTGCTTATTCTTAAATTCATTGGCAGCAGTCATTGGCGTTTTGATGACACGAACTTTGACCTTCTCAATTTGAACACGTTTAGCTGACCAATAATTTGAATTTTTAGTGAACATAAAACTTGAATTTGTTCCAGTCCAACCATTCATTTGATATGCGCCATTAGTCACCATGTATTCTGAAGCTGTACCATACTTATTCCCCCACTTAGCATAATTTTTAGTGTTAACCGGAATGATTGCAGTTGCCAATTTATCAAATGATGGTGTTGCTTGCGTTAAAGTAATTTGGACTGTGTGAGAATCAATCGCTTTAACGCCTAGTTTATCCGGTGTCATCGCACCCACATGCACCGAATCATAATTTTTCATAATTGAAATTGCGTCAGCAGACGCTTGTGATTTTGTTTTTGGATCGGCAGTTGCACGAATTGCAGTCACAAAATCTTGTGCTGTAACTTTGTCGCCATTCGACCATTTAGCGTTATCACGTATTTTGAAAGTATAAACGGTGCCATTTTGTGAAGGTTTAACAATTTTTTCTGCCATAGCAGGGACAACTTTATTGCCCTTATATCGATAAAGTCCTTCATAAACTTGATCTTGTGCTTGACTTGAATAAATATCGGTAGTCATAATTGGATTCATCGTCATGACATCGTCTTTCATCATAACTTGCAGAGTTCGCACTTTGCTAACATCACCATCATTATTCTTCGTAAACAAAACCCCTGATATAGCAGCGACAATGATCACTCCTGCTGCCCAACGTATATTCTTGTTCATATATTTTCCTCGTATTCGTGCAAATGTATCGTCACACGGTTAAAATCAAAAAGCCAATCCGTTAATGGATTGGCTTTTTGATAATGTCGTGTTATTTTCACGGAAAGCAAATCCAGTCGCACATATTGTAGCGACTGAAAATGCTCAACCGCTTTACTCAAGAATGAGGGCGTTGAGGAGTAATTGTGCTTGTTCAGCTTTCTTTTTCATTTTTGTTTTAATCATCATGTTGTTCTCCCGACATATTTGATGAAATTAATATTACATTATTATGGTATATTTTTCAACTATTTTTTTAAATTATAATAAATATCAATTTAGAGCATTTATTTAGGGGATTCAATGTGTTGACATCTTGATTAAAGAAAACATCTCGTAATTTCTTACCGGTTAATTTTGACCACCACTTGATTTTTTATATACTATCAACTGTTCTCTTAGGCATGCATTTTTATACGTTAACGATTATAAAATTTCCCATTTAATCAAATAATCATTTCCAGTTTCACCATAAAATTGTGCTGATAGAGTTGTTGATGGGTTATTAGTACGTTATCTGGTTTATTGTTTTACATCGACAGATAATCTAAATGATTGATAAATTTTTCAAACGATTCATATTCGCAATTGCTTCAGCTTGATATCTAGTCATTACTTTAGTAAATTCCCGTGTTACTGCTTTTTCGATGTCCTCAGCCCGAGACCATATTCTCGATACTAATTATCTTCATGCGTTACAGCGTGCAGCACTATCAGCCTATTCAAGCGAACAGGACTTCGAATCCCAATCGAAGCTAACCTTGAAAGAATCTCGTATCATATAGCTATCCATTTTGAGGACGCTATTCATCTCTCCTCCACTTCTATGCCTATTTTGACGTCCAGTATAGAGGTTTTCAAATCTCGTGACAGTATGAGATTAACAATTTTGTCTGGTGACCTTATTAATTACCGCCAATTTAAATCTCTCTTTGAAACAAAAAAGCCCATCCAAAAATGGATAGGCCATGTTGTTATTAGCTGTTCAAGACCGTCACATTGCGAACAACTAAAGGACTAAAACATCTCATTTGAAAATTAAGGGATTGAAGAGGAGCACATATGATACTATTGCTATGTCAGTTCTTCACTAAATCATATATATTTCTGTCCGATTTAATCAAACTAATAGCATTCTATTAGATCAATATTTACAAATACTTTACTCCTTATTCGTGCGGCGAGATAAGAATATATAAACAGGGTAACCAACAGCGACAATTGCTATAGAAATTATTACACCAGACAAATCGTGCATAATCTCAGAGATTTCAACATAGAGTGAACCACAAATAGCGACGATTGGTATCCAAGGATACAGCGGCATAGAAAAGCTACGCTTCTCTCCAAAAGGATCCTTTTTGCGTAATTTAAAAACACCAGCAAAAACAAGTATATAAAATAAAAAGGTTGTAAAAATCGCAATATCGGTTAATCTATCTGGATTTGTAAAGACAATCATTAAAATGCCAAGAAAAATCATAAACCAAATGGACTTATTAGGTGTTCGAGAACGCATATTGATTTTGGCAAATTGTTTGGCAAACGGAAACAATCCATCGTTAGCCATTGCAAACAACACCCGAGGGAATGAAACAATTTTCCCGTTTAGTGTTCCAAGTAAAGAAATTAATACAGCGATACTCAATAACCTGCCACCAATAATACCAAATGCATTTGTAGCCATGTATAACGTTGTGTTTTGTCCCAACTTAACAATAGTATTAGCGGGCAAACTCTGATAAACGCCAAAACTCACACCAACATAGGCAACTAGAACAATCAAAATACCAAAAATAATAGCCTTGGGTAATACTTTTTGTGGATTTTTAATTTCACCACTTATATTAGCTAGAGTAACCCAACCATCGTAAGCAAATAAGGTGGCTAATACAGCCACTCCGAAGCCACCTTGGCCACTCTGCGAAACCTGAGCAACAGTCTGTCCAATAGCATCATGCTGTCCAAAAAAAAGGCCAAAAATGATTAATGCAATAATCGGCAACATTTTCACTGTAGTTGTTATTATTTGAAAACCGGCACTGAATCGGTTTGGAATTGAGTTAATAAGACCTACAAAAGATAATGCAATAATTGCGGATGGTATAGCTAAAGACTTAGATAATCCAAATAAATCAACAAATAAAATGCCAAAATATGCTGCAATAGATCCCATCATTGCTGGGCCGTAAAATACCACTTGCATCCACCCAGCTAAGAAACCCCAAATCTTACCATAAATTTTCTCGATATAAATATAAATGCCACCAGTTTTGTCCATTTGAGAGCCAATTTCAGCTACGCTGATTCCTGACGCTAGCGTTAAAAGACCTCCAGCAATCCACGCTAGCATCGCTGCGTTTGTACTACCTGCTGATTCTAAGACACTGCCTTGCTTAAAAAATATACCAGAACCAATGATTGTTCCAACAACTAAAGCTAATGATGCTGTTAATCCAAAACCACGATTCAATTTCTGTTCATTATTTCCCATCATATCTCCAAGATAAATAGATGATATCTTTATTATTCATCAATACCCATCACATCAAATAAAAAAGTTCGGAAAGTCCGAGCTTTTAATTACTAAAATAATCCAGTCCCATCACGTGACGGACATCTTTCATTGTTTCCTCGGCGACAACATTGGCTTTATTTGAGCCTTCTTGCAACATGTTCAAAACCGCTGGGATATCTTGGGCGTATTCTTCGCGTCGTTGACGAATTGGTGCCATTTCAGCTTCCATGACATCTATCAAATGCTTTTTTATTTTCATATCACCTAAGCCACCAGCAGTATACTGATCTTTTAGTTCTTGAACACGTTTTTTATCCGGATCAAAAATATCTAAGTAAGTAAACACCACATTACCTTCAACATGACCAGGATCAGTAATATTGATATGTAAGGGATCTGTATACATTGACTTAACCTTTTTCACCAATGTATCCGCATCATCACTCAAGAAAATGCCGTTATTTAATGACTTGGACATTTTTGCATTACCATCTAAACCTGGTAAACGCCCTTGCCCCTTGGGTGGAAAAACACCAACTGGTTCAACTAGGACATCAGACTTATAAGCATTATTGAACGAGCGTACTAATTCACGTGTCTGCTCAAGCATAGGTTCTTGATCATCCCCTACTGGCACCTTTGTTGCTCGGAAAATAGCGATATCAGCTGCTTGTGATACTGGATATGTC
Organism: Leuconostoc sp. DB-1; assembly: GCF_013414845.1. NCBI lineage: Bacteria > Bacillati > Bacillota > Bacilli > Lactobacillales > Lactobacillaceae > Leuconostoc > Leuconostoc sp. DB-1. The sequence goes on from NZ_JABFNJ010000001.1 coordinate 1,583,814, forward strand.
AAAAATCCTGCAGGGATTCCCTCATCAAAGCCTTTTTGTTTAATTTCTGACTTAACTGTTGGATTTCTTTGCAACCGAGCGACACTAACCAAGTTCATAAAGTATTCTGTAAGTTCGAATAACCCTTTGATTTGTGATTGTACAAAAATGGTTGTCTTAGCTGGGTCAATACCAACCGCCAAATAGTCCAAGGCTACCTCGGTTAATGATTGACGTATTTTTTCCGGATTACGAGCATTATCTGTAAATGCTTGTGTATCAGCAATCATAACAAATGGCAAGTAATCGCCAGAATTTTGCATGCTCACACGGTTTTTTAACGATCCAATATAATGACCAATATGTAGTTTACCAGTGGGACGATCACCAGTTAAATAAATTTCTTTTGACATGTTCAAAACCTTCTATTAATTAGTTAACTCATTCTATTATACGTTAAATCTAGGAGCAGCGTTGAAGAAATTATCACAAAACAAAGTACGTTATTATTGACATTTTCCTATAAAACTTATACACTATCACTATTAAGAAGAAAGAGGTACGAGAACTTGTTGAACAATTTTTAAGATGTGGTGAATAAAAGCAATAGATTGTTTTTATGCGCTTTTCTTGAGATTGGTCTGCCTTTTTCGTACTAAACACGTAAACTGCCACCGGTCTCGCAAGTTGATTGGAGGCATTTTTTATGCAAGAAAACCCTCGTAAAGTATTTTTAGTTGGCTTAACAACTAATCAGGGAAACCTAGACTACGAATTAGAAGAACTAGCGAACCTAGCAAAAGCAAATAATCTTGAACCCGTTGAAACTTTTACCCAAAAGCTAGAACGACCAAATCCTAGCACTTACTTTGGTAAAGGTAAGGTCGAAGAGTTAGGTGAAGCTGTAAAAACTTATGACGTTGATATGATTGTTGTCAACGATGAATTGACACCTTCTCAAATTCGTAACCTAGAAAAAACAACAGATGCTACTGTTGTCGATCGTACTGGTTTAATTCTCGAAATTTTCGCACAACGAGCCCAGACTAAAGTTGCAAAACTCCAAGTTCAGTTAGCACGTTTACAATATCAATTACCACGCTTACGTACAAGCATGTCAATTTCATTAGATCAACAAACAGGTACAGGTGGCGCAGGTTTCACCTCACGTGGTTCTGGTGAAACAAAGCTAGAACAATCTCGCCAACGTATTACGTCTCAAATGGTTCATGTTCGTCAAGAACTGGCTGATTTAGATAAAAGTGAAAATACGCGTTCAATGCAACGACACGCTAACAACTTACCAAACGTAGCACTGGTTGGCTACACAAACGCTGGAAAGTCTACCTTGATGAATCGTTTGTTGATGCGTTTTGGTGTTGGTGCAGACAATGATGATAGTAAGCAAGTGTTTGAAAAAGATATGCTATTTGCTACGCTAAACACCACAGTTAGACAACTGACTCTTCCTGATAAAAGACAGTTTTTATTAAGTGATACGGTTGGTTTCGTATCCAAGCTACCTCATAACTTAGTTGCTGCTTTCAAATCAACATTACAAGAAGCGGCAAATGCAGATCTAATACTGCACGTGGTGGATGTTTCAGACGAGCATTATAAAGCTATGATGGAAACAACTGAGAAAACATTAACTGAGATTGGTGTTACTGGTAAACCCGTTATTACAGTATATAACAAAGCTGATCGCACTGAGTTGCACTATCCGGACATCTCTGGCGATAACGTGATTACTTTGTCAGCACTAGATACCAATTCTCAAGATGCATTGATTGATCTCATTGTTAAACATATTTTTAACGACAGCGAAGTCGTAACTTTGCATATACCCTTTGATAAAGGAAATGTTGTTGCCCAATTAGCGGCAAAACATAAATTTATAGAAGAACAATATGACGAAACCGGTAGTTGGTTAACCATTGAGCTATCTGAAGTTGAGCGAAACTTATTTCAACAATATATTACGAAAGAAAAAAGCATGAATTCATAGGAATTCATGCTTTTTCTTGAAAGTAATTATGCCGACCGCCGGGCTCAAACCGGCGACCCCCTCATTACTAGTGAGGTGCTCTATCAACTGAGCTAGGTCGGCAAATTAAAGTACTCAGGTACTACAAGTGAATAATACCAGATACCTCAATATATAAATATGGCGGCGGCCATATTATACGGGTGACAGGAATCGAACCTGCACGGATTACTCCACTGGAACCTAAATCCAGCGCGTCTGCCAGTTCCGCCACACCCGCATGTATCACACAACCCTTTAATTCTACTGGAAAAACCTAAATCAGTCAAGAGGGTAATACAACTTAAATCAAAAAAATGTTAAAAAACTGCTATTCTAACGATTCCTTAGTCAATTGACGCATTTCAATGGCAAATTTAACAACAGTTCGAGCAACTGCATACATTGGCACAATCAATATCATGCCAAAAATACCCCAAAGATTACCGGCTACCATCAAAAGAATCATAATTGTTAATGGGTGAATTTGTAATGATTTTCCAATAACATTTGGATAAATAAAGTTTCCATCCAATTGCTGAACAACCATCATCACAATCATTACCAACAACATTTGTTTCCATGATTGTGTACTGGCAACAATCAACGCTGGTATAACCCCAATCCAAGGGCCAATATATGGCACAATGTTAGTAATACCAGCAATCACACCCAGTAACCATGCGTATGGTTCACCAATAATTAAATAACCCACAGCCATGGTCATCCCGACAAACAACATTTCAAGAGCTTGCCCCGATATATATCTTTCAATAGTTTTATCCATTTTAAGTGTCAATTCTTTGACATTATCAGCAAAACGAACCGGAAAAAGCTTCTGGATTGCTGGTAGCAAGCGATCACCATCACTTAGCATATAAAATAAAACGACTGGAATAGTCACGACATTAATCGTGACCGATGTAACCATCGAGACAGCACTGCCTAATGTACCTGCCGTAATAGTTAAAAAAGAAGCCGAGTACTTGCCAACAGCACTCTTTACTTCATCTATATCAATTGACAAATTTAAATTTGATAACCACTTACTTTGTAGTGAATCTGTTACAAAGCGCTGTACGTTTTGTGCAAATTCAGGTAATGCAGTAATTAAATTAGTAATTTCCGCCACTAGAGTTGGTATCAATAAAATCAAGGAACCAGCTATCACGGCTAGGAACAACACAAAAGTAATTATAACAGCCAGTTGATGCGGCATTTTATGCCCTTTAACTGTAATTTTCTTTAAAAGTGTCAAAACAGGTTTCAAAACATAGTACAAAAATCCGGCGACAATCAATGGTACAAAAACCGTGGAAATAAATACTGAAATTGGTTTCATTAGAAAATCAAATCGGGAAACAATCAAAATTAAGAGCGATAGCGCTAATAATTCAATGGTCCAAAAAAATATATTTTTGTATTTAGAATTCGGTATCATATAATTTCTCCAATAATTTATGTTGTACCTTTGGTAAGCTTAATGCCGACCACTCATCAGAACTAAAATATTGTTGATTATCATTCAACATAGCTGTTTCTTGCTTCACTAACCAAATTTCCCATCGACGATGTGTAAAAATATGTGTCACGGGCTTAATATTTAACTGTTGACCCGTAATTGATTCTATACTTTCAATTTGTGTTAGTGGAAATGTCCAAAATCCAGCCAACAAACCGCTATCCGGTCGTTTTTCAAATAATAATTTACCATCTTTTTCAAAAACTGAAGCCATAAACAACTGTTTTACTGGTCGTTGTTTCTTGGTTTTAACAGGGTATTGATCCTCAACACCATCTCGAAAAGCCGCATTAAATTCACGCACCGGTGAATACAAGCTATCGGGATTTTTGGTTGTCATATAACTTGATCCCAAATCCATAATTGCTTGGTTAAAGTCCCCTGGTCTTTCCGGATCAACAATTGGCGCAATAATTTCATAAAATATCTTACGTGATTTTGTATCAGCAATGTCAGCGTCAATTTTAAGTAATCTACTAAAAACACGATATTGGTTGCCATCAACTGCTGGGACTACCTCATTGAAACTTATTGACGCAATAGCTGCCGCTGTATATGGACCCACTCCTGGCAAGCTTTGCAGATCATCACTACTCTCTGGCCATTGCCCATGCAATTCATTGACAACAAATTGCGCCGCCTTTTGTAAGTTTCGCGCTCTCGAGTAGTAGCCTAAACCCTCCCATAATTTGAGCACAACATCCTCTGGTGCGGTCGCTAAATCACCAACCGTTGGTAACGATGTCATAAAGCGATCAAAATACGGAATAACTGTATCTACGCGTGTCTGTTGCAGCATAATTTCCGAAACTAAAACGCGATAAGGATCATGATTGACACGCCATGGCAAGTGCACTCGCCCTTCTTTATCATACCAATTGAGCAATGTTTTACGAAATTCTTTAATTGTTTGTTCATTCCAAGTTTCCATAATATATATTGTAACACTTGTAATCGTATAGATTTTGCCGTATAATTATTATTTGTATGAAATCATTGAATAAAAAAGGAGCACAATCATGGTATTAAAGAAGCCACTTAACTCATTTGCACGTGCCCGCAAAGTTAGTCATAGCGCTGCTAAGAAACAACGTCAAGCTGCTATCGCAAAATTGCAACAATGGGCAAAAGGTAAGTCAGAAGAATTACCTTCTACAAAGTAATTTTATTGACTACTTAAAACCAGTATTTATACTGGTTTTTTGTTTGCATTTTTATGAATAAAAACCATGAAAGGTAGGATACTGTTGAATATAACACAAAAGCAAAAAACAATCTTAATCATATTAGTTATCGGCACCTTTTTAGGCTTTTTGAATCAAACATTAATGAATGTTGCCTTGCCAGATATCATGCGTGAATTTCATATTTCCACAGACTTGGGTCAATGGATGACAAATGGCTACATGTTAGTCAATGGTGTGATGGTTCCGTTAACAGCTTTTCTGATTCAACGCCTAACAACACGTACACTATACTTGACCGCCGCTGGACTATTCGCCGTCGGAACAGTAACTGCTGGATTTGCGCCAACATTTGATGTCCTCATTATCGGGCGTATGATTCAAGCAATGGGCGCCGGTGTATTCGGCCCTTTAATGAACGTCGTTGTCATGAACTTGTTTTCGCCCAATGAACGCGGATCTGCAATGGGAACAATCGGTTTGGCGCTTAATTTCGCCCCTGCTTTGGGTCCCAGCTTGTCGGGATTAGTCGTTACTAATTTAAGTTGGCGCTTCCTATTTTATCTTGTCGCACCATTAATTATTGCGAACTTCATCTTGGCTTATTTCTTACTACAAAATATTGGGCAACAAAAGAGGTTAAAATTCGATTTTATCGGCGTTGTTTTGTCAAGTATTGGTCTTGGATCATTACTTTACGGATTTTCTAACGCAGGTGCAACCCCTTGGAATGAGTTTACTGTATGGGGATTTGTATTAATAGGTATTATTGTTACAAGTTTATTCATTTGGCACCAGTATACAACTAAAACACCATTGTTAAATATGTCCGTATTTAAATATAGACAATTTAACGTTGCTGTTTTAATCAACGTTGTTTTGATGATTGCTATGTACGGTGGTGCACTGATGTTACCCCTCTATATGCAAAATGTGCGTGGTACCACGGCTTTTCAATCAGGTCTAGTGTTGTTTCCTGGTGCCTTAGTAACCGCATTTTTATCACCGTGGAGTGGTCGTTTATATGATCGCTACGGTGCTAAATACTTAACATTAGTTGGTATTATGATTACAGCGTTTGGCACTTTTATTTTAGCTTCTCTGACATTAACAACTTCACTTTGGCTCGCTGTTCTCGGACAGTTTGTCCGTCAACTTGGACTAGTCTTGGTCCTGATGCCAATTCAAACAGAGGCCTTCAATGCGTTACCTTTAACACTCATTCCTGATGGATCTGCCATGTTTACTACAATCAGACAACTTGCAGCATCATTTGGTACAGCCGCTTTGGTAACAATTATGACGAAAAGTGCACTTAACTATGGTCATAAACACGCACACCTCAGTGCTGAAATAGTTGATTTGCATGGTGTACAAGTAACTTTTTTAACTGCTGCATTCTTAATGTTGGTTGCAGCAAGTTTAACTAGCCTACTAAAACTTAAAACACGCGCCACATAAAATAAACAGATATTGTTTGCTATAATGTAACTATAAAACACAAAGGAGTCTCGACTATGAATTATGGTTTCATTGGTGCTGGCAACATGGCTACTGCGATGATTAAAGGCTTGATTTACGCAGGTATTGATAGCAAAAATATTTATGTTTCCTCTCCACACAGTGCGGCTAAATTGGCAGCAAATTTACATATCCAAGCAGCCGACTCAGAAACAATCGCAAAAAAGTGTGATATTGTCATTATCGCTTTCTTGCCTAACCAACTACGTACGCTGGGTAATTCTTTAAACCTAGACGGTAAAATTGTTATTTCAGTACTTGCGCAAGTGACGATTGCGGATCTTGATGAAGTGTTCCCAACAGCTTTTAATGTTCGTTCATTACCCAATATTAACTCAGCAATCGGTAAAGGTAGTACCGCTTTAGCATTTTCAAAGCGTTTAAACGAGGGTCAAATTGAAGTAGTGCAAAATTACTGGCATTTGTTAGGTACTACTAGTGTCCTTGATGAACAACATTTCGCTATTTTTTCAGCAATCGCGGGTTCAGGTCCTGCATTTGTCCTCAAATTTATCGATGCATTAACTCAGGCTGGCGTCAACAACGGATTAGATGGAGAGAGTGCAGCCGCCATTGCTGCTTCAACTGTGGCTGGTACAACTGAAACCCTACAAAAATCAAATAGCGATGCAGTAACATTAATGAACAACGTTGCTTCTCCAGGCGGGTCCACTCGTGCTGGATTGGATAATTTTGAACAGAATGATTTTGATACTATTGTGAACTCAGCCATCAATGCTACCGTTAATCATAAACATACTTAAGCGTTCTTAGAACGCTTTTTATTTGCATTTTTTATACACAAAAAAAGCCACAACCTAAGTTGTGACTTTTGATAGCTCGTGAGAGAATCGAACTCTCGATTCTGCCGTGAAAGGGCGGCGTCTTAACCACTTGACCAACGAGCCATGATCAATATGTCATTTGTTTCAATCAAACAACTATATTAGTATATCAAGAATACTAATTATCGTCAACCCTTTTCTTCAAAGTCATTAATTTTGTCGGATCAATCTGTTGTCTGGGCTGAGTTGGCATACTTTTATAGTATTTCCAAGGTGTCTTTGGATCGAATTCTATGTCAGTTGTTACTGGGAACCCATTTTTAAAACGAGTTAATAACCACTTTTTTAGTGGCTTGGGTACTCCCAATAGATCAAAATCGGCTGGAGAAACAGCGTACCTAATAGACTTTTCATCATTTAATTTTACTTTCTGAACCCAATTTGGGTCAGCAATCAGCGCTCTACCCATGGCTGCAAAGGTCACTCCTTCATCGAGTAATGACTCAACTTGCATCGGTTGCTTAATGAGTCCTGCTACCATTAGTGGCACATTATCTGGTAAAACTTCCGTATAATAAGTCGTTATTTGTTTGACGGCTTTTGCGTCACGAAAAGGCTTTTGAAAAGCATCCTTTAGTGATAGATGTAAATAATCTATCTGTAGAGTAACCAACCTTTGTACAAAAGCTAATGAGTCTGCCAATGTAATCCCTGGGGTAGTTGATTCCTCTGGAGACTGCCTATAGCCCAGTAAAAATGGACGCTCTGCATACTTATCGATGGTATCACCGACCTTAGCGGTAACCGCTAACCCAAAACGCATTCTTTTTTCTAAAGTCCCACCCCAAATGTCTTGGCGTCGGTTACTTTCTGGTGAAAAAAACTGTTGTAATAAATACAAATTGGCACCATGCAACTCAACACCATCGAATCCAGCTAATATGGCCCGTTTTGTTGCTGCTGCAAAATCCTCAATTGTTTGCGAAATTTCCTCATGTTTAAGCTCACGAGGCGTTTCATGGCTACCGTGAGGGTAAGGCTGAGCAGAAGCTGAAACAATTTGTTCACCACGCAAAATTGTTTGGTTTGATTGACGACCAGATGCAAATAACTGCAAAATAGCCTTAGCACCACCAGAATGAATTGCACTAGCTAACCTTGACAGTCCCTCAATCTTATCGTCATCAGCAGCTGAAAGGCCACCTTCCCAGCCTTTTCCGAGTTCATTAACGTATGCTGCCTCAACAATAATCATTCCCGGACCATTTGAGCGCATTTGATAATATTTCAGTTCATTATCTGACACACTGCCATCTTCCAGAGAGCTTTTTAGCGTAGTTGGCGCCATAACTACATGGTTTCGAACTGTTATTGGTTTATTTTTAAATGTATATGAGTCTAAAAAATCGTAATTTATTTGCATAAATTTATTATAACGAAAAAAAACGCCAAATGGCGATTTTCTTTTTTATAAAACTAAATTTTAATACCAACCAGTAGAATTTGAATGTGCCAAAGCGTTAACAGCAGTACCATAACGTGCTGCAATATATGCCTTCATAGCATTCAATTGATCATTGTAGTCGGCAGTGTTACCACCGTAAATAGAACGTGCTTGTGCAGATAATTGACCCAAGCCATAGTATTGACCGTTAGTAGCATTAACATTTCCACTTGATTCACGTGCAATCAGTGCATTCAAAGCAGCTGTTTCTGATGATGAAGATGATGACGTTGTTGTTGAGCTAGTAGCAGCTGTTGTTGTTGAAGCTGTTTGTGTTGAAGTTGAAGCTGTGTTATCAGTTGAAGATGTTGTTGAGGCTGCTTGTGTTGTTGATGAAGTATCAGCAGCAGCTGTTGTTGTTGAAGCTGTTTGTGTTGAAGTTGTGTCATCTGTGGCAAAACTCAAATGTTGTCCTGTAACGATCCAGTTAACATTTGAAATGTTGTTTTGAGCAGCAATTTTGTCAACTGAAACGTTGTACTTTGCTGAAATTTTATTTAATGTGTCACCTGATTGAACAACATAATCTGTTGTATCGGCACTTGCATGGGCTCCTCCGAACGCTAAGGCACCGGCAACACCGGCAGCGATTGTCAAAGTCTTCTTAATATTAAACATATATATTTGTACTCCTAAAGTTGTCTGTTCTGATTTAGATACACCAGAATTGGCACATCCATGTAATTAACTTACGAGTATTAGTTTAGTCGTTGAATATAATAGACAAACGTCTGGAACATATCAAGAATATTACATACTATTATTTACTATACACTCTACTATCACCTTGTCTTATAACAATCTTAATATTTGGTTATCTGCTTAATATAGATGTTTTCTGTCTTTTTTAATTGCACTAAAATGTAGTTTTTAGCCTAAAAATGTCATTATATCTTACTTTGAACTAGGACTTATTATCGATATTCAATCATTTTTTCATTATAAAAACCCTCGAAACAATTATTTCGAGGGTTTAAATTCTTTTTATTTAGCGGCCCGATTTCAGAGCAGCAACGTGAATACGGTTCACCGCACGCATTAAGGCAATTCGTGCGCGACGTAATTCAGCGTCATTATGATCATCTTGTGCATGTGCCAAACGTGCTTCCGCACGCTCCTTGGCGCTTTCAGCACGTGACACATCAATCACATCCGAAGTTTCAGCACTATCGGCTACAACTGTCAAAGTATCATTTGAAAACTCAGCAATACCACCATTAACAGCCAATGATTCCTTATCATCACCGCGCTTGACGATTAACTCATCAATTGTTAGAGCTGCTAATATCGGTACGTGCTTTGCCATGATACCCACTTGACCACCTTGAGTGTTTACAACAGCGATATCAATACCACTTTCATTGTAAACTTCACCCGCTGGTGTCACGATTTGAACAGTAATGCCTTTTGTTGCAGTTGTTGTTTCATCTGCCATATGTCAATACCCCCTTATTGGGCCATTGTCTTGGCTTTTTCAACAACCTGCTCAATAGCACCAACGTTACGGAATGCATCTTCTGGCAAATCATCATATTTACCATCCAAAATTTCCTTGAATGAACGTACAGTTTCAGCAACTGGTACATATTCACCATTGATACCAGTAAACGTTTCGGCAACTGAAAATGGTTGTGACAAGAAGAATTGAATACGACGTGCACGGTTAACAGTCGTCTTCTCTTCATCTGACAATTCATCCATACCCAGAATTGAAATGATATCTTGCAATTCACGATAACGTTGCAGTGTACGTTGTACTTCAGTAGCAACTTCATAATGTTCTTGACCAACAATTTGTGGATCCAAAGCAGAAGAAGTTGATGCCAAAGGATCAACGGCTGGGTAGATACCTTGTTGTGTCAATGCACGTTCCAAGTTAGTTGTTGCATCCAAATGCGCGAATGTTGTAGCAGGCGCTGGATCAGTATAATCATCGGCAGGCACATAAACGGCTTGAATTGAAGTAACTGAACCCTTCTTAGTTGAAGTAATTCGTTCCTGCAATTGGCCCATTTCTGTTGCCAATGTTGGCTGATAACCAACGGCTGATGGAATACGTCCCAACAAAGCTGACACTTCAGAACCAGCCTGAGTGAAACGGAAAATGTTATCGATAAACAACAACACATCCTTACCTTCATTATCACGGAAGTTTTCAGCCATTGTCAAACCTGTTAAGGCAACACGCATACGTGCACCTGGTGGTTCGTTCATTTGACCATAAACCATGGCAGTTTGTTTCAAAACGCCTGATTCTTCCATTTCATGGTACATGTCATTACCTTCACGGGTACGTTCCCCGACACCAGTAAAGACCGAAATACCGTTGTGGCCTTGCGCAATGTTGTGAATTAATTCTTGAATCAGAACTGTCTTACCAACACCGGCACCACCAAACAAACCAATTTTTCCACCACGAACATATGGAGCAAGCAAATCAATAACTTTAATACCTGTTTCCAATATCTCTGTCGAGCTTGTCAACTCATCATACTTTGGTGCATCACGATGAATTGAGCTACGACGAACATCAGAAGCAATTGCACCATTATTATCTACAGGTTCACCCAATACGTTGAAGACACGACCAAGTGTAGCTTCACCAACTGGAACCTCAATAGGATTACCAGTGTCAACTACTCCCATGCCTCGTTGGAGCCCGTCTGTTGAGTCCATGGCAATCGTGCGGACAACGCCGTCACCCAAAGCCAAAGATACTTCAACTGTCAATGATTGCCCATTACCCTTATCAATTACAAGGGCATTGTTGATATCAGGAACTTGTTGCCCTGCTTCAAACGCAATATCGACGACCGGACCAATCACTTGTACGACTTTTCCAGTACTCATTGTCGTTTCCTTTCAGTTTTTAAGTATAAGGCTATACATGAACTGAACCGACCAATGCCAAAGTAGCCATTGGTTTTGATTCCTTTATTATGTTATACCAAATACATTCCTACACAAATAAATGTGCGTATTTTTAATATAGATTGAATGGCATTAATTAGCTTATTCCAAAGCCGCCATACCACCAGTAATTTCAGTAATTTCAGTCGTAATTGCTGCTTGACGTGCACGGTTGAACTGTAATTCTAAACGACCAATAAGATCTTTCGCATTATCAGTTGCACCCTTCATCGCTGTAGATGAAGCAGCGTGTTCAGCCGTTTTTGCATCAAGCACTGCTTCATACACTAAACTTTGCGCAAACTGTGGCAAAACAACGTTCAATACTGCTGTTGTATCCGGTTCGATTTCATAAGTTGCTTGAACATTAAGTTCAGCTTTTTGTTCTTCCGTTCCACCCATTGCATTCAGAGTGTCCCCAGTTAACGGCAATAATTGCACGTCCCTGTATTCACTAGTCAAACGGTTCACGAAATGGTTATAAACCACATGAAGTGCGTCAAACACTTCATTTTCATATAGACTTGTCACCGTTTTAACAACCGAACGAATTTCATTAAATGTTGGAACATCTGACACACCGCGGTGTTCTAAAATAACCTCAAACCCACGTTTCTTATAAAAATCAGCTCCATTACCACCGACAGCCAAAATCGTTGTATTGCTTGTATCCAAATTCAGATTTTGCATTAAAACATTGGTTTGTTTAATAACATTTGCATTGTATGATCCAACTAACCCACGATCTGATGTGACCACCAGAATACCAGTTTTTTTAATTGGACGTTGTGCAATCAATGGAATATGATCAGCATCTGCATTATCAAAGAGGTGAGCTGAAACTAAATGTTCAACAACTGCCTCTAAACGAGCTGCATAAGATCCATACCCTGCACTGTATTTTTGAATTTGACTTAATTTTGCCGTTGAGACCATTTGCATGGCACTCGTAATTTGACGTGTTTTTTTAGTGGATGAAATACGACGCTGAATATCTTGCAAAGAAGCCATAACAGCGCCTCCTTTTATTCTGCTGATTCAGATCCAGCAAATCCAGCCTTAAAGGCTTCGATTGCTGCATTCAAATCAGCCTCTTCAGGTAAGTTCTTTGTTTCAACAATTGCTTTGAATAATTCTGAAGCATTTGCATCAACATATGCAATCAATTCATCTTGGAAACGTTGAATATCTGCTACTTCAACATCATCCAAGTAACCATGTGTCAATGCATATAATACAACAACTTGATGTTGTACGGGCATTGGTTTGTTCAATGGCTGCTTCAAAATTTCAACAGTACGACGTCCACGAGCAAGCTTTGCTTGGGTTGCTGAATCCAAGTCAGAACCAAACTGCGCGAAACTTTCTAATTCACGGAAAGAAGCCAGATCCAAACGTAATGTACCAGCAACCTTCTTCATAGCCTTAATCTGCGCATCACCACCAACACGTGAAACAGAAGTTCCAGCGTCAATGGCAGGACGGACACCAGCATAGAATTGATCAGCATCTAAGAACACTTGACCATCAGTAATAGAAATTACGTTTGTTGGAATATACGCAGAAACATCACCGGCCTGCGTTTCGATAAATGGCAAAGCAGTCATTGAACCGCCACCTAATTCATCGCTCAACTTAGCCGCACGCTCTAGTAAACGTGAGTGCAAGTAGAAAACGTCACCAGGATAAGCTTCACGTCCTGGTGGACGACGAAGAATCAATGACAGCTCACGGTAAGCCGTGGCTTGCTTTGATAAATCATCATACACGATCAAAACGTGCTTGCCATTATACATGAATTCTTCACCCATGGCTGCACCAACATAAGGTGCCAAATACAACATTGGTGCTGGTTCGGAAGGACCAGCATTAACAACAATTGTATAGTCCATAGCGCCCATTTGACGTAAGGTTTCAACTTGTGCACGCACAGTTGAATTCTTTTGGCCAATGGCAACATAGATAACGATCATGTTTTGATCTTTTTGATTCAAAATTGTATCGATGGCCAAAGAAGTTTTACCTGTCTTACGGTCACCAATGATTAACTCACGTTGTCCACGTCCAATTGGAACAAGCGCATCGATTGCTTTAATACCTGTCTGTAATGGTTCGGAAACGGATTTACGTTCCATAACACCAGGTGCTTTTACTTCTACAGGGCGTGTCTTATCTGTCTTGATTTCACCCAATCCATCAATTGGTTGACCCAAGGCGTTAACAACGCGTCCGATTAATTGTTCGCCAACTGGCACTTCCATGATGCGGCCAGTACGCTTTACTGTGTCACCTTCGCGAATATCGTCAAAACCACCAAGAATGATAATTCCAACTTCGCTCGATTCGAGGTTTTGGGCCATGCCGTAAGTGCCATTAGCAAATTCGACAAGTTCACCAGCTAAGGCATTTGCCAAGCCAGTTGCACGGGCCACACCATCACCAACATAAGTGACAGTTCCCACTTCTTCTACAGTTAGCGTTGTGTCGAACTTTTCGAGCTGTTGCTTAATTAAAGCAGAAATTTCTTCAGCTTGAATAGCCATTATTCTTCCTCACTAACCTAATAATTGTGCCTTCATTTTGGCAATTTTTGTTTGCAAGCTACCATCAATTAAAGTTGATTGTGACTGCAAGATAACACCACCAAGGATGCTTTCATCAACTACGTTTTCAATATTAACTTGCTGTGCACCTGTTTTTGATGCAAAGACAGAAGCTAATTTATCTAAACGTCCATCGTCTAGTGCAACAGCCGTAGTTGCTTGCACATCCACGATGCCATTTACTTCATTATATTGGCTGACAAATTCATCAACTACAATTGATAAAATGTTCAAACGATTGTTAACCTGTAACAGCTTAACCAAATTTTTAACTGAGTCAGTGCTGTTACCTGTTAATGTTTTTAACAGATCATCACGTGAAGCAATAGCAACGTCCGCTGATGAAGCAATAGTTATGAAATTTTGGTTTTCATCAAGCACTGTTTTAATTGTGCGTAAATCCGTCAAAACCTCATCAACATTATCTTGTTCGCCAGCAAGTTCAAAAATTGCTTTGGCGTATTGGTTAGCAATATCTTTAATATTCTTTGCCATCCCAATACTCCTTATTTAGTTTCTAAATCTGAAATGTAAGCATCAATTAATGCTTGTTGATCATTTAACGATAGTTCTTTTTGCATTAACTTTGAAGCGATTGCCACCGAAAGGGCTGCAACATCGTTTTTTGCACCAGAAATTGCGTCTTCCTTGAGCTTTTGTGCATCTGTCTGCGCTTGTTGGCTGACAGAAGCTGCGCGATCGTTAGCTGCAGAGACGATTAGGTCACTTTGCTTTTGAGCGCTAGCTTTTGCATCATTAACCACTTTTGTGGCATTTTGACGTGTTTCAGCCAATTCAGCTTGACGTTGTGATGCTAATTTCTCTGCCTCTTGACGAGCTACTTCAGCACCGTCAATGTCAGAAGAAATTTTATCAGCACGTTCATCAAGAACTTTTGTCAATGGTCCGTAGGCCACCTTCTTCAAAATGAGCATCAACAAGAGGAAGGCGATGATAATAAACAGCATATTTCCAAGTGGAAGTGCTGCCAATGTTGTTATTCCCAACATGATTTTCCTCCGCTACTATTGTGTGATTACTTGCCCATCAACATGAAGGCGAAGACAATTGACAAAATTGGCATAACTTCGACCAACGCAACACCCAAGAACATACGTGACAACAAACGACCTTCAAGTTCTGGTTGACGGCTCATGCCTGCCAAGAACTGTGAAATCAAAACACCGTTACCAATACCACCACCAACGGCGGCTCCAGCAGCTGCAAGACCTGCTGCGATTACACCAAGATTGTGCAAATCCATTAGATTTCTCCTTATTCGTAGCGCACACACAAGAACTATTTCAAGCGTGCGCATTTATACTATTTTAGATGATACGCTCTCGCGTTTTATAAGCAAACCAACTCGTATTATAGAATCATTATTTACACAGTGCCTCTGTAACACAAATCTCATTTGCTTTGCAATAACACTCTTACTCGTTACCCGACAACTGTGAGATGAATACACCTGTCAAAATGACAAACACATATGCCTGAATACCACCGATGAAGAGTGAAAAGCCTTGCCAGACCATTTCAATCGGCAATGCCAGCACTGACCAGAGCCCATTAAAGTGCCCAGGCCAGGCCAAACTGTTAGCCACGAGCGTTAGTAACATTTCACCAGCGAAGATGTTACCAAACAAACGCAGTGACAACGTCAAGAAATTGGCTAATTGTTCAATAATATTCAACGGAAGCATCCATGAATATGGGGTGAAGAACATGTTCTTAATATAGCCCTTAAAACCAAGTTCTTGAACGCCCATACCGTGAGCAACCATCAACGACATAATTGCAAGCGTCATTGTTACAATCGGATCAGCAGTTGGTGACTTAATATAAGTCACACCATCGCCAAGCTTAAACTGTATTAGCAAGCCCATTTCGTTTGACACAATTACAAAGAAAAACAATGTAAATGCGAACAAACCAAACTGGCGCGCTTGCTTCTTTGTTAGCTGTCCATTCACGATACCGTTGGTGAAATCTAACAAATATTCGATTGCGTTTTGCCGTTTGTTAGGCTTTACACTAAGTTTGCGGGTTAACACAATTGAGACAATGATAACAATTGCCATAGCCAGCAACGTTGAAATAATCGTTGTCCAATCAAAGGTTAGACCAAGAAACTTAAACGTTGCCGTTGGGTCATCCATGCGCCTTCTCCTTTCTCATATAATTTGGCGAAATGGTCGAAATCGGCTATTCGTCATAACATAAAATATATGATACGCCTTTCATTTTGAAATTCAACTGTTTACCGCGATGTTTTTCACAAACTTTTGTTTTCCTTAAGAGAAACGTTGTTAGTTAAGTTCTTCCGACCTAAATATAAGAATAATAACGTTTATCAGGATTTTTACATTATTTTAAATGTATACGTTTACAATTTCTGTTCGTATCACAAACTTTAACATTTTTATAGAATAGTAAATTTCAGACCAATGTTTATTGACTGTCTAATCATTAATAAAAAAGAACCGAATTTTTAACAAATTCCGCTCTCTATGATTTACTTTTCACTTGCAGCCACTTTTGGCAACACCAAATTCAATACAATGCCCAAAATAGTAGCAATGGCAACACCAGAAAAATCAACTTGTGTGCTTAATTGTAAATGAAAGTTTCCAATACCGACAACCATAATAGGTGCTGCAATCATTAAATTACGTTTCTTACTATAATCAACCTTATTGTCAACGATAACTTGCAACCCTGCAGCCGCAATGACACCGTACAACATAAAGCCAACACCACCCGTAACAGCGCCAGGGATCGTCGAAATCAAAGCTGATAGCTTACCAACAAAACTAAAAACGACCGCAAAAAAGGCTGCTCCACCAATGACCCAAACTGAATAAACACGGCTCAATTGCATAACGCCAATGTTTTCACCGTAAGATGTTACCGCTGGTCCACCAATCAATCCAGCAACAACAGAAGCCGTACCATCCCCCGTTAAGGTACGTTTCAAACCTGGATTTTCAAAAAAATCAGTCCCAGTGATTTTTGACAAAACCATCAAATGTCCTAGATGCTCAGACAGCGTAACTAAAGCTAATGGTGCCATGCTCAGTACAGCCGCTGGATAAAAGACGAAACCATCTTTACCAATGAACGTCTCAAAATTAGGTAATTGGAACCAATGGGCAGAAGCCACAGGGCTTAAATCTACTAGACCAGTGATTAAAGCCACAATATAACCAAAGATAATTCCAAGTAGCACTGGCAATAGTCCTAAAAATCCCCTTAAGAACATATTAAAAGCAATCGTTGCCAGCAACGTAACCAACGCGACCGTAAACACACGAATATCATAATGTCCATTCATGGTAGTCGCTGAGGAAGCAGCAGAACCAGCTAGACTCAAGCCAATTACCATGATGATAGGTCCCACGACCTCAGCTGGGAAAATATGCTCAATCCAAGCAGTGCCAGTAAAAGTTACAATGAAAGCAACAACCAAATATACTAGCCCAACAGAGATAATTCCTTGCGCTACGGCTGGATAACCAACTGTCTTCAGCAAGGACGTCATGGGAATAATGAAAGCAAAGCTTGAACCCATGTAAGCTGGTACTTTACCACGTGTAATCAGTAAATGAAGCAGTGTACCGACTCCTGAGGTAAACAGGGCTACTCCAGGATTGAGGCCAACGAGTAATGGCACTAAAACAGTAGCGCCGAACATAGAAAACAGATGTTGCAATGATAAACCTAACCATGTAAAAAAGGGTGGCTTATCATGTAAATCATAAATCGCATTATTTTGATTTTTTGACATAAGGGGGTCTCTCCTGCAGAATATACTTATTTTATTATAAACAAAATTCCAAAATAATGTCGAAAGATTGCATAAAAAAAGACACACTACTCAATCTATGAAACAGCATATCTTTTATGAATTAAATTACTTAGTTAATGTCTTTTTTGATACGACTGACAAATCATCAGCCAAATCATATACCAATGGTTGTCCGTTAGCAATTTCAACATTCAAAATGTCGTCATCTGAGATGTTTTCCAAGTGCTTAACCAAGGCACGCAATGAGTTACCGTGAGCAGCAATAACCACGTTTTTACCAGCTTTTAAATCTTTTGAAATGTCTGATTCCCAGAAAGGCAATACACGTTCCAAAGTAATTTTCAAGTTTTCACCCAATGGCAATTCACCTTCAGGTACATCGGCGTAACGACGATCAAATGCTGGGTAAGTATTACCTTGTACTGTCATTGTTTCATCATATGAGTCCAACAATGGTGGCAAAACGTCGTATGAACGACGCCAGATGTGAACTTGCTCGTCACCCCACTTTTCAGCAGCTTCGGCTTTGTTTTGACCTTGCAATGCGCCATAATGACGTTCATTCAAACGCCATGACTTTGCTTCTGGAATAAACAATTGTCCTGCTTCTTCTAAAGCCATGTGCAATGTTTGGATTGCACGCGTCAAAACTGACGTATATGCTTGGTCAAATTGAATACCTTCAGCAGCCAAAAGATCGCCAGCTTCTTTGGCTTGGGCAATACCTTTTTCAGACAACTTTGTGTCAATCCAACCATTAAACAAGTTTAATGCATTCCATTCACTTTGACCGTGACGGATTAATACTAACTTAGCCATGTGTGCTAAACTCCTTAGTTTGTGTTTAATTTAACGACTATATTATACCACGTTTTGGTGACACAAAAAAACACACAACTTATATAAGTTGTGTGTTCCAAAAGAAATTAACCCTTTGTGATGTTTGTTGCTTGCAAACCGCGGTCTGAAGTTTCAACGTCAAATGTAACTGCTTGACCTTCGTCAAGAGTCTTGAAGCCGTCGCCTTGGATTGCTGAGAAGTGTGCGAATACATCTTCGCCGCTTTCGCGTGTGATGAATCCGTAACCCTTTTCTCCGTTAAACCACTTTACTGTGCCTTTTTCCATGATATGTTTCTCCTTTGGTGTGCTCACCAAGTTTTATTGTTCGTAATTTAAATAATTGGTACTGAGCGCCTTCCGAGAAAAACAAATCAAAATCAAAAACTTTTATTACTCTTACAGTGTAACACATCCATAAAAATTAGCAAGCATTACGCATATTAATTTAAATCCTATGATGAAATCATTTACTATCTAGAGCTGCCTTAACTGCCTTAACCTGCATTTGCGCTGCTTTGTCAGGATCTTTTTGAGCTAATTCTGCTAATTGCTTTTGTTGTTCAGCAGCAGCAGCTTTTTCAGCATCTGTTTTAGGCGTCATTTTAGCAGATAGTGATTTTGCCTGAGTAGTTGTCAAGGCAATCCAGGTACTTGGTACTTGATAAATAGTACGTCGATGCTTCAAACTCTTATTATTATCAGCAATTCCAAACAATAATTTGTAAGTATTGTTTTTATAAACCCAACGTGTAGTTTTTGTGACCTTGTATGCTTTGTTTCCAGCGATACTTTCTCGTCTAGAAGTTGTTTTCAAATCTGGCTTTGCCACGAAAGTTTTCTTAGCATCGGAACTTGTTTTATAAATATAAACATTTTCTTTACCATTAGTTCCAACACCTTGATACAACAGCATACCAAATCCTTGATTAGCATCACCCGCTGTATAAATTTGCTGTTTTTTGGTCGTCGTAACTGCTTTCATACCATAATGATCGTGCATGTTTGCAACAATGCCAATCACAGAAATAATTAAACCGATAAACATAATCAGAGCGGTTAGCAAACGAATAACACGGTTTTCTAACATCATATTTGCTAAAAAGCCTAGCAGCGCAAATACTGCCATAATTAAAATAATCATTTTGACGCCTCCATCTTTGATGGTGTGTTTACCTTACCGCTGTGCAATGTAAATGCAATAATAACAGCTACAATGGCAAAGGATGCTGCCAGAAGAAATGAAGCATGAAAACCTTTCAACGTCGCATCAATCATTTTTTGTGCCCATTCTAACGGATCTTGCCCTTTTAAGGCAGATGATGGCTTATTATTATCTGTTACTGATTGCATCATTGAAGCCAAAATAGCTGTTCCTAGGGATGAAGCAATTTGACGCATTGTGTTGTTAGCTGCCGTTCCTTGTGCAGCAGTCTCTGGAGACAAAGCACCCATAGCTGATGCTGTTAGCGGCATCATAACCATGGCAATACCAAACATACGCAATGTGTAAAGTGCTGTGATATATATAGACGGCGTATCAGCGGTCATATAAAACAATGGTAGTGTGCCAATAATTAAAATAGTAAAACCAGTAATAGCTAAACGCTTAGCGCCATGCTTGTCATAGAATGCACCGGCTAATGGTGAAATAAGTCCCATCATTAATGCACCTGGTAATAATGTTAATCCTGAGTGCAAAGGCGTCATGCCACGAATATTTTGTAAGAAGATTGGCAGAATCATTTCAACCCCAATCATGGACATCATAGCTAAAGAAACCAAAATTGTCGTAATCGTGAACTGCCTATTTTTGAATACTGACATATCTAAGAATGGCTTATCCATTCTTGATTGATGCCACATAAATTCTGCAATAATTAAAATACCTGCTATTAATGGTAAGATAACCCAACCAAGGTCGCCCCAACCATGTGTTGATACCATGGCAAAACCGAATAGTAACAATCCAAACCCAAATGTCGATTCGATTAGTGAACGCACATTAAGAGAAATATTCCTAGTAGGTAAAACATCGTGGAATACAAAGAATGAGGCAATAATAACAATAATGACGACTGGTAAGTCAATTAGAAATATAGAGCGCCAAGAATTTTGTAACGTGAAACCCAGAAAAGTATGATCTTTCTCCAAAATCCACCCTGATAGTGTTGGTCCGATGGCAGGTGCCATACCAACAACTAGACCACCCAAGCCCATGGCTTTTCCACGTGACTCTGCATCAAACAGCGTCAAGGATACGACCTGCATCAGAGGCATCAAGACACCAACTGCCATTGCTTGTAATACACGTGCAACCATTAGCAACCAGAATGCATTTGTTGGTGTTATAAAGGCCAAAAAAGTTCCGGCTGTAAATAAGCTCAACGCTGATAAATAAAGCGTTTTTGTGGGAATTCTTGTCGTTAAGAAGGCTGAAACCGGCACCATAATACCGTTAGCCATTAAGAATATGGTCGTCAACCATTGTACGGTAGAGGCATTAACATCAAAAGCCTTCATCAGTGCTGGTTGTGCTGTTCCAAGTGAGGTCTGCATCAGCATCACCGAGAAGACACCAACCAATAAGACGAGCATCATAGCTAAGCGATTGACGCTTTTACCATGTGTATCTGTAATTGTATCTGACATGTGTAAATCCTTTCATTCGATTCCTGCTTTTTACAGAAAACACTTTGATACTATTTAACTTCAAATGCTTATTTTACGCTTTAACAAAAAATTGTCAACATAGTTGACAATAAATAACAGTTATTTTAATTCGATATCAAAAATACGGTGTTGTTTATCAAAATGAACAATCACGTCAGCAAGTGATTTCGTGGGTAAAATATACTGATCCAGATTTTTTTGATTAGTGTTTTCCCAAACTTGCATAACTAACTGAGTAAATTCGTCGATCGGCATTTTGGCGTAATCATAACGCCAACTAGAGGAATCATCCTTGGCTAAAGCTGTGACCTCAAGCGTTCGGGATAGATACCATTCTTTGATATCTGCCAAATCAGCATCTATATATATTTTCAAATCAAAATGTTTGGGTGGTAACTGCAAAGCAACAACACCCTCAACGATTAGGATATTAGGTAATTCAATAATTTGTGTCTCGTTTGGATGAATATCCGCAAGTTCCTGTGTATAAACTGGAATATTGAGTGACTTTTCCCCCGCACGAAAGCGCGTGATAACTTTTTCCAACAGATCAAGATTGTATGTCTGTGGAAAACCTTTTTGATCAAATAGACCACGCTCATGGAGTTCATCATTAGACATTAAAAAGTCATCAGTGCTGATGACTGTTGTTTTGATATTCTGTTGGCTAAGCTTATCAGCCAAATCATGTGCAAATGTGCTTTTACCGACGGCCACAGAACCTGTAATACCAATAACCATAAATGGCGCAACGTACTTGCTTTTAATCAAATTATCTAGATCAATCATTATCGAACCTCATAGAGGTTTTTTGACACATTATTTAGTAGCGGTGTCGTAGCCCTTTCTGCAATAATTGTCAGGCGATGCATAGCTCGCGATGAAACAGTATACAATAGACGGCGTTCACTATCTTCCTTATACCGTGTTTTATCTGCATGCCATATGATAACGGCATCGAATTCTAGTCCCTTAGCAAGGTATGATGGCACGATAATAACACCTGGAGCTAGCCGCTGGTTTTCTGATTGAATCAAAGTAACTGTTTTGTCATTAAGCGTTTGTGACAAAGCTTTTGCATCGGCCAATGTTTTTGTAATGATTGCTGTTGATTCTTGTTCTTCAGTGTTTTCACGCAATTGATTTTCTAGCAATTTCAGTAGTTCGTTCTCGTCTTGCCCAATATAGACTACCGGTTTCTCACCATCTCGATTAAACGCGTCAATGTTTTGACCGTCTATCAAAATTTCTTTTGTAAAATCTGTAATTTGCTGTGTAGAACGATAGGTTTGCGTTAGTTGAACATTTTCAACACGCTCTGGCGCAAATAAAGTTGCAAAGTCTTCCCGTAAATGGCTAGCATTATCCTTTGTAAATATAGCTTGGTTCAAATCTCCTAAGACCGTGAACTTAGCCAGTGGAAAACTAAACTTCAAGAAGGCAAGTTGGAATGGTGTATAATCTTGAATCTCATCAATAAACAAAAAGCGAATATCACGTTCACCATGCTTCCCTGTGATTAAGTCATAAAGATATAAATAAATCGTTGTATCAGCGAGGGACATTTGATGATTCTTTAAATTGCTAATCACTTGTTCAACATGTTCACGCCACTCATCATTTGAGATGCCATACGCAGATAAATCAATATATTTGTGAGCTTCACGTAGAAAATCCACAAATTGCGCATTAATATTTAAAAAGCGACTACGTCTAATTTGTTGTGCCAAAGGTTTTAAGGCACGCGTTACGATTTGTTTAGCCAAGAACTTTCTTTCAGCTTTTTCACTAGAAAACTCACGTTCTCGCTCACCTTGACCAAGTTGCGTACGTCGTGTAACAGCCGCAGCATCAACCTCTTCATTATCACCCATGCGCACACGACCGGCACCCACTAGTTCATCATATTCCTGCTTTGACAGATTTTCAATTTCAAGATCAACCCAATCTTTACGCATTTCTGTGCCAAGACGACTGCTCAATATTCGCATCAACGTATCTCGCGTTGCTTCCAAACGTTGGCTGAGTTTGTAGTTCTCATTGTATTGATAATAAATTTCAGCAATACGCTCTTTGGGAATCAATGGTTCATCACGAAACACAATACTACGTAACTTCATTCCACCACGATTTAAACTGTCAGCATATGCTGCGACAGCTTTGAACATCATTAAGCTACCTTTAGCAAGAGCAATTTTACTATCGGTCTTGTCAATTTCAAAGCGTTCTTGCAATGTTTCAACAGCAATTTTTGGTAAACGACGTGAAGCATATTGATAAAATGTCATCTGTACCATGTTTTGCTCGCCTAATTCGGGTAAAACTTGATCAATGTAGTCATTAAACAGTTGGTTTGGGCTAAACAAAATAACTTGTCCACTAGTTAGTTTTCCGCGGTAACGGTATAGCAAATAGGCAATACGTTGCAAAACAGCAGCTGTCTTACCTGATCCAGCTGCTCCTTGGACAAATAATAAATCGGCACTTGTATTACGAATGATTTTATTTTGTTCTTTTTGGATGGTGGTGACGATTGATTTCATCTTCGTTGACGACTCACCATTCAGCGCGTTCATCAACATTGCATCACCAATCGCCTCTTCCGTATCAAACAAGGTTACAATGATACCATCTTCAATTTGAAATTGGCGTTTCAGCGTTACATGCGCCTTTTGCGAGCCATCAGGTGTCAAATATTCAACATCCCCAATACCACCATCATAATAAATTGATGCTACTGGTGCGCGCCAATCATAGACATAATAGTTGTTCTCATTATCGCTAAAAGAGCCAAGCCCAATATAAATTGTCTCTGCTTCGCTACTTTCACTGACTGATTCACTAAAATCTATACGCGCAAAATAAGGTTTTTTAATTTGCTTTGTTAATGTTTCAAATCTTGCTTCTGCTCGTGTTTTTGAACTTTCACGTTCAGCAAGCATTTGTTGCTGCTGACGTACTGACATGGCTGTTTCGACAATGCCAGAATAGGTGTCTGTTTTTAAACGTACATCTCCCCAGCTTTTTGATACATCATTAATATTCCGATTAGAACGCTTTATCTCAGCTTCGGTATCAATTAACGATTTTTTCATTTTCTTGAGGGTTTTGTTTAAATACTGCGTTTCAACTTGTTTAATTTTATCGTTCAAAATGCGTCTCACTCTCTTGATTTCAATGTAATAATTATACGCTTAGTAATTTCAAATGAACAGCAAAATGAATAATGAAAGTACGATACTATTCAAATAAAATAAAATATCGCATATAACTTCCGATAAAATAAAGTATAATTCAGTTGACAAACTAAATAATTAAGGATATGATTAACAAAAGTAGTTATCAAAGGTAATTACTTTTGTTAATCATATATTGGAGGAAGTATATGAAACCTATAAGCCACATCTTCTCAGAATTGTACGATAAAGTATTGTTGCAATACCAGCAACAGTCTGATAGCAACGAACGCTTTCCTAATCTGTCTTCAAATGATGAATATTACATTGATCTCCTATATACATTGGAAAATCCAACTGTAACTAGCTTTGCGGATAAGGCAAAAATATCCAAACCCGCTGCTACTCGAATCATTCATCGCTTTGTTGCAGAGAAATATTTAGTTAAACGACCATCAACAGTTGACAAACGGACATCATACTTAGAATTAAGTGCAGAAATGAAAATAAATTGCGAAAAAAATCGTCAATTATTTGATCAGGTTTTTCTAGATTCAATTTCTGTATTAACTCCTGAAGAACAAACAGTGTTACACAAGATTATGTTCAAGATTAACGAGAAAATATGAATCAAAAAAATATTGAACAGCGTAGTCTAGTCATTGGTTGTATATGGCTTTTTGCAATGGGGGTTGCAGCGCTTACAGCATATTTTTCAACACGACTAGAAGCATTATTTGTTGATGCATACTTTACTTTAATCACACTAACCACTGGTCTTTTATCTATTGTCATCTCAAAAATAAGTACACAAGTTAGCAAACGTTTTCCAAATGGTCTGTTCGTTTTGGAACCGCTGTATGCATTTTTTCAGTCATTATTGACAATTGTACTATTGTTGATTTCATTAATGACTGTCAGCTCAAAAGCTTATCAATACTTTGTCTATGGACACGGGCAACTTTTAAATATTGCCCCTGTCATACCGTATGAGATTGTGATGGTTATTCTATCATTAACACTCTCATGGTTCTATCAATTACAAAACAAAAAAATCCACAATATCAGTACACTTCTATCAGCTGAAACAAAAGGAGCGATGATTGATGGTGTCATGTCAGCCGGAATTGGGGTCGCTGCATTTTTCATCCTATTCATTGATAAAAAGTCCCCATTAAGCTTTCTTTTATATACTGGAGATTCCTTTATTACAGTGATTATTGTTTTATTTATTATTAGAATCCCGTTGCGTATAATGAAAAATGCTTTGATTGAGATTAGCGGCGGCCTAACACAAGATCAAGGGATAAAATCATTCATTGAAAGAGCCATTCAAAGTCACTTAACAACCGATTTTTCAATTGATGATTGCAAAATCTATAAGGTTGGTATGTCTTTTAAAGCTTGTATATCTATTAGCAGTCGAACAGATATGGTCGATACCAAAAAATTGACAACCTATAAAAAGAACATCTTAAATGACCTCTCTCGTAAAATTTCTTTCATAACTATTATCTTTATCTATTCAAACATTGGGGAAAAAAGTTAATTTTTATTTCTAAAAAGCTGCGGTTACGCAGTTTTTTTGCATTCTATAAGAACCCTTTACATAACTTTGACGATATAACAATATCTATCAAATATACTAAAGTTATTAATTTGGAGGACAACATTATGCAATGGGCTGCTAGAACTACTAACGTGAAACTACCGAGTGAAAATCAAAGTACATTTGAGACCACAGACAGTGAAAAAAAAGTACTTACATTGCTACTAAGCATTGGATTCGTGACTTTATTGTTCGCTACATTTTTTGATAAAAATGTTACCTCTGCAGTAATGGACCAGAATTCTATATTTGGTAATATTTTCCAAAATTACGCTGATCAAGGCGCAGGAATTGTTTTATTCACTGCCTTTGAGATCATTGCCTGGACAATATGGCGACGCGTTCAGGGAAACATTTTGAAATATGTTATGACAGGTGGCGCTTTGATATTTGCCTTTAATCAAATGCTGGCGATATTGCAAGATATGTTGAGTTACACGTATTCCATGCTCAATAATTTATCAAAAGGAATTCCCCTGGGCGTCGCAAACAATACTTCGGCAGTGGCAAACTATCCTGAACCGCTTCGTTGGAGCGCAGCCATTATCTTAACAATATTACTGTCATTTGTATTCTTTAATTGGCTTAAAGATAAAAACAACGCCGCTATTAGCTATCTACTCAATGCTGCTTTAATCGGAATTGCCGTTGTTTTCATCGCACAAACAACAATCGGCGATATGAAAGCATTGTGGGGACGCTTTCGACCCTACGAAATGACAACCATTTCCGGAAACACAATGAGTGAATTTACACCTTGGTATCATTTGAACGGTGTGAATGGTCATAACTCTTTTCCTTCTGGTCACACAATGTCCGGCTGGTTATTTTTATACTTAACTTTCTTTGTTCCTCGAGGAAATATTAGTTTGCAAAAGAAAATGACAATTTTTGGGATTGCAATGGGTATTCTTACCGGTCTTAGTCGCGTACGGATTGGTGCACATTGGCTAAGTGATGTTACTGTGTCAAGCATGTTAGTCGGTCTCATCATCTTCATGGCGAGTCGTTTATTAACAGCACATTTTGTTGAAACCCGCTCCTCGCTGAATTAAAATAATCGCTATTAAGAATCGCTATGAAAATAAATCACAGCAGTTCTTTTTATTTTCGCTCAAATAAAATTTTGTTATCCAATTGTATACTCGTACTTAAATACCCAAGTATCATTGACTTGTCCGAATGAAGTAAAAGACGATCTAGTGACTTCATTAAAGCCATTTTTCTGATAAAAAACACTGTTGATTGCTGTATTAGTAATCAAACATAGATCTTTACCACCTCTTTTTTCAACCATATCAATAATTTGTGATATCGTTCTTGAGCCTATTTTCTGGCCTTGATATTTTGGTGAAACAACCAATGTATCTATGTACCAAAAATTTCCAAATTCTTCGGGCATGACATCATCTGATTGAGATAGATTTTGCATGATACGTCCGGCTATTTTAGGAGAACATTTAAAAGGTAGTTGCCATCCACCAACCTTAACATACGTCCAAAAACTAATCTGGTGCTGTTGTGGTGCTTTCAAAATAAAGGAAGCAACTATCTCTGACCCTTCAACACAAACGAAACAATCTTCACGCCTAATATTCGCTAGCGTATTTAAATACAATAAAAAATATAGTGCTTGCTGTAATTGAGACTTGTCAGTTGAGACATTAAATAGAGGATAATCATGGAAAGCATCATATGTCAATTTAGTAACATGATCCAAGTCTTCCAGCGTAGCTGTTCTAATAATCATTCTATTCTCCAATATTTTTAAAGTAAACTGTAGTTTATTATCTCATAAACCCAACAAAGTGTCGTCTTTAAAAATGAGATTATTGACAGAAAAACACTTTAGCGTGATAATAGCATTAATTAAACAACGTTTATTAATTGAGGGGAATTTTAAAACTATGCAAAAAGATGAAAAAGTTGAAACCATGTTGGATCAAATGAGTGTCGCCTTTTCTGATGAGGATGTTAAAAATCAACCAGAACTACGAGAAATGATTTTCAATTACGCACAGGAGTTGACTAAAACGCAAAATACCGGCTTAGTGGCTACTAAAATGGTTAAATCTCTTGTTCAATACTATTGGATAACAAAAACTCAATTACCCGAAGCAGCAATCGAACTTCATCATCAAATCAAAAGAGACGCCACAGTGTACGACGGCATCGCGATGTCTGCCATGCTGTTACCTGTATGGTTCTAATTGCTTGGGTCATTTATCGTTAGCTTAAAATACAAAAAGCTTCTATATAAATACTGACTGCTTGATCAGTTATGCATTTATACAGAGGCTTTTTTACGTTTTTAATTTTTTCACCCAAATAGCTTACCTACACAAAAACAGATAGGCTAATTTACTGCTCATTATCAAATTGCATCTTTGAAATCAAAAGGCAATCGAGTTGTTCACTTTTTTAATATTTTTGCCCAAAAGCCTTTCGATTTCTCTTTTTGCAATTCATTTTTTAAGTTATCAATTTCTGATACAAACTCAGAAGTGTCTGAAACTTCAAGATATTGCTGTTCTTTTACGTCAATTTTATGTTGTAAGTCAAGAGATAGCGTTTGTTGCTGGTCGAGTAATTTATGAAGTTGTTTAATTTGTTCATCTTTTGTCTTGAGTTGTTCTGACAAAGTCTTGACACTTTCTGAAACAGCATCAGAATGATTATTATCAACATTTTCAGGCATTGACTCGAGATTTTTTAGTTCTTCCTGTGTAAATTCACGCTGACTAGGATTGATGTTCCAAGCCTTTGCTCTCCTATAATACGTAGCTTTACTAATATCAAGTTTCTTAAGAATACTTGTTAATGTTTTGAATTCTACTTTTTCACTCTCAGCCATTGTCTGATACCTTTCTGATAAACATTGAATACTAACAGTATACCTTTATCTTGAAAAATAGGAAACAGAAAACAAAAAAGTCCCTTTAATAAAAAGCTTTAAAAAACTATCTACTTAAAAGTTCTAAACGCCGTTGTTCGAAAATGGATTAATTGAGTTGCGCGGTCCAAAATTTTTCTTGTCATACTTTAAATACTGATCCTCACTACCTATATTACTGCGATACAAAGTTGGTACTTGGTCCTTTGTAATTAATCGAGCACGTTTCACGTAGGATCCTTTATGCAACACAACAGCATAATTATATCCCTTAGGAATAGTTCCAACTTGAAACTTCAACCACTCTCCCGCACCAAAAATGTCACTATATACATAAGCATCTACTGGTTGGGGCATATCCAAGACCACTTTTTTAGTCGTGGTTTTCCCATTCGCATCTGTGCTTTGTTGTGTTCCCCTAACTTTCTTAGTGGCAACTTTTTCAGGTAGCAGTGCGTAGCCATACGTTTCTTTTAGAAAGGGATTAAACCGGTCAATTAATTGATTTTGTGTCGCCCGCCCATAAGTTAATATAGCGATAAAAAATAAAAACGCACTTGCTAAAATAGCTAGTTGCCACACAATTTTCTTGTATCTTTTTCCCGCTGTCAGTTCCTTATTAATGCTATCAATCATATCTGTCCCCTCTTCTTTTAACGTTGTATCCAAAGAAAAACCTAAGTAATCACTCAACGTAACCAACATATCCAAACTCGGATAAGTATCATTATTCTCCCAATGTGACACCGTTTGCCGCGTAACATGCAATTCTGTGGCCATTTGTTGTTGTGTTTTATTTAATGCTAATCTACATTCTTTTAATTTTTGACCGAGCTCCATGTCGCTTCCCCTTTCATAACAAACTTAAGTATACGAAATTGTCACGTAAAGATCGAGCAAGTATTCTTTAACATGTTGATATGAGGGCATTTCAATACAATGATAGATAAAAAGAATGTTCAACTCATATTGAGTTGAACATTCTTTAAATTAATTCTCGACGGTTAATTCTTCCAAAGTAACCGGTGCGTTAGTTAGTAATTTATAACCATCTTTAGTTATCAACACCGTGTCTGAATGTCGATAACCGCCCTGACCTTCAAAATAAATTGCTGGTTCCACCGATACAACCATATTTTCTTTCAAAACTGTGTCATTACCTAATGATAGAGTTGGCTCTTCATGGTTATTTAATCCGATGCCATGACCAGGTCGATGAAGAATGTTAGCCGTAAGATGCTGGTCAATAAGGTAATCTCGCACTTTTGTCTCTACTTCAGATGCCTTAACACCAGGTCGCAGCATATCGAGCATTATATTTCTAGCCGTCATCATCTGATTAAAGTGTAATTCTTCTTCTTTTGTTGGTTTCTCCATGAAGAAGGTACGTTCACATTCGGCAGCATAGCCCGCTAATCTAAACACAGCGACGTTAACATTTGGTCCATGATCAACTGTTGCCGCCATATCAGGAATACTATGAGGCATGAAACTATAAGTTGACGGCCATACACCGTTTGTTACTCTATTTGTGAGACTAAAATTATCCGCGATTTCTTTACCAACTACCTTAAACGGAAGGTTATAAAGGTCTATCACTTTGGAGTCGTTATTCACTTGG
This sequence comes from Leuconostoc sp. DB-1, assembly GCF_013414845.1. NCBI lineage: Bacteria > Bacillati > Bacillota > Bacilli > Lactobacillales > Lactobacillaceae > Leuconostoc > Leuconostoc sp. DB-1. The sequence continues at coordinate 1,614,470 of NZ_JABFNJ010000001.1, forward strand.
CCTAACGTTGCACGAACCACTCGACTACATACTCTTGCAGTCGTTGAAATTTTGTCAATTTCGTAAGCACTCTTTATTTCACGTAATTTTTTGATTATATCATTTGGTTGCCAATCTACTGTCGGTGCCTTTGCAGTTATTTCTAAAAGCGCATTACTTTCGATACCAATTTTATCCAACCCTTCAAACTTTTTTGTAACCACCTCGTACCAGTTTTGACCAACTTCAGACGTAACATCAAAATACGTTTGAATATCATAATCAAAATAGTCAACATCAATATGTGATTCTTCTAATTTTGGTACCAGCATTAAAGGTCTCTTATCTGGATAAATAATTAAGAAAAACGGCCGTTGCTCAGGGCTATAATCAATATTGGTCAGATACCATATGTCCTCTACATCTGTTACTGCGTATGCACTTAACTCTTTTTCTTGCAAGAATCTTTGGCAATTTTGGATTCGGTTATTTATTTCATCACTGAGTATACTCATAATTTCCTTTTTTTAAATATTAACTGTGCTTATAATTAATCTTCTTGATTTTTAATTGCTTGAACATATAGAAACCAATCATAATCAATGTAAAGGCAACAAATATGCCAAACATAACCATCACATCACTTTTAGCGGATCCACCAATCATCAACGTTTCTCGCAGTGCATTGACTGAATAAGTCATTGGCAAATATGGGTGTATGGCTTCAAAGAAACCATTTGACAATTGAATTGGATATGTTCCTGCGGAACCCCCTAATTGAATAACCATCAAAATCATTGCCAGGAATGAACCAACTTTACCAAACCACAAGTTAAGGGATGTTACGACATTAATAAAGGTAAATGATACCAGAATCAGCACCCAGAAAGTTGCGACATAGTGAACTGGTTTGATGCCAATCATACTAATAGAAACAAAGTACATAATTGCTGCTTGCAGAAATGCGAATGGATAAAGCACAGACATTTTGCTTGCCCACCAACTAATAGCCTTTTTAGGATACTTTAGAGGTGTCACTAAATCAAACATCAAGTTAAAGGCAACGGCACCAACGAACAGTGCCACTGACAACATATAAGGTGCCATAGCTGTACCATTATTAGGAACTTTGTCTTTTTCCACATGCTTGGTGCTTGCTGGGGTAGCTAATTGATTATAGGTTAACTTATTTGAGTTAATTTTATTAACTTTGTTGTTTGCTTGACCTAGCTTGTCAGCAAGCGTTGCATTCCCATCTTTAACTTTCGTCAGCCCATCACCAAGTTGTGCTGAACCATCAGCCAACTTAGCACTGCCGTCTGCTATCTTTGTGGCACCACTAGCTAATTGAGTCGACCCGCTTAACAACTTGCTGTTATTAGCAGCCAATTTATCCAGTCCTGACGTTAACTGACTACTTCCTGACGATAACTTTGACGTTGCTGAACCTAAAGCAGGCATCTTTTCATTTAGTGATGATAAGCCGCTGCTAATTTTTTGGGATCCAGCATTTAACTTATCACTTTTTTGTGACAACTTTTGGGTACCATCGCTCAGCTTAGAACTACCGCTAGCTAAGCTTTCAATACCACTAGTGAGTGAGGGTACATTCGTATTAAGTTGTTCAAGCCCCTCTTGTAGCTGTGTTGAACCACTAATTAACTGTGCTGATTTCCCGCTCAGTTGTGACAGCCCACTAGTTAATTTTGTTGCCCCAGTACTTAATTGCGCAGTTGAATCACCGACCTTATTAAGTGAGCCAACCAAACTGCTTATGCCACCATACAGCGTTTTTGTATCGTCACTAGTCCCATAACTAGTGTTTAGTGTATTCACAGCTGATTTTAACTGTGACATACTTGTGTTACTTGATTTAATTAATGTGGTTAAGTTAGTCTGTAATTCACTTAAATTTGTTGTTGCTGATTTGAGTGAATCATTAATGTCATCTGTTGGTAATAGTGCCGTTTCTAATGCACTGACTTGCGTGTCAGTTAGCTTTTGTGTTTTAGCCACAGATTCGATTTTGCTTTGCGTACCGCTGATATAATTGCTAATCGTAGTAACGTTTGCTGCAAGACTACTCATACTACTTGTTAATTTAGTAATTTGCTCAGTATTTTGATTACTGTTGTCCAACAAGGTCTTCAACTGGTTCAAGCCTGTCTGAAAACTTTGCAGCCCTGTTTGCAATTGCGTCATTTTGTTTTTGGCGTCGTCACTATTTAAAGCTTCATTCATTTGTGTCAAGCCATCGGAAACTTTTTGGCTTCCTTTATACGCTTCGTCTGTTCCGGCTGTGTATGCACTAACGCCTTTGGTCAAAGAACTCGATCCGTTAGTTAATTTATTCACCCCAGTAGCTAAATTACTACTACCACGAGCTAATTTTTGCGCACCAGTATTAAGAGCATTGGCACCAGTATTTAGTTGACTCACACCTGCTGTATATTGCTGCAAACCACTGTTTAAACTCGATGATCCTGTAGATAATTGTGAAACACCATTACTTAACGTAGGCATTTTTTCACCTAATTGTCCCAAACCAGCAGTTAACTTTGAGCTTCCTGCATCAAGTTGACTCACACCACTAAAGTATTGTGATAACCCGTCTGTCAGTGTGTTCGTACCATTACTGAAAGTTAAACCACTTGAAGCAAGTGTCCGTAGATTTGTTGTGACCGTCTGATTTCCAGATTGTAATTGTTCAGTTCCATCTACTAACTTTTTGTTACCGTTAGCCGCTGTGCCCATACCATTGCCTAACGTTTTAATTTGTTTAAACAATGTCTCAGCATAGGTCTTTGTCACTTGTTTGGAAATTGTGTTTGTAATGCTTTCAGCCGCTGATTTTGAAAACTTTCCAGCGATAAAACTGTGCCCTGAGCTTGTTGTATAGTGAATTAACATCTTTTTGGGATGCGCGTCCAGTAATGTTGTCGCATTTTTAGAAAAGTTCTTTGGAATTGTCATGACCATATAGTACTTGTCATTGGACAATCCTTTTTTAGCTTCTTTTTGCGATGGAAAACTAAACTTCATCGCATCTGAATCCGCTAAATTATCTTTTAACTTAGCTCCTACTGCTAATTTATTTCCTTGGTAATGCACAGATTTGTCTTCATTGATAACTGCCACGGGCAAATCTTTAATTTTGCCATAAGGATCCCACATTGATTTCAGAAACCCAATCGCATAAATTGACGGAATCAACACAATAGCAATTAGAACAACCACCATAAATTTATTTTTCCATATTTTTTTCCATTCTATTCCGAGCATGTTACTCCCCTTTTTTTAACAACGTGTTGCTTTTTTTGTAGCTATAGTTTATATTAGCATTGGTTATATATAAATCAATGTACAAGTACTAAGGGATTTGTCTAATTTTATGAGGAGAATAGTATAAATCGGCAGGAAAAAAATAAATTAACACAGCAACGAATTATGGACGCTTTCGTGAAATTAGTGAGCGAAAAAGGCTTCAATAACTTAACCGTCTCCAACATCACACGAACAGCAAAACTAAGTCGTGGCACTTTTTATATTTATTATCTTGATAAATACGATGTATTAGAAAAAATTGAGACCTATTTACTAACTAATATGGAAAAACTAATGCAAATTAATATAGATAAGACAATATCTTGGCTAGACGATGTTGATAATAATAAACTATCGGCTGAGTTAGATACCTATTCACCGTATCGTAGTTTCATTCAGTCTTTTGATTTTCTCGATAAAAACCGTTTCACGCTTAAGACACTCCTCTCTAAGAATGGTGATTCACAATTTGTTTACAAGTTACGTCATTTGATTGATGAACAAATTGACTCACATTACAAAAATATTTTTAAAGATGGTAATGAAGTTATTCCCAGTGACTATACACATGATCTATTAATTAGTTCGCTCATTAGCATTATTGGTCATTGGTTACAAAAAGATGACCCTGAATCTCCAGCTGAAATTGCCGAAATTTTGATTAGAAGTCGTATACTGGCTGCTTACCAGGTAAAATAATTTTTGTAACACAAATCAAGTCTCAGTCATTTTTCCCTAAAGTGACAATGACACCGCAATTAATAAAACAAAGAGAATATGTGACTAGCATATTCTCTTTGTTTTATATTTATTTTTTCAAAATCAATGACACGAATTATAAGCTTAGCTCGACGAAATCGTACATTTAATGGTTAGCAACAGTTTTTCTAGTTTTACTAAATCATTAATGGCAGTTATCGATACTCTAATAAAATAGTCGTTATTTGATTTCCAACCACCTGCTTGAAACTGCGGGCTGTACAATACATGTATTCCTAGCTTGTCCAGACGCTCTTTCACTTGTTTAATATTAATTGCAGAATCTATCTTAACCCATTGAAATGGACTCAACGGCGCCTTTGTTTCAAAGACGTTCTCAAATAAAGTTAAACTAGTTTTTATCTGCTTCATTTGGCTATCAATTATCTTTAAAACAAAGTCATGGTTAATTAAATACTTAATAATTTCAAAATCTAAGGTTGGTTCCTGTAAATTAAGATTTGTGAATGAATGCTTTATTTTCTGCTCAAACTTTTTATCAAACAATACCAGCGCTACGCGAATTCCTGGAGCAACTATTTTAGAGAAACTAGATAAGTAGATTGTATGACTCGGTGCCAAGTTAATTATGGCTTTCGTTTTTTCAACATCCAAGTATCGTAAGTAATCATCTTCGATGATTAAAAAATTATGGCTAATGCTTAGCGCTGCTAACTTTTCGCGCCGCGTAATAGACATGGCAACATTAGTGGGATTCGACCGAAAAGGCATGACATAAACACCTGCAACCATATGCGTTGTCAACATGTCTTCCAACTGATCAAGCTTCATCCCCTCGTCATCTTGTGAAATTGACAATAACTTAATATGTAACGTTTTAGCTAATTCAATAAAATTAGAATATGTGAAGTCATCCACAACTATAGTGTCTGAAGGTTTGAATAAAGCTGTTAAAATGATGGCGAGTGCGTTCTGCCCGCCATTTGTTATTAGACTGACCATATCGTCAGATACATCTATTTTTAAATATTCAAACCATTTTTGTGTTGCACCAGCATAACTCTCATCTAAGGATGAATTTGTGAAATACCGTAGTAACTTTTTAACGGGAATATTTTTAATAGCTTCTTTCACATAAAATTCTGCTGAACTATTTTCAACTGAAGTTACATTCAAAATACCTAAATCATTTACGCCTTCTTTTCCTTGAATAGTATGATCAGAAATGCCATTAGGCGATATAAAAGTACCTCGCCCTTTTTCGGTATATAATAAGCCATTTTTCAAGCCAAGATCATAGGCATGTGTCACTGTGGTGAAGTGAATATCCAAAAAATACGACAATTCACGTTGCGAGGGTAACTGATCGTGTGGCTTAAGGACACCCGTCAGAATATCATCATATAAGGATTGATAAATACTTTTATAGAAAGGTTTCTCAAGTGGTAACTTGCTCGGTACCCATGCCAATTCATAATCATTCACCCCGTTCAGCCTCCTAAATAAAATTTATCAACATCAACACCTGTAACCACTAAAATATCTGTTCATTAAAAATCAGTATACACTAATCTATGCACAATAAAAATTATATGGCATACAATTTTTTATTGTATGCTTATTTAATTGCTGGTAGCCTTATACTTATAAATTGTCCATTGAGAGAGTGAGGTTACATTGAATGATGAATAAGTTATCAAAGAGTGTGCAAGCAATTATATTAGGCGTGATAGCGGCTTTTTCTTCTCTCTTACATTTATATTTAATGAAGTTATTGCTAATAAAAATGGGTTTTGGCTCTGGTCTGCCTCCTTACGATATTTATGGATGCTGCCGATGCTTGCTTTGATATTCATTCCATTGGGCGGATCCTTTAGGCGAGTTAACCAATCAATACGCAAACAGCCTCTATCTTGGTGGGTCTGGAGCCACTTCTGTTTTGTTCTATTTTATGTTCCGTTATGCCTAGCTAGTACTTATCTGCCTGGTTGGCTAATCGCCAGTGTTTGGCAGGTAACTATTGTTTGTGGTGTTTTAACAACGCCTTTACTAAATATCGGTAAGCCTTCAAAAAAGATTCCTTTTCCTTGGCAAAGTTTACCTTGGATGTTCACTATTCTTTTAGGTGTCTTCCTAACTATCCTCCAGTACTTGGGTGCCATTCGCATTTCTAACCAAATATACTTATCAATACTAGCGATAGTGGTTGCGGCTATTTGTTATCCACTTGGGAACCGAAAAGTTATGATGACTGCGCCAAAAGTTACCGGTCTCGAAAGAATGTGGGGCATGCTACTGTGTACCTACCCAACATGGATTTTCTTGGCGTTTGTTAGTTTCTATATTAGTGGTGCCCCTAGTGCCAAAACAATGGTGTCTACTCTTTTAGTGGCACTATTTTCTGGTATTATAGCGACCGCTATATTTTTTCATGCAACTTCCTTAGTATTCCGAGAAATCAAATCGTTATCGAAGGTTGAAGCTACTCAAGCGATGGAACTCGTTTTTTCCATCCTATTAAGTGCAATCTTTCTCCATCACCCCTTTTCACTCAGTTGGGAACTCGTAGGTGTCCTAGTAATTATAGTAGGCATACTGGGAATTAGTTTGCGTAAGTAATCTTCCCGAGTTATCAACCACAGCGCTTATTTTATCAAAACGCAATAGTAAACGATGGCGTTTTAGTTCAACATATAGCCGCTATTCGAATCAAAATAGTGGACACTACCGTCCTTGAATTTAATAGAATAGCCCTTTACTTGTGTACCATCAGATTTAAAATAATAGGTATGCCCGTCAATAATCTGCTTACCTGTTAAAGGTACCCCATTGCTGTCTAAGTACTTCCAAGTGCCATCATTCATTTCTACAAAACGATTCTTAATCGTACTAGTTGCTTGCGACTGATTAGTATCAGTTATACCAAAAGGATATAATACGGCTGAAAAACTTTTTTCGGAATTTGTACTATTAATTGTAGCAGTTAGTTCTGTTGCACGTGTACTGCTAATTAAGTTACCCGCAAAACATCCAGAACCAACCCTTTGAATATTAGATGGTAATATTATATTTGTCATTTGATTATCAATGAAGGTACCATCCCCCATTGTTTTCAAAGTGTTTGGCAAATTGATACTAGTAAGCTGATTACTAGCAAACACAAAATCATTCAATGCTGTCAGACTATTATTTGGTAAGTTAACTTTTGCTATATTGTTTGACGCAAATGCGTACCAGCCAATACCTGATATATCAGCATTTAAGCTATTTGGCAAAGTTAATGTGTTTGAAATTTGGTTATCATAGAAAGCAAAGTTACCAATCTGTTTCAGATTTGTTGCTTTGGAGAAATCTACGCCCGTAATGCCTAATGATTTAAACGCATTAGCAGCAACCTTTGTCACATTCGTGGGAATAACAATAGTTTTACCTAGTGTGGCGACTCCTGATTTAACACCTGTCACTATTGTGGAATTATTGCGATCATAAGTAAAACTTTGTGGGTTGCTTATGCTACCAGATACTCCTTTCCCATAAGATTGATGCTTCAATGCATATTGTTTAGCAACGGCATCCGCTTGTCCAGTATTTTGTCCAAAAGTTTCATAACCATACCAGCGAACCGGATGATTACTGCTACTATCTAATACGTTATTGGGCAACACCGCAACATGTGAGGCTTGATTTCCATAGAAGGCTCCGGAGCCAACACTTAAGCTATTCGTATTTTTTATCGTTGTTAGATCAACCGTCTTTAAGCGATCACCGGCAAATGTCCAATCACCAATTGATGTAATTGTTGCTGGAAAGGTGACCGATGTCAGATTAGGATTTTTGGCAAAGGCACCATCGTTAATATGCGTCACACCGCTAGCAAACGTGACTGATCTGATCGCGTTGTCATAGAAAATATACCATCCTAAATTATTATCATTTAGATTAGGATACTGCACAGCTGTTAAACGATTTTTAGCAAAAGCAAAATCTCCGATAGATTTTAGGTTAGTTGCTGAACTAAAATCAACACTCGCAATGCCTTGATTATAAAAAGCAGTGCTAGCAATACTGGTAACATTATTCGGAATCACAACCTTTGCACCTGTATGTTGTGATGAATTGTCCGAAAAACCATACAAGACTCCATTTTTTATTTTGAGAGACGGCTGTGGTACACCATCAGCATGAATGATCGTGCTATTGATACACAATGCACCACCAACAATCAACATAATAAACATCATTCTAATCAAAAAATATTTGCTCCCAGTTTCTCTAACCGCGTCATCGTTATACATCATACATTGATTCCTCCTCTACCCATTCCGTACTGCAATAAAACTCCTTCACAACATGTTTTACGATAGAAAACTGACTAAGCACTGTTAAAGCAAAATACAACATCACATAATCAGAATTTTCTTATATCTGCTTTTATTATAAATCACATTATTCATCAATACATCTTTCAGCAATTGATAGGTTAATAATATATTAAATTAATATATTTTAATCTGTTGCTATATTTGGTATCATTAAAATATATTAAATACGAACGTGCAACAACTTATTCACGTTAAAAGGTGTTGACAATATGGAGTCGCATATGATTGCAAATAAAAATAACTAATCTGCATCACGTTTGAATTGTTGATGCAGATCATAAAGCTCATGACAATTTAAAGAAGAGAGATCAAAGCAGACATGTTTATAGGAAAAAAAGTAAAACTATCACACTATCATGACGGCGACGGTAAAAAATTTGCTGAATGGCAGTGGGATGATGCGTTCAATAACCCATTATCAGATGATATGATTCACCCCCATACTGCTGAGGACTGGGAAAATATATTTAGACGTTCATCTAAAAGCAAAGAAAATGTTGAATTTACTGTTAGAAAAACAGAGAATAATGAATTGGTCGGATTTGTTGCCTTGTTTGACCTCAACATACGCAATCATACTGGCGAATTAGCGATTGGTTTTCCTAAAAAGGAAGATCGTTTAAAAGGTTATGGATCTGAAACCTTGAGCTTAATCTTAGATTATGGTTTTAACAATTTGAATATGCATAAAATTAAGCTCACCGTCTATCCATTTAACACACCAGCCGTGAAAGCCTACAAAAAGAATGGATTTACCAAAGAAGGTACCTTTAAAAACGAAGTCTTCTATGATGGAAAATGGGTCGATATTGACCATTACGCCATCTTCCAAAATGACTGGTATACTTCCCAAAATGAGTATCAATGATAATCATGGATAAAAAACGCGAAATAACATAATGTTATCCCGCGTTTTTTCTATCTCATTATAAATATCGCAATTCAGCGTTAATACATCTTAACACCAAATTTTTTTGTTGTGATACAACTGCTAAACTACTTTTTTGAACAATTTTCCCTTTACTTATCATTGTTTATTCGCGGCCTGACAACACCAACATTTAAAGCAAGCAATTACTTGCATGCTTTAAATGTTGGTGTTATGATAACTCTTGGTAACACATCAAATAGGTTTTATTCAGATACCAAATACTTAAACTTACTTACAACGAACTTTTGATTTTTGATACTTATGGAAAAGGATATACGCATGAATAGACAAGATAAGAAAAACTTGACCAGAACAAAGATTACCACAGTGTTTATAAGTCTAGTCCACCAAAAAGGTTTTACTAATACAACGATATCAGATATTACTCAACAAGCTGGCCTCAGCCGTGGTACGTTCTATGTATATTTTCTGGATAAATATGATCTCTTGGAGAAAGTAGAAAATAATTTATTAAAACACATTGAAACACTCTCCACCATAACAATTAGTAAAACAGTTTCTTGGCTAGACAATCCCTCAGATGATATACTATCTACGCCCTCCTCACCATATTTTAGTTTGATTAATATTTTCAATTATCTGGGTAATAACCGCTTTTTCTTTCAAACCCTGCTATCCGAAAACGGTGATAAACAATTTATTTACAAAATGAACTGCCTTCTCGACCAATTGTTTAAAAAGCTATACACAAATACTAGTGACCATATATTGCAAGCCTTACCAAGTGACTACACAATTGAGTTATTGACCAGTAGCCTTGTCAGTATCATTGATCATTGGTTACAAAAAGATAATCCTGAAACGCCAAGCGATGTAGCAAAAATTTTAATTCAAAGCCGATTATTTGCTGTTTATCAACCAGCATAATTAGAATTTTCTTTTCCTATACTTCAGTGACTCATAAAAAGATGAGCTCCACTTTTACTAATTCTATATTCGCTTTTGATGACCTCTAATTTTCATCACAGTTGATTTTTCCTCCCAACAATGTCATTTATATTTGATCGTTTTAAAGTTATAATAGTAAGCAATGTGAGGGGAAATCATGAAAAGAGTTTTATTAATTGGCTCAGGCGGTGCTGGAAAATCAACGTTAGCACGCAAAATGAGCAAACAACTAAACATTACAGCTTTTCACTTAGATAAGTTGTTGTGGAAACCGAATTGGCAAATGACGCCCAAACCTGAACAAGCCATCATTGTTAACAATTTAGTGCGTCAAGATAGCTGGATTATTGACGGTAATTATAATGGCACACTAGATATTAGAGTTGCTGCTGCCGATACCATTGTATTCTTGGATAGAAGTCGATTTGTATGTATCTATCAAGTTTTTAAACGTCTTCTGCAGTATAGAGGTACCTCACGTCCAGATATGCAAGACGATTGCTCGGAAAAAATTGATTGGGATTTTCTCAAGTGGATTTGGCAATTTCCCAATAAACAAAAAGTTATAATCATGAACATGTTTGAAACGATAGATCAATCTAAAAATATTGTTATCTTAAAAAACAAAAAACAGATAGAAAAATTTTTGGATCAATTATAAGTTTTACAAAAAACGTACAAATATATGTAATCAAAACAAATGTTGAATCAGGTCGCTCAAATAATCCATCATACTTTAGAAAGAACGCTATCCGATGAAATCATATGAAAGCAAGTCCGCATTAAACGAGGCCATCAAAACCAGTTATAAAAAGTACATTGATGAATTTACAAATATTCCAAATTCACTTAGCAATAAACGGATACAAGATGTTGCTCGCACACCAAGCGAAAATATTTCATACCAGTTAGGATGGATTACCGCCTTATTGAACTGGGAAAAAGATGAAATAGCTGGTCAAGATGTCTTTGTGCCAGCAAAGGGGTATAAATGGAATAATTTAGGCGGACTCTATCAATCATTTTATGATGATTATGCTGACCTTTCTCTTGAAGAACAGATCAACTTACTAAACAGACGTGTTATTGAACTTTGTGAACTTGTAAGTTCTTTACCAGATGACGTTTTATTTGAGCCCAATAAGCGAAAGTGGGCAACTACTCCAGCCCAGTGGCCAGTATGGAAATGGATTCACATCAACTCGGTAGCACCTTTTAAAACTTTTAGAACCAAGATTCGTAAGTGGAAAAAATTAGCATTGATTAAATAAACAAAAAGCCATGATAACATATACTGTTATCATGGCTTTTTTACTATAATTTAACGTTCATTTTGATACAAATCGACCAACCGTTGCCTTAGTTGATCATCATAAGCTGTTAAATACATACCATATTTGCCACGTTTAATTAAAACATTCAAAACATTAGCAATAAAATCTTGATATTCTTTGCTTGTAAATTTGATGTCCTTGCGCTTCTTAAAAATCTCTTTATGTGAGTATTTTTCTGGCAAAATAGTCATGCTATCGGTTTTGTCATCATAGCCAAATGATGGACCAATGATCATGCCCACGTAATTTAAATCAAATCCTTGTAACGTATAAATTGTGCCTACTTGTGTAATAGACGATTCACGTTTAGCCCAGTGTGTACGTTGTGGATCCCATTCATCCCAAGGTAAAGAAAAGGTGTCCATCTCAACATTGTGACGCCCATCGATGCGTGGAAATCCAGAAGTTGCGACTACACGACTCAACCCAACTTCGCGATTTTTAGCTTTAACTTCCTCATATAAATCCCCTGCTGTTGAGAATACTTTAAAGTCAAAATCACTATTACGAGGAAAAGGAATCAATGGCTTTTGTGCTGTTAAGTCATCCATCCATTGTACCTGTTCTGAACTAGCAACCATACGATATTGAAAATCCATATCAAATTGTCGGTATGGATGACTACCAACGGTCTGACGTAATAAATCTTGTGACCAGTACATTTTAGATTGAAAAACTTGTGCAAAATCATAGACCACCACAACAATTTTGGCTAAGTTCATTAAATCTGTGAGCTGGTTCTCACCTCGATAGTGTGCATAAGGCTCTGGCTTTGAATATAATAAATGTGCCTCATCTACGAAAATAACATCATATTTCCAATTGTTTTTCTGGGCACGATTAATGAGTGCTGTGGGACGCAAGATATCCTTTTCTTTCATGCCGGGAATATCATGGGCAAGGTCTTGATAAGCTTTAAATAATTCGGGATGATTAACAACTAACGCGGTTTTATAACGTTTATTCGTCATATATTTTGTGACTAAATTCATTAAAACAACTGATTTACCCGTGCCGGCAGCCCCTTGAATAACCGCCACAGCATGCTGATTCCCTTTAATGCTCTTGTTGATATAACTGTTTATATTTGTTATGGTTTCTTTCTGGTTATCAGATAATTGATCAATCATGAACTGATCTTTTAAAATTTTATTCATTGCGATTCACTCCTATTGTATTTATTATACAGACTTAGTAAGGAAACATCAGATTTTATTGTTATTCCCATCAGCTTCATCATGTTAACATTTATTTAAGGTTTTTCTAATAGTATTTGTGTCCTTTTACTATTTGATACTATATAAGCAAAGTAAACTGTTCCAAATACCAACGTGCAAATACTTATCCACGATAAAAGATGTATCAACGGAGTTGCATTATGACTGCAAGTAAGATGAACTAGGCCGCATATTTCTTTAATTGTTTATAGGAAACTCACTAATGCATATTAAAGAAAAGAGAAAAACATGTTTATAGGTAACAATGTAAAACTATCGCATTACCACGAAGAAGATGGGAAAAAGTTAGCTAGTTGGCAATGGGACGAAGATTTTGTCACGCCGTTAGCTAGTGATATGATTCACCCTTATACCGCGGAAGATTGGGAAAAAATATTTAGGGATGCTTCCAACAGCTACGAAAATGTTGAATTTACTATTCGAAAAGTTAGTGATGATAGTTTAGTTGGGTTTGTCGATCTATCTGATATCAGTGTACGCAATCATTCCTGCGAACTTGGCATTGGCTTCCCCAAAAAGGAAGACCGATCAAAGGGATATGGCACCGAAGCTCTATCCTTAATATTGAGTTACGGTTTTAATAATCTCAATATGCACAAAATTAAGCTCTCAGTATATCCCTTCAACATTGGCGCTGTAAAAGCCTACACTAAAGCGGGATTCGTCAAGGAAGGCACAGCCAAAAATGAAATTTTTACAACGGCAAATGGGTTGATATAGACTATTATGCGATTTTCCAAGAAGACTGGTATGCAAGGCAACAATAAAAAATAAAAGCACTCATTGAGTGCATACATAAACAAGTTAACATGCAGGACTCACGTTAAAAGAATTAGGAGAATGATTATGGATGAGAATGGTAAAATTGTACCTGTTGAGATTAAAGGTTGGAACTGGGGCGCCTTCATGTATAACATATTTTGGGGAATTGGTAACAAAACTTATTTACCTTTACTATGCCTAATCCCTTTATTTAATTTCATTTGGATCTTTGTTTGTGGATTTAAAGGCAATGAATGGGCCTGGCAAAAAGGTGATTACACAGACGTCGAAACATTTAAAGCTGTCCAGGCCACATGGAATCGTGCTGGATTGGTGCAGTTTATTTTGACAATCGCCATATTAGTACTATACTTTTTACTTTTCGTGGTTCTTTTCTCATCAGTCTTAAATCAAAATAACTATTAGTAGTCTCCTCCTATTTGATGTGCTTGCACAGAGAAAAATCAACAAAAAATTTTAAACCCGTCAATAACTCGTTTGAAATTTATAGGAACTGAAATCAAATGATGACCACTCAAGACAATATTCTTTTAAAAACCGCAATAAAAATGAGACATGAAAAAGAATTTAAGGCGTCCAACCGTATCTTAAAAAAATTAGATGCCAAATATCCGCTTAATGCCAATATTCAATATCAATATGCTTGGAGCTTCGATATTCTTGGACAAGAAAGAGAAGCTGTCCCTCACTACTATGCAGCCATTGATAACAATGGGCTAGAATCTGTCGATTTAGAAAACGCCTACTTAGGTTTAGGTAGTACTCTACGATCAATAGGTTCTTATGATGAATCATTAGATATTTTATCAAAAGGTACGGAATTATTTCCAACAAATAATGCTTTAAAAGTTTTCAAAGGGATGACACTCTATAATTTAAAACGCTTTAAAGAATCCTCAACAATTTTACTGCAATGTCTTATTGAGACAAGTGAAGACACTGATATTAAAACATATGCTAAGGCGCTAGGTCTATACTCACAAGATCTAGACCAGACATTTTAAATAATTATCAATCATCGCAATTAAAAAAGCCTTAATGGGGACAAAGCATGAAAATAAAACTGGTAAATAGCTGCTGTTCCATTACAAATAACTTGCTGCTTTAATGCACATATAAAATGCAAAGAAGAAAAAATATGAGCAGAAAAAATATAAAAACACGTTCCAAAAATAAAAGTTTTTATCAAAGTATTTGGATTACCACGCTAATAATAGTAATTGTCGTCATTATTGGCGTTTGGCAAGTTTATACTAGGTATTCTGGTGATTTGGTTAAAAAAGTTGATACAACCTCATCCAAAAACACTTTAAAACCGCAGTCAATTTTTAAAGTTGGTGAGACAGCAGAATATAAAGATATTCAGTTTAAAGTAAATGACTTCAGTTTCATAGATGGTTACCCCAAAATTGATAAATTAGCTGCTGGAAATCAATTTGTTGTTGTCAATATGACCATTACCAATAACAGTAATAAAAAATTTGATTATGATTCATACTTTTTTCACCTTGATGACAATGGTAAACAAACAGATACAACAGAGTCTTCTTACAACGTAACTGCTTCTTTAGACAGCGGCACTTTACGTCAAGGTGAATCAACGACGGGAAACCTTGTGGGACAAGCAAATACAAATCATCAACTAAGGTTAATTTACCAACAAGATACTAATCTTAACAAAGGAAAAATAACTTTTAAACTGAATCAAGAATAAGGTTTAAAACTGAAAGTAAGAAACAGCTCACCTTCCCCTTGCTACTCTGACTACGTATCAAGTGGACTATATTAAAACACTAATAAATATCGTCCAGCACAACGCTATAATTAGTTTTAATGCCTATGCATTAAAACTTCTTGCTTGACCTCTACTTTGACGAGAAAACAGAAAGATATAGCAAAATTTATGACTTCATGGCGTACTTCGGTATACCTGCGTCACTCGAGAGTGCTGTTTTGAAAACATATAACTTAGGTGTATTTTATGGATTTATTAACAACGTTCCCAATGGCTATGAGTGGACTAACATTTTTAATAGTAAGTAAAGATAAGAAAAGTAAAAAGTATCGTGTGGCGGGAATAATGATGTTATTGGCAAGTTTCATTAGCTTTTTGACTTACTTTGTCTATAAATAGAAATCCACCTACCATCAGTATGTGACTTAAAACGAAAAAAAACTGTTTATTTTAACAAGGGGATAAACTCTATGTGTCGCTTCCCTATTGCATAACAGCGGGGGAATAACAATATGCAAAAAGCCACTATTTTTAGAATAATTGCCACAGTAGGAATTTTAGGAACAGTCCTATATGAAATTGTGACTAATACCAACACGTTATATATAAAAATTGTCCAAGCAGTTTTTATGGTAATACTATGGACTGCTCTTGCGGTTGATAGATACCAACATAATAAATCGAAGAGAGAACTAAAAAAAGATTTATTTTTAGTAGGGGTGTTTACATTACTAAGCATTGCAATAATATCCTTTTTTAGATAATTAGCCTAGCCATATTAGCAAATACTACGTGCAGAACCACGTTAAAAGCGTAATTGGGGATTAAGGATGACAAAAAATAAACAAGAATTAAAGACGCAAATAGTAGCTTATGGTTGGCAATTATTTACACCTGAAAATACAATCGTTATGGATAATGACCAGGGTAACATAGCCATTGAGGATATTTCTGATAATTTTAGGGGTGGACCATTTATAGTGTTAAAAGTTAGCGAAAATGAAGTTACAGTAGAATCTAGCGGCATCTTTGACCAAGGTGTCTCAATTACGTTAGACAAAAAGATTGTCATTAAACGTCGCCCTGACATTGAAATTAATGATTAAGTGACCTCTAAATAAAAAGTATTCACAGAGTACTTACATACCGCAAAATAAATTAGGAGCATTATTATAATGAAAAGAACTACACTCTGGTTAAGTATTACATTGCTGATTGCTTTACTAACAATCTATACAGTCTACCAAAATGGGCTTGACTTTAGTTTTTCTCTAACCATATCTAAAAATGCGGCTTCAGCAAATGGCTCAATGGCGTTTTTATTTACTTTGCTAACTATTTTTAGTGGCATAAAATATCTAACGTGTAGATTTACTAAATAAGCACTCACAGAGTGCTTACATACATTAAAATTAATTGGGGATGAGACATGAAAACACAACTGATAAATGGTTACTGGACAGCTACGAGTTTTACAGATAAATTAAACACTGCTTTGGCTGAACTAGAAGCGGACGGGCACGAAATCGTTGAAGTACAATATAAAACGCCCGTAGTCTTCTATTCTGCTATAGTAATTTACAAATAATGTACTCACAGAGTACGTATATACGTGCCGAACCACGTTAAAAGTATAATTGGGGATGACATATGACAAAACAACCATTTAAAATGATGAAAACTATAGGTGCGGTTGCCCTGATTGTAATGGCATTGCTGAATTATGCCAACTTTCAGTTTAACTATACAAAATACAGCGCTCTTATTGTGACATTAATGATGCTGGCTCTTGGATTTCAGAGCTACAGTGAGAAGAAAAAATTCAATTCAGATATTGCTTTTGTCACGATTGCTGGCCTAGCGACGTTATATATTTTTTTCGTTAACTAGAGCATTAAAGGGAATGAAATTATGAAACAAAGGGACGTACCTTTTCGATAAATATAAAAAAGTGGTGTAATTTCAAACAAGTTAGCTGATGACATTGACGAGATTCATATGCTCATCATTGCTAACTCCGTCAACAAAATAGAAAATAAAGAAAGAGAAAATGTAAATATGGAAAACATAAATATACACAGCAAAATGTTTCAATATAGAGCAGCGCTTTTTGTAATTGCTATTTCTTTTATTGTAGCCAATTTTACATATCCGAATAATATCTATATTCAGCGCTCAATGCCATTGTTACTAGCATTTATGCTTATTTCATACGCTGTTGAGAGATTTAGAGAGAAAAAATGGTTACCTTTTTCAGCTTACGCATTGGTTAGCCTGCTCAATATTTTTCAGGTTAGCCAAGAACTATATCGCCATTTATATATTTATAAATAATAACCAAATCTCCAAATACTAGTTGGGGGCTTTTCGCTTTATAAAACAAAAGTGATTTAATGGCATGCTTTTGACTCGCTAATTCACAGTGTCAGCAAATAAATAATAATAAGTTAAAACACGCTCTCTCATTATTTTATATATTGACTTCTAATCCAACTCCGACCTCTTCAACAGTAATAAATTGATTTATATATGCCTTAGCTTTAAAAGAAACACAGTGACTCGGATATAGTTGTGCAATATTATTATTTTGAAAATAATCAACAGTTTTTTCTAATCGTTCATCTAGGTCAAACAAATGAAAGCCACCAATGATACCAAGTATTTTATTGGTACCTGTAACTTTCTTAGCATGCTCACAAATATTGCAAATGCCGCTATGGGAACATCCTGTGATAATAAATAGCCCTTCATCTGTTTCATAAGCCATCGCTGTATCATCCATTACATAATCGTCTTCCCATTGGTTATTAACAAAATATTCTCCTATGGCTTCTCGCTCTTCAAAAGCAGTATACTGACCTATTTCTCCTAAGTACCAAATTTTATTTGTTAATTTAATTGGTTCCTTTTGTAAGTTCAAATCAAACTTATTTGATACCTATTCCGTACTTTTGGGAGACCCGATATCTAATTTCTCATATCGCTTTGAATTCAAAAAAAGTGGATGTGCATAAACTGACTTACCAAAAAGTCCTGATGATTTTGATAAAAAACTCATACCACGTGTATGATCATTGTGTCCGTGCGAAAAAACAATTTTAGTCATTTCACTTAGATTAATACCCTTGATTTTTGCATTCTGCAAAAATATGTCGCTGTACCCCATATCAAAAAGTATTTTTTCATCTTGATCTTCTATTAGCATAGATAAAGCGGGCTCACCGAAATAATATTCATCAATAAATGTGTTATTGTCTACCAAAATGTTTATCTTCATTGCTCTCTTCCAATCTTTTATCTTTAATACTTTACTATACAGACTAAATTATTTTTTAAAAGTGCAAATCAGTAAATTTAATATATTGTAAAAATCAGTGATATTCTTTTACTATCAATATTGACAAGTTAGTTAAACATTTATATAATAATGTTTCAAATTCAAAAATTACCTATATAAATATTTTCAATTTTATCTAAAGATTCCCATTCTAAATTGCCTAATAAAAATAGTTAGTTTATTATTAATCTATAGTTTTCTAGGGTTCCGCTATAATAATAGGTCTGGTCCAAGAGAAAACATACAATGATTACATTGTACACACGGACGGATAAAAGCCTAGGAGATATTTCTTAACGAAATATTTCCTAGGCTTTTTAATTTACTAAGGAGAATACACTATGGAATTAATACTTTTGCCAGAACAACTCTCGGTTTTTCAAATCGAATCATTGGAACAATTGGATTTATCAATGAAGCCTCTGTTTATTGGCTCTACTGCAGATGAGCTTTCTATCGTTGCTCCAACAAAGAGTGTGCCAACAAAAACAATAAACCAAGAAGATGGTTGGCGCGCATTAAAAATCAATGGTGTTTTAGATTTCAGTTTAGTTGGCATTTTATCTAAGATAGCAACTTTGTTAACCGAAATTGACGTCAGCATATTTGCAATATCAACGTACGATACTGATTATATTTTAATAAAAGAAACAAATCTCTCTAATTCAATAGACTGTCTGCGTCAAAACCAATATGTAGTTTCAGAAAAATAAGTAACGCAAAATAGCTCACAATCAAAAATCAATAAAATACTGCATTTTTACATAAAAAAAGCGTTGCACCAAGATCTTGGTGCAACGCCATGAAATGCTAAATGGAGAAGAAGGGATTCGAACCCTCGCACGCTTTAACACGTCTACACCCTTAGCAAGGGCGCCTCTTCAGCCGCTTGAGTACTTCTCCATAACAATAACTAATATACCAGAATTTAGAACGGATAGCAATACCCAAAATGCCGTCAACACTGCTTTTTGCGCTCAATAAATAGTTCATGAGCGAAGACTCATAGTACTGTCATAATTACCGTATTTCAATGCCATGGTTTTCCATGAAAGATTGCTTTGGTTGCTTTTAAAAAGCCGACAGACACTCACATAGAGTCCGTATCGGCTTTTTTAATTACATTCGGTCAAGTTTAACCGTCGCATATCTGGAAACACCTGCTCATCTATTACACGGATGCACAGAAATTGTTAACTCTTGATTGTTATTCCGCTTCTTCTTTATAGCTTAATGCGGCAACGTTTAATTCTTTATCTCCTAGTCCCTTTGTAAAGCTAGTTTCGTGGGAAACAATAATCACGTTTCCTGGGAATTTGTCGATAGCTGCACGCAAAGCATTTTTTGTGCCTTCATCCAAGTGGTTTGTCGGTTCATCTAAAATCAAGAAATTACTTGGTTTCATTTCCATAATGGCCAACTTAACTTTGGTCTGTTCCCCACCAGAAAGCTGCTTCATTGGTTTTTGCGCATTTTCAGCGTTAATACCAGCAGCAGCTAACCGAGTACGTAAAGCTTTCGGCTCCAATTTAGGGAAACGATCTTGCATTTCTTGCAGTGGTGTTTTTTGATCATTGTCCCATTCTAAATCTTGATCAAAGTAATTCACAACTGCTGATGGTGAAAACTCTGCTTCACCACCAAGTGCTGGAATAACACCCAAAACAGATTTAATTAGTGTAGACTTACCAGCACCGTTGAAACCTTTGAAGACAACCTTTTGACCCGATGTCATCGAAAAGGTCACCGGCTCCAAAACAGGTGTTACATAACCAACAGAAAGTTCATTCACTGTTAGTGCGTTTGCAGACTGAGAGTTAACATAGGGAAAATTAAACTTAGCTTGCAATGCCTCTGACGGTGGATCAACTCGATCCATTCTTGCCAACATTTTTTCACGTGACTTGGCTTGTTTTGATGTTGACGCACGTGCCTTGTTTTTGGCAATAAATTTTTGCGCTTTCTCAATTTCACCTTGTTGCTTTTCATATTGACGTAACTGTTGCTCAGCTCGCTCGTCTTTTTGACGCATTGCCTTTTTAAAGGAGCCACGGAACTTAGTAATTTTACCAAACGATAGGTCAATTATTGCATTGGTTACCTTATCCAGGAAGTCAAAATCATGCGAAATAATCATCGCTGACCCTTCAAAAGACTGTAGGAAATCTTCAAGCCATTCAATATGGGCCACATCTAGATAGTTTGTTGGTTCATCTAAGATAATAACGTCGTCATTTTCTAACAATAACTTAGCCAGAATGACTTTGGCACGTTGGCCACCAGACATTGATTCTAGTGCCCGAGTGCGCCCAATGGCTTCCAATCCCAATCCAGAAATCACGCGCTCAATTTTGGTGTCCACGTCATAAAATCCGGCAGCGTCTAGCTCTTCTTGCATGCGTCCGGCGCGTTCTAACAATTTGTCAGATAAGCTCTCTGCATATTCATTGTACAGTTCCGTAATACGGTCTTGTTTGTCATACAAATCTTGATAAGCCGTATGCAAAAAATCAACCAGCGTCATTCCCTCAGGAATTTCTGCATACTGGTCTAGATAGCCGACCTTTAAGCCTTTTTGCCATTCGATTTTACCAGAGAGAGGTAGTTCTTGACCGGTAATGATCTTGATAAGTGTTGACTTACCAGCACCATTTTGGCCAACAATGCCCATGTGTTCTCCAGCCTGTAATTCAAATGCTGCATCTTCGTATAAAGTTTTTTCTGCGTAGGCCATTGAAAGGCCTGAAATTTCTAATAATGCCATAACTATAAGTCTACCATACTTTAAAGCAACATTGAGTATGTACGAGGTATTTTTTGCGTTTCCCCCGATAAAACAGCGTCTCGTGTTTTTTCGATAACTTCTTTGGAATATTTCACTTTATCTTTTTGGTCAGTAATTTCGTAAACAGTAAGAACCGAATGAGCTAATTGATAGCCTTCTTCCACACTTCCTTGCATCATCATTAATAAACCCTTTCCAAATTTCAAACGAATTCGCTCACCAGTCCAATCTAATATAAACTGGTCAGCATCGCTCAATATTTGTTCCGATAAGGTTAACATTTCAGCTGCACCTTTAAGATCTACAAAAAGCAGTCCATTAAAGGCTGTATAAGCAATATCTACTAATCGCTTTTTTTCTGTACGTAACTGTGTATAAAATTTTGCTCGTTTGATAGCCAAACGGCTTAAAATTAACAAGTCACTTGGAGACATACCAAAATAAAACAAAGTAAAAATATCTAATTCAATTTGTCCCCACGTTTCGGCTTGCTTTAAAAAATTAACTGCTGGTCTGACGTGTTTTTTCACAATATCAATGTCATATATTTGTAAATTCTCTTCTTCGGCAAGTGCGCCCTGTATCATTAAACCAAAATCACGTATAAAGCGTGCACTGATACCGCCACGACCTTGACGCATATCATTTGTAGCTTTCAAAATCATTGCTTCTAATTGTTTCTTTTCTTGTGGTTTCCCGGATTGAACACCCATTTCACGGAGCAACATATAAATATAATTATTGTTGGTTTCTCCACCAAGAAACAAGAATTCATCATGACTAACACCCATATCTGATAATAATTTATCTAGCCGATCCGCTGAAATACGAGTATGCCCTTTTTCAAATTTTCCAATCAGTGATCGAGATATGCTAGGCTGTTCTAAGTCAACTATTTTTAAACCCTTATCTTCTCGTAAACGTTTAAAAGTCGCACCATAATTCATTTTCATTACCCTCATTATTTAAAAAATAGAATATATTCTCTTTTTGTTGTCAAACTGACTTTACCATGTATGCTATATTTATTCAATTTATCATTAAAAAAAGGAGTTCTTATATGCGCGTTGCCAAAAATAATACAGCATTTCGAGTAATGATTACATCACAGTTCGTTAATAACTTAGGAAGCAGCTTTTTCAATATTGTTTTTTTAGTTTATGCTGCAACACTGCCAAACAAAACACTTAGTGTTACATTAGTCGCATTTACAGAAATACTACCAACACTATTCTCCATTATTGTTGGAAACTTTGCTGATAAAACGAAGCATCACCTTCGGTCTTGGCGTATTGCTCGCCTCTCTCAATCAATAATTTTTTTGATTATTACTGTGATATTGATTTTCTTTGACGGTCAATTTTGGAGCTTTTTGATACTGTTATTATTAGTCTTTGTTTCTTCGGTAGTCGGATCTTATAGTAGTTTACTAATGAAACCAGTTTCTAGATTTATTTTAAGCGATTCTGATCTGCAAGAAGCAATGAGCTTGGAGCAAACTGTCAGTGTTGCCGTCAACTTAATTGGTGGTTTTTCCGGCGTCGCTTTACTTGGCATTTTGCATCAAAATTACGCTGGATTTAGTCTTATCAATGCTGGGATGTTTGTTATTGCTTGGTCCATTATGGCGCTTAATCATCGTCAATTTTTGGAAGCCGAACAACATATTGAAGCAGAAACAAAGCCAAATACCAATGCATCAATTTTTTCAGATTTAAAATCAACTTTTATTTATGTTTACAAGGATCATTTGTTTTTTCAAATTTTACTACTCGCTACCGCCATTAATTTTGTCGGCACCTCTTTTAATGGTGTTTTTAACCTGACCTTATTACATAACAAATCATTATTAATTGGTAACTTTGGGACGACCGTAGCTATTTTTGGTGCAATAAGTTCAATTGGCCTATTAACTGGATCTTTGATTACCAATGATTTTTTCAAGAAACTAACAACAAAACAATTAATTGGCATTTCTGGTATTGGTATTGTGTTAATTGCTGCTGTACCCCTTTTTTATCCAAATGGTGTTTTATGGATACTAATCATTTTTTTATTTTCATACATTGAAGCTAAAATCAATCCAAAATTAGGGGCAATCTTAATGAAGCGAACCGATCATAATCGCTTGGCGGGTGTTTCTGGTCTAATTAATACATTCGTTATGTCGGCCACGCCACTTGGTCAAATTATTTTTCTCGGCACCGCAAACATCTATTCACCAAATATTTCTTGGTTCTTCATGGGATTTGTCGCATCACTGATTACCATTTATACAATCTTAACTCGCCAACAAGATATGGAACTGGTTGAAAAAACCAGAGAATCCGCTATACTATAATTATTATGAAACCACGTAAACTAAACATCAAAACTATTCCAGCTGCTGACATCAACCGTGCTTATCGCTTTTGGCGTGATGTATTTGATTTACCGCAATCTGGTCACCAAAGTGGTCGGCACCTTGTGATTGATGGCGAAGATATTGTGTTTGTCACCGGCAAACCAACTGACCGCCTAGAAATGCTCGTTCGTGATCACCAAGCTGATTTGGTAAAACACTTACGTAACAATTTCATCCCAATTATTGGCGAGCCAGAAAAAAGATTTGGAAACAAAATTGCCTTATCAATACATGATTCCGAAGATAATTTAATTGTTTTAGAAGCCAATGTTTAAGATCAAAATAAAAAGCGTAAACAGCTATTATAGTTGTTTACGCTTTTTTACTATTAAAGTGTTGTAAAATCAATGACCTTACGACCAGTAATTGAACCGGCTTTCATTTCATCAATAATTTCATTCATGTCTTGGAAGGCAACTGTCTCAACAATTGGCTTAACTTTTCCTTCAGCACCAAATTGGAAAGCTTCCTTTAGGTCTGCACGTGTTCCAACCAATGAACCGCGAACTTCAATACCATCAAGGACTGTTTTAGCAATATTCAAAGCCATATCACCTTGTGGCAAAGCAACGGCTACAAGCTTGCCCATTGGACGAAGCACATTCACAGCCTGGGAGAATGCAGCATCGTTAACAGCTGTCACTTGAGCATTGTGAACGCCGCCAGTTAATTCATTCACCTTAGCTACAACATCTTCCTTCTTACGATTAACTAGTACTTCCGCTCCATTAGCTTTTGCGGCTGCTAATTTATCATCGTTTCCATCAATAACTGCAACGTGAGCACCGAAAACACTGTGTGCATATTGAACAGCCAAATTACCTAGACCACCAGCACCGTGAACTGACACCCACTCACCAGGCTTAGTTTCACCGACTTTCAAGGCTTTGTACATTGTAACACCAGCACAAGTAATTGATGTCGCTTCAACAGGGTCTAAGCCTTCTGGTACTTTAACTGCATACTTAGCATTTACAACAACTTGTTGTGACATTGCGCCATCAATTGTGTAACCAGAATTACGCACCTTACGGCAGAACGTTTCGTTTCCTGAGACACAGTAATCACAAACGCCACAAGCGTCATAGAACCAGGCAATTGAAACACGGTCACCGACTTTAAGGTAATCGCTAGCACCTTCACCTAATTTAGACACGCGTCCAACACCTTCATGTCCAATAACTCGACCAAAATTACCGTTCCGTTCACCGATCTTGTTAGGGTCACCGAAATCGCCGTTTGCACAGTGCAAATCAGTGTGACAAAGGCCAACGTATTCAACATCAACCAATGCATCTCCAAATGCTAACGCACGTGGCTGCCAATCCTCGATCAAATCAACATAACCATCATTTACGTTACGAACAACTGCTGCTTTCATTTTTAACCTCTTTCTTGTATGTGAACTTATTTACAATTAATTTTACCGCTTTTTGTCATATTTGTAAAGTATTATTTACTACGCATCTCCTTCCGTTAGTGACTCGTTTCACATAAATACCCAAAAGAAAAAGAACATTATCATTAAATGTTCCTTTTAATTTTATTGAATTATTGGTCAGTATTTAATTTTTTAAATCCAGGAATTGTTAACATAAAAATTAAACTAATGACGTACATTAACGATAAACTCAGCATCACGACTGCCACACTATAATTGTCCATAATCCAACCAATCACAACTGATGAAAAGGCACCAATAGCACGGCCAGATCCCATCAAGGTATTGGCTGCAGTTGCTCGAATTTCCGAAGGATACAATTGACTAATAACTGCGCCAAATCCACCATACATGCCGTTAGAGAAAAATCCAACTAACGCACCTAAAATTGTTAATGTCCACATATTATATGCAAATGTAAAGACATAAATCATAAGCGCTGAAGCTACTAAGAATATGGCAAACGCGCGTCGGGGACCTATGGTGTCTAGAATCGTACCAAAAGTAAGCATACCAACCGCCATACCAATAATAATAGGTATCATACCAAGATTGACGTATCCTGCTGTAATTGTTTCTGTGATACCCAATTGCTTCCGCATAATTGTTGGCAACCAGTTCATCAATCCGTAATAGCCCGACGTTTGAATAGTCAACATCACAATTAACACAAAAGAAGTATAAGCGCGTTTGGGGTATTGGCAATCGTTTTAAAACTAAATTTCTTTTTACCAGTCTTGTAGTCAGCTTGCAGTTGCTCAAATTCAGGTGTTTCTTTTAAGTGTCGTCTCACAATGTATACAACGATTAGTGGCAAAAATCCTAACATAAACAAACCACGCCAACCAAAGGAAGGCATAATTAATGTTGCTAAAATTGCCGCGAGTATGGCACCCACTTGTCCGCCAATTGCAGTAATAGAGCTCATACGGCCTACACGACTAGCTCTAAAGCTCTCAGCAATCAATGCCATACTTACACCATACTCACCACCAGTTCCCATCCCCAGAAGGAAACGAGCTGCATAAATCGTGTGCGTGTTATCCAAAAATGCCAAGATAACTGTCGCAAAGGTCACGAGCATAATAGTATAAGACAATACTTTAACACGACCGATACGGTCAGCTAAAATACCAAACAAGAGACTTCCTAATAGTGCTCCCCAGTTTGACATTGCTGCAATAATTCCACCCTGTGCACCAGTAATGTGTAGTTCGGCAATCATAGGCGCCAATGCGAAAGATAGGAATGTTGCGTCCATATGATCCAAAGTAAATCCTAGGGTTGTTGATCCAAGAACCACCTTTTGTTCGCTGGTCATTTGAGCACCAGTCTCTACCTGATCTTGCTGCATTACGTTTTCGGACTGACTAATTGTCATATATTGTTTTCCTCCAAAATGTCTGCTCACTGGCAAACGTTATTTTGTCCGTTAATTATTAAACCATATATACAGTAATTAATCAATCAAACGTTTAACAATTTTTAAATTATTGTACAAAAAAAGCGCTTTCGCGCTATTTTTGAAATTACTTTTCCGAAATTGAAGCGATTCCAGGCAATTCCTTACCTTCAAGGTATTCAAGTGAAGCACCACCACCAGTTGAAATGTGAGTCAACTTGTCGGCAACACCCAATTGTTGTACCGCAGCAGTTGAATCACCACCACCAACGATTGTTGTACCACCATTTTCAGTCACTTTAACCAATTCTTCACCAATTGCCAAAGTACCCTTTGCAAAATTAGACATTTCGAACACACCCATAGGTCCGTTCCAAACAACAGTCTTTGCATCAGACAATGTGTCTTGCAACAACTTAACAGACTTAGGACCAATATCTAGACCCATGTAGCCGTCAGGAATACCATCTTCAGCATCAACAACTTCAGTCTTTGCATCATTTGAAAATGCGTCAGCAGCAATTGAATCAATTGGCAAAACCAACTTGTCGCCAGCTTCTGCCATCAATTCCTTAGCCAATTCAACTTTATCAGCTTCAAACAATGAATTACCAATCTTGTTACCCTTAGCAGCATCGAATGTATAGGCCATTCCACCACCAACGATAACCTTATCAGCCTTGTTCAATAATGACTTTACGATTTCAATTTTATCAGAAACCTTTGCACCACCGATAATAGCAACGAAAGGACGAACTGGGTTCGCAACAGCATCACCCAAGAACTTGATTTCTTTTTCCATCAAGAAGCCAGCAGCTGCTTGTGAAACATTTGAAGCAATACCTACGTTTGAAGCGTGGGCACGGTGAGCTGTACCAAAGGCATCGTTGATGAACAAATCATCACCCAATGATGCCCAATACTTACCCAATTCAGGATTGTTCTTTGATTCGTTTTTGACCACTTCACCATCAACAACGTCTTCAAAACGTGTGTTTTCAACCATCAAAACTTCACCATCTTGCAAAGCGTTGATTGCTGATTCTAATTCTTCACCGCGAGTTTGTGGCACGAACTTAACGTCCTTACCCAATAATTCACCCAAGCGTGCGGCAACTGGTGCTAATGACAATTCTTTCTTATCGTCTTCAGACTTAATACGTCCCAAATGAGAGAACAAAATTGCGCGACCATTGTTTTCCAAAACATACTTGATTGTTGGCAAAGCTGCCACAATACGGTTATCGTTTCCGATAACTCCTGCCTTGATAGGCACGTTGAAATCAACGCGCATCAATACTTTCTTACCTGAAAGTTCCAAATCTGAAACAGTCAATTTAGCCATGATAGCCTCCAAATTTTTATAGTTACAAGTCTATTATAAAACAAAATTTTGTCTTTGTGTTGTTCGCGTGTGAGAAACTGCACGATTAATTTCGACGGTGAACCTTTTTCATAGGCAATCCCGTCATCCGTAATTTCAAATAATTTTTTTGGTCCACCAAAATCCGTGTTATTTCATGTTGATTATCTTTTAAAATAGCGGTTAATTGACTCCAAATATCTCTTTTTTCGTTTGATAATTCGTCAAGAATTGTTAACGTTGTTCGCTTAGGTACGTAGCTCATTTCTCTTTGCAACTGCGTAACATTATAATCATTTCCAGTATATTTACTTAACGTGTTCATGATATATTTTTCAGCACTAGCATATTTTTGACCAGCAACATAAACAAAATTGCGTTTACCTTCAAAATAATAATCACTGACCACCACTTCAGGATGACCAAAATAAAAATCGGATTCTAATAACTTTCCTTCGCTAAAATATTGTTTTGCAAATAAACGTCCGTCCCGTAAATAAATATCTTTATAGTCTATTTTACCATCTGAATCCTGCCAAACAACTGCCTGCACGATTCGTTTAGAATCACCAAACCAACGTACAGTTGCTAGCTGTTGCCCACGACTAACGATACTTTTAGTCCAGTCTTTGTTAATAATCAATTGCGCTTCGTTGGGCACTGGCAATTCACCCCACCAGATGCCTTTGGTTTCATCAATCTCACTTAAATAAGACTGCGCATATATATCAAACACCCTATGAGGATTTAGACCAAGTTTTTTAATGAGATGCGCTGCATCTTCATGTGGTGTAGCCAACCACAATTCATCACTATTACCGGACTTTACTTGCTCTATTTGCCAAGCAACTCCCTTTAAATTGGTTTCTGTGAGGGAATTGATAATCTCTATCTTCATATTAGCACCTCACATATCTTTTGCCACTGATCAGCGATGTTATTTGTCTGATATTCCTGTGCCTTTTTGTGAGCACCAACAGATAAGTGATCATAATTATCGAAAATACGTCGCATCGCATCAGCAAGATTGGAAATATTAGCACGCTCTTGCGCTTTGTCTCTGTCAAAATCAGCTAGACACCCATTCACTCCCTCACACACAAGCTCTTGGGCACCATATAAGTTAGCATAGGTGGCTATCGGTAAAGCGTCCCCAATGGCTTCAATATACGTTAATCCGAACCCCTCAGAATAAGAGGCTGATACAAATGCATCATATTTTTGAAAATCATGAATAATGTCTTGGCTCAAACCTTTTAAATGCACACTAAATTGCAAGTCTAATTCCGCTATTGCTCTTTGTATATTTTCTTTTTCGTTTCCTGAACCGTAGATGGCTAACGTGACATCCATCCCCTCATCGCGTAATTTTTTAATCGCTTTTATGATTTGTAGTATATTTTTTTCTGGATGTAAGCGTGAGGCGGTGACGAAATTAGCTGTACCGCCGTGCCAGCGACGTGGATTTTCTAATTTAGCTACCCCACCGACCGGTACTGCACAAATTTTATCTGCGCCTCGCATATTCATTTGAGTAAGTTGTTTTTTTATCATCTCAGCTTGCAATTCTGTAGCTGTTACGACTAAGTCCATATCATCCAGATGATCAAACATATATTGATAATAATTGTTCCATAAAGGGTGCCCACCTTGATAGGTTACTAGGTGTTCAGCATGAATCATATCCACAATTTTCAAGGGTAATCCAATGCGCTTTAATCGTACTAATGATTCTTCGCACGCTGTCCCACGATCTAAAAAATAAATATTTTTTTGAAAAATATGTTGCATTTCTATAAAAAAGAAATCAATTAATGCTTCTTTTGTTGAAAAAACATAATTTTTACCACGAAAATTACGTAGATGAATATTTGTAGCAATTTTTCCACGTGAACCACTATCTCGATAGTGCCACATTATTTCATGGATACCATTTTTTAAAATAACACGATCATCGTCAATCAAGAATAATTTTTTCGCTTCAGAATAACTTTTAGAACGAAAAATGGTCTCAGTATATTGCCCCGTCGTTTGATGCACGATAGTGCGCTGCGTGTTCGTTAAGTCCCACAAAGAGTTAGTGGAATATTCATTAATTTCCGTTAAACCAGTTTTGGCGTATCGATCTGGATCATCACTTAACAACAAATCATATAATCCGATAACTTCATTTTCTGGTAGGGACCACAATTGCATATGATGGTGTAATTGTGGCAATAAGTCAGTGAAGATAAATTTAAATTCAATCTTTTTTTCACGAAAACAGTGCGCACGATAAAACTGTGCGTGTTCAACGCCACTATTACTTTCTCCAATTGCCTTATTCACAAAAAAGTTCATAATTATCGCCTCACATTTTATCTGTTATGGATAATTATATACAAAAAAAGGAACTCTCCCAAGTTCCTTTTTATATTAGTTGCCCCTGCTGGATTCGAACCAGCGCATGTCGGTACCAAAAACCGATGCCTTACCACTTGGCGAAGGGGCAATAGCTAATTTATTTTGCCGTTAGCTTTTATCGGCAATGGGAGCGGTAGGATTCGAACCTACGAACCCGAAGGAACGGAGTTACAGTCCGTCGCGTTTAGCCAGACTTCGCTACACTCCCATATCTCAAACAACTATATTATAATACCAGAAAATCAGGCCGTTGACAATACCTTTTCATAATTTTTTTAAACATTCTTCTTCATAGAATCACGAACCAACCCAAAAATTGTCCACAAAGCTACAATAACAATTAACTTGTTTAATAAATCGACATTCATACTAGTAAAGAACTTAGCCGCAACAATCACACCTAGAACACCACCTATAGCTACTCCAGCAAACCCTCGCCATGATACCCGATCCATTTTGATTACATTTAAAGCTGTCGTAGGCATAATCAATGCTGCATCTAACATCATTACAGGAAAAGCAACAGCGGGATTAACACCCATCAAAGAGAAGAATATTAATTCTGGCGCATAATTACCCAAACCCATAGTCATCAACACACCAATACCAAAGTTGAAAACAATTCCCAAAATCAACCACCAGCCATGTAACCCATGCACACCCATTGAATTATTACTTCCTGGGGTAGTAATCATACGTACTACCATGATAATAACAGCAATTAATAACGCTACAGCCATCACACGTTGTACCGTAGGTGCGTGCCATTTTTTTGTGACATGGGTCCCGACGTAAGCCCCAATCACTGCAGCTGTTGTCATAGGTAATAACGTTGTCAATTCAACTTTAACAGCCGTAATAAAAAATAAAGCTTGAAACATTACTGGTATCGCATGAACCGCGTTCAAGGTTCCCGGTAATTTGCGATCATCATCTATATAATGTGTCATCCGGAATGCCGCGGTTGTTGTTGCAAATGAACCAATACCCAGTGTATCTCCAAAATCTGTTATAAATCCAATCAACATGCCTAAACCAAATCGCTTAAAAATGGGTTGTCTATGGAGCAGATAAGATCTGATAACAACTATAATCATTGCTATCATCACAACAACAAGTAGTATTTGTATACTATACAGTATGAAATTTTCAGGAAACATATTTCTCTCACTTCAAAATTAATATTTTTTATTGTATCAAAAAAAAGCGCCTATTTTGCGCTTTTTAACTGTAACATATATTTAAAAAATAAATTCACCAAATTTGTACACGTTCTTGGGGATCAAGCCACATGTTATCTCCTTGCTTCACGTTAAATGTCGCAAAGAAGTCATCAAAATTTTTCACTTGTATATTGACCCGTAATTTAGCAGGACCGTGAGGATCTGATACGGCTAGTAACTTCATATATTCTGGTCGTGCTTTCATTCGCCAAATGGCAGCCCAATTTTCAAAGAATTCAGTTGCAGAGAAGTCATCATCACGTTTAGCTGCTTCTAGTGCAGCTGCTAAACCACCTAAGTCTGCTACGTTTTCGGAAACAGTTAGGTGACCATTGACTTTTGCACCGTATGAGTCTAAACCATCAAATTGCGCAACAATTTGATCCGTCCTTACTTTGAATGACTCATAGTCCTTGTCTGTCCACCAGTTATTCAGACTACCAAATTCATCAAATGAAGCACCATTGGTATCAAATGCATGAGAAATTTCATGAGCAATCACTGCGCCAATGCCACCATAATTAGCCGAAGATGATTGTGCCAAGCTATAAAATGGTTCTTGCAAAATAGCCGCCGGAAAAACAATCTGATTTTGCTGTGGATCATAATACGCGTTAACCAAATGAGCCGGCATGTGCCATTCGCTACGATCGACTGGTTGATGCCACTTGCTCCAAGCATAAGCAATTTCTATCTTTCGAAATTTCAAAGCTGTTTCAAACAACGTTGCATCGCTAGAAACTACTTTTTTCTTCAAGCGTTCTGGTAACTTTTCTGGATAGCCGATGTGTGGCACAATGGTATTTAACTTAGTAACTGCCTTCTTGCGCGTTTCTGTGTTTAGCCACTGTACCGACTGCAACCGATTCTTATAAACATCAATCATTGAAGCAACTTTTTCTTCAACATCAGCTTTGGCTTCAGGAGAAAATTTCTCTGATGCATAATATAAGCCAATTGCTTGGTTAAACGGGCGTGATGCAAGATAAAAGGCTGATTTTTCTTGACTCATCGCTTCAGGAAGACCACTTAATGCTCGTTGATAGACTCCTCCCAAGATGCGAATTTCGTCCGATAGATATGGTGTAAATTGATTAACCAATGCCACAAGCAGGTATGCTTTTAATAATGGCCATGCTTCTTCTGAATAAAATTGATCAGCCGCTTGCCAAAAACGTTCTTCTGGAACCACAACCATATCCGGTATCTGACCAACCAATTCATTTAAAATATCGTTTAAGGGTAACGCCGGTGATAATTGGACAAACTTTTCCCACTCATATGGGTGGTATAGCTTTGCGTACTCGTGCCCCTCTTCTTGACTCAATACCACGGTCGCAACCCGTGCATCAAATGCAAGATATTTGTCAATCAAATCATTAGTTTCACTTTCTGAAAAGCCAAATTTTGGCAACAAATCCTCTTGTTCTTCACGAAACTTAGCAAGTAACACCTTTGCCTGTGGATGATCTTTAGCATAGTATGTTGTGTCTGGCAAAAGAATATCCAGACCACCCGCCCACAAAACGTTGGTACGTGCGTCCTTGAAATCAGGTTCCACACCAAACGGAAACGCATTTGGTAATCCCGCTTTTTCTAAATCAGCGATGTGTGAAGCAAAGTCAGCAAAAGACGAAAAGGATTGGTATTGCTTCAAAAATGGTCGTATTGGAGACGAACCAAGCTCGTCACGTGTTGCAAAATCAGATGCCAATCGATGATATTTCACAAAGTTATTCAAAATATCGTCATCAGGTAAATCTTGACCTTTTTGCCAGCCAGATGTCGTTTTTAGTAACCACTGCTCAATATCATCGGCTAAATCACTAAACCCACCAGTGCGAGGTTTATCAGATGGAATTACCGCCTTTTTTTCCCATTCTCCATTTATTGCCTCATAAAAATCATCTTGGATTCGAACCATTAAATCACTCCTTCTCATTTAATACACTCAATTTGTTAACAAACATTATATACTAGTTTCATTAAAATATAAAAATCGAACAATATTGCATGTTCGATTTTTATATTACTTCTGTTGTACTTTATAAGTTGCGGCTTCTTCTTCAGTTGCCAAAACAAAGTGCCCTGGATTAACTTCCAACATTGTACGTTCTTTGCCGTCTGTTTCAACACTAGAATCGTAATCAATATGTTGGCGATTATTCTCAACTTCCGGATCAGGTACCGGAATAGCTGATAATAGACTTTTCGTGTATGGATGCAAGGGGTGATTATATACGGCGTCTGCCGTTCCAATCTCAAGCAGCTTTCCCCAATGCATGACACCAATACGATCTGAAATATATTTTACCATCGACAAATCGTGAGCGATGAACAAGTAAGTTAATGAATGTTTCTTTTGTAATTCTTTCATCAAATTAACAACCTGCGCTTGAATCGAAACATCCAACGCCGATATCGGTTCATCAGCAATAATGAACTTAGGATCGACCGCAAGTGCACGCGCAATTCCAATACGCTGACGTTGTCCACCGGAGAATTCATGTGGATAACGAGAAGCATGATCTTTGTTTAAACCAACTAAGTCCAACAACTCTTGGACCTTAGCATTACGCTCTTCTTTGGACTTCGCTAAATGGTTCACGTCGATACCTTCAGCAATGATGTCACGTACTTTCATACGTCCATTCAAACTAGCTTGAGGATCTTGGAAAATCATTTGTGAATCCTTACGAAATTCAGAAAGATGCTTTCCTTTTAACTTAGTGACATCTTCCCCATCAAATGTAATTGAACCAGCCGTTGGTTCATATAATTTTAAAATTGTACGACCAATTGTTGTTTTACCAGATCCAGATTCACCAACAAGGCCAAATACTTCACCTTCATAAATATCAAAACTGACATGATCAATAGCACGAACTTCATTCGATTTACCTTTGTTAAAATACAACTGTAAATCTTTCAACTCAACCAATTTCTTTGGTGCTTCTTCGGTCATGATTAAGCCTCCTGCCCTTGTAATTCTTGCCAATGGGCCCAACGATTCAAAATTTGTCTTGGTGGGGTAACCTTAGGCGCACGTTCATCCAACAACCAAGTGGCCGCATAGTGTGTCTCACTAACTTTGAAAAATGGTGGTTCCTCACGACTATCAATTGCTAATGCGTATTGATTACGTGCCGCAAAGGCATCCCCAACAGGAGGTTCCAACAAATCAGGCGGTGTTCCTGGAATGGCTTGCAGCGATCCTTCTTCAGTATCTGTTGTTGGCATTGAATTCAACAATCCCCATGTATATGGATGTTGTGGATTGAAGAAAATTTCATCGACAGTACCATACTCAACAATTTTACCAGCATACATAACAGCCACTCGATTGGCCATGCCAGCAACAACACCTAAATCATGAGTGATGAAAATAATGGATGAATTTGATTCTTTCTGTAGTTCTTTCATCAAGTTCAAAATTTGCGCTTGAATGGTTACATCTAAGGCAGTTGTTGGTTCATCTGCGATCAATATTTCAGGATCAGCTGCCAAAGCAATTGCAATAACCGCACGTTGTCTCATTCCACCTGACCATTGGTGTGGATAGTCATTGATGTGTTCTTCGGCATCAGGAATACCAACACCTTTCATCAATTCTAGCGCACGAGCCAGAGCCTCTTTTTCTTTCATGCCACGATGCTTAACCAATGGTTCAGCAATCTGATGACCAATTTTCATTGTTGGATCCAAACTCGTCATTGGATCCTGAAAAATCATAGCAATTTCGTTACCACGAACGTGTTGCCACTCTTCTTCTTTCAACTCTAATAAGTTTTTGTCCTTAAATATCAATCGACTATTATCAGGAATGATGGCATTCTTAGCATTTAGTCCCATTAAAGTTTTTGTTGTTACTGATTTTCCTGATCCAGACTCACCAACAATTGCTAATGTTTCACCTTCATTTAAATCAAATGAAACATCACGAATCGCCTGCACGGTACCAGCATAAGTATTGAAGTTGACGTGTAAATTTTCAACTTTTAAAATTGGATTACTCATTATACATGTACCTCTTAATCTTCACTCGCACGTGGGTCGAAAGCATCACGCAGTCCGTCACCCAATAGAATGAACGCCAACGAAATTAACACCAACATACCGGAAGGAATCAAAACTTGATAAGGATAGAATTGCAACATACTTTGTGCATCAGAAATCAGTGACCCCAATGATGCTGTTGGTGGTTTAACACCCAAGTTAATCGCTGATAATATTGCTTCAAACATAATGGCACTTGGCACTGTCATCATAATTTGAACAATAATTGTACCAGCCATATTTGGTATCAAATGTTTGATAGCAATTTTTGTTGAACTCTCACCCAATGATTTTGCGGCTAATATATAGTCACGTTCTTTCAAAGAAAGTGTCATATTACGAACTTGACGAGCCATGCTCAACCAACCCGTAATGGCAATCGCGATTATAATCGATGTAACACCATTACCAAGTAACAAACCAAACATTGTAACAACAATTAGGTTTGGAACAGATGAGAGAATTTCAATGATTCGTTGCATGACAACATCGACCCAACCGCCTTTCCATCCAGAAATGACGCCATAGGTCACACCAATAACTAAATCAATAACTGTTGCCGAGATTGCAACTAATAGAGAAATGCGCATACCGACAATAACACGTTTCCCTAGTGAACGGCCAATGTTATCAGTACCAAACAAATAGTTTCGCTTCACATTATTATCACTATATGAATCGGTTGCTTCTGTTGATCCTGGGGATTTTATTTTACCGTTCCAGCCAGGAATTGGTAGTCCAGACTTTGGTGGTAAATTTTTATATTTACCGACATTGTCAGAATCAAACGAGTTTGCGTCACTTTGCTTCACAAAAACATTCGATATAATGGCAAATCCAAGGATAAATACCAAAAACCACATTGATACAACCGCTAATTTATTTAATTTCAGACGACGCCAAGCATCCTGCCAAAATGACAGTGCTGGCTTGGAAATATGTTCGTTGGCATCAGAGCTTTGTGCGCCAACGATGACAAAATCTTCAGTATTTGCAGCCATCATGAGCCTCCTTATTGCAAACGAACACGTGGATCAACAATTGCCGTCAAAATGTCCGTAATCAGAATCATTACCATCAACATCACAGCATAAACAATTGTTGTACCCATGATAACTGGAAAATCTTTTGTAGGAATAGATGAGACGAATTGTTGCCCAATGCCTGGAATTGAGAAAATATTTTCGATCAGTGTTGATCCGGTTAACAAACCAGCAGCCATCGGTCCAACTAATGTCAAAACTGGAATCATTGAATTACGATAAGCATGTTTATTGACAATTTCTTTTTCACTAAGACCCTTAGCACGTGCCAACTGTACATAGTCTGATCCTAAAGCCTCAATCATTTCTGAACGGACAAAGCGCGTCACAACGGCGGCCGGTGTAACAGCTAATGCTAAGGTTGGCAAAACTGACTGAGAAAATGAATCCCCCCAACCAGACACTGGAAATAACGGCCACTTAAATCCAAATAAATATAGGAAAATAATTCCTAAAATAAAACTTGGAACCGAAATTCCTAGTGTTGATACCACACCTAATGTGCCATCAATTTTATTATTTTTATTTCGAGCTGATATTGCACCCATTAGCAGACCAGCAACAACACCGATAACCAGTGCTTGGGCACCCAGCTGGGCTGAGATTGGTAACCGTTGTCCGATTAACATGCTGACACTTTGATTTTGATATTGGAAGGATGTTCCAAAATCACCACGAAAGGCATTTACCAAATAATTCAGGTATTGTTGCCATAAAGGCAAATCCAATCCGTATGCTTTGTTTAATTGGGCAATCATTTGCGGCGTTAATTTAGGATTATTGAACGGTGTTCCTGGCATAACTTGCATCAGGAAAAACGTAGCAGTAATCACCAAGAATAACGTGAAAATCAGAAGCGCCAATCGCTTTAAAATATATTTCACCATAGTCTTGTCTTCCTAATAAATAAGAATTGACATACGTCAATTCTCATTTTGATTAAATGTAGTTTAATTCTATCATAAATTTCTTACTTACGGTAAGCGTATTTTAGATCGATATTTAGTCCTGTTGTGTTAATAATTACACCCTTAACATTTGGACGAGCCAATGAATAGCCTGAACGGAAGTAAAGTGGATTAAAGTTAGCTTGCTTATACAAAGCTGATTCAGCTTCCTTATAGTCCGCATCACGAGCAGAATCATTCAAAGCATTTGTAGTTTCTGCTCTATTAACTGCCTTTGTGTACGCAGCATTCTTGAACTGACCGTTGTTATATGAAGAACCATCTTTGAACAGATCATAGAAAGTTGAGCCTTCAGGGTAATCACCGCCCCAAAGTGAAACAACCGCATCAAAGTTTTGCGTTTCTGAATCAGATAAACGTTGCTTGAATGGCACAAACTTTTCTTCAACCTTCAAGCCTGGCAAAGCCTTTTGTAATGAGCCTTGCAAGTAATCCAAAGTAGTTTTTGCACTGGCGCTGTCAGCATCAGATGTAATTGTCAATGTCATGCTTGATTCACCGACTTCTTTCAAACCTTCAGCAAACAATTTAGCGGCTTCTTTAGTGTCATACTTGTAACCAGGAGCAACGTACTTTGCCAAATCTTCGCCAGAAGCCGTCTTAGCTAATCCTTGAGGTGCTAAACCAGTTGCTGCAGTTGAT
This sequence comes from Leuconostoc sp. DB-1, assembly GCF_013414845.1. Taxonomy (NCBI): domain Bacteria; kingdom Bacillati; phylum Bacillota; class Bacilli; order Lactobacillales; family Lactobacillaceae; genus Leuconostoc; species Leuconostoc sp. DB-1. The sequence continues at coordinate 1,652,872 of NZ_JABFNJ010000001.1, forward strand.
AAGCCAGAAGTTACTTGCTCTACCAATTCTTTACGGTTTGTTGCCAAGTTCAAAGCTTGACGAATTTTTGTATTTGCTAGGAACTTATTTTTACCAGTTTGATTATACTCAATATAGGCTGTTGTTGCTTCAGGAGCCTTTACCTTATCTTTATTGTTCTTGTTAGCAGCATATAATTCTGGTGTTGAAATTGACGCACGGTCAAGTTTACCTTGCTTATATAATTGAACAGCTGTCTCTGTCTTCTTAACAACGGAATAGTCAATTTCCTTTGTCTTAACGCTCTTTGCATCCCAATAATTATCGTTTTTAACAAGTTTGAAATTATTATTAGTTCCATTCCAACCTTCAAACTTATAAGGACCAGAATACAGTTGCTTAGCTGAAGTTGTACCATATTTTTTTCCTTGTTTTTCAACAAAGCTTTGCTTCTGTGGCATAAAGTTAGCAAAAGTCAGTAAATACTTAAACTGCGGAATTGGTCGTTCTAATTTAAATGTAATCACATTCCCTTTAGAAGTTACACCCAACTCGCTAACCTTTGTCTTGCCTGCAACAATATCATCCGCGTTCTTAACACCGGATGTCAAGTAAGCATATTGCGAAGCTGTTTTAGGGTTAACGATACGTTGCCATGAATAAACGAAATCCTTAGCAGTCAGTTTTGATCCATCTGACCACTTCAATCCACTGCGCAATGTAGCAGTATAAGTCAATCCATCTTTCGATACCTTAACTGACTTAGCTAATTCTGGAACAGCCTTACCCTTGGCATTAACACGGAGCAGGTTAGATCCGGTGTTACCAATAACTGTTCCTGAGTAAGTATCCGTATTTTTTGAAATATCTAAAGTTTGAATTTCTGTCGGAAAAGAAAACTTGAGTGTATCACTTGATGATCCGTTCGAACCACCCCAGAGACCGGCAGCACGCGTTCCAGCGCCAGCAACAACCACAACGGCTGCACCGATCGCCCATTTTTTCCATGTATCCATGAAGATATATCCTCCCGATATACTTAATATGTTGATGTTTTTTAGTTTACCATGTTAATTTCTCATTTGCAACTCATTTATATTAGATTTTAATATTTTGTTGCATTTCGTTAAAATGTCAGGAATACTAACAAAATTATACTATTAATAAGTTTTTTTGTGCTAAAAAACACCTCATTCGTCACAAAATTTTTAATCATTGCAACAGCAAAACTATAGCATGCTTAGAATAAAAATAAAAAAAGCATCGTTTTCTTACTTCACAAAAGAAATATATTAAACGCTTCACATTTCGTGTGAAACCCATTTCTTTTAAAGAAAACCATGCTTTTATTAAAAATTATAAGTTGTACTTAGGCTAAGCGACGATCAAACCACTTGGCAATTAACGATAGTCCATAATTCAACAAGAAGTATACTAACGTAATCGCAATCAGAACCGGAATGATATAAGTAGAGTTTTGTGCATAAATAATCTGACCACGATAAGTCATCTCGGCTAAGACAATACCCATAGCAAGACTTGTGTCCTTAACCAATGATATCAACTGTGAAATGATTGGTGGAATCATTTTCTTATATGCTTGGGGCAGAACAATGTAGATCATTGTCTGGATATTTGTTAGTCCATTAGCACGTGCACCTTCAAACTGTCCTTCATCAATTGATTCTAGTCCGCCACGCACAATTTCAGCGAGCATGGAAGATTCAAAAGTACTCATCGCAACAACAGTTGCCCAAAAGATAGGTAAATGAATGCCTAGCTTTGGTAAAGCAAAATAAACGAAGAAAATAATTAATAGTAACGGTAAATTACGAATAATATTATTAATTGTACCGACAAACTTAGAAAAATATGGGATACGTTCAAATTGAACAATTCCAATGATTGATCCAGCAATAAAACTTAGAATAACCGAGATAATTGATACACCAACTGTAATGCCTAATCCACCCAACAAATATTGGACGTTTTGCGGTGTAAAGGCGTCAAAAATTCCTAATGTAACCATATTGTCCTCCTTATGCTGCGTGCTTTAGTTTACGTTCGAGATTTTGCATGTAGTAGCTCAATGGCAGTGTAATTACCAAATAGAAAAGTGCCACAATGATATACGTGCTAAAAGTGTCAAACGTAGTAGCTGCAACCATATTTCCTTGATACATCAAATCCAATCCACCAACAAAGGCTAGAATTGATGAATTTTTAACCAAATTAATGAATTGGTTTCCAAGTGATGGTAGTGCTATTTTAAAGGCTTGGGGCAGTACAATGTACCGCATACTTTGATTAAACGATAATCCATTAGCACGCGCCCCTTCCATTTGTCCATTATCAACGGAAAGGATACCGGCACGAACAGTTTCAGCAATAAAAGCTGATGTATATAATGATAATGCGATGGTTCCAGCTGCAAACCCGTTCATTGGGATAACCTTAGCAACTACTAAGAAGAAGAAGAAGGTGATAATCAATAATGGAATGTTACGAAACACTTGCACATATACATTACCAATTTTTTGCGCCCATTTTTGTGGCAAAATTTGTAAAATAGCAAAGAACGTGCCCAAAATCATAGAAATGATTAGCGCAATAATACTTGATAGTAAAGTATATCCGAATCCTTGCAAGAACGTTGGGAAATTATTTTGTAATAACGTCATTATTTCGCCTCCAATTCATGCCAATCAAGTCCTGGTACATCGCTGAACCACTTCTTGATTAATTTATTATAAGTACCATTTTTCTTAATGGTTGCAAGCGCTTTGTTCGTCTCCCTAACCATTGGGCCTTGATTATTATCAAAAGCGATACCATAAGGTCCGTGGGTAAAAGTACCACCCACAATTTGATAATCGGGGTTTTCTGTAGCAAACCCATACAAAATCGCATTATCAGTTGACATTGCCTGACCTTGACCGGCCTTGAGGGCCTGCATACCTGTGGCATAATCTTGAACAGCTAGCAATTTGGCCTTTGGTGCAAATTTCTTTGTCTCTTCGGCAGCCGTAGTCCCAACAACAACGATAATTTTATACTTTGAATCATTCATATCTTTAATTGACTTAATGCCTGAGTCTTTTTTAACCAGAATTGATTGTCCGGCATCAAAATATTGATTCGTAAAGTCAATAATTTTTTCACGTTCAGGTGTGATTGTCATTGTTGATACCGTACCATCAATATTAGTATTCTTCAATAATTGTATTTTTGAAGATGAAGACACTGGCACAAATTCCGCAGACATTGGAACACCGGTTTGCTTTGATATCTGAACTGTTAACGCTTTAGCAATATCAACGTCGAACCCTTTAGAAACACCAGTCTTTGTGTCCATTAAACCAAATAATTTGGTGTCAGATTTCACACCCCAAATAATTCGCCCTAGTTTTTCAACACGTTGTAATGTATCTTGATGCTCTTCATTTTTCTTAGCAGCAGTAGTTGCCCACAATAAACCGAGGACAATAACAGCAGCTAAAACGATTGTGGCAATGATACCAAACTGTCTTTTTTTAGCTTTTTCCATAGTAACAGAGCGTTAATGGCTTTTATTTTCAAATATTTCATATCATAAGATACTGAAACTTCCAAAAACGCGTTTCCTCCAAATCTAAATTTTATTTGTGATCAACTTGGCTCAAGAACTGTTGAGCACGTGGTTCTCTAGGATTATTAAAGAATTCTTCGGTTGTACTATCTTCAAGAATTTCACCGTCAGCCATAAAGATAACACGATCAGCCACAGCCTTAGCAAAACTCATTTCATGGGTAACAACAAGCATTGTCATAGATGAGTCCTTAGCAATATCACGCATAACGTCCAACACATCCCCAACCATTTCAGGATCCAAAGCTGATGTTGGTTCATCGAACAACAAGGCTTTAGGTTGCATCGCTAGTGAACGAGCAATAGCTGCACGTTGCTTTTGACCACCTGATAATTCAGATGGCATATTAGCTGCCTTATCTGCCAAACCAACTTTATCCAACAAAGCCATTGCTGTAGACTTATTTTCGTCTTCACTACGCTTCAAAACTAGACGTGGTGCAAGCATCACGTTTTCCAATGTTGATTTATTATTGTACAAATTAAAGTGCTGAAAAACCATGCCAACGTTTTTACGGATACGATTGATATCGGTTTTAGGATCATGTAAATCAAATCCATTGACCAGAAGCTTACCTTCTTGTATTTCTTCTAGTCCATTAATTGCACGAATCAAAGTTGACTTTCCAGACCCTGAAGGACCGATAAGAACAACAGTCTCACCTTCATCAATTTTTAAATTAATGTTCTTCAAAGCATGAAACTTCCCATAATATTTCTCGACGTTTTTAAATTCAATCATTGACATGACTTAATTCTCCTTTTTCTGAGCGTGTACACCGCAGTGCACACGGTAGCAAAAACTAGCCTAACATAAAATCTAAAACTAGTCTCTTCTAATTACCATTTTACGCATACTTAGTCTGTTTAGTCAAAGCTGTATGTGAGGTTTTATAACAAGAAGTTATAGCCATTCACTGTGATATTTGACTTATACCGCTATCCCACTTTGTGCGCCTTGCAATCGATAAAGGTCATAATACCTTCCACGTGCTGCAAGCAGTTCATCATGGGTTCCACGTTCAACGACCTCTCCTTGATCCAGCACCAAAATTAAATTAGCATCTTTAATAGTAGAAAGTCTGTGGGCAATTGCGATCGTGGTTCGATCTTGACGCATTTTAACCAGTGAGTTCTGAATTTTTGCTTCTGTTTCCGTGTCCACGTTCGCAGTAGCTTCATCCAATATTAATATTTTAGGATTAGCTACAATTGTGCGTGCGAAACTGATCAGTTGTTTCTCACCAGCAGAAAAACTGCTTCCTCCTTCTTGTACTTTAGCTTGATACCCGCCGTCCAAATTTTCTATGAAATCGTCGGCACCCACAAATTCAGCTGCTAATTTAATTTGTTCATCCGTAAGACTGTCATTGTACATACGAATGTTAAACGCAATATCGCCATAGAACATGAATGGGTCCTGTAACACTAGTCCCATTTTGCTGCGTAATTTATCCATCGCAATATCACGAATATCCTGACCATCAATCAAAATTTCACCTGATTGAAAGTCATAAAAACGCATTAATGTATTAATGGTAGAACTTTTTCCAGAACCAGTATGTCCTACCAAGGCAACCGTATCACCCGGGTTTGCAGTAAATGTTAAATCTTTTAGGATTGGATGACGACCATCATAGCTAAAATTAACATGCTTAAATTCAATTTTTCCATCAGTGATGTCTCCCTTAGCATTCGGGTTTTGCGCCGGAGCATAAGTGTCGTTACCGAGGATGCCAAGGATGCGATATCCTGATACTAAACCTTCTTGGAAAGGACTGAATAAATTCATAATACTTTCCAAGGGGCCAAAAATATTGTTTAAATAAGTAGTAAATGCATAAATAGCACCTGCTGAAACAACTGTTTGTATGGAAAGTTCACCAAAATACCATAAAACTAAAACCGTCGCACCACCTAACAACATGTCAATCATAGGTTCTAATAACAGTGCGTCAGCCTTGATCATTTTAAAACGAGCATTAAAGTACTCACCATTAATTTTGCCGAATTCTTTTTTAAAGCGATCCTCTTGATAAAATTCTTGAATGATATCAATTCCGGTGACACTTTCAGCAATTTTAGCATTCAATGCCGACAAACGTTCGCGCATATGGCGAAATAGTCGTGATGAAAAGCGTTGATAAATGATAATACTAGCCACAATGAATGGTACAACAATCATCATAAGGAGGGTTGCATGCACATCAATTGTCCACATGCCAATATAGGCACCAATCATACTCATCACAGCAAAGGTAAGTTGCATAAAGAATCGCCAAAAATCTGTCAACGATGCCGTATCATTATTAACCCGTGTTACCAGTGAACCCGCAGGCATTTCATCGAAAAATTTCATACCCAATGTGTGTAACTTTTGAAATACGCGTAATCGCATATCTTCTAAAGCATATTCACCAGCCACAGTGAAATAGTAGGCATTCAAAGCATCTGTCACAGCTTGCAACACGCGAATAACTGCCGCAAAAACAGCAAAACTAATCGTAATTCTCAGCGGAACACTGCTTGTTTGATGCAAATAAGTCGTCATATAGTAAGCAATGACTCGTGGTGCAGCAGCTTGTAATAGCGCAAAAGCCGCGCCAATTACAAGTGCCACGATAAACATTGACCGAAACGGTTTTGCCATTTTAATCAACGTCCAAATAACATGCAGTTGTTCTCTAACAGGAATATTTTTTGCCCAAACAGAATTATTTTTTTCTGTCATCATCATCCCCTTTCCCTCTAAGTTTTGTTGAAACGTTGTTGCTAATTGTTGTTGCTCATACATTTGGGCATACCATCCTTGTTGCGCAATCAGTTCTTCATGTCGACCACGTTCAGCAATTTCACCGTGGTCAAAGACTACAATTTCATTAGCATTCATCACGGAACTAATTCTGTGAGCAACAATAATCGTTGTTTTTTCTTGCCGGGTAGTTTTTAAAGTATGCAATATTTGTTTTTCTGTCCGTGCGTCGACGGCTGACAAAGCATCATCTAAAATTAAAATTTCTGGATCGATAATTAAGGCACGAGCTATAGCCAATCGCTGCTTCTGACCGCCCGATAAACTTACACCATGTTCGCCAACTTGTGTATCGTATCCCTCCGGAAAGTTCAGGATATCTTCATGTAAGGCTGCCATTTTAGCAGCATTTTCCACTTCCTCTTGTGATTTATTGACATCAGCAAACCGGATATTATCTCTTACTGTTGTTGAAAACAAAAAATTTTCCTGCGCAACATAGCCAATCGCTCTGTGATACGCACTTAATTTATAATCTTTAATGTTTTTACCAGCAAAACTAATTTGACCAGTATAACCATCAAACTGGCGCAGCAACAGCTTGATTAAGGTTGTTTTACCAGCACCAACACGCCCAACAATACCGACAGTTTCGCCAGCACGAATATTCAATGAAATATCTTTCAAAACTTCCGATTGATCATCTGGATATTTAAACTGATCAATCCGAATAGCAACATCACCATGTGATATGCTATCATATCCCTGCTCATCTTCAACAATTGATGATTTTTCAGATAAAATTTCTTGGACACGCATATATGAAGCATTACCACGTTCCAATACGTTAAACAACTGCCCTAAACCAAACATCGGCCATACAAGTAACCCTAAATAAGTTGAAAATGAGACAAGCTGCCCGATTGAAATTGAATCATTCAATACCAACGACCCACCATAAGTAATCATCACAACATAACTAATTGTCATCACCAGCGTAGCCATTGGTCCAAACAAGGAGTCAATGGCGGCTACCTTTTTATTGATCTGAATCGTCTTTTGTATTTCCTCATCAAAAGCATCAACATCTTGTTTTTCTTGCCCCAATGTTTTAATAGCTTTAATTCCAGCTATCGATTCTTGAGACTTGTTTGATAATCGTGAAAAGGCTTCTTGAGATGATGTGAATGCACGTCGCATTTTAGGTGATAAATACCAAACCCCGGCCGCCAATAATGGTAAAGGTAAAACACCAATCAACGTCAAACGCCAATCAACCACAAGGGTCATTGAAATAACCGTAAAAATAATAATAACAATCGAATCAACTAGCATCAGTACGCCACCAGATGCCACCCTCTGCACTGCTGACAAATCGTTCGTCGCATGTGCCATTAAATCTCCCGTACGTCGACGCTGATAAAATGTAGTATCCATTTTCAAATAGTGATCAAACAATTGTTGCCGCAATGTTTTTTCTAATAGTGCCGAACCTTGGAAAATATGTGTAATCCACGTATAACGAAATATGTACATCAACACAGAAAAAAGCAAAATACCACCAGCATAGAAAAATAGCTGATGCATCGTCATTTGTCGGGATACTATCACATCAGTGAAACGACCGATTAACGCTGGGGACACCATTTGTGATACTTCTGTCAGAAACAAAAAAGTGAGCCCCAACATATATAGTCGTTTGTGCTCTTTAAAGAACCACATTAATTTGCCAAAAATAGTCATAAGATTCTCCCAGACTGTATAAATCTCCATAATTCATTAAATCTATCTAAATAATATACCATATTTAAAAAGATTTTTATATTTTATTCATATAAAATTAATTAAAATTACCATCGCACTGCTAACAAACCACAGAGTACCATATATAATGTGCTGTTTTGGATTTAAGTTCATCACGCCAGCAAATTCTCGCAAAAACGCTATACCACGGTACGGAAACTGCGTGTACCCTCCTCGACCTTGCGCATTAACTCCTTGTTTTTTCGCGAGTAAAACACCACGAAAAACATGATACTCGCTTGTATAAAATGTGAATGAACTGTTAGTTAATTTAGCACTATTCCTCAAATTTTCATATGTATTTCTAGAATGTTCTTCCAATATTGTCTTTTCACAGGGAACATTTAGTCTTTTTACAGCAAAGTCTCTCATAGCTTCTGCCTCAGAAACTAATTCATCTTTCCCTTGACCACCCGAAAAAATGATAGTTGGGTACTCTGACATTTTGGTTGCATCTTTAACAGCTGCCTGAATACGATTACCAACAATTCGACCAACATATTGTCCATCAACTAACCCACCGCCTAAGACAACAATCGGACCATGGATTGGTCGTTTAACCACCAATCCATACAAGATACTACTGCTAATAAACTGTAAAAATTGCCAAAGAACGTACAGTGACAACCATGGGATAACAACGAGAATGGGTTTTAAAGATATTGAAAACCCATCATTCAGAAGCCAAATGCCAATATCAGCAATAGCATACACAAGCAACACTAGTGGGAAAACTAACTGATGCAGGCTATGTTGCCATTTACGCCAACTTTGAAAACTGTGATAGGCTAGTGTAATCACCAAAAACAGACCCGCAATATTCCCCATTTAACGAACAGCTTAGCTTCATTAATTATATGAACAACTGATATACTTGGAAACTGAATCACCTGCAGACTAATAAATAAAAAAATCACAATAATCAATACATAAAATCCCAGTCGTAAACTTGCTGGGTTGATCCTGATTTGATGCCAAAGTAGCCAAGAAAAAATACTTATAGCTAAAGTTAAAATTGTTAGAATTGCTATCATAAAGCTATTGTAACACGTTGCTTTTACACACAGTTGTGCCACCGCTTTTTGAGATATAAAAAGAGCGCTGAACGCTCTTAAAAAAATTTATGCTGTGACAAACTTATTTGCTGCGTCTTCTGGGACTCTGACCAAGTCTAAGTCAACAAGACGTTCTGCAATTTGCACTGTATTCCAAGCAGCACCTTTAAGCAGGTTATCTGAGACAACCCACATATGGAAACTATCATCATTTTCCAAATCGGGACGCACACGGCCGACGAATGTTTCGCGTTTTCCTTCGGCATTAATTGGCTGTGGGTACAACTGTTCCTTTGGATTGTCTTCCAAAACAACACCTGGGGCTTCACTCAGAATCGCTTGAATATCAGCGGCTGTCGCTCCTGATCCGGCATCCGTTTCAAAATAAACAGTCTCGCCATGACCAATAGGAACAGGTACCCGGACCGCAGTTGCTGTCACTTTAACTGCTTTAGAATTTTTATCACCGAACATAATTTTTTTAGTCTCATGAATCATCTTCCATTCTTCATGAGTGTAACCGTCTTCTTCAAAACATCTATTTGTGGCAGTAAATTATAAGCTAGGGGATAATGATGCTTAGCACTTTTAACCGGCAAAATCTCAGCATGCATTTCTTTACCAGCATTGTGGGCATCAGTTTCTGAAACTAGCTCTTGCCATGCAGATTGTCCCGCACCAGAAGCAGCTTGATAAGTTGACACGATAACACGTGTCAAACCATATTTAGCTTTAATGGGCGCTAGAGCAACAACCATTTGAATCGTTGAACAGTTAGGGTTGGCAATAATTCCTTGGTGTTGTTTCAAATCTGCTTCATTAACTTCAGGAACAATTAACGGGACATCATCATTCATTCGCCATTGGCTTGAATTATCAACAACCACAGCGCCGCGTTTCACAGCTTCGGGTGCAAATCGTGCTGAAACTGAACCACCACCGCTAGCCAAAACTAAATCAACCCCATCAAAACTTCCTGGAGTTGCTTCCTCAACAACCACGTCTGTACCTTTAAATTGAAGTGTCTTACCTGCTGAACGTGACGAAGCAAGCAATTTTATATTCTTCACGGGAATCGTTGATTGCTCTAATTGTTCAATAAGTCGTGTGCCCACAGCACCTGTTGCGCCAAGAATGGCAACACTATATTCTCTAGTCATTATCTTCTCCTAATCTACTAAAATACGATGTATTCTATCTTGTAGTCCTGTTGTGATTTCCCAGGGCGCCAAACCTGCAAACTGTGCAACGTCCTCGATTGTATTCTCTAAGTCTCCATCTTGACCAATAAAGGTTACCGTTGTACCTTCTGGATATTCACGAGGCAAACGTATCATTAACTGATCCATTGCTACTTGCCCTACAATAGGGGCGTATTGACCGTCAATAATAACCTTAAACCCCATTAATTTGCGTAGCCAACCATCCCCATAACCAATAGGAACAGTGCCTATCCACTCGTTTTGAGTTGTCGTATATTTGTGTGAATAACTAATACCTTCACCAGCAGGTAAGCGTTTAACAAAATTTACCTCGCTCCGAAGGGCCATGACGGGTTTCAGGTTACGTCCATCTGCTAGTTCACCACGAGAGGGCTCAATCCCATAAAGCACCGTTCCTACGCGGACAACCTCATGGGGAACCTCTTCTGCGTGATACATTGCAGCACCCGAATTAGCAACATGATAATACTTTGGTTTTGGCAAGTCATCCGTCAATTGATGCCAACGTGTTAATTGCTTTTGGAAGTACCTGGTATCTGATGAATCAGATTCGGCAAAGTGCGTCGATAGTCCAACATATTCAAACTTATCAGCATGATCCAAAACAAACTGTATCGCTTTCGCTAAAGTTTCACGATTTCTAAACCCAATTCTACCCATGCCAGTATCGATACCTAGTGTAACAGGTAATCGCTGTTCACCAGTTAACTGATGTTCTGCTTTCTCCAGCCAGTCCAATGAAACAACAGTTGCCATGATATGCTGGACAGCCATTAGTTCAACATACTTTACCTGTGAAATACCTAAAATTAAAATTGGTGCGGTTATGCGCTCATGCCGCAGTGCAATAGCTTCATCAAGAACAGCTACACCTAAGCCATAAATACCTCCTGCCACAGCAGCTTGAGCCATAGGAATCAAACCAAATCCATAGGCATTTGACTTAACGGTCAAAAAGACTTTGTCTGCACCTGATACATTTTTAACGGTCGTTATATTATGTTCAACAGCGCTCTTGGAAACTTCAAGACGTGTTGGACGTGTTATTGCCTCTACCATATGTTAGCCCATTCACAGATATCTATGAATGCATACCTCCTCTATTAAAAAATCCACAGCGCACAAGTAGCAGCCATGGATCCCAATTAATTGCAATCTATAACATAGCACCCCGCTTACGCGACAGTCCAACGATTTTTCACCGATTGGCCCAGCTACTTGGTGTCACAGCACCAATGCTTCGGCTACATCCCCTTTAACCTGTTTCATTGTACCTGTAAGCACTCCGCAAGCGACTAATGTCAGCAGCAACCTCTATGATTCTTAAATTGTTATTATTGTATTCTAATTTTTTTTATTTGTCAAATTCAATATTTTTACGCTTGTTTGATTGATAACACTGTCAAATCACCGTATAATGAATTTAATAACTTATGAAATGATGGGAACTATGACGCGACTTGTTACAGCTACAGAAATGCAGCAAATAGATAATTACACGATTGAGACTATTGGTATGCCACAGGATGTATTAATTGAACGGGCCGCAATGGCAGTGCTTGATGTTATCGGCGCCGGTAGATTCGATTTGAGTCATGTGTTAGTACTAGCTGGTCTTGGTAATAATGGTGCTGACGGCGTAGCAATCGCTCGTCTCTTGTACGCTCAAGGCGTAAATGTCTCATTACAATTTGTCGGAAACGTTAGCCGTGCGAAAGACAGTGTGAAACGGCAACTGGCAATCATTGAAAAGCATGGCTTAGTTCGTTCTGAAAAAAGTGACTTTAATGAGGCAACTTTAATTATTGATGCGATATTTGGAGTTGGATTGAACAACGTTCTACCTGAAGGCTTACAAAAAATGATTAAAGCGGCCAACCACATTGATAAACCTGTCATTGCTGTTGATGTTCCTACTGGTATTGATGCAACAACGGGAGAGGTACGTGGCGCTGCTCTTAAAGCTCATACTACAGTCACTTTCGGCTTCACAAAGGTTGGTTTAACGCAACAGAATGGTTGTTACCTTTCCGGAAATGTTATTTTAAAAGATGTCGGGATGCTTATTCCAGATGATTTTGAATTCAGTTTACAGGAGACGCTACCTGTTGCATAGAATATAATACTTCACAATATAAAAACAGTTTATTAATGCCAGGTTGGCATTAATAAACTGTTTTTTTAGTCAATATGTGTCACTTCATCGCCAATCAACAATTTCTTCTCCTTCTTTAGCAAACAATAACAAATCAGCAATTGATGTACGTTTTAACCGTTTCTTAAAATCTTTTTCTGCTTCATAGACAATAGATAGAACTTCTTTTGTTCCTTCAGCGACAGCAGTTTTGGCAGGAAACACGCGATCTGCCAATTGGGTAGAATGAATAAAGCTATCTTCTCCTTCAATCGCCTCATAAACATCCAATAACGTAATATCATTGGTATTACGAGCCAATTTGAAACCACCTTCCTTACTAGCGATCGCTTTTATTAAATTTGCAACAACTAATTTGCGCATTGTTTTTTTTAAGTACGATTCAGATACTTCTAAGTGTTCACTTAAAACATGACTTTTAACAGGTAAGCCATCTTTTTGCAAAGCTAACATAACCAAGACAACCAAACTTTGTTCAACTGCACTAGACATTTTCATTTATTTTTCCAACTTCATTTCTTTATGTACGCAGTCTGCCGACTGCTTTTAAATTAATGCTTAAAAGTTAACTGATTATGGTTTAATTTCATTTGGTACACAAACCATGTTAGTACCATTGATATCACTCCTAAGGATAACAATACAGTTAAGTCTGATGCAACACTGCCACCCATAGAAATTGTTTCGCGGAAGGCATGGACAGAGTAACTCATTGGCATCCATGGATGAATTGCCTCAAAAAAGCTGTTTGACAACTCAATAGGATAAGATCCTGCACTAGCACTCAGTTGTAATACCATCAAAACCAGCATAATCCCTGACCCTAGTTTACCAATTAGCACATTAAACAAGACAACAAACTGATTGAACCCAAAGGATGCTGCTAAGGCTACAACAAATGTCATCGCTGGCCGCTGCGCTTCCATGCCATCCACTAAGAAGAGTAAACCAGTCATAATCAGTGCTTGTCCAATAAAAACTGGCGCATTAATTAACTGCTTATTAGCCCACCATGTGAAACCATTTTTTGGCTTTTTAGAAACCGTCATGAAATCAAATATGGTCGTAAATGTGATCATACCAACAAATAACCCAACAGACATCATATATGGCGCCATTCCAGTTCCGTTGTTAGGAACCTTTGATAAATTAGATGATTTTTGCTTGACTGGCTGTGATAATGCTACCACATTTGATTTCTTATTGTGTATAGCTGACAATTTCACAGCACCATCAGCTAATTTATTCGCTAAAGTGGTTGCACCAGTACCTGCCTGCTGTAAGGCCTCACTAGCTTGATTTTCACCAGTAAGTAACTGTGTCGTGCCATCATTTAATTGCGAAACACTACTATTAAGTGTATCGTTTTTGGCGGCTAACTGTCCAAGTCCTGTAGTTAATTGAGATGATCCTTGCGCTAGCTGCTGAGCACCTGGTACTGCTTGGTTAGCTATTCCTTGGCTGACAGTAGTTAAGCTGTCATTTAGTGTTTTAATGGCTGTTTGCGCGCCTTGAGTGGCAACGGATCCTTGTTGACCGAGCTTCTGTAATTCTGGAATTTCTGCCTGCAACGCTTGTAATTGTGGCAGCATAGCTTTTAATGTAGTTAATTGATTTTGAATTGTAGTGGCTGCTGTTGCACTTGATTGCACATTTTCAGCCAAATCACTTAATGCTGCTTGATATTTAGCAGCAACAGTAGGATTTTCTTGTAAAAATTTTTGGAAATCAGCATCTTGAGCTAATGCTTTGAAAGCAGCTGCGTCTTTCCCAGCACCAGTTAATCCAGCTGACAGCTTTTCGGACGCTTCGTTAAGCTTTGTTGAATCAACAGTTACAGTTGGTGATTCAACCTTACTTAGTTTTTGCAAGCCCTGTGTCAATTGCGTCAATCCTGTATCAAGCTGCTTTAAATCAGCCGCCTTAGCACTTTGCTTTGTATTAATCTCGTCAGAAACCTTTTGGAGCTGTGTGGCAAGTTGTTGAGCACCTGAAGTTAACTGCTGAGCACCAGTATTAGCGGACGACACGCCATTTGTATACTGTGACAAGCCCGTTGCCAACTGTGAAGTACCAGTTTGGAGCTGCGTTGTACCATCTTGCAATTTTTTAGTACCATCTTGTAATTGTGATAAACCACTCCCAAGTTGTGTAGCACCTTTAGATCCCGATTGAAAACCTTTTTTTGAGGATGCTGTTGCATTTAAAATTGTTTTATTATAAACACCTTGCAGTGATTTTGAGACATTTGCCTGTACTTTATCAGCCGCGGAAGCCGTTAATTTTTCAGCAATGAATCCTTGCCCAGTATTATGCGCAATTTTAATCTCAGGCTTGACTGGCTTAGCATTCAACAGCGTACCTGAATTCTTAGTAAAGGACTTCGGTATCGTGATGGTCATGTAATACTTTCCAGATGCAAGTCCTTTTTTAGCTTTTTCAGCCGAAGTCTTAGTTAATTTTAATTGCTTGCTGTCAAGCAATTTTTTAGTTAAATCATCGCCTATATTCTGTGACTTTCCATTAATCTTTGCGGTCTTATCTTGATTAACAATCGCAACTGGAAGATGGTCCACTCTACCATAAGTATCCCAAAGTGACGACAAAAAAATGACTGCGTATAAACTCGGAATGAGTGTAATACCAACCAATAATAATGGTAACCCCCTGATTTTTCGAACACGGTTCCATTCTGAATTCTCAAAAAACTTCCTCATACTTCGCACTCTTTCGTGTATATTTTTTATCTATGGATATATTATAGACACGGAAAGATGAAAATGCAACAATAGTTTTCATTTTTTTACATGTTACTTATGATACGGTGATCCTTGTTGAATCATAAAAGCACGATAAATTTGTTCAATCAGTACAAGACGCATTAATTGATGTGGCAAGGTCAGCAACCCAAAGCTCATCTTTAGGTTCGCCCTTTGCTTGATTGCCTTAGATAATCCAAGAGAACCACCAATAATAAAAGTAATGTCCGAATAACCATTAACCGCAATGGCTTCAAGTTTTTGAGCAAATTCCTCGGAAGGAAACTGTTTCCCTTCTATTGCTAGCACAATAACATAATCACGCGAACCAATTTTCGCTTGAATTCGCTCCCCTTCTCTAGCCATAATTTGATTATTCTGTGCTTCACTAGCATTTTCCGGCGTCTTTTCATCAATCAACTCAACTACTTGAACTTTACAAAAGCGAGATAATCGTTTTGTATACTCCGCAATGCCCTCTGTTAAATACTTTTCCTTTAGTTTACCGACCGTGATTAGTTTAATATTCATTTCAAACCTACTCTTTACAATTTCTTAATATTTTTGGTTGATTACCTATATTCATTATATCCGATGTTATCCACACGAACAAAAAAAATATTTTTTTCTGAAAAAGCTTTTATACCAACTCTTTTCGCTGTTCGCTTTTTAAGTTATCCACTGTTTTTTTTAAATTCAAAAAAAATGTGGATAACTTTATAAACGTTATTTTACTCTTATTTAGACAAATTATAGATATTTTCCCGCAAGTTATCCACAGTTATCCACAAAGTTGTACACAATTGTGGATAAGCACACGCGTTCGACTAATGTTTAAAGTAAATTTTCTTTACATTGTTCGGAAAATATATTCTAAATAGCATTGCATCAGTGTTATTTCTTTAATCGCTTCAATACACGAACATTGCTGATATGCGTCTAAAAACTGCCCATTTTTCCCTAAATATTGCCTAAAATTACCAATATTTATTATTTCTTATAAAAACAAAGCACTTATCCACGAATTTAAACGTCTTTTCCACATTTTCTGGTATTTAGTCCACAAATTGTCAACATTTTCAGCTTGTTTTCAACATTTACAGAAAATACATATTTTTTAATAAAAGTCAAACAAGGGTAAAGAAAAAGCTAACATTTTTGTTAGCTTGCTAATTTCTGTGTTAATTTAACCTTGACGGTTTGCTTAGTATCCTGATGATAATAAGTCAATGTTATTGTGTCCCCAAGCGAATGCTTGTAGAGTTCTTCTCGCAGATCAGCCTGTGAGCTGACCTTTTTACCATTAATGCCAACAATAACGTCGTACTTCTTCAATCCAGCTTTATCTGCTGGGCCATTGTTAGTCAAACTCATTACAACAACACCACCAGTAACGCTATCTGGAATTTTCAATGTTGATTTTTGCTCAGAAGCTGTTACTTCTGACAAATTAATCAAACTAATGCCAATTGCTGGTCGTGTGACTTTACCATCTTTGACTAATTTGTTAACAATGTCAACGACTTGATCAGAAGGAATTGCAAAACCCATCCCCTCAACGCTCGTTCCAGAAGAAGATGTTGACAACTTCATTGAGTTAATACCAATAACTTGTCCTGCAAAGTTGATTAATGGTCCACCTGAGTTACCAGGATTAATAGCAGCATCCGTCTGAATAACCGTGGATCCACCATAATTTTGACCATTTTCAGATGTTGCCTCAACTAACCTTTTCTTGGCCGAAATGATGCCTTGCGTCACTGACGAAGCATACTCAGATCCCAGCGGCGAACCAATTGCCAAGACGTTTTCACCAACAGTTATTTTACTTGAATCGCCAAATTGTGCAGTTGTTGTAACGTCTGTGCCGTCGATTTTCAGAACAGCTAAGTCAGTCATCGCATCTTTGCCGACTAATGTAGCGGTCACTTTCTTCCCACTGTGCAGCATAACTTGAATTTTAGCCGCTCCAGTGATTACGTGATTATTCGTTACAATAAATGCCGATCCATCCGTTTTTTTATAGATCACGCCAGAACCTTCTGACGATTCTTGATAACTACCTTGACTGGATTTAGTAAAGTTCAATACAGATACAACTGCATCTGATACCTTATTATAAGCTGATGTAGCAGTTGCATTCTTGGCAATCGTTTTTGTACTTGTTGCTGTCGTACTCACTTTTTGATTTTGATTTTGTAACAATTGTACACCCTGCTGCCCATACAAAATTGCTCCTCCACCAACAACACCAGCAATGACGCCAGTTAACAACGTTTTTGTTAATGCTGATTGTACCATTAGTCACCTCTCGACTATATTTATTTTATTTTATCAATTTGAAGTTAAGCAAAAATTAAATTATTCTGATAAATTGTCGCTCGTAAAGGCATTGATTTTCAAAATCCCTGTGCTGCCATTTGCGTGTGTTACAACAAATACCCATACCGGTAAATAAATGTCATAGCCATTAACCTTTACCGATGTATCATATGATAGAGCGCCCTTTGATAATTTATCACCACTATTTAGCTCATTGAATTTATAGAGAGCGACAATTGCGGCTTCCTCTGTAATTGTTGCACGTTCATCGCGCAATACTGTAACCTTAGTTATTTTAGTTTGTGTAAAATCAGTTACCTTACGGTCTTTATCTTTGTTAAAGATCATCAGCCCTTGTTTAGCGATGACCGGCAAATTATCAATATACTGAGAATAGGTTACACGATTTTTCACATTAACTTTAGACAGAATAGGATTATATCGATATCCTGCATTACGTGCTATCTTTGACGCCTCAACGTCATCCGCCGCAGCTTTCTTACCACTACTGCTACTACTAGTATTCCCTCTACCTAGTTGCGATGTTTTATTGAAAGTCACGTAGAGCGTCTGATTATTAATATTTGCATTGAAGTTTGACAACTTATCAATCGTTGACATTAAACTATTTGATCGTTTACCAGCTAAATAACTAGCATAAGTAACCGAAGTACTAAAGTTAGCTACTTTTATTTTTTGATTTTTAATCTCACTAATGATATTCGCATTGGCGTCGGTTACTTTAATACTTGGTCTCTGATTACTACGCCACCAAAAAAAGAGAAACACGTCCAAAAAGATGAATAACATCGTCATTAATATTTTTAGTCGTCTAAATTGCATAAAAACGTATTTCTCCTTTCATAGTTTTCAGAACCCTGAATCATCCTGATTGGAAACTATTCTCGATTAGCTAGAAACGTATTGACGCTCATCCAACCCGTTGGCGTTTCAATCATCCATGTAGGATTCATGTTGACTGAAACGTTATTTTCTTTGTTAGCCAACCATTCATAGCCTGGTGCAATAGAATAATACTCACTACTTTTGACACCAGCTTGTTGTAACTTAGCCAAAACATCTGCTGCTTTTGGTAAAGTAACATCTTCTTGCGTATTAGGAACCGGCACACCCAACTCATTTAGCGAATAGGTGCTTGTTAGGTTACCGTATTTATCTAACGTCATATGAATAGCACCAGTTTTTGATTGGTAATAAACTGGTAGCCCTTCAACAAACGTTCGATAAGTAATATCCTTCCCATTATCACGGCTCTGGTAAAAGCGCGTATCAGAGAGATCTAACTGTAACAAATTAATTTGCGAAAAACCGACATTCAACCGATTGTAATAGCTGCGCTGTAATGTACCAGTCGTTCGATTATCTGTAAAGGTCACTGTTTCTAAATCTGGATCATAAATGATTTGTTGATTACTGTATTTATTAGTATAAATTTTTTTATTGTTCTCAGTGGTCTGGGTTAACTGATTTGTAGTCCCTAAGAGTGCTGATACATAAGTCGTTGGATCACGATGATTCACTAAATAAGAGTACACAGGTAATTTAAACTCTTTTGGGTAGTTCAACATCACATGTCCGTTAACCACTTTAAAGTTTACCGTTAAAGCTTTGGGCAACCGAGCAGCGACCTTCCATGCCTCAGTTGTATCAATTTTGCTAATAGTAACTGTCGTAATCGTTTTAGACTGTGTATTCACAAAATATGCTTTTTTAGAATGGTTAAGTGGCACAACAACATAGTTAAAGTTAAAACTTTTATGCGTTGATACACGCTGAGAATAATAAGAATTAAAATATTCAATTGGCACAACGTCTGGATAGTGATACAAGGCAGTTTGCGTTTTATCCAGTAATTGACTAATCTGCTTATTAGTTGCTTTTCTTTGCGTAGGATTCGTCATTCTAGAATTTGCTAAATACTGATGAATACTTTTATATTGCGCATTCGTGGTGTGCATAACCATATGCTGTTTGCCACTTTTATCATTCACAATGTAGTTCGTAGGTCTAAACAACTCGGAAGCTTGTTGCGATTGTTGATCCGTTTGTGTCGGCGCCTCTTGACTGCCTGCTGAAATGAATATTAATGCAGTTAGTACAATAGAAACAATAATAGCAATCGTCAATAAAATATTGATCATAACACCTTGGACTGATCGATTATTCTGCATCCCAATCGTCCTCCGGTTCTTCGTCAACATAAGCTAACGAAATATAGAAGGTAGAGCCCTTATTTTCAACTGAATCAACCCAAATACGACCATTAAACTTTTCAACCACTTCCTTAGAAATAGCCAATCCTAGCCCTGTTCCACCCTGCGCACGGGACCTTGATTTATCAACTCGGAAGAAACGATTAAATATATTATCCAAGTCTTTTCTTGGAATGCCTAGCCCTTGATCAGAGATGCTTAAGATTGCACGTGTTTTTGTCTTAATCAGTCGGGCTGTTATGGTTCCGCCGTCTGGTGAATATTTCACCGCATTATTCATGATATTGTCTAATACCTGAGTAAACTTGTCCGGATCAACTTCAACCCAAACATCTTCCTTGGTAAATTCACGCAAAATATTATAGTTTTTAGTGATTGTGTTTTCGTTTTTAGCGTCACTTTCCAAAATCATATCAAAACGATTCAAAACAAAGTTAAACAAACTGTTTAAATTAATAACTTCTAGCTTGACCTCCATCGTGCCTTGATCTAGACGCGATAGCTCCAACAAATCATTAATCATTCGAATCATACGCTGTGTTTCATCTTGAACAACACCCAAAAAGTTTTGCGCCATTTCTGGGTCATCAATAGCGCCTTCTGCCAAAGCATCCACATAGGATCGAACTGAAGTCAAAGGTGTTCTTAATTCGTGCGATACATTGGAAACAAACATACGCCGTTCAGAATCTATACGTTGTTGCTCGGTAATATCATGTAGGACCACAACTAATCCAGAAATAAAACCAGATTGGCGTTTAATCAAAGAAACATAGGTCTGGACTAACAGTTCTTTACTATCATCTGATAAGTCTACTCTAAAATCATTTAGATTTTCCAATATATCACGTAATGTACGTTTGCCCTCCAAACGTAAGAGACTAACAACATTTTGTCCAAGGGCATCTTCCCGGTTAACCCCTACAAAATCTGCTGCAGCCTGATTAATAATGGTGACTTCACCACGACGATTAGCCGCTAAAACACCATCCGCCATATGTGTCAAAACCGAATCCAAACGATTACGCTCCGCATTGACTGTTTCTGTTGACTCTTCGATACGCGTAGATAGATCATTAACCGATAATGCCAATTGACTTAACTCATCAGAACCATAAATGTGATTCACCATCGAGTAATCACCTTCAGCGATTTTAGTCGTCTGTTCACTGATTTGTTCAATTGGTCTTGTCAAGGTTCTTGCTAAAAATAGGGCCAGCGCCACACTGGCAACTAGTGCAATCAAGCCAGCAATAATAAACAGTCGCATGACACTGTTAATATTCTTATATACTGGCAATAAACTGGCTTTTACAACAATAACACCGGAGACGTCTTTTAATCTCCCCGTAGTCACCCCTAGAGGTGTCGTCATGATTTCTTTACGCTCGCCGTTTTCATTGATCGTTCGAGTGGCAACATACGACTGGTCCCCAGCAAGCGCCTTTTGTGCATTAATGTCGGTCGTTTTTTGGCTGATCGTTTGCTGACCTGATACAGAAGTCGTTCCTCGAATTGTTCCAGTTTTATCAATAACTTGTACTTCTTCAATGTTGGTATTGTTTAATCCTGACAAAACGTCTTGGATTTCATGATTGCCTTCATCAGAGTTACTATTACGTAAAGCAGTGTTAATTGGATCAGTAACATATTTAGGTAAGGTGATCTGTTGTTGGAATGTCCTTAAGTTCTGACGTTCCATTTGGCGTACGAAAAAAGCACCCAAAAGTTCGAGTGCGATAATCATTAGCAGCACAAAAACAAGTGTGATGCGAAAACGAATAGATTGGAAAAATTTAGTAATTGACGTCATCTTCATTATGCTTAATGGCGAGCATTCTTCCCCTCATTATGTACGCGTAAACTTAAATTTCATTCATTTATTCTTCTGATGGGCGTAAATAATATCCGACGCCACGGCGTGTTGCTAGCCAATTAGGATGGCTAGGGTTGTCTTCAATTTTCTCACGTAATCGTCGAACCGTAACATCTACTGTACGTACGTCACCAAAATAATCATAGCCCCAAACTTGCTGTAACAAGTGTTCACGTGTCATCACCTGTCCAATATGTTGTGCTAAATAATATAATAATTCAAATTCACGATGCGTTAACTCAATATCAGCACCATCCTTTGAAACCATATAGGCTTGGGGATGGATTACTAAATCACCTAAGTGAATATCTTCTGTACTATTAAAAGTCTCTTCAGAAGTTTGCGAAACAGACTTTCGACTTCGCAAATTAGCCTTAACTCGTGCAACCAATTCACGATTAGAAAATGGTTTAGTTACATAATCATCGGCTCCCATTTCTAAACCAAGAACCTTATCAATCTCACTATCCTTAGCGGTCACCATGATGACAGGCACATCTGACTTAGAACGGATTTGACGCAAAACCTCGATACCATCTACTTCTGGTAACATCTGATCTAGTAAAACCAAATCAGGATTTTCATCATTATACATATCTAATGCTTCTTGCCCATCCGCAGCGGTGACTACATCGTAGCCTTCTTTGGTTAGGTTAAATTTAATAATATCAGAAATCGGTTTTTCATCGTCCACAACTAATACTTTACTCATGGCAGAACTCCTATCGTATATGTGTCGTTTCTTTTCATTATAACATTTCGGGTAAACGAAAAGAACAAGCAATGTCACTTGTTCTCATAAAAATGCAACAATATTTTATTAATGTCCACGTCGGTAGAAGCGATTTTTAAACAAAGAACTAATCGCCTCATTTTTGCTAATACGGGTAATTGCCTCACCAATCAGCTCTCCAACAGAAACAATTTCTAATTTCTCAAATTTCTTATCTTCTGGTAAATTGATTGAATCAGTTAGAATAACTTTTTTAAACACTGAATTCTGTAGACGTTCAATGGCTGGCCCGGAGAAAACAGCATGCGATGCTACTACATAAACCTCTTTGGCACCGTGTTCCATAACAAGTTGAGCACCTTGCGTTATCGTTCCAGCAGTGTCAATCATATCATCAATCATGATAGCCGTTTTACCTTCAACATCACCAACAATGCTACCAACTTCAGCCACGTTTGGTTTTGGACGGCGCTTATCAATCACTGCAACTGGTGACTCAAGTTCTAACATATTATTCAAATTACGCGCGCGTGTCATCCCACCGTGGTCAGGGGAAACAACAACCGCATTTTTTTTATCAGCAATGCCTGATTCAATCAAATAATCTGCTAATAATGGGGCGCCTTGTAGGTGATCCATTGGAATATCAAAGAAACCTTGAATTTGAGCGGCATGAAGGTCTAATGCTAATACACGTGTAGCTCCGGCACGTTCTAACATATTAGCTACCAACTTAGCTGTGATTGGCTCACGAGAACGCGCTTTGCGATCTTGACGTGCGTAGCCATAATACGGCAGAACAACATTGATTTGATTTGCACTTGCACGACGCAATGCATCAATCATAATCAATAGCTCCATCAAATTATCATTCACAGGTGCTGAAGTCGATTGAATAACAAAAACATTATCGCCACGAATACTTTCCTCAATGTTAATTTGCACTTCACCATCAGCAAAGCGTTTAACGGAAATACGGCTCAACGGAACACCAACCGAATCGGCAATCTTTTGCGCAAGTGGTTCGTTTGAGCTGAGTGAAAAAAGTTTCAATTTAGGTTCTGGCATGTCTAACTCCGAGTTTTTATAGGTAGCTATTGTAGTATTACTGTATTCATTTTACCAAAAAAACATTTAAATACAGGTCTTATTACAAGTTTTAAATAAGATATTATGCTATGACATTTGATAATGCTGTCAAAGCTGCATCATAATCAGGTTCATCAGAAATTTCTGCTACAATTTGCGAATAAAGGACCACGCCTGCCGCATCGATAATGTAAATCGATCGTGTGTCAAAACCAGTGTCTGGTACATATAACTTAGTTGCGTATCCAAATGATTCTTGCTCATCTGAAAGCATACGCATGTTATGTACCCCTTCAGCTGCGCACCAATCACGTTGCTCTGCTACTGTATTTGTGGAGATAGTCACAAAATTAACATCTGTATATTGATCCACAGCTTGGTTAAATCGACGTGTCTGTAATGAGCAAATATCTGTATTTAAATCCGGAACGACAGAAAGCAACGTCACTTTTCCTAACAAATCGGCCGTCTTAACTTTTTCATTGTTTTGATCAACTAATTTGAAATGAGGCACCTCATCACCAACTTTAAGGGGATCGCCTTCCAATGCAACTTTATTACCATTTAACAGAACGTTCATCTTTTTTGCCTCCTTGGCTTATATATCGGAATATTTTAAATTAAGTAATCTACACAGATTATAACTTCAGCTGTGTCAAAACTAAAATACAACTATCTTTTAAAGAACATATTCTTCTAGGGCCCGCGCTACACCGGAATCATTGTTTGTTGCTGTTTCGATGTCAGCTATCGTTTTAATTTTTTCAATTGCATTACCCATGGCAACACCTAATCCTGCGCGCTCAATCATTGAATAATCATTTTCTTGATCACCAATTGCCATTGTGTTTTTAATATCAACATTTAATGCTTTTGCCAGAGCTTCAAGTGCATTGCCTTTCGAAGCATCTTTGTTGATAAACTCTAGGTTATTGGCAGTTGACCGAATCACTGACATTTTGTCAGAAATACTTGTTGGCACATTCGCTTGTACGTTATCCAAATCGTCAGATTCAGCGTTGGCAATGCCCTTAATAATTTCAACATGCTCTAGCTCATTGTCATTATTAACAATATGTAACGGCAAATTTACAAGAGAATTTTCAAAACTAGCCCAACGATGGATTAAACGATTGGTCGTATAAGCCGCGAACTGATCCTCAGCTTGAATATACGTCTTTTGCTCACGCATAAAGGTATTTAGCTCTTTATACTCTGCCAAATCTAGTGCAGCATGAAACAAAATTTGAGAGCCATCAGCAGTTTGCATTAAGCCACCATTATGTGTAATGACATACTGTTCGCTGCCTACAATACCTAACTCGTCTAATATATTGCGAACACCAGGAAGTGGTCGACCGGTTGTAATAACAACTTTGACATCTTGTGCAAGTGCCTGTTGAACTGCAGATTTTACATCTAACGGAATTTGACGCTCATCGTTAATCAATGTGCCGTCAATATCGATAGACACAATTTTTATCTCTGACATGTTTTGACTCCATTTTTAGGGATACTATTATTATACCAAACAGCAGCGCATTCAAAACATTAATTTGTATATTATTAATTGCATTATAAACAACAAAAAATTGGTGATTAGACACCAATTTTTTGCAAATTATCATAATGTTTAAAACATTCTTTTAAAATAAGCTTAGCCGTATCTTCTCCAACTGCCATCATCAAATTCTTATCATCTACATTGATTTGTGGTAACTGATATAGCATTTGCCCGCTATTATTTTTCATAGATACCGGCACTGTTTCAGGTAGACCCGTAATTTTTTGGCTTTCTTCATTTAAAACCTGGTCAACCCATTTAGGAGCAACAACAACATCTAAGCTAGTTGGTTGCTGAATAATAGTTGATATCACACATGATAATGATACGTAGTTTACAACAACATCGGGATATATTTTAGCAATTTTTTCAGCAGTTAGTGCCCATATTTTTGATGTATAAAACGAATCAAAAGGGGTGACGACTGTGACCGCCCTTTTTCGATTCATCGCTCGCTCAAACCCCGCCGTGATAACTTGCTCAACTTCACGTTGTTCATACGTTATTGTGTCTTGTGCGAAATCATCGACCGAAATATTACCATCCACGTGATCATTAGCCCTCTTAGCACTTTGTACAATTATAAAATCCGTATCCCTGACTATTTGATTCTTGAGTGGTGAGGCATCAACATTATTATCAGAAATTTGAACTGCTTTGCAAGCAAGTGTGATGTTTAAATATTTTCTCAATGCCACAAGCGATTCTTGTACGCTTAGTAAACTATCCGTCCCTACCTCTTGGTTCAGTGCGCCAACCAAAATGCCATCATAATTCTTCAATTCGCGAAGCGTCTGGTTTGGTAACGGTTCATTAAATGAAAGTACTGCGTTGACACCAAAAGGAAGTTCCGTCACCTCGAATGCAGTTGAATCATTTACAGATGACTTAATGATTCCCAAGGCTCTGTCAATCACACTGCTAGATTCTTTATCGCCTTTTAATAT
The DNA here is from genome assembly GCF_013414845.1 of Leuconostoc sp. DB-1. Lineage (NCBI taxonomy): Bacteria > Bacillati > Bacillota > Bacilli > Lactobacillales > Lactobacillaceae > Leuconostoc > Leuconostoc sp. DB-1. The sequence continues at coordinate 1,678,991 of NZ_JABFNJ010000001.1, forward strand.
TGCTAATTTATACATCATAATTTTTCCTTCTTATTCTCATCTTTTCGTTTTTTTATTCTACAAACATTGCATAATATAGATTTTTAGATTAAAATATCAACCAGGAGGACATTATCCATGTCAAAGAAAGTCGTTTCAACAACTACAGCGCCCAAAGCACTCGGACCCTATTCGCAAGCTATTCTAAATGACAATACATTGTACATTTCTGGACAAATTGGTATTGATCCAGAAACCGACGAATTTGCTGGCGCTACGACAGCCGAACAAGCACATCAAATTTTTGATAACATTGATAACATCTTACACGAAGCTGAATTTTCACGAAATGATATCGTAAAAGCTGCATTATTTTTTGATGATATTGCAGACTTTGCATTAGTTAATGATATCTACGCACAATACTTCGATACAACTTCTGTTGAGGAATTTCCTGCCCGTTCAGCCGTTCAGGTAGCTGCTTTACCTAAAAATGCTAAATTAGAAATTGAAATTACCGCGATGAAATAAAAACTTGATTTAATAAATCAAGTTTTTTCTTTTCCTAAACTAACATATTGAAAAGCACAGTATTTTCTTGCAAATTGATATATTTTGGAAAAAAAGCTGCTAAACGGGCTGTTAAGTCATCTACTTTCGTAACAGGATCCAGCAGAATACCAACCATGACAGAGCCTGTTTCAGAGTTTATTTTTTTAGTATATTCAAAACGAGTAATATCGTCGTTTGGTCCCAAAACATCATTTACAAATTGCCGTAATGCCCCGGGTCGTTGCGGAAACTCAACTAAGTAAAACTGTTGGCGACCCTTATACATTAATGCCTTTTGTTCCATTTCTTGCATACGGCCGATATCATTGTTTCCACCAGAAACAACTAGAACGACGTTTTTCCCTACGATATCACTGGCCATAAAATCCAAACTAGCGATAGGCATCGCTCCAGCTGGTTCGGCAACTATCGCCTCATAAGTGTACAAGTCTAATACTGCTTGAGCAACCTTTCCTTCAGGGATAGCCAGCAGTTTGTCAACATACTGCTGTGCTTGATTATAGGTAAACTGACTGACACGCGCAACGGCAGCACCATCAACAAAGTGATCAATATTCTCGACGGTGGTAGGTTTTTGAGCTTGAAAAGCCGCTTTCATTGACTGTGCCGTTTCTGGTTCGACACCTACTACTGTGGTTTGTGGTGATACCTTTTTAGAATAGGTCGACAGACCACCGATTAAACCGCCACCACCAACAGAAGCAATCAAATAATCAACATTAATATTTTGCTCTACAGCATCTTCAAATACCTCAACCGCCACCGTGCCTTGCCCAGCCATGGTACGCCGATCATCAAATGGTGCTACAAAGAACATATTATGTTTTTCAGTGTATTCAAACGCTGCACTTTGTGCTTCGTCAAAGGTATCACCGACTAGGATTACCGTAACATATTGACTACCAAAACGTTTAACCGCTTCTACTTTTTGATTTGGTGTAGTGACTGGCATAAAAATAGTTGCTTGTATCTTTAAATTATGACATGTATCGGCTACGCCTTGCGCATGGTTTCCAGCTGAAGCAGCAACAACCCCATTATTGAGTTTTTCTTTCTCTGCCTTAATGATATTGTAGTAGGCACCACGAATTTTGAACGAACGAACCCGTTGCATATCTTCTCGTTTAAGATACACATTAGCTCTATATTTTTTGATAGATAGTCATCATATGCCAATGGCGTATGCGTTACTACCTTTGACAAGACTCGATGCGCCTCATCTATTTCTTCAGCCGTTAGCTTTCCCTCAGTCGTCATGTATTCATCTCCAATTACTAATTCATTTTATGTACGAAAAGCACGCCATTTCGGTCAATGCTTCTCATTTTGTTACTTTGCTGCTGAGAATTGCTCAGTATCTGCTGCTGTCGAGTACTTATCTGCATCTGAAATCCATGGCATCATAGCACGAACCTTCTTACCTGTTTGCTCGTACAAACCGCTCTTATACTCTGTCCGCATCTTTTCCAAATCCTTCAAACCAGAATTGTATTCTGCCAACCACTTCTTAGCATAAGTACCATCTTGGATATCCTTCAAAACATCACGCATTCCTTGCTTTGATTCTTCAGTGATGATACGTGGTCCGTTCAACATTTCACCATATTCACAAGTATTTGAGCAATCGTGTCTCATCTTCTCGAAACCACCTTCAAAGATCAAATCAACAATCATCTTCATTTCATGAGATGTTTCGAAATAAGCCAATTCAGGTGAGTAACCTGCTTCCACCAATGTGTTAAATCCTGCCTCAATCAATTGTGTTAAGCCACCACAAAGTACAGCTTGTTCACCAAACAAGTCTTCTGTTGTTTCTTCTTCAAAAGTCGTTTCCAAGATACCTGCGCGACCTGAACCAATACCTTTCGCATAGGCCTTGGCCACTTCAGCTGTATCACCCGTAGGATCTTGATGAACACCATACAAAGAAGGAATTCCACCCCCTTCAACGAATTGGCGACGTTCAATGTTTCCTGGACCCTTTGGCGCAATGATCATGACATTAATATCAGCATTGGGCTTAATCAAACCATAAACAATGTTGAACCCATGAGAAAATCCAAGGTAAGAACCTGCCTTAAGGTTAGGCTCAACTTCTTTCTCCCAAACTGCCGCTTGTAATTCGTCAGGGGTTTCCATCATAACAACATCCGCTTGTGCCGTTGCTTCAGCAGCTGAGTAAACTTCGAACCCATCTTTTTTAGCACTATCAAAAGATTTTCCTGGGCGCAATCCCATGATGACATCAAATCCTGAGTCGCGTAGATTATTCGCTTGAGCATGCCCTTGTGCACCATAGCCAATAACTGCAATCTTTTTGTTTTCCAATGGTGTTGTATCAATATCTTTATCATAAAACATTTTTGTAGTCATAATAAAATCCTCCGTGATTTTAAATTCATTTTCTAATTAATAATGGCAAAAACCATCATTTACCGTTAATACATCTAATTGCTTCAATAAGTTACGTCGTACCGTTGCTGTTTGTTTGTCATTTTGAGATTCAAAGATAAATGAAATTGTCGAAATCTTTTGATCTTCATCTGGCGTCACCATTAGTGATTTAATGTTCAGATTTAACCGTGTCAACACACTCGCAAACCTTACTAACAATCCAGGACGATTGTACACACGTGTTATAAATGTTTTATCCATTAAGCATCCTCCTCGGTAATCATGTCACGATAAGGCGCACCCGCATTAACCATTGGCAAAACCTTTACATCATCAGGAATAATTATTTCAATTAGTACTGACTTGTCCGATTGAAAAGCTAATTGCAAATCTTCAAGTATTCGCTCAGGCTTCTCAATTCGAACATAATTAATACCATACGCCTGTGCTAACTGATTAAATTGTGGTTGTGATTTGAAAACTGTACTAGATAATCGACCATTATAAAATAGTGTTTGCCATTGTCTCACCATTCCTAATGAATGGTTGTTCAACAATATGATCTTAATATTTAAGTCATTATCGTTTAAAATTGCTAGCTCTTCTGACGTCATTTGAAAACCGCCATCACCAACAAAAAGTACCACCTCTTTGTCCCGTCTTGCAAACTTCGCCCCAATCGCTGCCGGAATACCGTACCCCATTGTCCCCAAACCACCGGAAGTCAACATCTGATAATTATTCTGGAATGGATAATACTGTGCTACCCACATTTGATGTTGACCAACATCTGTGACCACAACCGCCTCACCTTTAGTAACTTTGCCAACCGCTTGAATCACTGCTTGTGGCATAATCGCTGTTTCTGACTTCTGATAGTAAAACATTGAATCTCTTTTCGCTTGACGAATACTTTCTTGCCATTTTGACGTATCTGTCATTTTGGCATTTTTAATTTCCATCAAGATTGCATTTAACGCATCGTCAGCACTAGCATGTATAGCGTGAGCGGTTGGTAGCACTTTCCCTAATTCCGTTTCATCAATATCAATATGAGCGATGGTTGCATGTTTTGCAAAATCATCAACATTCGTAACAACACGATCATCAAATCTCGAACCAATATTTAAAACAAAGTCAGCCTGGTCAACAGCTTGATTGGCTGCTATGGATCCATGCATGCCCACCATTCCCAAAAATAGTGGGTTTTCTGATTCAACTGCTCCGAGTCCCAATAATGTTGAAACAGTCGGTATGTGGTAGTGCTGTATAAGTGTGCGTAGTACATCTTGTGCATTTGATTTCAAAACCCCTGCCCCAGTAATAATAAGTGGCTGACGAGCTTTAGACAAAGCCGCTACTAATTGATGAATCTGAACAGCATCAACATCCGGTTTTTGCGTATCAATTTGACGTAGCCAGATATCAGCTTGACTTTCTTCAGTGTTCTTTGCCAACATCACGCTCTTTGGCAAATCAATTAACACTGGGCCCGGACGACCAGAAACAGCCACCTTAAATGCTTCTTCAACAATTAACGGCAATTCGCCAACTGTTCTAACTTGGTAACTCATCTTAGTTATTGAACTTGTAATTGACAAAATGTCTAACTCTTGAAAAGCATCTGAACCAATAGCTGCCGATCCTACTTGGCCGGATATCACAACAAGCGGTACAGAGTCACAAAACGCATCTGCTATACCAGTGACGGTATTTGTCGCTCCCGGACCAGACGTGACTAGAACAACACCTGGTTTCCCTGTAGCTTTAGCATATCCTTCCGCAGCGTGAGCAGCTGCTTGTTCATGTCGAACAAGTATGTGCTTAATGTGCGATGATTCATATAGTGCGTCATATAGCGGTATAACAGCTCCACCAGGGTATCCAAAGAGACTATTAACACCTGCTTTCTCTAAAGAATCTAGTAGTATGTGTGCCCCATTTTTACCTTCGGTTAATACTACATTTTTCATAGCTTACTCCCTTCTTAAATTTATCAGCCACTTCGAAAATTAGTAAAATTAGATTTTGATTAACAAAGCAACAAGTGTATTGTGACAAATCGAATTAGTGCTGTCAACGTTAAAAACGGAAAAACCATGAAAAGAGAATGATATTAAAACTAATTATCACTTGGTACAACAGTATTTCTGAAATGAATATATAACTTTGGAATATTTAAGCCTATATAAAAACGGAATATTTTTAGTAATCACAGCAACTAACTAATTATAAAAATGATATTCTGAATCTATAATTTCATTTATTTTTAATACAAAGGAGAGCAGTATATGACAAATAATGCTGTATTATCGATGAAAAATGTTTCGTTTGAACGAGACAAAATGATATTAAAAAATATTAATTGGTCTTTACATAGCGGCGAAAATTGGGTGCTGATGGGACTAAATGGTGCTGGAAAAACCACATTACTATCATTGATTTATGGTAATCATTGGGCAACAACCGGAAGCATAGAAGTTCTCGGAGAAACTTTTGGGAAGACAAATGTTTTAGCGTTGAAAAAACGCATTGGTCTCATTTCTACTGCCGTACAATCCCGATTTCCAGAACATCATCTAGCCCAATATATTGTATTGAGTGGAAAATTTGGTACCATTGGTATTCACAATGATTTTGAAAAAAATGACTTGAACGAAGCCATTGGACTATTAAAGAAACTAGGCGGGGATGAGTTAATTAATAAACCTTATCGCGTTCTATCCCAAGGCCAACGACAGCTGGTGCTAATTGCCAGGGCTTTGTTAGGAAAACCTGAACTGCTTATACTTGACGAACCATGTAATGGTTTAGATTTATTCTCCCGCGAATTATTGTTGGAACAAATTAATAAGCTCGCTCAATTACCTAATCACCCAACCTTACTATTTGTCTCCCACTACACCGAGGAAATTTTACCGATCTTTAAAAATATTATGTTGCTTAAACAAGGTGAAATTTTTGCACAAGGAACGCGCGATAAGATATTAACAGAAAACGTGCTTTCTAAGTTTTATCCCAAGCCCATCAAAATATTTCCCGTAACTAATAATCGTTTCGCGGTATATCCAGCTGAATTATGAAATTTAAATGTGAGGTTGACATTATATTTCTTATATGATTTAATTTAAGTTAAATAAAACGTCGGAGAAAATGCTATGAATAAGACCATATCAGCAACTACAAAACTCATTCTCAGCCTCATCGTCATTATTACCTAACGACAATGAGCTGATGCTTGTACTGCTTATTGTCATTAGGACTATGAGCAGCTGATATGGTGATTTACAAAAACCCCCAATTAGCTAACTAATTGGGGGTTTTTATTATTCTTGTTATGCTTATATTTTTGCGTTGCAAACCAAAAAATAAAAAGAACTCCTTAAATAAACTGTGTTGTACTTTTACATGGTTTTGTTTAGTATGTAGTCAATTTAGCCATAAAAAAACCAACCATTAAAAATAATAGTTGGTTTTGATAAAATAATTTTAAATTACTTAAGTGGTGACCATGTCCAGTCAGTGAATTCTTCGATATCACGACCTTCGTTACGAGTAACTTGGAAATGCTTTGCCAAAGTGTCATCCATCTTAGCGATGAATGTATCAGCAGCAGCTTGATCAACCTTACCATTTGCAGACAAGATTTCAGCAGCTTCCTTAGCTTGATGGAAGCGATCCAAGTGTGAATATACACGCATATCATATGTCGTTGTGATGTCACCATCTTCACGATATCCATGAACGTATACATCACCCGTGAACTTACGTTCGAAGAAGAATGATTCAATCAAGTTTTCATAAGCATGGAAACCGAAGATAACTGGTGTATCAGCTTGGAAATACTTGTTGAATTCTTCGGCTGATAATTCACGTTCATCATTCATGTTAGGTTCTGACTTCTTTTGCAAACGTAGTAATTCAACAACGTTAACATAACGGAACTTAACATCTGGGAATGCTTGGTTAATCAACCACAAAGCAGCCAAAGTTTCAATTGTTGGTTCAGTACCAGCAGATGCGAATGTAATATCAACATCACCAGAAGGTGCAGTAGAAGCCCAATCAATGATCTTCAAACCTTCGTTAGCCAATACTTCAGCTTCTTCAACTGTAAACCATTGTTGACGTGGTTGCTTAGAAGCAATCAACAAGTTAACCTTATGACGTTCTGAGAAGGCACGTTCTTGAACAGCCAACAATGAGTTACCATCAGCTGGCAAATATTCACGAATAAAGTTAGACTTCTTTTCAGCCAAGTGAGTCAACATACCTGGATCTTGGTGAGTATATCCATTGTGATCTTGTTGGAAAGCAGTTGAAGTTGCAATCAAGTTCAATGATGGATAGTCATTACGCCATGCTTGTTCTGAAGCGTGACGCAACCACTTGAAGTGTTGTGTAACCATTGTATCGACAACACGCAAGAATGATTCGTATGATGCGAAGATTCCAACACGACCAGTCAAAGTATATCCTTCAAGCCAACCTTCAGCTTGATGTTCAGACAATTGTGAATCAATAATGCGACCCGTAGGGCTCAACAATTGATCTTGTGGTTCCTTGATTTCTTCCATCCATTGACGTGGTGTAACATTGAACAATCCCCACAAACGGTTTGACATTGTTTCATCAGGACCGAAGAAGCGGAAACGAGTTGGGTTCAATTGTGAAACAGCACCCAAGTAGTTTGACAATGTTGCCATGTCCATATTGCGCTTGCTATCAGCGAATTCCTTACCACGTGTATCATCATTGATATCGTTAGCGAATTCTCTCCAGTTAGGCAACTTCAAGTCTGAACGATCAGCACCACCATTTGTAATAGGGTTAGCTGACATACGCTTGTCACCCTTAGGAGCGATAGCTTTCAATTCATCCTTCAAAGAACCATCAGCATTGAATAATTCTTCAGGCTTGTATGAGTTCATCCAGTCTTCGAATTCAGGCAATGTTGCAAGATCGTGTTGTTCAAGAGGCAATGGCACTTGGTGCGCACGGAATGAGTTTTCAATAGGATTGTTACTTGCATCGTGCGTTGGTCCACCCCAGCCCTTTGGCAAGCGAGCAATAATTACTGGCCATGCAGGGATTTCACCATCTTGATACTTACCATTTTCACGTGCATCATTTTGAATAGCTTGAATATCTTCAATAGCTTGATCCAAAATGTTTGCTGCAAGTTGGTGGTATGTTGCGTAGTCATGAATATCATCGTTTTCGATGAAGCGAGGTGAATAACCCAACCCTTCAAAGAACTTTGTGATTTCTTCATCACTCATACGTGAGAAGATAGTTGGGTTTGAAATCTTGAATCCGTTCAAATCCAAGACAGGCAAAACGGCACCATCATTCTTAGCATTCAAAAACTTAATTGAGTGCCATGAAGCCATTGAAGGACCTGTTTCAGCTTCACCATCACCAACAACTGCGAAAGCAACTTGGTCAGGATTGTCCAAAACGGCACCAAAAGCGTGGCTCAATGAATAGCCCAATTCACCACCTTCGTGTAATGAACCAGGTGTTTGAGCTGTCATGTGTGATCCAATACCGCCAGGGAATGAGAAACGCTTGAACAAGTGGCTCATACCTTCGATATCTTGAGTAATTTCAGGATAATCTTCAGTATATGCGCCGTCTAAGTAAGCGTTAGTAACCATAACTTGGCCACCGTGACCAGGACCACCAACGTAAAACATGTTCAAACCATACTTGTTGATCAAACGGTTAGCATGTGCATACAAGAATGTCTGACCTGAGATAGTACCCCAGTGTCCGATTGGCTTAACTTTTACATCTTCAGCCTTGATAGGTGTATTAGTAACTGAGAACAATGGGTTGCTCTTCAAAAAGATCATCCCAGCTGACAAATAGTTAGTTGCGCGCCACCACTTATCAACAAGTTCCAAGTACTCTTTTGAATCGAAATCTGCCATGAGATTAAGTACTCCTTATTTTTTGCAAGAATCATAAACACCGTAAACCACGAACTTCTTCCGTTATTTACTCTTACAGTATAACCGATTACAGATTTTTCTTCAAGGGAAAAGGTTCAATTGGGTCAGGTTTTTAAAAAATGTGGTTGGCTTTTTAATTATATTGGAACGTACCAATGCTGTAACTTATTCGGAGTCTAAACTCACGAAGGCATTATAGCGAAGATACTTATAATGTAAACGCATTGTCGAAAATTCTAGCGGTGTTCCATCATCCATGAAGAAAATGCCTTCCATGATGCCGACTGGTTCGTTAGCAGTTAATTCTAGCAACTCTTGGTCCTCATCATTAGAAGGCTCAGCCATAATGGTCATAAACGACTTAGTTACCGTGCGGTGCTTTGTTTTTTCGATATATTCATAAACGGATCCGGAAACTATCGTTCTGTTCAGCCCAGGCAAAACATTGATAGGTACATAGCCTCGTTCAATCATAAATGGTACCCCTTCTAGTCGGCGTAACCGTTTAATTTCATAGACAAAATCTCCCTCGTTTAAAAAAAGGGCCTGTTGTTGTTCGGTTGTAGCCGGAATGACTTGAAAATCCAACAATTCAATGCTTGGCGCTTTTCCATCAACACGAAACGAATCAGAAACACCTAGGTTAGATCCTTCATGTTGGAAAATTGCATGGTTTTTTAGATAAAGCGGATTAACAAAGGTGCCACTGCCACGCTTTTTAAAGATAACACCTTGTTGCACCAGTACATTAAGTGCCCGTTTGATTGATGAGCGTGACACACCATATTGCTCAGCCAAAGAACGTTCGTCTGGTAATTTTAAGTTGGGAAATTCGCCCTGGTAAATTTTTTGTTTTAGATCCGCTTGTACGGTAACATAGATAGATTCTGACATAGTAATTATTAGTATACCACACATTGGTCAGACCAGTCATTGTATTGGTGGACCCAATTTGTGATAAAATATTACTTATGAGTAAAAAGAAAATGAAAAAAACGTTGCCCGAACAAGTCATGGACAAACACAAAGTGAAATATGAACCACTTGAACTAAATATCTTGGATAAAACGCCAGTTCAGCGTGATGCAATCCTGGAAACGTTTCACGTGAAACATGATGACATTTATAAAACACTCGCCGCACATGGGGATAAAACTGGGCCCATTGTAGCAGTGTTACCTATCACAAAACATCTGTCACTAAAAAAGTTAGCAGCTGCATCAGGTAATAAAAAAGTGGCCATGTTACCTCTTAAAGAATTACAAAGGACGACTGGTTATATTCACGGCGCTAATAACCCTGTTGGAATCTGGCAGAACAAGCATTTCCCTATTTATTTTGATCTCAGCGCTGCTGAGCAACCTTTCATTCTTGTCAGTGGCGGCGAGTTAAGTCGTTCAGATAAAATCAATCCGCGTGATGTTGCATCATTAGTTGGTGCCGACTTTGTAGATTTATTAGAGCATGACTGAATTTTTACTTCAATTTGCGCAAAATATTGGTTACTTTTTGATTTTACCTATCATAATTGCTTGGTCAATTAGTTTTTTGTCTAGCTTATTATCGCAGTGGCTGACAATTCACACATCTTATACGATAACTGCTATTCTAAGTTTTTTTGGTGTGGTAATACACGAATTGAGTCATCTAATTGTTGCCATTATTTTTCGCCATCATATTACTGAGTTTCGTTTGTGGCAAATTAGTGACGATGGTGTGCTAGGTTATGTCAACCGCGAATATAATCCCAGTAGTTTTTATCAAAAACTTGGCAATATCTTTATCAGCATCGCGCCAATAGTAGGTGTAACAGCTGCTATTTGCTCACTCATAAAATTTATATGGGTACCAGGTTTATATATTAGAAACACATTCGTTATTTTAATTATCGGTAGCCTGTTACTTGGGTTTAACCTATCAGCTGCAGATTGGCAAAATTTCAGTCGTGGTATACCATTATACTTGATTGTCATTTTGTTCATCTCAACACTACAATATCTATTTTAAAAAGCACTAGTACTTGTTCTGCTGTTTAAGCGAGCATCTCATACTAGTGCTTTTTTAATTTACTGTGTATTTTACTATCTAACGTAAACTAAGATAGTTTATAAATGGATCTTATATAGTTACTTGACTGTTATCTACCTACCACCCTGGACTAACATCAGGCGCTCCAGCGTTCATATCATTCCGATATAGCGGTGCCATAGCATTAAACTTGAATGTCGGTTTATTAAACATTAAGGTAGCTGTACCACGAGCGCCGGCTCGGTTTTTTTCAAATATAATTTCAATCGGCACCGCTTCTTGTTCTTCACGCGGATCCCCGTCACCATCTTCAGAATCGCCACGTGAATAATCATCTCGATACAAAAACGCGACAACATCAGCATCTTGTTCAATCGAACCCGAATCACGTAAGTCTGACAAAACTGGGCGCTTGTCAGTACGTTGCTCCACACCTCGACTCAATTGTGCCAGTGCGATAATTGGTGTATTTAATTCTTTTGCCATTTTTTTAATCGCTCGTGAAACTTCAGAAACAGCTTGTTGACGGCTTTCAGAGTTATTGGACTCAATTAGCCCCAAATAATCAATTACGACCATACCGATTGGATGCGGATTTTGAATGCGCTCTTCTTGAGTCATGTCACTTAACAAATCACGTTCCAATTGATGTAGCTTGGCACTAATCTGGTTAATTTTAATACCAGCAGTATCATCCATGTAAATTTTCATTTGCGCCAATGATTGCATAGCAAGTGTTAACGCCTGCCAATCTTCTTGCGTCATCTGCCCTGTGGTTAAATGATTAGAATCAATTGACCCCTCACCCGCAAGCAATCGACCAACAATATCTGTCGCACTCATCTCCATTTCAAAAATAACGACAGGCACTTTTTCATTTTTGGCTACATTACGAGCGATATTCAACACGAAAGCTGTTTTACCAACGGCTGGGCGAGCACCAAAAACAATCATCTGATCATTTCGAAAGCCATGTGTAATTTTGTCCATTTCAGGATATCCTGTTGATAAACCAACAACATCACTATCATTTTTAACCGCTTCGTCTAGATTAGCTTGATATTCCTGCAGTACATCTTTAATTTTCCTAAAGTTTTCATCACCACGATTTTCAGCAATGGTATCAATACTACGTGATAATTGCGCTAATAAATCTTCACTTGGTTCTGCAGCATCATAAGCCAACGACATTGTTCTCGTTAACGTATCAATCATTTTTCGTAAAACAGATTTTTCTCGAACAATATTTGCATAATGCTTCAAATTGGCGGATGAAGCTGTTGACTCTGATATTTCTGCCAGATAAGCCATGCCACCAACATTTTCAAGTTGATGCATACTATTCAGTTTATCTTGCACTGTCAACATATCAATTGGACGGTTTTCATCCACTAATGCCTGCATGGCTTTAAAAATAGTTTGGTTCGCTAATTTATTGAAATCCTCAGGTACCAAGATTGCACTAGCTTCAACCATCGCATTTTCTGACTTAACAGCAAAAAAGATGGATCCGAGAACTGCGCGTTCAGCATCACCATCTTGCGGCACTTGCCGATATTCATTTGATACCGGATTATCCATATTAACCCTCGCTTACATGAACACGCAACTGCGCTGTCACTTCTCGGTGTAATTTAACTGGTACATCTGTATAACCAAGTGCGTGTATTGGTTGATTGAGTTCCATTTTTCGTTTATCAATTTTGATTTGATATTGTTTTTCTAAGGCAGCCGCAATTTGTTTTGTTGAAACAGCACCGAATAAACGTCCATCTGTTCCTGATTTGCCAGTTAGCTCAACAACTGTCTTCTCGTTAGCAAAAAAATCTGCTAATTTTCTCGCTTCAGCTAGTTCCTCGGCTGCCGCTTTTTCTTCAGCCTTTTGACGCCCCTTAACTGCGCCCAAGTTTTTGCCTGTAGCCGGCTCCGCTTTCTTATTTTTAATTAGAAAATTATTGGCATACCCATCAGGTACTTCCTTAATTTCTCCTTTTTTTCCGCGACCTTTAACGTCTTCTAAAAATACTACTTTCATTTTTTAATCCCCTATGTTAATCTTCTGATTGTTCCGCAATTATATTTAATAATTGTTGTTTGGCTTCTTCGGTTGTTACATTAGCAATTTGGGTGGCTGCGTTAGATAAATGCCCGCCGCCGCCAAGGGCCTCCATTGTACGTTGAACATTACGTTCCCCAGTTGATCGAGCTGAAATACCAACCCGTCCATCCTGACGTTTAGTGATCACAAATGAGGCATACACACCGCTAATCTGCAAAAGTTCGTCCGCAGCTTGTGCAGTAAGCAAACCAGAATAGATATCCTTGTTATCACCAACAGCAATAGCATTTCCTTCATGAATCTCTGCTAAATTAACCAAATGACTTCGCGATTTGAAATCCGAAAACTTCTCTTTCATAAATGACTGAATCAAGTTGCTATCAGCTCCGTTAGCACGCAAATAGCTAGCAGCATCAAACGTACGTGATCCCGTACGCAAAGTGAAGTTTTTAGTATCAATCTGTATGCCACCTAACATCGCCGTCGATTCTAGCTTTGTAATTGGTGCATGTGACTGATCTTGATATTGCAGCAACTCAACAACTAGTTCTGATGTCGATGATGCATATGGCTCTATATAAGACATCAATGGTTTTTCATCTAAACCTTGCTCGGCTAGACGATGATGATCAATCACAACTACACGGTTGGCTAACCTCTCGAGTAACTGTGGTGCACCAGAAATACTTGCTTTGGCATGATCAACTAATACCAATAAAGTATTATCACGTACTAGCTTCAATGCTCGCGCTTCATCTACGATAGAATCATCAATATTTGATCCTGGTGCCACAAATTCTGCTGGCTTTTTGCGAAGTTCAGCTAACAGTAGCTGGATATCGCTGTACACATGTTTTTCGTCCAACACAAGAAAAGCTGGTTTACTTTTTGTCTGGGCCATACGCCAGACACCCAATCCAGAGCCAACTGCATCTAAATCCGGCATTGCATGTCCGACAATCATAATATTATCAGCCTGCTCCATTAGTTCAGCAATAGTTTGTGATACCATGCGAGCCCGGACACGGGTACGCTTTTCCATCGGATTACTTGCACCACCATAAAAACGTGCCGCTGCCTTTTCAGATTTCACAACCACCTGATCACCACCACGACCCAAGGCCAAATCTAAGTTCGTCTGGGCCATTTTAGCAAGCTTATTAATATCTGTGTCATCATATGCTATTCCGACCGACAATGTCACAGGTGAGTTCTGTTGTGCCGTTGCTTCTCGAATGTCCTTTAGGACACTGAACTTATCTTCCTCAGCTTCTTGAAGGGCTGACTGATAACCAAACATGACATAATGCAGTGTATTCAAACGGCGGATATAAATATGATGTTCGAGTGCCCAATCAGACAATGCGCGTGTCACGTATGTCCGTAAAGTAGACGTTTCGGACTCGCTCATACCATCAGTGACTTCCTCGTAGTTGTCAACCGATATTAACCCACTGAACAGCTGATGATCTTCATATTTTTTAGTAATCGCGGCATACTCACTGATATCCATCAAATAAATGACCCGTAAGTTTTGTTGAACAAATAACGAAAACTGCCTACCCTGCCAGGTGATTGTATTCGTCTCGGAAGCATCGGCATAATTATCAATCTCTAGAGCCAATTTATTATCTAGCTCCGACAATTCTAATCCAAGCACATCTCTTTTGTCTAGATATGCTTGCATATATGGATTAATCCAATCAATTTTTTTATCTTGATTAAGCAGAATAATGCCAATCGGCATTCGAATTAAAGCTTCTTGTTCACTACGTGCAATTCGATACCCCAATCCAGACAAGTACTCTTGTGCATCTTCACTAACCTCTTTGAAAGCTTGTGCACTAAATACTAATCCAATAATAACTATTGCCAACCAAATAAGTCCAAATGTTATATTAAAAAGCATAGCAAAAATAACACTCATTACACTTGATACAAGTAACAGAAATGCCACTGTACTTAGTTTAGTGTTTTGAAAGAATATTGGTAAATTTTTAAAACTAAAAAATCGTTTCACGTGCTACTTCCTTCTGATTATCATATCTTCTATTTTACCACAGGGTGTCATGATTAATATGATAATACTTCAGACAAGCCATAACATGGTGCGTTAGATACAGCTATATCCCGAATTTATACAAAATATACAAAAAAGCCTGAGGCAAACCGCCTCAGGCTTTTAGGAATTAATCTTCCGTAACGAATGGCAACAAAGCCATGATACGTGCACGCTTGATAGCAGTAGTTACCTTGCGTTGGTTTTTTGCAGAAGTACCAGTCACACGACGTGGTAAAATCTTACCACGTTCTGAGATGAAACGTTCTAATAATTCAGTGTTCTTATAGTCAATATATTCGATGTGGTTAGCAGCGATAAAATCAACCTTACGACGACGACGTGGACCGCCTTGTGGGCGACGTGAACGTTGTGGACGTTCTGAATTTTGTGGACGTGAGTTTTGTTCTGACATAATAAAGCTCCTTTCGTAGTGTTTAATTTATTTTAGAATGGTAAATCATCATCTGATATATCAATTTCTGTATTGCCACTAGCCGCAAATGGGTTAGGGGCACTATTTGACGAAGCTGATGATTGCGTATTTGAGTTTGAACTCGCACTTGCAAAAGGATCAACACCGTTAAATGAGTTGTCATTACCGCCAAACGAATGATCGTTTGATCCGCTGAAGTTGTCAGCACCATTATTAGATGCCGATGCTCCGTTCTGAGAACGACGCTTTTCACTTTCAGCGCGAGATTCGAGTAATGAGAAATTATCAACAACAACTTCCGTCACGTAAACGCGTTGGCCAGCATTATTTTCATAATTTCTTGTTTGCAAACGACCTTCAACGGCCACAAGTGCACCTTTTCCAGTGAAGTTTGCAAAGTTTTCAGCTGCTTTTCGCCAAATAACGGCGTTAATAAAGTCAGCTTCACGTTCACCACTTGCGTTGGTGAACTGACGGTTAACCGCCAAGCTAAACGTACCGACTGCTACACCTGATTGTGTGTAACGTAATTCAACATCACGGGTCAATCGCCCAATTAATACTACTCGATTAATCATAATTAACGCTCCTTTCCCAGTGAAAATTCAAATTTATTCTGCGTCGCGCTTAACAATCATGTGACGTAAGATGTCTTGAGAAATCTTTGCCAAACGATCAAATTCATTGATAGCCTTATCGTCTTCTGCAGTAAAATTGATAATGTGGTATGTACCTTCACGGTAACCAGCAATTTCGTATGCAAAACGACGAGTAGCCCAGTCGGCTGACTTTTGAATTGTTGCACCATTATCTGTCAAGATTGCATCAAAGCGCTCAACAAGAGTCTTCTTAGCATCCGCATCCAAATCAGGGCGAACAATATAAGTCATTTCGTATGATGTAGCCATTTTATTTCCTCCTTTTGGTCTCTGGCAGCCTTGGCTGCAAGGAGTGATCGCACAAATTGTGCATTCACAACTACTAATTGTACTACAATATAGCCTTACTTTTCAAGTGTTTATCAGAATTATTTCCACTGGTAACTTATAATACGATTTTTTGTCTGTCTTACTTATATAGATATGCTGTTGAATTACATTAACTACCTATCTGATTATGCAAAAAAAGCCCGCATTGTTAAGTTTGCGAACTCATTTATCTTCGTTATCGAGTCATTTCATACATTACTTGCGCGAAAATAGCTTGTGTCTTAGGGATGTTATCTACCAATACATATTCGTTTGGCTGATGACTCATGACTGGTACATCAGGAAATTGCCCACCAAAAGCTACACCACGTTTCAATAAGCGTGCATACGAGCCGCCATTAGAAATTTTATATGTCTTTTGCGTATGCGTGTGCTGAGCATAAACATCCGCAAGTACTGTCACAATTGGATCACTGAGGTCTACCATGTGCGGATGTGTACCAAAAGCTTCCTGCTTAAATATTTTGGCGTTCAAGCTCCCCATATGTCGCTGAACTTGTGTCAAAATAGCGGTTTCCGTTATGCCCATTGGATAACGGAAATTGATCCGAATCTCACTATCAGCATTAGCTTGGAATAAAATCTTACCCACATTTACTGTTAAGTCACCCATAATATCATCATGATACATCAATCCGAGCTTTTCACCGAAAACGTTTTTATGATTTGTCAAACCAAGAAACTCTAAGAATCCATGCGCTTGATCATCGAAATTATAGTTTAATAAAAAATTAGCCAAATACGTTGCCGCATTCAAACCATCTTCTGGGTAAGCGCCATGAACAGATTTCCCATACAGTGTTAATATAATATGACCATCATCATATTGACCTATACCCGAAATCATTAGTGTATCTTTGAGATAACGCTCATACGCAGCTAAAAACCCATTGATATCCACACCATCAGGCAGCTCAACATCAGCAATTGCAGTCCCTGGTACAACATTATCTCGTTCCCCAGACTGAAATCGATGTAGTTTCCACTCACCCAATGTTGTGCCTTTAAACTGAATTGATAAGGTTAGAACACCTTTTTCACCAGGAACAACCGGGAAGGCTCCGTCAGGTGAAAAACCAAACGTCGGTTCACCTACTTGATCCAAATAGGCCCGCATATCACGCCAATCAGATTCTTCATCACTACCAAAAATCAAACGTATTTTTTTTCGTGGTTGAAAACCAGCATCTTTTAATTGCTTCAAAGCGTAATAACTAGCTATTAAATCAGCTTTCATATCGTGTGAACCACGTCCATACAAGCGATTGCCTATAACTTTAGGGCTAAATGGCAACGTTATCGTCCATGCATCCCCACCAGGAACAACATCAACGTGTGACAAGACCCCAAAGGTTTCCGTTGCATCCTCTGGTCCATAGTCAATAACAACAACCATATTATCTGCGACACGCTCAACTTTAAACCCGTCACGCCTGCCCATATCAACTAGAAATTGTAGTGCTGTTTCAATACCTGCTCCAAAAGGTTGTTGAACATTAGCTGTTGTTTTATCTAACACAGATGGTATTGATAAAAACTGTAACAAGTCAGTCAATAATTCTGATTTGTACAATTGCGACTTTTGTTGCCACTGTTCAGCTGTCATTTGAAAGGATTCCACATCCGACCTCCATTAGTTATAAATAGCAAGACGCCAATCACGACAATCAATGTCGACCATAGAATCATAGCCACATCACGCATGGAAAAACGTTGTTCTTGATACCATGAACGTTTATTATAGCGCCCAAAGCGGCGCAATTCCATAGCTTGGCTAATCGTATCAATCCGACCTAAACTTGAAAATACTAATGGTAGAATAATTTGTACAGTCCCCTTCATCCGTTGGATTAAACTAGATTTTTTTGATATTTCGTAGCCACGTGCCTGTTGGGCCAAACTAATCGTTCGATAATCACTCTGTACATCAGGAATATAGCGCAAGGTAATTGCAACGGCATACGCTACTTTGTAGGGTACGCCAATTTTATTTAACCCAGCAGCAAACTCACTAGGATTAGTGGTGAAAAGCAATACAATTGACAGCGGGAATGAGAATAAATACTTTAGTAGAAGATTAAATTCGTAAAACAACTGTTCTTGCGTAATTGTAAACCAACCGCTACCAAACATCACATGTTTTGTACCATATAATTGTTCACCATATTGAGGGGCCAAAACGGTAATCATCACAAGGTTAATCAAACCAATGAATAATACCAACTTTAAAAGTAGCGCGTATTCCTGATATTTTATATGAGCCATTTTAATTAAAACAAATGACAATATTGTTAAAGCAATTAAAAAACGCGTATCATAAGAAATCATGCCAATCGTTGTTAATGCTAAAAAGCCAACTAATTTGGCAGTACCCGTAGCATGATTAATCCAAGTATTTCTTGCTTTATATCCGAAAAGTGAGTTATCCATCTTATTTCCTTATAGCTGCATTTAATTCTTCTGGATGCACAATGCTAAGACGCTGGGCTAAACGATAAATACTGGTAGTTCGCAAACTAGCAGCGTCAACTAATGCTTCATTTGCAAGTAACTCCGCTGGTGTTGTATCCGCCAATATTTGCCCATCAACAACAACCAGAGCCCGTTGAACAAAGTTTGCTAATAAATGCATATCATGAGTAATGATTATAATAGTCGTATGGTTCGTAATGTTAATATTCTGTAAGAAACTGAGTAACTGAGACGTGTGCGTTGCATCTTGTCCAGCTGTTGGTTCATCTAATATTAGAATTTCTGGTTTCAAAACCAAAACAGCCGCAATTGTAAGCCGTTTCTTTTGCCCAAAGCTTAATGCAGAAATGGGCCAATTACGCATACCATCAAGATCGACAAGTTGTAACATTTCACGCACACGTTCCGTTACTTGTTCTTCATCAATGTTACGCAATCGCAGCCCACTGGCAACTTCATCAAATACTGTTGCTTTCGTAATCATATGATTAGGATTCTGCAAAACATAGCCTATGTGGTCGGCCCGTTCTTTAATAGAATCGCTTAGCAGCGAACGTCCATCTAATTGAATATCTCCCCCACTGGGTGTCAAAAAGCCAGTTAATAGGTGGGACAAAGTTGTTTTACCTGATCCATTTTTGCCCACAATACCAAGAATTTCACCTTCATGAATTGATGTCGACAAATTTTCAAACAATGGTTCTTGCTGGTCGTACGCAAAGGTCAAATTTTGGACCAACAACTGCTTGTCATCATGAGTGACTGTCTGCACTGGTTCTGCCAAAGTTTCAATTTGGTCCCTAAAGTTTGAAACGTCCACTTTTTCAACATCTGCTACGTGAGGTATTTTATTCACTGGAACGCCTGCTCGGCGTAATAGTTGTATGTATAGTGGTTCGTCTAAGCCATTTGCAGACAACACGCCTGCTTGGATAATGGCAGTAGGCGTGTCATTAGCGACAATTCTACCATGTGCCATGACAATTACACGATCAACATGAGCACGTAACACATCTTCTATCCGATGTTCAATCACAACCACTGTCATATTACGTTCTTGTTGAAGTTCATCAATCAGTGCCATTGCAGCCGCACCAGCAGCTGGATCAAGACTAGCCAATGGTTCGTCAAATAACAATAGATCCCCTTCATCAACCAAAACACCTGCCATAGCAGTACGTTGTTTTTGGCCACCAGACAATGATTGCGGTGCCAACGTCAAACGTTTTCCTAACCCAAATCGATTGGCCCATTTAGCGACTTTTTCTCTGACAATTTTTATCGGCCGATTATCATTTTCAAGAGAAAAAGCTATATCTTCGGCGACCGTCATGCCCACAAATTGCGCATCAGAATCCTGAAGAACAGTACCAGCTTGCAAAGATAGGTCAAACAACGACTGATTTAGGATCTTTTTACCATTAATTGTCAGTTCACCAGTAATATCCCCTTGATAGGCTTGCGGAATTAAACCATTCAGTAAACGCAGTAATGTTGTTTTACCCGAACCAGATGCACCGGCTATTAAAACTTTTTCACCAGGATAAATTTGAAAACTCACATCATGTAACGTCGGTTCAGATTGCGCGTGATATTTAAATGTCACATGTTGAAAATCAATAAATGGTTCTACCATGTTTTCCCCTATGTACGTAGCCCGTGGCTACTTATTCACTACGCAATGAGCTCTTCTTAGGACGTGACTTGACATAGGCCACTAGTAAAATAGAGCCAATAATAGCGACAGACAAAATGTTAACAATTGTTGCCGCTGCGCCCTGTAAGAATACCTTACTAGCTGGCTGTTTGTATATTAATATATCGCCGATTGGCGCAACAATCAACCATGCAATAACGTTAGCAATTATTTGCCAAACATTAAACTGAACTAACTTTTTTGTTGAAAGATCCCCGCCCTCGAGGTCCAAGAATCTTTTACTCAAACCAAGTAATAGTCCAAACACACCATCAGCTAAGACCCATGACCACCAAGGGGCACCATAAGTCGCGTCAGTAATTGTGTGTCCAATAACACCAACTAAAAAGCCAACAACTGGACCAAATAAACCAGCAATCAATGCTAACCAGCCTTCAGCGACGTTAACATTAGTATTTGGCACACCAGTTGGAATAGCAATGTACTTCATTAAAATGAAAAACACAGCAGCGCCGATACCAGTTGCAACGACTGAACGCACCGATAATCCTGTTTTTTTGTTATTTTCTTTCATTTTTCTCTCCTTTTCTTTGAGACTATCATATTTCTTTGGTTAATGAAACAGCCCATCCTTGGCCAGCACCCACATGGTACGTTTGTTCAAAACTACCAGTATGCAAACCAAACGCAACTGTATACACTGAATCAATATAAATTAACGGTTCGCCAGGATTGACATCGGTAAATGTGTGCACATATGGTAGCACCTCATCAAATAACAAACTACCATCACATTTAATTTGAACACGCAGGGTATCACCATATTGCAAATTCATCTTTTCAAATTCGCGTAGGGGAATATTTGACCACAACGAACCAAAATTGACATCAGTGATATCAATATTACCCACTAATTGTGGTTGCCCATAAACCGTTTCTTGATAAACACCAGGTGTAATTGGTAAACGTACCAAATCGCTAACTGATAGTTCTTCTGTGTAGTCTTCAAATACTACTTGTCCACTAGCTAATTTAGCCCCATTATAAGCATAAATATCACGCCCATGAAATGTTGATGATTTTTCTGAACCGGGAAGGCGTTGTGTTGTTTCATCAATCACACGTACACTTTTGATTAAATCATTAGATAATAGATGCGATAAAGTGCCGTTATCTGGTGTCACAATATAGTGGCCAGCTGTCGTCTTGGCAATTACTGACAAACGTTTTGAGCCAACCCCAGGGTCGACAACAGATACAAAAACTGTGCCCGGTTGCCAATAGTCAAAAGTTTGAAACAAGCGAAACGACCCTTCAAAGATATTAAATGGCGTGATACCATGTGTTAAATCACTAACAACAATGTTATCGGCAACATTGTAGGCAACACCTCTCATGGAGCTTACCGCACCATCCTGTAATCCAAAATCTGTTTGTAACACTAAATGATTGTTTGTCATTTTCAATTCCTCGGTCATCTTATTAATGGCTTTCTAGTAGGTTATAAAAATCGTAAGAAATACAAAAAATCCCTGTTAATCATACAGATTAACAGGGACGTAAAAAACGTGGTACCACCCAGATTTAGCATAATACATGCTCTCATACTGTAACGGCGCTAACCGACCGCGAAACTTAACAACTTAAATCTCACGATATCATCCACGTTCATCTTCAATAAACTGCTTCATGTCAGCTTCCACTATCCTGACTCGCTTGAATTTCCGCTCGTTATCTACTCTTCGCTTCAACGATTTTAATATCCTAATAATACCTTAAGATAATTATGAATATTTGTCAATACGTTTATGATTAAACTACAATAAAATCATTAATAACCTTTGCAAAATCATTATGATAAATTTCAAACTTCTTTTCACCCACACCAGAGATTGCTAAGAACTCTGTATCAGTTTGCGGACGCGCCTGTGCCATACTCATTAACGTTTTGTCTGAGAATATTAAGAAAGGTGGCAAACCAGCGGCCCGAGCTAATTCTAAACGTTTTTCCTTTAACTTTGCAAACAGACGATTATCTTCGTCGGAAAGTTTCAAATCATCAGTAGTCACTTTCTGACTGACAATACGTACCTTCTCAAGACGTTTTTTAATCTCAATTTCACCTTTTAATACTTCGGCACCTAACGATGTTACTTTTAACACGGGAAACTCTGCTCCCTCGAAACGTAAATATCCTTCAGCCGTTAAGTAGTCAATAAAGCGCGTCAGCTCTTTTAGCGTTCGCTCTTTCATCAAACCAAACGTTGGTAAATCATGTAAAAACTCATACTTACGCACACTAGCATCATTTGATCCTTTTAAAACCTTAGCGACCATCGTTTTACCAAAGCGTTGATTCATACGCATCACATTAGCCAGCACTTTTTGCGCATCTACCGTAACATCAACCCACTCGCGCGTATCCAAACAATTCGAGCAATGACCACAATCTTCTGTCACCGTTTCACCGAAGTATTGCAATAAATACCGTGCTAAGCAAGTTTGCGTATTAGCAAAAGCGTTCATTTCTCGAATTTTGTCATATTCATTTTGCTTGTGTTCTTCTGAACCTTCTGACTTTTGAACAAAGAATTCTTGCAGATGCATATCCTGTGGTGCATATAATAATATAGCTTCGGCGGGTAACCCATCACGACCCGCACGGCCAATTTCCTGATAATATGCCTCAATGTTTCCCGGGACGGAGTAATGGATTACGTAGCGCACATTTGGTTTATTAATACCCATCCCAAAAGCGTTTGTAGCCACAATAACTGGATTTTCATCATATAGAAACGCTTCTTGCTGTCTTTGACGTTCCTTTTCAGATAATCCAGCATGGTAACGACCTGCATTAATGCCTATTTTATTCAAATAAGTGGTCAGTTCATCAACTTGCTTACGTGTTGCTGCATAAATAATACCAGTTTGTTCACGATTTTTTTGTAAATATTCAACCACATACTTTCGTTTGTCCTGATTATGTACAATATTCAAAGCCAGATTATCTCGCGCAAAGCCGGTCAAGACCGTATCATCATCGTCTACTTGTAACAATTGTTGTAGGTTTTCACGAACACGCTCTGTTGCGGTGGCCGTCAAACCAAGAACTGCTGGATGTCCAGAAATTTGTTCCAACAAGGGTAGAATATTCAGATAACTCGGACGAAAGTCATGTCCCCATTGTGATAAAACGTGGGCTTCGTCAACAGCAATTAACTCAATATTGAGACTTTGAACAAAACTAAAAAAGCTAGGGACCTCTAGTCGTTCAGGCGCAACATACAACATTTTGTAAAGCCCATGTCTTAGGTCCGACATGCGTTGTGCTTGTTCTTGCCCATCAACTGTCGAATTCAAGAACGTCGCAGGAATGCCCATGGTGTTCAACCCGTCAACTTGGTCTTTCATTAACGAAATTAATGGGGAAATGACTAAGGTAATGCCTTCAAACATCATTGCTGGTAGCTGATAGGTAATTGATTTTCCACCACCAGTTGGCATAATAGCTAAAGCATGTTTATGTGCGAGTACTTTATTAATAACATCTAACTGACCAGCTCGAAAGTTATCGTACCCAAATTTTTCTTTTAAAATTGTTTGTGGATTCGCAGTTTGCATATTTTCTATTATAGCATGTGCCCTCTAACTAAAAAGCAGACGACGATTAGTTGTCATCTGCTCCCATTGGATTTAATTGAAACTTTATTGGCGTTATACGTCTTAGCAACCAGTTCATAATTGCTAAAATGCCTGACACAAGCGTTAACAACCAAAATTGCTTTACTTGAAAATTAGTAAACAACTGTAATAGAACAAAACCAATTGTAAACCAGCCAAAGTACGCAGCCATCGTATTGCCACCAATTCGCAATACTTTATCTAACAAGTTTTCCGATTCATTCTGAAAAAACTTAACATGTAACCAATCGAAAAAAAGCATGATAAATACAAAACTAACCAGATCCATAGAAACAAACTTCAATATCGTTATATAATCTCGCATGGGATTAAAACGTGTTGATCCTTGATATAACAACAAACCATATGTCATCATAATATCCGAACCAAATATGAATAATAACCAACTAATTGGCTTAGTTCGTACCATATCCCGAATTAACATATATCCCCCAAGAATTGATTCAACATCATGATTATCTTAAATTATTATATCATTTATCGGGTTCTTTAAATGGTTCCGGAACAAAACAAAAGATTATTTTTGATTGCATAGGGTGTTTCTTATAGCAGTTTGGTTTCGTTGACTACTAGTGACAAATAGAGACACAGTGAAAAGCCAAATGAGGTCACGATTATTATGTAAAGGACGTAAACAATATGAACATTTCATTTTATATAATTTTCGATAACATCCTTTTTTTAACTAGAACTCGTTTACCTAATAATAAAAAGTTCATTCGTGACATATTCTTACGTTAAGTCCATGTCTAGCTCGTACATACTTAGTATTTAAACATAGTTTGAATACTAAGTATAGAAATAAAGCATAGTTAAATTTACTTAGCACTTTTAACATTTCTTGGCCAAATGGGTTTATTCATGATAATTATTACGAGACCAACTAACATCGTTACGTAACAAGCAATATTTTTCGGATAATTGACTATCAACCAAAAAGACCCTATTGTTATTGCTAGACCTAAAACCATAAATAGTATTACAAAGGTATATCTAATTATTGGTGATATAGAATCAAAAGGATTTTCTTTTTGATTCTTATTAGGTTTTATCATAGAACAAAAAAGAAAGCCAAGGAACAACCATATCAAAAAAACAATATTACGAAGAAATGATTGTATATTTAAAATCCATACTAATGCTAACATACCAGTTAATGAAGAATATAATGTCACTACTATAGCCATCACAGTATCACGAAAACTATTATGACTGTCTTTGATAAGTTTAGCTTCTAACTGATTATTTCCGATAATTAGCTCATCTATTGTTACATCTAATATTCTAGCTATTTTGATAACCAATTCAATATCTGGTAAATTTCTTTCATTTTCCCAATTTGAAATGGTTTTAGGTGAAACATTTAATCTTTTAGCTAATTGTGTTTGTGACAGATTATGGGACAACCGCAATTGTTTTAAACTACTCGAAAATAACATGACATACCTCTGAACTTATTTTTACTAGTATGAATGAAATAATGGACGTTCAGCAAGTACTTTAACTAAAATTAGTATCTCGTCATTCAAGATATATTGATTTTGATGACTTTACGTAGATTATACAAAAAATAATATACGTTCATATGCTATAGGTATTATAAATTCTGTAAAGCTAAAATTTATAACTATACAAATATTTAGAACGCTTGAATAAAAAAAGCCCACAAGTTAATGCGAGCTCACCAATAAATGGCATTTATTTATCATTTTTTCTGAAATATTTATCACTAATAAAATTAACTATAGGCGATAAAATTACAAAACCAACCACCATGTAAACAATATCCCAAAACCAAAACGGTGTGCCTAACATATCAGGGAACTTTTTTAAGATATATGACAATATAGATATCACAATAAAATTTTCGAATAAATGATTTTTCAAAATGATATACCCCTATTTATTGAGTCATATAAACAGAATCACCCGTTCTATCCGTTTTTGAATATACTCCAACCCAACCATTTCCATTTTTATCTAAGTTATATGCTATATAAGTACCAGGATTAAGCTTTTGGGCTGCATAAGCAAAACCACCTGTTAAAGAGTATTGTTGAATCTTATTAACCGTGGCTACAGAAACACCTAAAGCACCTGCAACAACGCGTGGTAAAGCGACACATGTAGCTCTACCAGTTAATCCAGCAATGCCTAAATCAATTGCAGTAGCTAGAACATCACGACCTACAGCAATTCCAGTGTATGAAAAATACCCGTAGGCTACATTAGTTGCAGAACCATCATTATTGGCCACATTCAAATCAAACGACCTTTGTTCCGTAGTATACTTACCAGTATTTTCGTCGAGTGTAGTCTTGTCTACTGTCAAATATTGCCCATCATTCATAACAGTTACAGTTGTATTATCTTCTGAATTAGTAACCTTAACACCCGCTACTTTATCTTCATCAGTAGTGGCAGTAGTAACTTGTACATCTCCAGCGGACTCAGATTCTACGGTTGTCTCTTTTGAATCAGCAACTTGATTAAACTTGTCCTCAGCTACATCAGTATTTTCATTAGAAGTTTTCACTACTTTAGCAGCTTTTTGTGTTTGTTTGTGAGTATACTCACCATTTTCAGAAACAGCTTTTTTTTCCGCTTGTTTTAACGTTGTAGCTTTAGAACTGCTGTAATTCCCCTTAGCTAGTTCATTAGCACTTACGTTATAAAAGCTTGAAATGCTTGGAGCTGTTGCAGTTATAATAGTTCCAGCAGCAATTAAACCTGCTGTTAATTTTAATGCTTTATTCATGTATTTTCTCCCCCATGGATAATGTTTTTATAAGCATGGATACTATTTAAACATGAATGACAAACGTATATCAACAGTTTTTGTGAAATTAATTACTTTTTATATATAAAAAGCACCCTTTGGGTCATAGGGCGTTTTTGAATTAAATTCCAGGTAATTTATTTTCTAGTTGATATGTTTGTGTTAAATACTTGGCAATTGGGTATAGGTCATCAATGTACATAATTGCCAAACCATTTAATACCTTAATAATAATTACATCATTAACATTTTTAAATATTTCTGGCTCTATTTTCTGATAAAATGCCTTAAAATCAGCTAGAGTATATTTACTAATATCATTATTATGTACTAATTGATGGGTTTTGGTTAATACATTAGAAAAAGTTTCCTCAGTACCTCCAAGATCTTGTATAACAAGTGCTATTGACACTGGTCTTATATACGAATCCCCTAGAAATGTTGCCATTTCCATTAATATTTGTCCTTGTAATCTAACATCTTCAAACATTTATATACCTCAAATAAATAAGCTAATAGCTATCTTAATTGCCTGTGCTACATTAGTAGCATCTGCTCTAGTTACACCTGCTTCCATCAAACTTCTAAGAGTTGCATCAAATGCTGCTTGTGCAGGTAAATCAGCCCATGATAACAATGGCTCGAGACCACCAGTAATATCATAATAGTAGATACTGAACGTTCTACCTGCTTTACTTCCCATTGTTTCAGTGACAATCCTAGTTGCAGCAGACTTGTTACGAATAATACCTTTGATGCCTTGTTTAACAATCCAAGTTCCACCAATTTTCGATTCTTTAAAAGTATCAGCGCCATACACATTACCAGCAGATGGTGTGAAAGTGTTAACTTGGATTGTAGCTGTTGCTTCATCCGCCGATACCTTTGGAGTGTCAACCGTTAGAGCTGTTGCCCCCATTATCCCTAAAGTACCTAAAAATAAGGCCGCAGACTTAAACATGTTCATAATAATTCCCCCTAATATTTATATTTTGTTATAAACATAGGTACTATTTAAACACGAATGATAAACGTATGTCAACCTGTTTTGTGATATTAATTACTTTTGTATATAAAAAAACCACTTGATTACAAGGGTTTTTATTTTTTCATTATTTAGGCTACACTCTTAAAGAAGCTAAATATACACCAGCGTTATACTCAGCATTCGCAATATCAAAATTAAAGTTTTTATTAATATCAAAAATTCCTAGTTTAGACTGATCTTTTGTAATAGAATCTAAGTATTTCATAAACTTATTGCTATCCTTAATTACGTAACTATAACAAATAATATCAACTGTACTACTTTTGTATATTTACAAACATTTTGTGCATATCAATTGCATATGGTCTATAGTCAAAAGGTTGCCCTACTAATTTACTATAATCTTTTTCACTTACATTCATTTTTTCCTTTCTGTGGCGCAACTCTAGCTCATACCGGTATTTAAACTAGCAATTCTTCTGATTATCCTATATATAATATAGCTCTCTAGTCCTATATAAGCCGTTTTAATCGCTACGGATATAAATTTTAGACAGTTTATGGCTATAATTACACATAAAAAGCCCACACGTTAATGTGAGCTTATTTCTTACCTTTTTTATCTAACTTTTTTATAACATAAGAACTAGTGAATCCAATAGAAAAGTATAGAATAGTCCATAGCCAAAGTAATTTAGGGTAGTTACTATATAGTATTCTCAGCGGAATCATTAAAATAGCAACTGGAATCATTACTTGTAGTAAATTTTTTTTCATTTATGACATCCTGCTTTATTCATACATTTTCTCCCCCATGGATAATATTTTTATAAGCATGGGTATTATTTAAACATTAATGATAAACGTGTGTCAACATTTTTTGTAAAATTAATCACTTTTGTATACATAAAAAGCACCCAAGGGATCATAGAGATTTTTGAATTAAATTCCAGGTAATTTATTATCTAGTTGATATGTTAGTGCTATATTTTTGGCAACTGGGTATAAATCTTCAATATACATACTTAACAAACCATTTAATACCTTAATAATAATTACATCATTAACATTTTTAAATATTTCTGGCTCTATTTTCTGATAGAATGCTTTAAAATCAGCTATAGTATATTGACTAATGTCATTATTATGTACTAACTGATGTGTTTTTGTTAAAACATTAGAAAAAGTTTCCTCAGTGCCTCCAAGGTCTTGTATAACAAGAGCAATTGAGACTGACCTCATATAAGAATCCCCTAGAAATGTTGCCATTTCCCCCAATATTTGTCCTTGTAATCTAACATCTTCAAACATTTATATACCCCAAATTAATAAGCTAATATTACACTCTAACCCACTTGCAATACCGCGATGCTTGTTATCTTCCATACTTCCTTGCAAACCTCTAAATTTTGCACTCTAAAGGCTGTATTTTGCGCTATGTTCATAATATCTTCACATAATTCATTTTTTATAAACATGAATACTATTAAACCTTAATGTTAAACGTTCGTTAATGCTTTTCAAAATTAATCATTACTTCTTTGGAAGGTAATCTATTTTACGAAACCTAAAATGAACCCGCTAACTTTACAAACATTTAATTTGTTCAAGTTAGCGGGTTCATTTTATTGATTTACGTAGGCCTTTTTTATTATATTAGGCGTGCGTAATGTGATTTCTTGATTGTGTTGATGACTGACCATAATAGGCATTATCGCCGTGCTTCCTATAATAATGTTTATCTAACAAGTATTGCGGAACATGAATTTCTGATCTTGTTGACTGCAAAGCATGGTAACTAATTTCTGCCGATACTTCGAGCACTTTAGCGTTGTATACGGATTTCTCTGGGGTCGTGCCCCATGTAAATGGGCCATGTTGACTGACCAAGGCAGCAGGCGTCGCGTCTGGGTCAAGCCCACGATGCTCAAACTCTGATACAATAACTTTCCCAGTATTTAGTTCGTAGGCCGTCTTAATTTCCTCTTCACTTAGGGCCGGTGCACAAGGAATATCCCCATAAAATGTATCGGCGTGCGTTGTACTGACAGCTGGGATATCCATTTTTGCCGCAGCAAACGAAACGCCCCAAGGTGAATGAGTATGCGTGATACCACCTATATTTAAAAAGTGTTGGTAGAGATAGGCGTGTGTAGGCGTGTCACTAGATGGATTGAGATTACCTTCTACAACTTCTCCGTCCAAATTAACCACAACCATATCGGAAGGTTTTAATTGGTCATACTCAATGCCAGAGGGTTTTATTACAAATAGCCCTTTTTCACGATCAATGCCTGAGACATTTCCCCATGTAAATGTTACTAATCCTAATTTAGGCAACGCCATATTAGCCTTATAAACTTCATTTTTAAGCTTTTCTAACATAATTACACCTCGATTAAAATTCCAGATTCGGTTAGTAAATCAACTATGAAATCATGAGCGTTCTCAATTTTATTAATGCAATCGCTCTCCTTTTCAGACCACATTTCAATTGTAAATGTACCCTGATAATCTAGTCGTCTTAACGTCTTAAATAATCCTAAGAATCCAACATTTCCTGTTCCAAAAGGTACGTTTTTAAATTTTCCTGGTGTATTTGACGTAACAGCTAGCGTATCTTTAACATGTATAGCAATAATACTGTCTAATCCTTCTGTCAAATCCTCTCCTGGATTATTTTCAGGCCAAGCTGAAATATTACCTAAATCTGGATATGCCTGAAGCCAAGGTGAAACAACGGATTTCTTAATCTTCTTCACCTTAGCAATCGAATTAATAAAAGTGTCATCCATTGTCTCAATGGAAATCATAACCTGGTTTTCAGCTGCAAAATCAACTACCCGCTGCAAGTTTTCAATGAAATTTTCACGTGTTAACACTGTCTTAGAACCATAATACTCATCATATCCAGCAATCTGTATGTTCCTGATTCCTAGGTCTTTAGCCAAGATAATTGCTTTCTTACACATGTTATATGATTGGGAGTATATTTTTGGATTCTCAGATCCAAGAGGATATTTTCTCAATGCGGACAGCATCATTGTATCAATTGGTATGCCTGTTTCGTACACATCTCGAACTAACTGAAACCGTTGTTCCTTGTTCCAATCTAAGCGTTCAATACGTTCATCTGTCTCATCAATTGAGATTTCTACAAAAGAGAATCCATGTTTTTTTGCTAAATTGAGTTTATCTCGCCAAGACATCTGAAAAGGTAATGACTTCTCGTTAATTCCAAGTTTTGCCATCGTTACGCCCAATACTTTTTAATCTCATTTTGAAAATCTTGGGCTGTCTTAGCAGGATTCTTTTGCCCTGTAATTGCACGACCTGCAATAAATGTGTATACGGGAACGCCTTTGAATAATTTAATCGTATCGATATTTAGTCCACCTGTAACAGATACTTTGAACCCCATATCCACAAAACGTTTTACAATGTCCAAATCTTTTTTACCCCAAACCTCTCCTGCTAATAATGCGTCTCGGCTTTGATGATAAATGACTTGTTCGATACCAATTTTTTGCCATTCTTTAGCCCGGTCCCAGTTCCATGCTGAATAGAGCTCGACTTGAATGCCATCCAACACAGATTTAGCTGATTTCATTGTTGCAATTGTAGCTGAATCAATTACTGTCATCAGGTCAGCCCCAGCATCCTTAGAATTCTGTGCGACTGTCGACCCCGCGTCAGCACATTTTGTATCAGAGGCAATAATCTTATCTGGAAACATCTCTCGCAGTACGCGAATGGCTTGCTGGCCTGCTTGTAATTCTAGAATTGTCCCAACTTCTACAATATCGACAATTGGTCCTGCTAGATGAGCAATTCTTGCTGCATCTGCCAATGTATTTTGATCTAAAGCTATTTGTAAATTAGGTTTCGTCATTATCATATCCTCACTTTTTATATTTTTCTTCAAAATCTGTTTCATCAATGATGCGTTGGGTGATTTCTTTATCGCTCATAACATTCTTCACACCAACGACCGTCACACCTTTTTTACTGGCATCTTCAAACATACTGACAAAGTTTAAAGGTGTGAAAACTGCGTCATACTGACTTGCTGTCGACTTTCCTTCAGCAATACTTGTATGATTAATCTTACTGATTGGAATACCTAGTTTTTTCATTGATTTTTCAACACTCTTCATCATCATCAAACTGGTACCCGATCCATTGGCACAAGATACTAAAATATTCATAATAATTTCTCCATTTCTTTTTAATTACAAATTGTTTTATTCAATTCCCTTATTTTCTTTATATGCATCGTAATCCTCAACCATTAAGAAATAGTTTTTTGGATCTTTACGATATTCTAGTTGAGGAATCAAGAGTAAGATTGCCGCTACCAGCACTACTCCAAAGTAACCTAAGTATTTCAAAATAACTGTAAACACTGGCCAAACCGTATCCCAATCAAACATACCCAAGTAACCACCAAACTTAGACATACCAATCCATGTTGAAATTAGCGCAGCGCCAACTACTTGAATAATGCCTGAGAAGAAGGGTAATATCATCGCCGCTTTTGCACCCGCACGATTATTGGCAATAACACCAAAGACCGCATTATCGAAGAAGAGGGGGATAAAACCAGCAATTATAATTGTTGGTGAATGAAAGATCATCAATGCACCAATAGCTAAGAATTGACCCAATGCACCAAACAAGAAACCGATTGTTACTGCGTTTTGTTCTCCAAAAGCAAATGTTGCTGCCACATCAATTCCAGGCACAGAATTTGGCAAGATTGTGTCACTGATACCTGTAAAGCTTTCAGTTAATTCGCCAACGAAGGTACGAACCCCTAGTTGTAAAATTGCCAAATTGACAGCAAATCCCAATGATGTAGTCAAAATGTAGAAGAAGAAACTAGTTCCTTGGGCTAACCCTGAAGTCCCCTTACTAGTAATAAACAATTGATGGAAATAGTTTTCTCCTAACACAACCATGATGATTCCAAAGAACAAGAACATCAGGATAGCCGTTGCTACCATGTTTTCATTGAATATTCTCAAAAACCCAGGAAGCGTTATATCTTCTAAACGTTTTGCTGATTTAGTCTTGCTTTTATCAGAAGACTTTTTCATTTTGTCGGAAATCCACGCAACCAAAGCAATTCCAAACATTTGCTGATGCGCAATGGCAAATCCGCCACCATCTGTAAGTTGTTGTGTTGCTTTGATGGTCATATTCGATCCAACCGCCCAATATAAACCGAGTAACACGCCCATCACCAGCAGCACTTCAATTCGTC
Organism: Leuconostoc sp. DB-1; assembly: GCF_013414845.1. Lineage (NCBI taxonomy): Bacteria > Bacillati > Bacillota > Bacilli > Lactobacillales > Lactobacillaceae > Leuconostoc > Leuconostoc sp. DB-1. The sequence continues at coordinate 1,712,329 of NZ_JABFNJ010000001.1, forward strand.
CTAAGCTAGGAATGGCAAAGAGTAGAATCCAGAATGCTGTCGCAGCTTGTTGCACTTGAACATTTCCTGTTGTAAACACTGCTCGTAATTTTGTATATTTTGAAAATCGAACGAGCAAAATGTTAAAAACAAATGCAATCAACAACAGAATCATCACATCACCAAACGAACGGCCAAATGTTTTCTCTAATCCATCCGTAACAGCATTTTGACCAAAATACGGATCAATTACTGTCGCTGTAAGATGAAAACGATCTTTCAAACCTGTTAAAATCGGACGAAAACTGGTTACTAATCCGTTTGACCCCACTATCAAAATCATATAACCAATCGTGGCTTTTAAAAACCCAGCCAAACTTTCATACCAAGGTTTCTTTTCCAACATATACCCAATCAATACAATGAAACCAATCATGTATGCTGGCTGAGTTAAAATATTATCAGCAAAGAATTCCCAAATTTTTAATATTCCTGCTAGTATGCTATCCATTTTATTCTCCTCATTATTCTGCAGGGATACTCTCAAAATGATTCATAACTTGATTAAAATCATCTAGTGTTTCGATATTAGATAACGCTTCAATCATGCCATCGATCATTAATAAAGCCATCAAATTTTGAATGTTTTCTAAGTGTTGTTCTTCGTTTTTAGCAGCCAGTGTGAAAAATAGTTTTCCTTGTTTTTCTGGATTTCCTTCTTCAAAAGACACCATCTCACTGAATTTAGCGAAGCCAATACCTGTACCTAAAACACCGGGTCCAGTAGCCAATGCATGTGGCATTACAACTCCTGGAACTATCACAATATACGCACCATTGACTTCGACGTTTTTGATGATTTCATTTATATAAGCGTCAGTGATAATTTCTTTTTCCTTTAAATTTTCACTGGCAATACGTAGTGCTTCACGCCAATCTTGCGGTGTCTCATCATAAATACGTACCAAGTCATTATCATGAAAATATTTAAGCATCGTCATTTTATTGCTCCTTTAGAGGAATGATGGGAATGGCACATCATTGTCCGTTGAAAAGACATCTGAAAATCCTCGATCATAATGGTATTGGATTTCATCCTTATCTTGTGGAAATGTATAGCTCCCGCCAACCTTCCATACAAATGGATGGAACTGATAATTAAGCGTGTCCTTCTTCATTTGCCAAAGTTTTACAATTTCTTGTGGATCAGCATCAAAGTTAGACCAAATATCATAGTGAACTGGAATAACCACCTTTGCCTTTAGATCTTCTGCTGAACGAAGTACATCAATTGACGTAACCTTATCAGTAATTCCTCTTGGGTTTTCGCCATAATTAATAATTTCAACATCTATATCATTTTCATTACCATGCTTAGCAAACATATTAGACATATGGGAATCAGCCGCATGATACAAATTACCACCAGATGTTTTAAGTAAGTAGTTCACTGCAATTTCGTCCATATCCTGTGGTAAAGCACCTCTAATTTTCACATCTGGCTCTACCGTTAATAAAGCTGTGCGATCGAAGGCTTCTAAAGCTTTAATCGTTACCGATTTTACCGTGACCTCATCCCCTGGATGAACTACAACAGTACGATCAGCTGGCACACCCCAACTTTCCCAGATATCAACGACTGCCTGAGGCCCAATAAACTTTGTTTCGGGGCTACTATTTTGTAGCACAGCTGCTGCTGTATTAATATCTAAGTGATCTGAGTGGATATGTGTTACTAGAAGTGCATCTACGTTCTTTATAGCATATGGGTCAATAACAAATGGTTGCAAACGTAGATTGGGTTGCATTTTTTGAACACCACTCATTCGCATCATCTGGTGCCCTTTTTTCATTAAACCGGACCCATGCGATTGTTTTCCAGTACCGTTCCACAAATCTACTAAGATGTTGGTATTTTCGTGTGTTTTAATCCAAACACCATTATTGGCCAGCCACCACATTCGGAAATTATTTTCCGGTACTTGTGATGCTTCAATTTCTTCGTTTAACCAAGTTCCCCACTCTGGAAATGTATTCTCAATCCAGTTTTCACGTGTTGCTTCTTGAACATTCTTTGCTTTTACCATAGTATTTAAACCCTTTCTATAAATAACTAAACTTTAAATGTATGCGCTTACATTATTTGCTACAACTCTATTATTAAACATGATAAAATAAAAAAACAGTCCCATTCCGCCACAAAAAGAGCGCTCTAATGAGACTGTTTACCTTCTCTTCCACATTGTAAAATAAACATAAACTAGGGATGATATTATTTGTTCACATATAGGAGAGGAACGATTAAAAATGCAAGTGTCAAACATGAATTATGCGAAATTTATTAATTATATAGCCACACAAGAACTATTACCGAACGTACAGACCATGGCAAATCGTTTGAACTTGTCTAGCCGTAAAATTTATTATCTACTTCAGGCAGCAAATTCCGATTTACGTTCATCAAACCAACCTTTTCTTGTTCCAAGCACAAAAATTTCAGATTCTCAAATTTCTGTATTAAAAAATAAGCTATCACACGCGCCATCCGATGAATACCTTACTTCGTATGAACGGCAGCAGATCATGGATATTTGTATTGCCCTCCCCTTAAAAAAATGGACTCTATCTGCATTTCAATCTTTATTTGATGTATCCAGAAATACCGTATTACGCGATATCGCAGATTTAAAAAAGAGAAAAAAATTTCGTCCTGAATTTTCTAAGAAAAATGGTTTTGAGTTTAAGGAACCTCGCTATGATTTATTAGTCCATGCATATAACAGTCTGATGCTACTGCAAAGTCACAGAAACCCGCTTAACTACTTTATTCACTCACTAGATGGAGAACCCTCTCACTCCAAATTTTTACTAGTCAGTGAAAAATTGAAAAATATGTACAAAGATTCTTTGGAAAAAAGTATCTCTATTTCTAATGCATTGACACTCACTATTTTTTCTGTTGTTTCTTCAATGTATAGTAGCCATCATCCTATTACTGAAGAAATGCTGTTCAATGATTCTGATATTACATCATTTACAAATCGGCGAGAACATAATATCATTCAAGACTATGCTCTTGTAGCAGAAACTAATTTTTCGATTCACATACCAACTTCTGTGAAACTATTTTTAACACTACAACTTCTTAGTGTTACCAAAGAGCAGGATGATCACTTTAGCTCACACTCGTTTCAAGACCTCTTGATTCTAAGTGAGCACATTGTTGATGCTTTTATGACTATTTCTCACATCACCAGTAAAAACACTGAAAGAAAAATACTGATCCGAGAAATACAGACTCAACTCAAACCGTTTTGGTACGCTGTTCGTTATCAGAATATTACTGTCTACGAATATTTATATCACGAACCACTTTTTGAAAAGTATGTTGTAGAATCCCTAAATCAATTAACTGATAGCGCTTTATATAACCATTTATTTCCTTACGGTTTGCTTCCAGATCAAATCAGTGTTCTAGCCATGATATTCTACAATTTCAGCCTATCTCAGCAAAAAGAGACCAAACTGAACATATTGATGGTTACATCCCTGCCAATATACAGCCAGAACTTATTTAAAACTGTCATTGAAAAAAACAGTACTGCCCCATGCGCACTGACTATTCATGCGCTAAATAGTTTTGATAATTCATCAAACAATGTCAATCAATTTGATTTAATTATTACTGAATCTACCGAAATCAGTACCAAACAACCAACATTTCTAATCGACAGTGAATTGAAAGAAAGTGAGTTCGATCGTCTTAAGACTGTTATATCACAAATCAATCCTATGGAGAAAATAACAAATGACAAATAAAATAAAAATGATTGCCCTAGATATGGACAATACGCTGCTTATGCCAAATAAAACCTTATCCGAAAGGAACATAAAAGTTCTACAAAGTCTACACACTATGGGGAAAAGCATAGTGCTGACCACTGGTCGCCCATTCCCCAACGTGCAGCCTTTCCTTTCACAACTGCAATTGAATCAAAATAATGATTACGCCATTCTATTTAACGGAGCAATTATCAAAAACATATATACAAATCAAAATCTAATCAATCATGTCTTTACTCTTTCAGACGTTGATGAAGTGTTTAACTTAATACATAATATTCGTTTGCCAATTGACCTTGTTACGCAAGACAACGTATATTCTATTAAAGATTTTGGAAAATCTGGGTATGTTGAATTAGTAGGGAAACTTATTCCTTATTCAGAAAAACTTTTATCTGAATTAACTCCAGATTTGATGTTTAATAAGTTTGTCGTCTGCGCCACGGACGCAGAGTTAAATTATTTAGAAAACGTTCTCCAACACACGCCCATACTAACTAAAAATATAAATTTTGTCAGATCAAGAAGAAATTTATTAGAGTTTGTTCCAAATAAGGTTAATAAGGGCGCTGCATTATCAAAACTACTCAAACAGTTGTCATTGACTCCAGATAATTTAATGGCCTTTGGTGATGAAGCAAATGATTACTCTATGTTGAGCTTAGCCAGAGTTTCAGTAGCTATGGATAATGCCATCCCATCGATTAAAAAAGTATCAACAAACATTACTAAGAGCAATGCAGAAGACGGCGTAGCTGAATTTTTGGAAAGTTATTTTTCATTGTAGTAGTTATAAAATTAATCAATTTTCTCTCTCAATCGAAATTCTTGACAAAACCATACGATTTTCCTAGGATAATATCTATGTTGATTAAATCATATGTATCTTATGATTCAGATATTTCTCAGAAAGTGGTGAAACCGTCATGCCTTTATTTATTCTTGGATTAGTCATTGGTTTTGGCTTGCCTATACAAACCGCAGTTAATTCCAAACTTCGCAGTGTGCTTGGTTCTGCATTTAATTCTTCGTTAGTTTCATTTGGTGTTGGAACACTTTTTCTAATAGCTGTAACACTAGTAACTACTCATTCTCTCACGATTAGTGGTTCCTTTTTTTCAACTGAACCTTGGTGGATTTGGATTGGTGGTGCGCTAGGTGTCATCTATTTAACCGGTAATATTGTCTTATTCCCCAAATTAGGTAGTGTCCAAACTGTCATTATGCCAATTCTTGGTCAAATTGTCATGAGTATGCTCATTGATAATTTTGGTTGGTTTTACTCTAAGCAACATGATTTTACTTGGTTTAGAGGAGTGGGCACCCTACTAGTTTTAGCCGGCGTCTTTCTTTCTGTTTCATTAACACAACTAGTCTTAAAGCAAAAAAACAGTCCAAAAGCAGCAACTTCACAAAATAATGAGTCAAACTACATAAGATTACCTTGGCAATTTCTGGGATTTGTAACCGGTATGCTTAGCGCTCTCCAAACAGCTATTAACGGTCATTTAGGTAAAGTAATTAACTCCTCACTTAAGGCAGCTCTTATTTCATTCCTAGTCGGGTTTATAACACTGCTTATTATTGTCTTAATAAATCACTATGCTCATAAACCAAAACAAGCTATCCAACTTGTACAACAACCTTGGTGGATTTGGATTGGCGGTATCATTGGGTCTCTATTTGTCTTAGGAAATATTTTTCTAGTGCCGTTACTAGGCACTGGGTTGGTAGTTGTCATTGTCTTAGTTGGCCAAATTGCTGGCAGTCTGCTCGTAGACCAATTTGGGTGGTTTGGAGCTAAGAAAAATCCCATTTCAGTCATTCAACTTCTGGGTTTATTTTTCATGGTTGGTGGCGTTGTTTTAATTAAATTCTTTTAAAAAGTAAATACAATTATTCACCAACTTAAAATAAAAAATATAAAAACGTAAAACACCTATAAGTGTTTTACGTTTTTTATTAAGTGTCGACAAAATACATTCTGACATTGTCTATTGCAAAGTTCAAAGTCCCGTATTCATCCACTGTTTAAAATGATTAACCGTACTTTGTGGTACATATCGCAAATGAATAATATGATGCCCATTGCCATCCCTTACAATGACATCAAGGTGTAGTGCTTTTTTTCTAAAAACTGTTATGAACCCGCTTTCTCGCACCCCTTGAATTTTATCACGACGAATATAATAACCTTCCTTGCTAAAACCATTGCTTCGCTGTATATACACTAATTCTTGATTAAAACCAAGCTTTTGCTCGGTAATCGTCAGTGTGTTCTTCAGAATTAGTATAGCTGTTATCACCATCATGATGATGAAGAATAGCAACATATATGATCTTTGCAACATACTTGGAAAATAAAACATGACAACCGAAATTACCAAAGTCATTATAAAAATGTTGCGCAAAACACTGAAACGGACCTGATACCAAGCCGCTTTATCAATATTACTCACTTGCCAATGATCTACATCAAAATCAATAGACGTTAAGACCTTTTTTAAAGTGATCATGATTTTATCTATTGACGCCACAGGAATCAGAACCGTTTGGGCATCTTTTTCATCCTGACTCGCCGAAAGCAACACATTAACACTCACTAATCTTACCAAACGCCTTAACATTGTTTGACGAAGTTGTATCGTTTGTATTCTATTAAGTTTTAGTTGCATCGTTTTATGCGCTAAAAACCCACGTGAGATATCTAAATGATTGTTCTGATGTTCAATTTTAAAATTAAAATATCGATTAAATATTCTGAAAAAACCGATAAATATACCAACAATAACGGTTAAGACAAAAAGAATACAAAGTCCTGTCACAGATTGATGATTAAAGAAATCTTCAAAACTCGATTTTAAATTCTTTGGTAACATCTCATCAACTTGAGACCAAATCGTGAATAATACGACAACGCCACCTAACCCACCCAAGGATGTCAACGCATAGACGATCAATTCCTTTATGGTCACCTGATATTGAAGCTTCGTTGTTTCAATTGTCTCAAATTCTTTCTGAATACTATTTTGAGCAACCCGACGTTTTTGTTCAATTAGGTTAGCTTGTTTTATAGTTAATGCATCAAAAATCACATCTGGTTTTCCTTGACCTGACGTATCAATTTGCATACGCACAACATGAAAAGGTTGATAGTAAAAAGGTATCGTACGCGTTATCGTTTGAATTCGTTCAAATGGAATATACAGCTGATTTTTATTGAAAATACCTTTTTTTACAGTTAATTCGTGTTCATCAAACTCAAAGATAAAGAAAAACCACTGTACCCAAGCGCTTAGCAACAGAAGTAATAAGGTAACAATCACAATGATAGGAAAATATGTGAATCGGCTCTCATTCATATTGAATAGCCCCAAAAGAGCCGGCCATATAATCAATTTTATATTAGTTAACAAATTTATAAAAACAGCAAATAGACTTTGGTGTTGTTTAATCATCGGAAGCTACCTCACGTGCATGTAAAGCAGCTATTACCAATTGACCTCGCATTTTTTTTGCGGTCAATTCCTCAATTTCTCTAATCTTAAAACCATGTGCAGCAGTTTTGATTGACAAGTCCATTAATTTGAACTGGCGTAAAATAGGTCCTTGTGTTGTATCAACATTTTGAATACGATTTAAAGGAATAGTTTCTACTTTTCTAAATACAAATCCTCGATAAATATAAACCGCATGGTCATCTATGTAGTAACGCCTAAAATGGTAAAAATAATTAATCAACGCCATATGAATAAGCGGTATCGACACAACTATTAACATGAAGACTAAAGCAATATTTGTATAAATATCCCTTTTCGATTGTAAAAAAAGGATATAGACAGTGGCTAGTCCTATAAATGTAAACAAAAACCAAATGACATCATGGATCAACCAAACGAATTTGGCTGTTTTGGGTAATTGCACGGCATCTTCTGGTATCATATTCTTCCCTCGATCACTCTAAAATTATAATATTTAGTTTATCAAAGCAATTTACCGAATGCAAAAAAGTGACATCAATTTGAGACTTCAAATCATTGAATTACATCGGTTTACGATACTCGTTCATCAACATTTAAACCATCCTTGCATGATTATACGTTTTTCCTCTATATCTTGTATAACCTTGTTGGAACTCTGATGACATCAGTTCTCACAAATCATGGCTCATTCAGAATGGTACTGTCCACCATTTAGTATAATCTGTGTCGTTAAAAATATGTTCTTCATAACATTACCATCCACAATATATACGTGACAATGTTCCCATACACCTATTTCACATAAACATTAATACTGTTTCACGTTTACTTCATTAAAAAATACGCAAAAAACCGCTAGTAAAAATTTATTAGCGGTTTTGCTACTGTTCATCTTATTTTTCTGGTAACACTCACAATCACATACAAAACAGTCTATTTATCAAGATATTGCTGTATCTTATACATATCATCTCTGATTTCTAGCACTTCATCCTTTGTTAAACCATTAAAAAGTTTCAATATTTGCGCGTCTGTTGAATCATTAACATGTTCTAACACTTTAATGCCGTCATCAGTGATACTTAGAGAGTTTTTCCTGCTATCATTTAAAGACCTTGTCTTTTCAATCAATTCATCTTTCTTTAATTTACGAAGAATTCTACTCATATAGCTTCTATCAATATTTAATTTAGCGACTAGATCATTAGCTATGTATTCACCGTTTTTTTCCCTTATCTCAAATAAGACTCGTGCCTCCGTGATAGAGTATTCTGTATTTGAAATTTTGCTGTCCAACATACCTATAACAGTTGCATAGAAGCGGTTAAACCGTCTGATATCATCAATAATTTCTTTATCCATAATCCCTCATTTAGTTGACTAAGTCCACAAATAGTGATACTATATCCTCAAATATGGACATAAGCAACAATTTCGTTGTTTAATATCTATTATATATCATTGATAGGAGCATGCTTGTTATGATTATTAGAACAATAAAAAAGAGGATAATTTGATTGTGAAAAAAATTATCCAAGAATCTCTAGAATCTTTAAACTTTGCTATTGAAGGGACTGCATACTTTGATCCCCAATTGGGCCGCCTCAATGAATACTATGATAATTTAGATAACGCAAAATATTGGGTAGTCGAATTAGATAATAAAATAGTTGGCGGTATCGGGATTGCACCATTTGACAATGAACAAGGAATTTGTGAGCTTCAAAAGTTATATCTAATTCCTGAAGCACAAGGATTAGGAATCTCCAAAAAATTGATGGAAACCGCGTTATCCTTTGCCAGCACTCATTATAAGTCCTGTTATCTGGAAACAAATCATGATCTTAAAGTTGCTTGTATTTTATACGAAAAATTTGGCTTTAAATTATTAAATTCTCCAATTTCTGGTTCTGGGCATTTTGCAATGAATGCTTGGTATTTGAAGGATCTAGAGGTAGTAAACCAATAGCATTTTTCAATCTTTTATTTGTTTCAACCCAATACCAGTTAGCGCAGAAGCAATTGACATCACAGGCGACAACAATGCAAACAGCGTGAATGGTGCGAAAGCTAATACCGATACACCTAGTGTTTGCGCTGCAAAGGCACCAGCGACACCCCACGGCACTAAGTAATTTGTTACTGTACCACTATCTTCAATTGTTCTTCCCAACGCCAGCCCAGATAAGTTCACACGTGTAAAGCTATCTTTAAATAACTGCCCAGGTAAAATAGTCGCTAGATATTGTTCCCCAACCAAAAAGTTGGCGCCAATACCTGTTAATAGCGTTGCTAAAACTACTGATCCTTGGGATTGCAAATGTCCTACAACAGGTGCCATTACAGCTTTCAATATACCCAAACCATCTAATAGACCACCAAGCGCTAAGGCTAACATAATCATCATTACGGTATCCATCATTGAAGACATACCGCCACGATTCAGTAAAAGAATTAAGGTAGGATTGTTACTTGTCGTCTTGAAACCATGAACTAATAAGTCAGAAAAATCAGATACACTGTGTTGTGCTAAAAAAGCCGCGCTGGAAACCAAAATGTTAATCATTAAGGCCGCAATAGCTGGGATTTTAAACCAAGCGGTGACTACCAGCACAGAGAGTGGCACAATAGCCCACCACGTTGGTTGCAATAATGGTAATAATGAAGCAATTTTTTGTGTTGTTCCCGCACCCGAACGGTGGCCGAGACCAAGCATAATTGTCACAAGAAATGTTATCCCGAAAGCAGGTAATGTTGTCCACATTAAATTTTTGATATGCGCAAATAAATCCGTCTCTGAAATGGCACTTGCTAGGTTAGTTGAATCAGACAAGGGAGAACTTTTGTCCCCAAAAATAGCGCCAGAAAGGATAGTTCCAGCGACCAACGCTGGATTTAAGCCCATTAACGTTCCTACACCCATTAACGCCACACCCACAGTTGATAACGTTGTAAACGCACTACCAATTAACGTTCCTACTACGGCGGAAGTTAACAAAGCAGTTGGTAAAAAGAACTGGGGATTTAGCATTTTAAATCCAACCCAAACCATCGTAGGGATTACACCGGTAGCAAGCCAAAGTGCTATCAGGGCGCCTATTAGTAAAAATAAAAACAACGGTGCTATACCTGAAGTGATTCCCTTAATCAAAGCTGCTTGACTTTCTTGCCAACTCACACCTCGTAACCGAGCGACTAGGACAATCATACTAATCACTAGCAAAATCGGCACACTCGGCGATAGTCCAAAGCCAATAACAGCAGTAGCTAAAATAATAATTACAACAATCAACAATGTCGTCGATAACTTGGTAGTTAGTTTGTTTTCCATGTTTATCTCCCGCGAATAAGAACTATATTTCTGCAATAAAAAACGTCCCTGCTGTTATAAAACAGAAGGGACGAATCGACATTTACAGAAATCCGTGGTACCACCCAGCTTACGCGTCAAAAACGCATCACTTTAACATTTGATAACATGGTGTTGCCACGCTTAAATATTAATAGCTGTATTTCAGATAACGACACCTGCGCAGTTTTCACCAACCACTGCTTCTCTTCACCCCGAATGTCAATCTTACTTAGTATTTATGCTATTCACAGAAATTTCATTCTACTATGAAATTCTTTTTCTGTCAACTAAATCTCATATGTTACAAAATTTTCTCAAATCCATGTACAAAAATGCTTATTTATTAATAAGTTCAAGACCATATTCTGCTAACAATTTTTTGTCAGAAACACTATTTAATGAAATTCCTTTCGCTCTAAAGGAATCTAACAAAGTGGTTGTAATTTTTTTACTGTCCAATAGATCTTCGTGTTTTGTGTTGGTAAACTTGTACAGGGCATCAGTATCAACTATTCTGAAGACATGCTCTTTGCTTTCATAAATCACCGTTATATATTGTTGTAACCATTCACTTTTATTCTTAATCATAATTGAAGCCCACCTTTCTTAACCACATTGTACACCTAGCAAAGAAACTTTATCTAGAAAAGACATGTGTCTGCTTAAATGAGTTCAATATAATTAATCAAGTTTCTTATTGTGACTAATTTAACTTTATTAGTACAGTCGAGTCTATTAGCTTAGCTTCTTTTCTAACCCTTCCATTGGTGCTAATGCGTTTTGGTAGTCGCTTTGCGTTTCGATGTCATCAGTAAAATGCATGACGGAATAAAAGGACTCTCTTAAATAAACTTGCATGACAGATGGAATAGCCAATTCTGCCATATCGGACGGACTAATCAAAGTACGAATACTTTCCAAATCGTTTCTTTCAATCTTTTGAACCCATTGCGGCTCTCTAATGAATTCTCGACCAATAGCTACTAAATCTGCACCATCAGACATGACAGCATTAACATCATCTGGTGTTTCCACTGATCCTATACCAATAAGCGGTACTATATTCTTCGTATGTTGAGAAAACTGAGAAATTAACGTTTCCTTGTTCGCCTTATTGTTTAGAGATGTCCGTTTATAACTGCCCATAGATAGATGGATATAGTCTACTTTGTGCTTAATCTGATCAACGAAGAAAAGAGAATCTTCTAATCGAATACCGGGCTCCTCAATTTCTTCTGGGGAGATTCGATAACCGACTATGAATGGTTTTTTTGAATATTTTTTTACCGTTTTATTAACAGTTTCAATCACAGCTAATGGGAACTTTAGGCGCTTTCCTCTAGAACCACCCCACTCATCACTTCTTTGATTGGAATTTTCAGAATAAAATTGTTGCAACAAATAAGTGTTGGCGCCGTGTAGCTCGACGCCATCAAAACCTGCTTCAATCGCTCGCCTAGTTGCTTCGCCAAATTCAGTAATAATTTGGTGAACTTCTGAATCGTTTAATGCCCGTGGAGTCTCAGAATCAACTGGATAACTAGCAGCAATCGCACTAGCACTAACAGGGCGTTCCCCACGAAGGATAGCACTATTGGCTTTTCGACCTGCATGAAATATTTGCAAAATTGCTTTGGTACCGTCTTTATGAATAACCTTAGCTAATTTAGTTAATCCTGGTAGCATTGCGTCATGAGCAACTGATAATTCGCCTTCAAACCCTTTACCATTATCACTAACATTAGCAACACCAGTGATGATAATCCCCGGGCCGCCAGCACGAGCTGCATAATAATCAAGTTCATCGGTGGTTATCATGCCATTATAAAAACTAGTCATTGTTGTCATAGGTGACATCACAATATGATTTTTAATTACTAAGCCGCTATCAAATTTAAAACGAGACAAAAACTTTCGTTTTTCCATTGTATTATCCTTTCGGTCAATTGTTTCTTATTCCTGTACATGTAGTATACTGTTTACAGATATTGAAACAAGTACGCACTAATATGTACCATAGGAACTAAAAGGTACTCGTAGAATATATAAGGAGTCACGTAATTACTGATGGAAAAAATATATCATATCGGTGTAGAAGCAACTTTAGACGTGATTGGTGGCAAATGGAAACCAATCATATTATGTCATCTAGGCAATGGCCCTATTCGTACTGGCGAGCTCCGCCGTCGAATACCTAATATCGCCCAAAAAACGTTGACACAACAGCTACGCGAATTAGAAGAAGATGAAATTATTATACGCAAAGTCTATAATCAAGTGCCACCAAAAGTAGAATATTACTTATCTGAGGAAGGTAAGACTTTGCGAGAAGTATTAATAGCAATGTCTATTTGGGGTGAAAAACGAGTCAGAAAATTGCAAAGTAATATGCAAGCAGTCAATTTATTGAATAATAATCACAATGGCTATTTGAAATTCGATGATTAATATTAAACCTTTCTCGCTAATTATCTGGCATGTGATTAAAACTATTATCATCAAATTTATTTATATAGTCAATATTTTATGCTCCACTTATTTTATATTTACCAATAACATTGTCAGTGGCCATTTTGATTCAAAAAACTAATATAATAAATTTAAAGCATTATAAACCTTCTGAAATACGGTTCAACCGTTCAATGTCGCTGTTAGACAAATCGAAATTCAAAGCCTCTACGTTATCTTGCGCCTGTTGTATTTTAGATGCTCCTGGGATCGCTAAAACTGTATCCCCTTGAGCATTAATTAACCAGTTTAAAGAAATCTGAGAAATTGTCATACCATAGTTTAGTGATAACCTCTTTAGTTCTTGATAAAGTGGTTCAGTCCTTTGCAAGGTTTTGGTAGTCAGATTCGACTGTAGCTTTCTAAAACGACTCACCTTGGATAAAGATTCTGGTTGTTCATGAAATCGCCCTGTTAATAATCCTTGTTGCAAAGGCGAGTAAGCAATTATTGTTATCCCTAATTCTTTAGCAGCCTCTAGTGTGCCATTTTTCTCAGGACTACGGTGTAGTAAATTATATTTAACTTGATTGGAAGCAAGTGTCATCCCATACTCTTGCAGTAAATGATGGGCTTTGACCATTTGTTTAGCAGAAAAGTTGCTCACCCCAATCTGTTTCACTTTGTGTTGTTCTGCAAGCGACACCATGGCTTCAATCTGCTTTCTTAAAGTTGACCGAGATGTCGGTTGATGAATTTGATATAAATCAATGGTCGGTACTTGTAGGTATTCTAAACGGTCATCAATCGTTTTAGCAATTGATGACGCCGAACGAGCCAAAGGAAACCATTTACTCGCGATGAAAGGATTGGTTGCTAAGGCTGCTTCTCTTTGCAAGCGCTGCGTTACTTCCCCAATAAATGTTTCAGAGGTTCCATTGCCATAAATTTCAGCTGTGTCTATCCAATTCATCCCATTCTGTAAGGAATGCTTGATAATTTCATAAACTGTCTCCGTCTCGGTATTTCCCCACATTGAGGTTCCGCTACTATTTTTTGTACTATATTGCCAGGTACCTAGTCCCAGTGGAGATAAATGCAGGTCAGTCTGTCCTAATTGTCTACTTTTATTCATGGTTATTTTATTTCCTTTTTTATTTTCAATCGTACGATGTTTGTGTAGTATGCTATTATAGATAAAAATACTTTTACTATAGGATGAAGAAAATGAATGATGCTGATTTATTAAGATATCTTATCAATGCTGTCCAAAAAGAAGGACAGAAAAAATATGCTGAGTTCTTAGCTCCTCTTGGTATAACACCTAATCAGAGTGAGGTGTTACAAGTTTTGTCAAAAAAAGAACCTCTATCATTAAAAGAATTAGGTAATCTACTAATTTGTGAAAGTAAGAGTCCTAGTCGATTAGTGCAACGATTGGTGCAAAATGGTTTCATCTATAAAAGTAAAGCCATTGATGATAATCGAAAATCAGTCCTACATTTGACCTCTAAGGGCCGTGAGTTAATACCTAGTATCAAGGAGAAAGAAAACCTATTTAATGCATATAATCTCTCCTCTCTATCTGACACGATTGATATTAAAACCTTTATTTCTGTTTTGAGATACCAAATAACTGGTACAGAGAGTGAACAAAAAATTGAAAAAAGAATGAAAATAGATTCATCATTAACTTGATGAATCTATTTTACTTTTCCAATTCGTCCATTAACATACTAGGATAACGACTGCCATGTGTATTAGATTCATCAAATATTTTATCTAAAATATGAATTATTTTATCATCAAGATCAATATGACTTGATGCAATATTTTCGTTAATGTGCTGAATTGACTTACTTCCTGGGATAGCTATTAAGTTACTGTTTTTTTGCAATAACCATGCCAAGGCTAGTTGTGAAGATGTCATTCCTAACTTTTGTGATAAATTACGAATTACTTTAAATACTTCCTGATTAGCAGTGAGATTGTCACCCTGAAACCTAGGCAAATATTGGCGTACGTCTTCTTTCGACGCATCCAAACTAAAGTCATCTGCAAAAAATCCTCTGCCCAATGGACTGTATGCTACAAATCCAATTTCATTTGCTTGTAAATAAGGCATTATTTCTTTCTCAACACCACGACTCCACAATGAATATTCGCTTTGAACCGCCGTTATAGGATGTGTTTGATGAGCTCTTTTAATCGTTGACAAAGAGGCTTCTGATATCCCAATGTATTTAACTTTACCCTCTTCAACTAGTCGAGACATTTCACCGATGCTTTCTTCAATTGGTACATCTGGGTCTACTCGATGCAGGTAGTACAAATCAATATACTCTCTATCTAAACGAATCAAAGACTTTTCAACTTCAGATCTAATATAATCAGGACGACCGTTGACTCTCTTTTGGTTCAATTGCATTTCTTGAATGCCCACTTTTGTGGCCACTGTCACTTGCTTGTCCACGCCTTTAAGTGCTTTTCCTAATAATTTTTCATTATGTCCGTTACCATAAACATTTGCAGTATCAAACAATGAAACGCCATTAACGACCGCCTGCCTAATTGACGCAATTGATTCCTTGTCATCAGCGCGACCGTACGTGCTACTCATACCCATGCACCCCAACCCGACTGATGAAACTTTTAACCCTTGCGACCCTAAATTTCTTTGTAGCATTTTCTTTTCCTTTTTTTGTAATAATTTGATAAATACATGATACATCATCTATTGTTTATAAACAACATATAATTAATACAATTTATAGTTTTATATAAATAAAATGACTAGTCATTTTTAACTATAAAAATGTCGACTATATTCATAATATATAAAAAGAGTGCAAAGTACCTGCACTCATAAAAACAGTTTATTAGACACCTATCTACCAACCACAACAAAAAAACAGCCTGCTCTCAGGTGACAAACATAAGACCCATACATCTTATGCATCACCATCGACCCTAATTACCAGCCACATGTACGTTTTCACACGTCCATCACTTTCCAACTAGAGTACTGAGCAAACTGTCCTGGATTGAAGAAAATCCGCTTAAGCTATCATTCGTATAGCTTACACAACTTGAATTGTTTTAGGACTCTCTCCTAATCTATACTTAAATTATAACATGGTTTTCGCTTGTCTGCAAGCGCTTACACGAAAAATATTTGTCTGTTCGGTATAATTAAAAAGAGCAACATTTTTACAAAGGAGAAAAAGTAATGAAAAAAATAGATGCCTTTCTGATCATCGCAAAGGAATTGAATAAGGTAGCAATTACTCCTGTCCTGATGGGTTCTGTTGGTCTAGAATATTTGACAAAAATAGATTGGCAGGCTAATGATATAGACATTCATGTACCCGGAAATCCTAACGGTTGGGATGCACCGGACCGTCTAAGAATCTACCAATGGGACTTGATTCTAAACATCATGCTTGGTTTGGGTTTTCAACTAACGGATTTGCATGAACATGAATTCCAAAAAGGAGATTTATCAGTGGCATTTGGTAGTATAGATTGTTTACCACAATTCACAAATGTTGATTTACAGGATTTAGTTGAAAATAACCTCGGCAGTATTAAATTTCTGACGCCCACTTTACAACAATTTATGAATATTTATACAGCATCTTCAATGGATAGTTACCGCCAACAACAGGGCAACCAAAAAGATTTACCCAAAATTGTCTTTCTTAAGAAACAACTTTCACTGAAAAAGGAGAATAACAAATAGTTTATTTGTTATTCTCCACTGTTTTTTTAGTTCGTTTCGCCATTGTGATCGCTAACAACGCTGTGATAATTAACATGATTATAAATACTGATAAAAAAAGAATTTTCATCCAACCTCGATCCATCATCATACCCGAATAAATGGGACCAATGACTCGACCTGAGCTGATCATCATTGAAACAAAACCTTGTGCCTGTCCAGCTACTTCTTTGGGGGTGATTTGCGCAACCCATGCTGGAACCTGCGGACTTTGTAACATTTCTCCAATCGTTAGTAATTCAAACACTAGCACAATTTGCCAAAACTCTTTTACAAATATTAAAAAGAAAAAGCTAGAAGCAAAAATAATACTACCTAAAATAACTGAAACTTGATATGGTCGCTGATTTGCCCAATTAGAAACAAACTTCTGAAGCAAAATAATAGTTACGCCGTTAATCATCCATAAGTCTGCATAATTACGCGTTGGCATACCTAAACTTTTCATGTGCGGTGCCATCACGGTTTCCCACAGCATGTAGGATAAATACGTAATGAACAGCAATGCCCCAATGGCAACTAAAACTGGCGTCAAGCGAAAACGTTGATTTGGTGCACCGACACTGCTCACTTTTTCTGTTCCTTCAGGCGTCGTAACGCCTGTTGCTTCAGTATTCGTGCGAACTACCGGAACATTAAATTTGGTTGCAATAATTAACATTAATGTAAAATATAATGCTGCCGAAATCATCATCAACAGGTTAAAACCGTAATCAAATAAATATCCTACTGCTAAGGTCCCCAAAACCACCCCAATATTCAACACAATGTACATATTATTGAATACGATGCGCGTTTTTTCACCAGGAATTGTTGTGGCAAAAGAGTTAACTAACGTTTGTTCCGCGCCCATACCAAAATTAGCTAGCCAAATAAAAAAGGCAAATACGGGCCACCCATTCCAAATAATTAGACTGGAAACAGCAATTAAGATGATAAAACTCGTAATTACCATCGCTTCATATGGCCGCCAATTATCAAATAGTTTGCCACCAACAAATGAGCCAACCATACTAATAAGTGATCCCACCATTAGAACTAGTCCCGCCATCGTAAAACTTTGGTGCAAAACACCGGTCATATAAAGTGTCGTGACTGGCCAAATCATTGAATTTCCAGTGTTGGATAATAAAGTACCAAAAAGTAGCCACTTTTCATCAAGTGGCCGCGGCTTATCAGTTAAGTCAATTTGCATAAATCCTCCGAATAATAGAATAATTGTAACACGAAACCTATTCATATAACGGAAAATTAAGTGCTTAATTTATCATCATTTGCGCATATCCCGTTTGTTTTTTATTAATCGAAGGATGACATATATAATACCCATTAAAATTAGACCCTCGAACGCCACACCAATACCTAAAGTGAAAGTTAGAATTAAAAATAAAATAATAATCAAGTAAAACATTTAGCACCATCCCGTTGTAAAATTATATTGTGAATATATAGTTTATTTAACCTACTTAAACCATATTTTTAGTATAAACTAGTCATTTAATCAATTTTTGACTTGTTCAACGCTTAATATGTTTGTGAATCCCGTACTTTTCCAGACCTTTTTGCGTTATAATGGAGAGTGAATTTAATTATAATATAAGGGGAACATCATGGTTTCAGAAATCAAAACGTTGGTAACTTTCTTTGGCGGAACTGGTGATTTAGCAAAGCGTAAGCTTTACCCATCAGTTTTCAACCTCTACAAAAAAGGATACTTACAAGAACACTTTGCCATTGTTGGGACAGCACGTCAACAATTAAGTGATGACGAGTTTAAGCAATTGGTTCGTGATTCAATTAAAGACTTTACTGAAGATCAAGCACAAGCCGAAGCGTTTATTGCGCATTTTTCTTACCGTGCGCACGATGTCACAGATGCCGCTTCTTATGGTATCTTGAAGTCAGCGATCGAAGAAGCAGCAACCAAATTTGACATTGATGGCAATCGTATTTTCTATATGTCAGTTGCCCCTCGTTTCTTCGGTACAATCGCTAAATATTTGAAATCAGAAGGTTTGCTAGCTGAGACTGGCTACAATCGTTTGATGATTGAAAAGCCTTTTGGTACATCATACGCCACCGCAGAAGAATTGCAAAGTGATTTGGAAAATGCATTTGATGATGACCAACTGTTCCGTATTGACCACTATCTTGGAAAAGAAATGGTACAAAATATTGCAGCATTACGTTTTGGTAACCCAATCTTTGATGCCGCTTGGAATAAGGACTATATCAAAAACGTACAAGTAACTTTGGCTGAAGTTCTAGGTGTTGAAGAGCGTGCTGGTTACTACGATACCACTGGCGCCCTTTTGGATATGATTCAAAACCACACAATGCAAATTGTTGGTTGGTTAGCAATGGAAAAACCTGAATCATTCAATGATAAGGATATCCGTGCAGCTAAAAACGCCGCCTTCAATGCATTAAAGATTTATAACGAAGAAGAAGTGAATAAGTACTTCGTTCGTGCACAATATGGTGCTGGTGATACAGCTGATTACAAGCCATATTTGGAAGAAGCAGATGTCCCTGCTGACTCAAAGAACAACACATTCATTGCTGGTGAATTGCAGTTCGATTTGCCACGTTGGGAAGGTGTTCCTTTCTATGTTCGTTCAGGTAAGCGTTTGGCTGCCAAGCAAACACGTGTTGATATTGTATTTAAGGCTGGCACATTCAACTTTGGTTCAGAACAAGAAGCACAAGAATCAGTACTCTCAATCATCATTGATCCAAAGGGTGCTATTGAATTGAAGCTTAACGCTAAGTCAGTTGAAGATGCCTTCAACACCCGCACAATCAACTTGGATTGGGCAGTATCTGATGAAGACAAGAAGAACACACCAGAACCATACGAACGTATGATTCACGATACAATGAATGGTGACGGATCAAACTTTGCTGATTGGAACGGTGTATCAATTGCTTGGAAGTTTGTTGACGCAATTACTGCCGTTTACGATGCAGATAAAGCACCATTGGAGACATATAAGTCAGGTTCAATGGGTCCTGAAGCATCAGACAAGCTATTAGCTGAAAATGGCGATGCTTGGGTATTTAAAGGATAAGCACATTTAAAAAGACCATCAAACAAATCTTTGTTTGACGGTCTTTTTATATTGTCTGATTTAAGATGCGTTTGGTTTCACGGAAAACGGCTGACAAATTGGTGTATTGATCAGCATGCAATACAACCGTGATATAATGCTTCCCTTTATATGTAAATAATCCCACATAAGAAACGCCTGATTTAACAGAGATACCAAGTTTAGCACCGGTGACCGTATATTTCGTATTTTTAAAATAATTTTTCATTAAAACATAATTACTATCTTGTGTAATGCCATCAAATTGATTTTGTGATTGATGAACAATTCTCTTTATTCGTGGTGTTTTTTCTAAAATATTATCAGTCATAAGCGCAACATCAACAGCAGACATCTTATTTTCTGCATTATCAGGCGCCTTGACGCCATCATCCATTGCTTCATCATTACGGACTCCTGCTGCATTATACCATTGCGCTGATGCAAGCCCCCAAGACTGACTAGTCTTAGTCATTAATTTAACAAACTTTGTTTGTGAACCACTAACCTGATCACCTAAGGCAATAGCCGCGTCATTAGCTGATAACTGTAAGGCAGCACGCAATAATTCATCTGCTGAATAGGATTGATTACTATCCAAATTCACACTTGCCAGATTAGATTCTTCTCCGATTTTCATCGTGTTTGACGACGGCTGCACTTGCGTGCCTAAAGGTAACTTTTTTAGTACCAAATAGCCCGTCATTAATTTACTAATTAACGCAATCGCTAAAGATTTATGAGCGTTTTTTTCGGACAAAATTTTATCTGTATCCGCATTCATCACCACCGCTGCTTTCGCCGTTGTTGTGATTTTTTTAATTGATTTCTTTTTTTCACTTGCTTGGATTTGTTGTTGCCCATTCACAGGAAATGCTGTACTCAATGTCACAATACAAAATGCTGCCAGTAGTCCGCTTTTCTTCATGACTATAATTGTACTCAAAAATAACCTATTGACAATAGCTTCGCTTACATTATATAATTAACTGGTTAATTAACCAGTAAACTAAAGAGGTGTTTATGGAAAAAACAGATAAGATTATTCAAGAGCTTAACTCTTTTGTTCAAGAATACGCTACTAATTCTGAACTCGTAGCGGCAACTGCTGGACAAAAGATCAATTCAACACAAGCCCACTTACTGATGTTGCTTAAAATTCTGCAATCGCAGACTAACACAGAATTAGCTGCTGCAATGAATCTATCAAAGCCTGCTATCACCAAAGCTATTAAAAACCTGATGCGCTATCATTATGTCATAGCGGTGGTAGATGATTCTGATAAACGGAGCACTCACTATTTACTGACTGAAGATGGCGAAAAATTGGCACAACTCCACGAGCAGGCCCACGCCACGATGCACGATGATATTCATACCATCATGGCTGATTTCACACAGGAACAACAACAAACCATCACCCAGTTTTTAACAAAACTCAATAAAATAGGAAATAACTCATGAAAAAAATAATTATAGCACTCTCTGCCATTGTCGTCATCGTCATTGGTGTTGCCTTATTCAGAGGTAACTCCTCGTCGTCATCCAATCAAAAAATAACTATTGTTGCTTCAACAGACTTCTACGCCGAAATCGCCAAAACAGTAGTTGGCGAACACGGTACAGCAACTGCTATTATCAAGGACGCGAATGTTTCTCCCGAAGATTATGAGCCAACAACCACGGTTGCTAAAAAGGTTAGTGGTGCTGATATCGTTCTTGCTAATGGTCTAGGATATGACGCATGGCTAAATAAGCTTGCCAAAACTTCTAAAAATACAAAACTTATTCGCGTCGGCGAAGATGTTTTAAATAAAAAAACAGGCGTCAACCCGCACTTGTGGAATGATCCTGAAACGATGAGTAAAACAGCAAATTACCTAGCAACTGAGCTTGGTAAGAAAGACCCTAAAAACCGCGATTATTA
Organism: Leuconostoc sp. DB-1; assembly: GCF_013414845.1. Taxonomy (NCBI): domain Bacteria; kingdom Bacillati; phylum Bacillota; class Bacilli; order Lactobacillales; family Lactobacillaceae; genus Leuconostoc; species Leuconostoc sp. DB-1. The sequence continues at coordinate 1,734,230 of NZ_JABFNJ010000001.1, forward strand.
CAAAAAGAACGCCAAAAAGTACGTCGCTAGCCTGAAACCTGTGAATGATTTAATCACAAAAATATCCAAAAAGGCTGATGGCCAAACCGTTGCCCAAACTGAACCTGTTTTTGAGTATATGCTAGATGCCTTAGGATACAAAATAATGGATACAGATTTCTCTGAAGCAATTGAGGAAGGTAATGATCCTTCACCCGCAACATTAGCTGCACTTAAATCAGCAATTACAAACCATAAAATTGCCTTCTTCGTGAATAATACTCAGACATCAAGTTCAACTGTCTCTAACTTAATCGATTTAGCAAAGAAAAATGACATCCCCGTTGTTAATGTAACTGAAACCATTCCAAACGGTGAAAACTATGTTAGTTGGAAGCTAAAAGAACTGAAAGCAATCGAAAAAGTTACGCAATAAAAACCTCTCTGAAAAAAATTAAAAAGATCAGTTATCCAAATCATAAAGATAGCTGATCTTTTTAGCATTAATTTGCCTACCAATGAAATACTTTATATCTAACCCTATTTTGTCGCATAGTGTGCCGCCGCGGCACCCAAATTAAAACGAGAAATTCTAACTTTTTTAAAGCCCGACTTTAGCAGCAATTGCCCAAGCGTCATATAGTCCATAAAATGTTCTGTTGTTTCATCAAGATATTTGTATTCCTGATATTTTCCTTTAGCAAAAACACGCCCAAATAATGGCATGACATGACCAAAATATAACTGCCAAAATGGTTTAACAAGGGGGCTATCGGGTTGCGATGTTTCTAAAATGACAAGCTGTCCGCCTGGCTTTAAAATACGATACATTTCTTTGATTCCTTGTTTTGGATCAGGTAAATTACGTAATCCAAAACCAATGGTCACAATATCAAAGCTGTTATCAGGAAATTCTAAATCCATCACATCTCCTTGCTCAAGTGTGATTTTTTCCGAATAGTCACTTATATCAACCTTTGTTTGCCCGACCACAAGCATGGATTCACTGAAGTCTAAGCCAATGATCTCAGAATCAGAGTCACTGTTTTCTGCCAATGCAATTGCCCAATCAGCAGTGCCGGTAGCTAAATCAATGATTTGCGCTTTTCTTGGAAAGACCATTTTATCCATAACTTTTTGGCGCCATTTTTTATGTGCCCCTAGACTGATAATGTTATTCATCTTGTCATATTCTGGTGCAATTGTATTGAATAAAGATTTCACATCTGTATTTTTTGGAGATAATGTCATATCAATTCCTTTAATCTTTCAAGTTCAGCTAGGAAAGGTTTACGTTGTGTTTTTCCACTAGCAGTAGTGTGCCAGCTTTGAGCCAGATAAAATCGTTTTGGTATTTTATAATGCGCAATACGCTCTCGACCGAATTGAATTAAAGCATCTTTTTTCAATTTTTCACCCAAAACGATAGCTATTGGCACTGAACCCCACTTTTGATCCGACACCCCGACGACGACTATTTTATTTAATCCTGGGTATTCTGCGTAAATATCTTCAACTTCATTGGGAAAAATATTCTCACCACCTGAATTTATCATATCACCTTCACGCCCTTGGACAAACAAATATCCTTCAGCATCCAAATAACCATAATCTTCAGTATTAAACCAACCATCTATCATATGTTCAGCTAGTTTATTTGGTTGATTGAGATATCCTGTCGTTAGCGTTGGTGATTGAATCCAAATATTCCCTTGCTGGGACACTTTTCCAGCATGATCAGCAATTTTTAAACGAACTGGAAATAATGGTTTCCCCACAGAACCCACTTTTTGAACCGCATCTTTTGCATCAAGCGCCACAATTTGCGAGGCAGTCTCTGTCATGCCATACGATTGAATGACAGGAATTTGGTGAAGCTGTGCCTGTTTCAATGTTGCAAGGTCTGTTGGTCCACCGCCAAGAAGCATTGACCGAAAATGATTATTATAATGAGCACCTTTTGGTAGGTCAGCAACTAACTGTTTTAACATCACTGGAACGACTGATATAGCAGTAATCGATTGTTCAATCAACAGTTCATTAATCTGATGGGCATCAAATTTAGATTGTAAGACCACGCGCATACCATAAATTAATCCACGCATAATGATCGAAAATCCACTAATGTGGAAGATAGGTACAACAGCTAACCAACTATCATCAGATGTTAATCCTAAATTCAAAGCACTCCCCATCGCAGAATAGAAATGGTTTTGATATGTTTGCATAACACCCTTGGCTTTACTCGTTGTACCCGAAGTATACATGATACTTGTCACAAAGTCTTCAGGAAAAGTTTCAATTGGTGTTATCTTTTGCTGTGTGGACAAATCACTGAACTTAATTTGCTTATCAATACTTAGCTCGCTCATGTAATCATCATCTGTTAAAACAGTTGTCACACCCGCATCTGCAAGCTGATAATTAATTTCTGCTACTGATAAACGCCAGTTTATAAAAACGATGGTCTTGCCAAGTTGCTGCAAAGCCATAATCACCAAGTATCCCGTGAGCGTATTATTCATTATCAATGCCACGCGAGAATTATCTTGGGTAACTGTCGCAATTTTTTGGGCCATATTGTGTGCTTGGTCAGCCACTTCTTGAAATGTTAATTGTTTATTTTTATACTGTACGGCGATCCGATTCGGCGTAAGCCGTGCACGTTTTGTAAGCCAGTTTTCCATTTTTATATCATACCGCAGAATTTCTTTGAAAACAAAAATGTTGCTGTGTCAAAAATATTGGTTTTATGGCTAAAATTACTCAACCTGAGCTTCAATTCCTAATTCTGAGACTGCGTTGAGATAGTCATCGTCAGAGATTTCATCTGTCGTACGCAATAGATGGAAAGTCCCGCCCATATTTTTAGTCACGAGATGCGCATCGTTAACCCCATTGCGCTTATAAAAATCATATCGTTTCACACGTTGCATTTCATTATCTGCCTGTTGGCCTGTAATTTCTGATTCTAATATTACCCCATTTGGGTACTGCTCTTTTAATGCAGCAATTGTTTTACTCCCAATCCCTCTTCCACGAATATTCGCATCAACTGCAAAATAGAGCACAAATACTTTTTGTGCTGATATTTCAACCAATAACAAAATACCAACTGGTTGTTCATCAACAACTAAAGCCATCTTAACGGGTTCTTTTGTCTTAGCCAGCTGAGCTAGCTGCATAAAATCAAGGCGTTCATATTCTGGAAATGATTGCATATAAATGTCTTGCCAATAAGCTTTATCTTCTTCGGTTACGTTAACAATTTTTATCATTAGAATGATCTCCATGTACATAGTAGCGATTGTTCTCATTTTATCATAATTCAAAGAAAGATAGGTCTACGCTATTTAAAATAAAAAACGCACTAAGCGTATCAACTTAAAGTAACACTTTTTTGATCTGCCTTAGCGTATTTTTTATGATGATGGTTCAAATTATTTGTTCCTTATCAGCTAATTTAAACACGTGCCAAATAGTAATCGCAACGACCCATGCGATAACAAACAATGCGACCAGTATGACGCCCATCTGGTTAAAATCTAGTGAAGCCGCCCATCGTGTCAATGCGTTGTTCCAATTAAACATCACGCTAAATGACTGAACAAAATCAATAAATCCAATAAATCCGGCTGCCATTATAGAAATCCCTGTAATTGTTAAATTGTAATACACTTTACGATAAGGTGATGAAAATACCCAACGATACGTCGTACTCATAAAAAAACCATCAATGGTATCCATCAAACACATACCAGCAGTAAATAATAACGGAAAAGCTAATGTTGCATACCAGGGAACTCCCGCATTTGCAGCTGTGGCAGATGTTGCTAATACCGCAATCTGAGTAGCAGTATCAAAACCTAATCCGAAAAGAAATCCAACAATTGCTACTTGCCAGTTATGCTTAATCATTCCTAATAGTTTCAAAAATAAACGATAAATCTTAGATGAATTGATTTGGTCATCTGTACCTGCTCTGGTATGATGATTACGCATAGCGACAAACTTCACCCAGATATCATGCAAGATAACACTATTCACGATGGCCAACATCATCAACATGGTAGCTGCAATAAGTGTTCCTAAGGCGCCTCCTATTTGCTCAAAAATAGGCATAGAATGTTTTGCCCATTCTACAAACAGAACGGTTACCAATGCCATCAACACCACAACCATTGAATGTCCAAATGAAAAACTAAAACCAACGCCGCGTGTATTTTTACCATCATTAAGCATCTTGCGTGTCATGTTGTCAATTGCTGCAATATGATCTACATCAAAAGCATGTCGCAATCCCATTGTGAAAGAAAGATAGGCCATCGCTATCATTTCAGGATATTGTGTAGCACTTGTCATTAACAACAGCATTCCTGATATCAAAAAAAGAATAATTATTGCCCCATAACGTATCGCATCGGACTGAACTGTTGCTTGTTTTTTTATGTTTAACATCATAAATTTTTCTCCCTTTTTGCTGTAGAAATAAGATTATCACAGCACCTGTTATCGCGTAAATATGCTGAACAAATTGTGTCCCTAATGAACTAAACATGTCCTTTCATACTACCTTCAATTATTTTTTAGCACGATGCTCATTCGAATTCGCGCTACTGCCTCTTTAAGTTGAAAAGGACAAAAAAACACCCCAACCTTTAACAGTTGGGGTGTTATTACTCACTTGTCCCAACTATCTACTAATCAATGTCACATTGGTTTAGTAGATAGTCACTCAAAGAACCTACTAAACATCAACTGAGAAGTAGGTAGAGGAGAGAATGGTTCATTTTTTTAATTGTTTTGTTCATAATTTTTCCTCTTTTTCATATAATTTATATTTTTTAATATGAAACTAATTATATTATCTTACTCTAATTAAGTCAAACGTTTTATTATCTTATTTTAATAATATAACTAATGATACTAAACAGCTACTGAGCAAATATATTAACTACTGCTTAATCGTCACATCGCCGCTATCTGTTGATATTACGTATGCTCCAGTTGTTCCTTTATGTGTGTAACTTGTCTGATCATCATCATGACTATTGAAAGCAGAAATATCCCCGTCAAGCGTTTTAGCAGTCACACTACTTTTCCCAATCATTGCCGATATATCGCCATCTTGTGCTGTAATGGTAAGCTGACCAGATAGTTGGTTATTCATTAAAGCAACATCCCCATATGATGTGTTTATTTTACCCGTATTAATATGATTATGATGCATGCTCAAGTCACCATTTTCAAGTTGAATGTTCATTCCATCGGTAATTCGTGTATTTTGTATAGTTAAATCACCATTATCACTTTTAATTGTAGCTGTCGATGTAGTCACGTCATTTAAATCAGTATCTTCAATATCATCAAGCGTTAAGTCATGTTGAACTATTATGTTTTTTAATCTTGTATCTGCAACATGTTGAATTGCTATTTTATCCGCTTTGACATCAGACAGGCTAACATCACTGCTATTCTGTCCGTCAATTTGAATATCAGACAAACCTTGTGATTGCGGAACTGTAATTACAATTCCATCTTGATCTCCCTGATTCTCATATTTCCAAGAAAACAATTCGATTTTAATATGACCTGGAGATACACTACCAGCCTGTTTATCAGTAATTTTCAAATGATTTTGCTGATAGCTCAACTCGGGTAGTTTCTGATACGTCATTACTTTAACGGTGGTTTTCTTAACATCCCCTGTGATAATACGTACAGGTAAAGATGTTGACACGTCAATATTTTTCACCTCGTTATAAGTATATGATTGTTGTACCATTTTTTCTTTTTGTGTTTTGCGGTCAATAACTTTAAGGCCATTATTCCATGAAATGGAACTTGACCCGCCACCAAAACCAAATCCAATTAAAGCTAGCACAGCACCAATAACTATCAAACTCAATCCAATTTTAACACTTCGTTTCATGTTATTTGTCCTCCCGATGCATGTACTTTTTATCAGTAAAGCGACGATAAATTGCCTTGCTTAATTGTGCTGTTTTATCAATTAGCCACCTCAAGAGACCAATACCAGCTGGCATTACTGTCAACATTATGCCCAATATGAGCAAACCACAACCAATATAATACAGCCCCGTCCAGATTGACTGCAGCAAAACACTCACTCCGATAATCGCTGATACCACACCTGACAAAGTCAACGCAATGACAACCGCAATAAAAGACGCTAAAACTGCAAAACCAACAGCAGCAAGCGTGACCAAGACAATGAATACAGGTAATGCTAACGGTGACGCCAGTAATGCTAATCCAATCCACCAAATCAGCTTAATATTTGACCGTGGATTTTTACTAGTGGTATCATCTGTTGATTTTTCATCTGCCTTAATTGAATAGTCAGCTAAAATTTTTCGTGAGAGTTGTTTTGGCGTGCCTAACTCACTAATGCATTGCTCATATGTGACTAAATCAGCATCCATCACGTACTCTCGATAGAAATTCATCGCTTCCTCTTTATCTGAATGGTGCAACTGATGTAGTAGTTGCTCTAACTCAGCTAAATAATTCTCCATCTGCTTATCTCTCCTTCAATAATGTGTCAACGTTTGCTTGGAACATTACCCAATCTTGGCGTATGCTAGCCAATCTGTCACGACCTTGTGTTGTAATCTGGTAATAACGTCGATTTCTGCCTTGATAAGGTTGATCATACGTTGTAACAAATTGATTATTTTTTAATCTCCGTAGTACAGGGTATAACGTCGATTCCGAAACAGAAATCGTGCCCTGCACTCTTTGCGTTAATGCATAACCGTAATAATCTTCTTTATCTAATATCGCTAAAACGCAACCGTCTAATAATTCTGAACTCATTTGAATTGCCATACTTATTTTCTCCAATACTATACGACATATAATATATGTTCAAAAATATTATATGGATTTTTAATTGTTCTGTCAACAAAAAATACCTCAACAAATGTCATCGTTGAGATACTTTTCGTTGCCTAATCATCTTTTAATAGCTCGCAATCAATAAAATAGATAGCGTAACGCTCGTTTGGCTTTTAACTGTTTTATGCAATTTTTTAGTAATAAAATCCGTGACGATAGTCCCATGACGAGAAAATATCACTCATAATTTTCATGATTTTGTCGACATCTAATCCTTTACGAATAACGATTGGCGCTGGTTGGATACCAACAGCACCATTTTGTTCTGGAATGAGCTTACCTGCCTCATCAACCATAGAAACCATTACCCCTTGTTCGTATCGCGTATCTAGCGTCTTGTCGGGTTGAATTGATGCCACGTAATCATCGGCCTCAATAATTAAGTCAGCAGCATTTTCAATTTGGTCACCAATGCCAGCTACCAAACCACGGTTCCCCTTACCAGAAGGATTAGCTGAACTTGCAAATGAGAACTTGCCATACTTTTCCCACATTTCTTTGGCGATATTTTCACTTGGTGTGCCAAACTTGATAACAAAGCAACTGGTTTCACGTTTATCCATCATCAAATCTTTGGTCCCGTCATTTGGTATCTTGCTCTTAGCTTCTTCTTTCCATGGCAAGATGCAGCCCAACAAAATATCCTCATCCCAATGTTGTTGATACATTTGTTCGATTTCAGGTGTCATTTGTGCTAATTCTTTAACTTGTTCTACTGAACCACATAGTACGACACCTGGCTTATTACGCTTACGATTCTTAGCAGCAAATTTTCGTTCCAACCCTTGATCATCTGAAGTCATGATAATGTAACCCACTTTTGTTGGACTAACGATCATCCCCCATCTTCTTTCAAGATGTTAATGGCTTCACCTTGAACGCCACCATTCCAATGAATATTTGCTGTTGTTGCTTCTGTCATGATAAAATACCATCCTTTTAATATATTGCTTTTTGTTTTGTTTCTGGCCCATAAACTGCGACCACAATAGCTGCAATTAGCGCCACTGCTGCGATAAAATAGAAAATCAAGTTCGCACTAAATTGTGTAATTGCCCACGCTGCAAAATATGGTGTTAAAACCGTCAATATTTTAGCAACGCCATTAGCATAACCCGTTCCACGGAATCTAAAGTAAGTAGGGAACAACTCTGACATATAAACCCCAACAACCGAAGCCATCAAAATATACATCATAGTTACGACCAAAAATCCTACAGTTAAAATTCCAACCGTTGTATGTTGCTGCGAATAAATCATCCCAAACACCGCAGTCATTACAAAGGCAGAAACAATGACCTTTTTACGACCTATCACGTCAACCAATAATGCGCCTATCAGTGCGCCTATTGGAGCCCCAGCCATCATAACTGCGGAGAATGTTAGTGAATGAACCACTTCGATTCCTTGTTTGATCAATAATGTTGGCATCCACGATGTAAATGTATACTGCGTTAAATTAACTGCACTGACAGCAACCGTTGCAACCAACAGCCCAATGCCAATCCTAGTCTTCACTGGTTGTCGTTTTACACTAGAATCATTTGTGCTGTACGAACCATTCACTTCTAATTTCTCAATGATCTTTTCAGCTTTATCATATTCACCACGTGCAATTAACCATCGCGGTGATTCGGGAAAATGACGGCGAACCACCCATAAAATCAATGCTAACACACCAACAATAACAAACATTGCACGCCATGTATAACGAGGAATAACGCTTGCTGCCAAAAGTAAGGTCAATGGTGCAGCCAAATTAGCAATCACAGAAGTTACGCCACTCCACCGACCACGATTTTTAATTGGGGCAAATTCATTAATTAAAGCGTAACCTGTCACAATTTCTGCGCCTAACCCAATTGCGGCGAAAAAACGTAGTCCGACTAACATCCAAATATTAGTTGCAAATGCCGCACATAGGGTTAGTACACCAAATATCAACAAATTAGTCGAATACGCTTTTCTTCTGCCCAGAAAATCACCGATAAATCCAGCAAAAATGGACCCAAAGAAAAGACCTAAAAATCCAGAGGAAAGAAACACAGAACCTTGTGCAAGTGTGGCAAAATGTGTGCTAACTATTGCACTATTTACTGCACTAGCAAGATAAACGTCCGCCCCATCTAAAATCATACCAGCTGCAATCATCGCAAAGACACGGTAAAATGTCGCTGTTTCTTTGGTCGTGTCCATCCGTTGTTGCAAATTCATTGCCTGTTCCATGTACTGCCTCCTAACCAAAATTTGGTCGTTGCTTTTCGAATGCAGCGATCAATTTTTCATATTTCATCGTGTTATCAATATCATCTTCACCATTGATAAACTTTTCTTTCCATTGTGAGTTGATATCAAAGTGGAAAGTATAGTTTTTATAAGTCACAGTTTGTTCGGGTAAATCAATTTGAATATTTTCATCTGCTTGAATACCCCGTAATATTTTCCGATTTTCTTCGGGCAACACAATCGGTAACAAACCATTCTTAGTTGAATTCATGTAAAAAATGTCTGAAAATCCGCCGCCAATCACTGCCCTGAATCCATAATCCGTTAACGCCCATACTGCGTGTTCTCGTGATGATCCCGATCCAAAATCATTTCCTGTAATTAAAATTGAAGCCCCTTGATGTGCTGGTTTGTTCAATTCAAACGCCTCATTCAACGAACCGTCGGCATTGTAGCGCCAATCAAAGAATAAATCTTTACCAAAGCCGGTCTTTAAAATGTTTTTCAAAAATTGTTTAGGCAAGATAATATCAGTATTAATGTTGTCATTTGGAATAACAACCGCTCTACCTGTTTCTCTTACAAAAGCTTCCATATTATTCCCCTATACAAATTCATCTGTCGTAATATCAACGAAGTGACCAGCAATCCCTGCTGCAGCAACCATAGCTGGAGAAGCCAAATGCGTTCTCGATCCTGCACCTTGGCGTCCAATGAAATTTCTATTTGATGTTGAAGCAACATGTTTCCCTGCTGGAATTTTATCGGGATTCATCGCCAAGCATGCCGAACATCCTGGTTCACGCCATTCACAACCAGCTTCTTCAAATATTTGAGCAATACCCGATTTAATCGCACGATTTCTTATCGCACGACTGCCAGGCACCACCCAGGCAGTGACATTAGGCGCCAAGTGATGCCCCTTCATCATATTCGCAGCAATTTCAAGATCTTCATAACGACTATTCGTGCATGATCCGATAAAAATGTAATCTAAATTAATGTCAACTGGCTTCATATTGGGATGCAAGCCAATATATTCATAGGCATTGGCATCATTATCATCTTTGATTGCTGGCAAAGACTGATCAACAGGTGTGGCCATGCCTGGATTTGTTCCCCATGTCACCATCGGTTTCAAATTTGATACATCAAAGGTCAACGTCTCATCAAAATCACTTTCATCATCTGTGTAGAATTGTGACCAATAGTTTTTAGCGGATTCAAAATCTTTTGGTGCTTGTTCACGACCTTCAATGTAGTCAAATGTCGTTTGATCTGGTTGCACCATACCAGTTCTTGAACCAGCTTCAATTGACATATTACACATCGTCATACGAGCCTCCATTGAAAGGTTCTCAACAGTTTCTCCGTAAAATTCGATCGCATAACCGACTCCAAACGACACCCCATATTTAGCAATGATGCCCATGATAATATCTTTGGCGTATGTATTTTTAGGCAGTTTTCCAGTAACCTTAATCCCCATGGTTTTTGGTTTAACTTGCCAAATCGTTTGGGTCGCTAGCACATGCTCAACTTCGGAAGTGCCAATGCCAAAGGCGATTGCTCCAAACGCACCATGTGTTGCTGTGTGGGAATCACCACAGACGATTACTTTGGCAGGCTGTGTCAGACCCCGTTCAGGCCCCACAACATGCACAATTCCTTGCTTGTCATCACCAATTGATGCTAATGGGATGTCAAATTCCTTCGTGTTTTTGACCAATGTATCCATCTGCAATCGAGACATTTGATCTTGCACATTAAATATATCTTTCGTTGGCACATTATGATCCATGGTTGCAAAAGTTAAATCTGGTCGTCTAACGCGACGGTTCGTACTTCTCAACCCATCAAAAGGTTGAGGTGATGTCACCTCATGTACCAAATGCAAATCCACATAAATCAATTGAGCCTCACCAATTTCCCCAGTAATGACGTGTTTTTCCCAAATTTTATCAAATAGTGTTTTGCTCATTTTATATCCGCCGATTCATAATTTTTTATGTAATCAACCATTTTTTGTGTGACTTCATCGGTCGTCATCGTGCCACCCATGTCTGGTGTCACATAGTGGTTTTCAATAATGTAGTCTACTGCTGCAGTAATTTTATCGGCAATCCTTTTTTCATCAAAGCTTTCCGTTAACATCATAGCTACCGTATTTACCATAGAAATGGGATTGGCTATGCCTTGCCCAGCAATGTCAGGTGCTGAGCCATGAATTGGCTCATACAAATTAGGGCCGCTTTCACCAACTGACATAGAAGGTATTTGTCCAATTGAGCCTGTAATTTGTGCTGCTTCATCACTTAAAATGTCCCCAAACAAATTAGGTATAATCACAACATCAAATGTTGTGGGCTTGGCCATGATAGCCATTGTCATTGCATCAACATAGTAATAGTCGATTGTCACATCCGGATAACTTTTGCCAACTTCATTAGCAATCTTTCGCCAAAACTTTGATGTAGCCAATACATTTGACTTATCAACAATGGTGACATGCTTGTTCCGTTTTTGCGCCATTTTAAAGCCTTGGTGCATAATACGAGTTACTTCTTCTTCACTGTAATACATCGTATCAATCGCTTGATGTGCTTCGAGCTTCCGTGGCTTTCCAAAATAAGCACCAGAGGTCAGCTCACGAACGATTACAAAATCCGTATTTTCAACATACTCTGGCTTCAGTGGTGAACGGTCAATTTGTGCTGCCGTCACTTTTGTTGGCCGGATATTAGCAAATAAGTTAAGTTTTGATCTAATTTCTAATAGCCCTTGTTCTGGACGTCGTGGCGCATTATCCCATTTTGGCCCACCAATTGCACTAAGTAGCACCGCATCAGCTTGTTTTGAAACATCAATAGTTGACTGTGGTAGAGGGTCACCAGCTCGATCAATACCATCACCACCAAATGGTGCATCTATAAGTTCATAAGCAAATGTTGTATCCTTTGTCGCAGCGTCCAATACTGCTAAACCTGCTGTCATGATTTCGGGACCGATATAATCGCCTTTTAAAACTACTATTTTTTTAACTGATGTCATATTATTGATAACTCACCATTTCTTTTTCTTCAACGACTTGCATAATAACCTTTAATTGATCATCTGTAATCAAATCAGACTCTTCGGCAACTGATTTAAAGATTGGGAAAATTGATTTCATATCACCACGAGTCACCTCATAACCTAGGCTATTTAGTTTTGACATTACCGCATGCGATCCTGACAATTTTCCCAGAGGTAGGGATGCCGTCGCACCAACCATTTCTGGCTTCAAAATTTCATAAGTTTCTGGATTTTTTAAGTAACCATCCTGATGAATCCCAGATTCATGAGCAAAGGCATTGCGTCCCATAATGGGTTTATTACCCGCAACTGGCATGCGGGTTGCGCGTGCGACAATGTCAGAAATGGCTTTTGACTGAGCTAAGACAATATCTGTTTCTGCATTAAACTTTTCATGACGCACATGAATAGCTGCTGCTGCTTCAATCATATCAACGTTTCCGGCACGTTCACCAATCCCGTTGATTGTACCTTGAATTTCCGTCGCACCATGCTCAATGCCTGCCAAAGCATTAGCCGTTGCCATACCCAAATCATTATGTGTATGTGTTGACCAACCAACTGTGTCAAAACCAACAATATTTTGACGCAAGTTTTCAAAAACTTCACCGTATTCTTCTGGCGTATCATAACCAACTGTGTCTGGTATGTTAATCATTGTTGCTCCAGCGTCAATAGCTGTTTGCACGCTGGCTACCAAAAAATCAGGTTCAGTTCGTGTCGCATCTTCAGGTGAGAATACAATATCTTGCATATGTTGCTTAGTAAAAGTAACGTCTGCTTTGATTTTGTCCAAAATTTCTGCTTTGGTCATGTGTAATTTAAACTCACGATGAATTGGTGAAATTGCAATGAACACATGAATCATTGGATGTTTTGCATCCTTGGTTGCCTCAATAACCGCATTAATATCATTTCTGACCATTCGTGCCAAACCGACAACTTTTGCGTTATCCACAACTTCTGCAATTCTTTTCACTTCTTCAAAGTCTTTCTGAGAAGCCGTAGGAAATCCCGCTTCAATTGCTGCAACGCCATAATCATCCAATCCTTTTGCTATTTCAATCTTTTCTTCAATTGAAAAGTTAACCCCAATTGTTTGTTCACCATCACGCATTGTTGTGTCATAAAAAGTTACTTTGCTTGCCATAATTTTCTCCTTAAATTAAAATCCCGGACCAGTCAATTTGACTAGTCCGGGATCATGCACTCACATCCTTTTATTCACTAGCCATTAGATAAGTACCTAACAACCAGCTCAAAAGCTCAACTTGCTAGGGTAGTCTAAGCAAGTTGAGGAGAAGGGCTGCATTTGTAATATTCGTTTGTACAGTAGCCTGATTTCTCATGTGAAACACTTCCTTTTAATTTAATAATCCAATCATAACTACTTTATAATTCATCGTCAATTACAAGGTGTGTTTTATTCCAATTTTATATAATTTAGTCGTTTTATAATCCTAACGCCATTTTTGCGTATCGCGACATTCGATCAATTTCCCAAGCTGGTTCCCATGTGAGTTCAACTTTGGTTGTCTTTACTTCAGGTAAAATTTTTAATGCTTCGTCAATCATTTCTTCCAACACACTAATTAACGGACACCCCATCGTTGTAAGCGTCATATTAATGGTTACATCACCGATAGAATTGATATCAACAGCATTGATTAATCCTAAGTTAACAATATCAACTCGCAGTTCTGGGTCAATGACTGTCGTTAAAGCATCCATGATACTTGCCTCAACTTTTTTATTCATACCTTATCCTACCGATCCCACCATTTCAAATTTCATTAATCGATTTAACTCAACAGCATATTCCATTGGCAGTTCTTTTGTGAAAGGTTCGATAAAGCCCATAATAATCATCTCTGTGGCTTTTTCGGCAGAAATACCACGTGTCATTAGATAATACAATTGCTCTTCAGAAACACGCGATACTTTTGCCTCATGCTCCATTGACACATTACCATTCAAAATTGTATTGTATGGAATCGTATCAGCTGAAGATTTATCATCAACTAAAATCGTGTCACACTCGACGTGAGCAAATGACCCATCAGATTCGCGACCAAATTTCACTGTGCCACGATAATCTGTAGAACCACCATCGTGTGCAATTGACTTTGAAATGATAGATGACGACGTATTTTTAGCATTATGAATCATTTGCGCACCAGAATCTAAGTTAACGCCTTCGCCAGCAACAGCAATCGAAAGCATTGTACCCTTTGCGCCCTCGCCTTCCAAATAGACTGATGGATACTTCATCGTCGTTTTTGAACCAAAATTGCCATCAACCCATTCCATCGTTGCGTTTTCATGCGCTGCTGCACGTTTTGTTTCTAATGAATACACATTATTAGACCAGTTTTGAATCGTAGTGTAACGGCAATATCCGTCTTTTTTAACAATCACTTCTACCACAGCAGCATGTAGTGCATCCCCTGAATACATTGGTGCTGAACAGCCCTCAACGTAATCAACATGCGCCCCTTCATCAACAATAATAAGTGTCCGTTCAAACTGACCTTCATTTTCAGTATTAATTCGAAAATAAGACTGAATAGGTGTCGTAACGTGAACACCTTTAGGGACATAAATGAATGTACCACCAGACCAAACTGCTGAATTTAAGGCCGCTAATTTATTATTGGTTGGTTTAACCAGTGATCCAAAGTATTCTTGAATAAGCTCTGGATATTCTTGGACCGCAGTATCTGTGTCGGTAAAAATAATACCTGTCTTAGCGAATTCTTCTTTCATCCGGTGGTAAACCACTTCAGACTCGTACTGGGCAGAAGACCCTGCTAGCCACTTCCGTTCGGCTTCAGGTACACCCAAACGCTCAAAGGTTTCCTTTAATTCAGCTGGTACATCATCCCAATCACGATATTTATCATTTGTTGGTTTATTATAGTAGTAAATATCTTCAAAATGAATTTCACTTAGATCGGGCCCCCATGTATGCATAGGCATTCTGAGGTATGTTTGATAGGCTTGTAACCGGTAGTCTAACATCCATTGAGGTTCATTCTTTTTAGCTGAAATTTGACGAATAATGTCTTCGTTTAACCCTTTTCCTGTTGAAAATACAGCCTGGTAGTCATCTTGAAATCCTAGTTCACTGGCCTTGTCATTTGAAATGGCTGCTTTTGTTTGATTAATAGCTTCTTGTCTATCTATTTCCATCATCGAAACCTCTTTATTTCTCTACTGATAATAACTCGTCCAAGGCATGCCATGCTAAAGTTGCGCACTTTATTCGTGTGGGAAATTTAGTAACCCCTGCTAAAATTTGTGCTTCTCCAAGAAGTTTTGTATCAGCTACTTCGCCACGTGTCAGTTTTGAAAACTCCTCAAGTAAGGTAGCGACAGCTTCACGACGCTGTCCCAGTACTAAATCTGTCATCATTGAAGCCGAAGCCTTTGATATAGCGCAGCCATCCCCATAAAAATATATATCTGTCACTTTATCGTCAGTCATCTCAAAAGCTAAATCAATAATATCACCACAAGTGGGATTATATTTTCGAACATGATAAGCTTCTGTACCCAACATAGGCTTATAATGATGCGGATGTTGGGCATATTCCATGACTGTTTGACGATATAAAAGATCTAAATTATGCAAACTCACGGTTAAAATACTCCTTAATATCTTCAATGACACTAATAAATCGATCGATTTCTTCACGCGTATTATAGATATACAAACTAATACGAACTGTCGCTGCAATATTCAAATATTTCATCAGCGGCTGCGCACAATGATGTCCTGCACGAACCTCAATTCCTTCTTGATCCAAGGCCGTGGCTAGGTCGTGGGCATGGACCCCTGCTAAATTAAATGCAATCACGCCTGAATGCTGTTCACTGTTTTGCGGACCATAAATGGTGACACCCGCAATACTTTTTAGCTTTGGCAAGGCATAATCAACTAGAGACTGCTCATAGTTTTCGACTTCTTTCATTCCGATATTTGTCAGATAATCAATAGCGGATCCTAAAGCAATTGCACCAGCAATATTGGGCGTTCCCGCCTCAAAACGCCATGGTGAAGGCTGAAAGGTCGCTTCTTGCAAGTCTACCAATTCAATCATTTCTCCACCAAATTGAGCAGGTTTCATATTTTCTAAAATATCATGTTTGCCGTAAAGAACTCCTATACCTGTTGGTCCAAGCATTTTATGACCCGAAAAAGCAAAAAAATCAACATCCATATCTTGCACATCAACACGCATATGCGGAACAGATTGGGCGCCATCAGCAATCATGATAGCATCATGTTTGTGGGCTATTTTTGCGATTTTTTTTATGGGATTAACAACCCCCAACACATTAGAAGCATGTGTGATTGATACAATTTTAGTTTTGTCTGTTATTTTCCGTTCAAGATCAGCCATATTTAAGGTGCCATCGTCATTGAGTTCGACATATTTTAAATGAGCCCCAACACGTTGCGCTAATTGTTGCCACGGCACAATATTAGAATGATGTTCCATGTAAGATATTAGGATTTCATCTCCTTGTTTAACATTTTCTGCACCATAAGTACTTGCCAACCAATTAAGCGACTCAGTTGTGCCACGAGTGAATAAAACTTCTTCCCGTTTTTGAGCATTAATGAATTTTTGCACTTTATCGCGGGCTTGTTCATATTGTTGTGTCGCACGCTCTGATAGCTCATAAATACCTCGATGCACGTTTGCATTATTATTTTGATAATAATTCACTAATGAATCAATCACATACTGGGGTTTTTGTGACGTAGCCGCACTATCAAAGTAGAGCAACTCTTGCCCATTGACTGTTTGATTTAGTATTGGAAAATCATGTCTAATCGTCTTCATGTCGTAACTTTCTTTCTATTTCTTCAACTACTTGCCTTTGTGCCGCTTTTGTTGGCATTTTTACTAAAACTTCACCCATAAAGCCGCGAATAACTAGCTTTCGAGCTACTTGCTCACTAATACCCCGACTCATTAAATAATACATTTGATTTTCATCAACACGTCCCACAGAAGCTGCATGCCCCGCCGTCACATCGTTTTCATCAATTAGTAACAAAGGATTTGCATCTCCACGTGCGCGACGTGATAGCATCAAAACACGCGATTCTTGCTGCGCATCCGATCCTTTAGCGCCCTTAATAATTTTCCCGATACCATTAAATACTAAAGTTGACCGATTGAGAATAACGCCTCGTTGGAAGATATGACCAATGGTATGGCGACCACGATTCAAAATGGTTGTCACCAAACCTTGCGTTTGTTTTTTTGTGGTAAGTCCGATGACATTTGTATGTGACGTAGCGCCTTCACCATTTAGTTGACTAGCTAATCGTATGATTGCATTACCGTCATTAAACTCAGCATTTTGCCAATCCACAGTTGCATGATCTCTTACTTCAACTTCTCGATTAATAAATGCTGTCGTTTGTTCACCAAAGGCATCAATATTAGCGTAAGTGACTTGGGCACCTACATCCGCTACAGCTTCGATAACAACAGAAGCCTTTGTTTTTTGAGTCCCGATTGTATGCATTTCTTGTAGTATGTCAACCTTGGCATTGGCGCCAACGCATACAAAAATACGAGCCACAAAATCCTCTCCAGATATAGCTAAATGATTCAATGACAGGTGCAAAACATCATCAAATTGAACGTTTTCTGGTATATAGACAAAAATTCCTGTGTTAAACTGTGCAAAATTTTGTGCTGATAATCGATCGGCTGTTTTGGAAATCACACTACCCAACAGCTTTTCAACTAATGCTGGATGTTCAATCTGTGCTTGTGCCATATTCATCAGAATCACTCCACGAGCGATCATGTCATCCGATAATTGCTGATAAGTAGTGGATAGCCCACTAACTTCGATGCCGTGAACATTATTCTCAGTGAAATATGACGTTGTCGTTTCTTCCTTGGCTGCTATCATTTCATCAAGTTGCCAGGAACTGTATCGAACTTTAGCAAATGTTGGTAGTGGTAAAGACTGTATTGCGCTATTATCAACCATATCAATCCTCCACAAAATACGAATTCACATCTTCATCTGTCAAATGAACGTTCAATCCGAGTTCATCTCGCAATCCCGCATATCCCTCAGATTCTAGTTTCTTCGCCAAATCCGCACCGCCTGTTTTAACTATTTTCCCGCCCATCATCACGTGGACAAAATCAGGCACAATATAGTCAAGTAACCGTTGATAGTGCGTAATCATAAGTGTGCCAAATTCACTGGAACGCATTTCGTTAACACCACGAGAAACGACCTTTAAAGCATCAATGTCTAATCCTGAATCAATCTCATCTAAAATAGCAATTTTCGGTTCTATCATCATCATCTGTAAGATTTCATTACGTTTTTTTTCACCGCCAGAAAATCCTTCATTAAGATAGCGTTCTGCCATTTCTTCTGACATCGATAAAAATTCGCGTTTTTCATCAAGTTTTTCAATAAAAGACATAATACTGATTTGATCGTCTTCAGCACGACGAGCATTGATAGCTGCCCGCATAAATTCAGCATTGGTCACCCCTTGAATTTCAGATGGGTACTGCATGGCCAAGAATAGACCTGCACGAGCGCGTTGATCAACTGACATGTCAGCCAAATCTTGATCATCCATGTAAATATGACCTTCAGTGACTTCATATGCTGGATGTCCCATAATTGTTTGTGATAACGTTGATTTTCCAGTCCCATTGGGTCCCATAATAGCGTGAATTTCACCAGTGTTGACGACTAAATTAACGCCCTTTAAAATTTCTTTTCCTTCTACTGAAACATGTAGATTCTCTACCTTGAGTGTTGCCATATTATTTTTCCCTTTTTCGCTGACTGATTTTTTGTAAAATAGCTTCGTTTTTATGTATTTTAGCAATCACACGCGCATTTTCAATCATCTCATTTACAATAAAATTCTGACTATCCCAAGTATCACTAGCTTGCACCAATAGCCAAAAAAAGTTTTCTAAGAAATAAGTACTATCGCTTGCGTTCGCTAAATCAATGCCATAAGTTGCCAACATCATAGCATATTTGTAGTTTTTAATCGACATTTGATATTGTGCTAACAAATAAACAATCGCCGCTTGAAATCCAGAATGGTCTACTGTTGTACTTTCCTTTTGGTAGCGCCAAACGTCTTCAAAAGACTGGTGAGCCTCTTTGAATTGGCCTCGTTGATAATAGTAATGACTCGTTATGGCATAAAACAATAACTTGTGTGACTTGTTAAGACCTGCTATATCAATTTTTTTAATGATTTGTTTTGCTTTTAGACAGTCTTGTTTTAAGATAACTGCCGAAAAATATTGCGTAATTTGATAGGTTGGCCGTTCGGTATCAACCATTTTATCAATTTCTACTTGTTTGATTAGATGCTCAAATTTTCCAATATTTTGATAAAAGAGTGCTTGTGTGGCCAATGTTAAAACACGCTCATTGTTTGTTTGACGCGCAGTAACATTGATTGGAAAAACATCATTCAACGTTAACCCTAACCGTTCACACAGAGCAATCATGATATCAAAAGCTGGCACTTGTTGATGCTTTTCAAATTTGGACAAAGTAGCTTGTGTACAGATATCAGTACATAGCGCCATTTGTGAAATTTTTAAGCGTTTTCTCGTGCTGATAAATTTTTCTATGTTTATCATTGATCCCCCAATCCTATGAAAAAAGGCACCTAACTGCGTTCACAGTTAGGTGCCTGAACAAAAAATGTCCCAACTGTCTACTAAATCCAAATCGATTAGTAGACATTCACTCAAAATAACCTACTAATCATCAGCTGATAAGAAGGATAATGAGAATGTTGTTCAATTTTTTTATATTTTTATTCATTATGTTATCTTTCGTTTCTGAGTAAAAACTCACATTAATATTGAAATAATTATATTCCTATAATTTTAAAATGTCAAACGTTATCGGAAGATAAGCAAGATTGTCTCTATATTTTTACAGTCATCGTCATAATCTGGTCATTTTATAGATGAAGCGATAAATCATATAAATTTGGAATAGTTCGTTGACAATTGAGTTTATACCCCTATACTCATATTAGTAAAAACATATTAAAAATTAGAAAACGCGGAGATTTATTTCATGACAGACACTTTTTCATTTAATGTAAATAGCGATGACTTACAAAAACGATCTGATCATATCAAAATGGGTATTCATCAAGCTCCAGCCCGCTCGTTATTATATGCGACAGGTCAAGTCAGTAACCCCGAAGATATGAAAAAACCATTCATTGCCATCTGTAATTCCTATGTAGAAATCATCCCTGGCCACGTTCATCTGCGTGAACTAGCTGATGTCGCCAAACAAGCCATTCGTGATGCCGGTGGTATTCCTTTTGAGTTTAACACCATTGGTGTGGACGATGGTATTGCGATGGGGCATTTAGGCATGCGCTATTCGTTGCCATCTCGTGAATTAATCGCCGATTCGGCTGAAACTGTCATCACAGCACACTGGTTTGATGGTGTATTCTTCTTACCAAACTGTGACAAAATTACGCCTGGCATGATTATGGCTTCTTTACGCTGTAATGTACCCTCTGTATTCGTCTCCGGTGGCCCCATGAAAGCTGGTTTAGATCCTCAAGGAAAAGCCACGACTTTATCTTCTATGTTCGAGGCCGTGGGTGCATTTAAATCAGGACTAATGACTGAGGAAGAATTCTTAGAAATGGAGCAAAATGCCTGCCCTACTTGTGGATCTTGTGCTGGTATGTTCACAGCTAACTCCATGAATACCTTAATGGAAGTGATGGGTATCGCCTTGCCGTTCAATGGTACTGCACTAGCAATTTCTGATGAACGACGTGATTTAATTCGCGATGGCGCCAAGCAATTAATGCGTATGGTTAAGGAAAATGTTAAACCACGCGATTTAATTACAAAAGAAGCGCTTGATGATGCCATGGCACTTGATATGGCCATGGGTGGCTCAACCAATACTGTTTTGCACGTGTTGTCTATCGCTCATGAAGCTGGCATTGATTATGACCAAGCAGACATTAACGAAATTGCTAAAAAAGTCCCTTACCTATCTAAAATTGCCCCTTCTTCTAAATGGGCAATGGAAGACGTGCATAATGCTGGTGGTGTGCCCGCTATTATCAATGAACTAATTCGTATGGGTGACGTTTTGCACCCTGACCGCATGACTGTAACCGGTAAGACATTGCGCGAAAATGTTGCTGATCATGAAATCATTAATGACGAAATTATCCGGAAGTTCGATGTTAATCCCTATTCAAAGCAAGGTGGCTTATCCATTTTATATGGCAACTTAGCACCCAAAGGTTCAGTTATTAAAGCAGGTGGCGTTGACCCAAGTATTAAAGATTTTACCGGAGAAGCCATTGTCTTTAATTCTGAACAAGAAGCGGTTGAGGCGATAGATAGCGGTCAAATTCACGCTGGTCACGTGCTGATTATTCGCTATGAGGGACCAAAAGGTGGCCCTGGTATGCCCGAAATGCTAGGACCTACATCAGCTATTACTGGTATGGGTCTAGGAAAAGAGGTGGCTTTGGTTACGGATGGCCGTTTTTCCGGTGCATCACGTGGTATCTCTGTTGGCCATGTTAGTCCCGAAGCCGCTGATGATGGTCCAATTGCACTGGTTGAAAATGGTGACAAGATTACCATTGATCTTGTCAATCGTACGATGCATTTGCATGTTGATGATACAGAGCTAGCGGAACGCCATGAACATCTCAAACCCTTTGTTCCTAAAATGCGAAATGGCTGGATGGCACGTTATCAAGCCTTAGTCACTTCAGCAAATACTGGCGGCGTATTAAAGGGCGCTGATGAATTATTCCCTAGCTAAAAGCTATCCTCAAATGTCATAAAGGACGCTGACACATGGAAAATAAAATACAAGAACTACAAGACCAGATGTTGGAAGCCTTATCACAGGTAATCGACCCCGAACTGCGTTGCGATATTGTTAGCTTAGGATTAGTTTATGGACTAGCTATGGATGAAAATGGACATGTCACTGTTAAGCTTACTTTGACCACGATGGGCTGTCCATTGACTGCGGTATTAGATACGATGATTACACGTGCACTCATGGCAATAGATGAAGTACACGATGTCAAAATTGAATTAGTTTGGGAACCGGCATGGTCTACGGACAGAATGAGTCGCTACGCAAAAATGGTTTTGGGTGTCCATAATTGAAAAAAACAGCCAATTTATTATAAGTTACTGGGAGAGCAACTATGAACACAATCAAATCACTTTCAAAATTTCTTACTAAATACTTTACCTTTTTTGTTATTTTAGTAGCTTTATTGGCTATTTTTATTCCTGGACCAGGTACTACGCTTGCTACAACAAAAGTGGGCAACCTCTCGGCTGTATCAATCTTACTGATGATTGTCTTATTTGGTATGGGTATTACGTTGACACCAAATGACTTTAAAAGGGTTGCTCGTAATCCCCTACAAGTTATTTTAGGAACGATAGCACATTATGTTATTATGCCTTTCATTGCTTTTTTACTGGTACATTTGTTTGGGTTAACCGGCGCTGCAGCTGTTGGTGTAATTTTGGTAGGATCAGCGCCCTCTGGCACATCCTCTAACGTTATGTCCTTCTTATCTGGAGGGGATGTTGCGCTTGATGTTTCAATCGGCCTGCTCTCTACATTGTTAGCACCTGTCATGATTCCGACACTATTGAAGCTATTAGCCGGAAAATGGGTGAATGTACCTTTTTCATCAATGTTTTTTTCTGCATTTCAAATTGTTGTCATACCTATTGTTTTGGGTATCATCGTTCATACGATTTTTAAAGAACATGTCCAAAAAGTCATTGAGATTATGCCTTTAATATCCCAAGTGGCTATATTAGTGATTATTCTAGCCGTGTTGTCAGCTAACTCTAAAACCATTTTAGCAGTATCAACCCTAATTTTGGTGCCAGTCATCATATTACATAACTTGCTTGGTTACTTACTGGGTTACGGTTTCTCGAAACTAATGAAAATGGATACCCCTCAACAAAAGGCAATTACCTTCGAAGTTGGTATGCAGGATTCGGCACTTGCATCAACACTGGCCATTTCATTTTTTGAACCTGCTTCAGCCATCGCAGCCGTGATGTTTTCTGTCTGGCACAACATTTCTGGTTCAGTATTAGCTTCTCTCTGGAAAAATCACACAGAGAAAGCACCAGACTAAAAACATTTTAAAAAGACGATGAATTCAATATCATCGTCTTTTTTGATAAAAAAACGCCAGTTTATTACTGACGTTTGAATAATCTGAACTTTACCGCAAAATTTCGTTTTCAGTAACGCCGCCATTTACCATCGTTACGGCATCATTTAAAGCCATTTCCACCATATTTTTTATTGCTGTGTTTGTATAAAAAGCAATATGTGGTGACAGTAGAAAGTTGTCATATTCGATTAAGCGCTTTACATCTGCTGGTAGCGCCGTTATATCTTGCTTTTGGTTCATAAAATCATTTTCATTTGGTGTCACATCAAATGCTGCACCAGCCAATAACTTTGATTCGAGTGCTTTTTCAAGCTCAACCATGTCAACAATTTCACCACGCGCAAAATTCAACATAATTGTTCCTGGCTGAATTTTAGCAAAGAAATTTTCATCAGCCATATAGCGCGTCTCGTCATTTAATGGTGTATGAAAACTAATAACATCCGCTCGAGACAAAGCATCATCTAATGTCGTATAAGTTACAAATGGTTCGTTCTGGGCACGATATATTGGGTCCACACCTAACACTGTTGCGCCCAGCGCGTGAAGCATTTCTGCAAGGGCTGTCCCAATTCGACCTACACCAATCACAGCAACAGTTAAATCATGAATTTCTCTCGCTTGACCACCAGCAGCCCAAGTATAGTCACCCGTATTCATGGCGCGATCAAACTTTTTATTGTGTCGAATTAAATTAAAAAGCTGTGTTAGCGTGTATTCTGCAATTGCTCGGGGTGAATAGGCTGCAACATTAGACAAACGAATATTGTGAGCAAAGGCTTCTGGCAAGTCCAACACATCATAGCCAACCTGTCGAATAGCGATTTGCTTAATATTGAATTGAGCTAGTTGCGCATAAACTGGTGCATTAATGGCTGTTGTTTGTTGTGTGGTAATTGCATCAAAACCTTTAGCGCGATCCACCGTCGTTTCGTTAAGTGGTTGATCAATGGTCACTACTTCGTGGCCTGTTTTTTCAGTCCATTTTTCAACATATGGCATTTCGTCTGAAACTGTATTGTACATTAAAATTTTCATAATATCCTCCAAAGGTGCGCTAGCAATAAGTTATTTAACTTTTCCCAAGAAATATTTTTTCTTACCACGACGAACCAATACAAATTCACCATCATAATGTTTTGTTGGATCAATTTCAAAGTTAACGTCCGTTACTTTTTCACCACTAATGGTAATCGCCCCATTTGTAACATCTTCACGCGCTTGACGCTTTGATTTCTCGACTTCTCCGTCGACTAAGAAATCGACAACATTTTTCTTTTCCGATGTAATGTCAAAGCTTGGCACACCACCAAATGCATCAGCAATATCTGCTGCAGATAAATTAGCAACAT
This sequence comes from Leuconostoc sp. DB-1, assembly GCF_013414845.1. NCBI lineage: Bacteria > Bacillati > Bacillota > Bacilli > Lactobacillales > Lactobacillaceae > Leuconostoc > Leuconostoc sp. DB-1. The sequence continues at coordinate 1,759,046 of NZ_JABFNJ010000001.1, forward strand.
CACCACTAAATAATGCTGCTGATAGCTTTTCAGCATCAGCAACAGCTTGTTCTCCGTGAACAAATTTAGTTACCTCTTGTGCCAAGCGTTTTTGTGCTATACGACCTCCAGGGTTATTTTTGGCTTCTTGTTCGAGGTTATTAATCTCATCAACACCCAAAAATGTAAAGTATTTCAAATACTTCACAACATCTTCATCACTTTGGTTATACCAGAATTGGTAGAAAGTGTAGGGTGAAGTTTTTTCCGGATTCAACCAAATTGCATTTCCTTCTGACTTACCAAACTTTTTACCTGATGAGTCAGTCATCAAAGGAATTGTTAGACCAAAAGCTGTCGCATTATTCCCTTCAATTGAGTGAATTAAATCAATGCCAGAAGTAATGTTCCCCCATTGATCTGAGCCACCAATCTGCAATTGTACATTATGACGACGCCATAGTTCATGGTAATCAATGCCTTGCAAAATCTGGTAGGTAAACTCTGTAAATGAAATACCTGTTTCTAAACGTGAAGCTACGACGTCCTTTTTCAACATCACATTGATAGAGAATAACTTACCATAATCGCGTAAAAAGTCTGTCAATTTTAATTTGCCAAGCCAGTCGTTATTATTAACAATAGCAGTTTTTTCATCACCAAATAGCTTGGTTACTTGCTCAGTAATTCCTTTTTCATTCTGACGTAACTGTTCTGGTGAAAGTAATTGACGTTCTGTTGTTGGACGTGGATCACCAATAGCACCAGTTGCACCGCCAATAATAATAACGGCTTTTCCGCCAGCATTTTGAAAACGTTTTAACACCATAAATGGAATCAAGTGCCCCAAATGTAATGAATCAGCTGTTGGATCGGTACCCACATAGGCCCCAATTTCTCCTGATGCCATTGCTTCAATTAATCCTGCTTCATCTGTTACTTGGTTCAGCGCACCGCGCCATTTCAAATCTTCAATAAAATTCATTGCCATCTCCTTTAATTACAGAAAAAATCGTCCTAATCTTAATAGACTAGGACGATTTTCACCGTGGTACCACCTAAATTGTAAGTCATCGGACCTACCACTTAATATGCCTTATCGCGGCACACGTCATTGATTTGCACACTGTGTAACTCAACAATATCCACGGATTAGCTCACAGCAGCCGCTAACTCTCTTTGACGCGTATGATATTATCTTTATCAGTGTAATGAATGTTTTTATTATACCAGAATATTAGATAAAAAAGGACATTTTAATTTTACAAGAAAACGATCCGAATGTTTCATGTGAAACATTCGGATAACAGCCTATAATAAATTACTTTGACAACCACAGTAATATGTTATATTATGTAGTTATAAGAGGTAACTGCATATGGATATATCAAAAGATCTCATTCGTGGTCATACGGACACCATTATTTTAAATATTCTTAGTCAAGGTGATTCTTATGGATACCAAGTTTCAAAATCCATTCGCCAATTATCCAGTAAGCAATACGAACTGAACGAGGCAACACTGTACACTGCGTTTAGACGCTTGGAAAAGGTCGGAGACATCCGTAGTTACTGGGGTGATCAAACCCAGGGGGCTAGACGAAAATACTATACCCTTACTGATCAGGGCCAAGAACATTTTAAATCAGCACAACAAGAATGGGACTTCGCCAAAGATATCATTAGCCATTTAATTAGCGGAAGGATAAAAGATTATGATGAGCGTTGAAATGGAAATTAGAACCCGTTTGGATGTTATTTTTTCTAAATATACGCCGAACGCACAATTAACGGAATTTAAAGAAGAACTTGTAGCCGATTTATTAGAAGCTTATCAAGATTTTTCCAAAACTGATCGGTCCCATAATGAAGCTTTGGACGATGCTTTTGAGCAACTAGGTGATATTGATAGTTTGTTAAAAGACTTAAGTGAACCCAGTACAAAAGAGGAAACAGATAAAGAATCTGAACCAAAACGACCTTACGTGGATATTTCAAATAAAGGCGTGCACATTGGAAATTTACACATCAACAAAAAAGGCGTAACACTTGGTGATGATATCATACTTGATGGCAAAAATAATAAAGTCCAATTCGGTGACTGGTTGCACGTTGACCGTGATGGCGCCCGTGTGGGCGATAAATACTATAAATTTGAAGATAATGTTGATTCAGATATCAATGATACTTTTGAAAATAAAGACTTCAAGGAACCTAACTGGGCTAAATCTCACCATCAATTGACCGTGCCAACCAGTACCAAAGATTTTGTAATTGATTACAGCGAAGCTTCGATTCACTTCTATACAAATGATAAAATCGACCTCATTACTATTGATGAATACTTTAGTCGTGATAATAGACGTTATTTTGCCACTATCTCAGAAAATGATGATAAAATTATAGTTAACCAGGGTGAACATCCAATGCTCTTCCATGTCCGCACTGCTGTGAACATAGGAATTCCGCGCTCGTTCACCACCGGGAAAATAGAAGTACGAAACCAAGCAGGTAGCTTATATGCACAAGACTTAGTTACCGAGAAGTTTAACGTTCAAATTAACGCCGGAAGTTTCAAAGTCAAAAATATGGATACCAAGACTGCAGATTGGCAGCTTGCATCCGGATCAATAAAAGCAACACATATCAAGGCTGAACAAGCTAAAATACATGCTCAATTAGGTGCTGTTAATATCAGCGATGCAACTATTGATTATGCTAAAGTTAACGCTGACTTTGGTTCTGTACGTATAGACAATCTTGTTGGTGGCGGAGAATTCACGATTAATTCTGGTTCACTTCGTTTGAGAGTTGACCAACTAACAAACGATTTGAAACTAAACTCTAATTCTGGGACCATTCGCTTAACGGCTCCAGCTGATCAAGACTTCAATTTTGAACTAGCAACTAACTCAGGGGCAGTTCATTTGGATCGCAATGACATCCATTATAATAAAAGTTTCGATGGCTATAAAAGTGGATTTGTTGGCGCTAACCCTGAATTTACAATCGATGCACAGGCAGCTATGGGTTCTATAAAGATATACTAGTACCTATATATGATTTCTAAGCCTAAATCAACAATTATTACATGGAGGAATAACAATGACAAAACATAAAAAATTAACTCGCTCACGTGATAACCGTGTGATTGCCGGTGTCCTTGGTGGAATTGCTAACTATTTTAATTGGGATGCTACGTTAGTTCGAATTATTTTCGTGGTATTAGGATTCTTACCCGTTCTGCCCGGAATTTTAGTTTATATTATCGCTTGGGTGTTGATTCCTGATGAACCACGCCAGACACATTATTATTCAGACGGTTCCAGAAAAGATGTCACACCTGATGACTACGATGATCGCCCTTAATTAAAACATTAATCTCAAATAGACCCTGTGGACTTTTTTTATATCCACAGGGTCTATTTACTTGCTTTGCAAAAACGCATTGTTAGTTAGTATTTTGTCTGATAAATGCCAATTTTTTTGCATGAATATCATCCGTGTTGAAATCACGTGGTCCATGATGCGCATCATCAACTAGTATCACCTCAGCTCTTTTACCCACTTTCTGATAATACTTTTCAGCCAATGAAACACTCTGTAAATAAGGTACTACGTCATCCTTAGTTCCAGCAAATAATAACAAGGGCGGCATATTCTTTGAAAAATAAGTTGCTGGGTTCGCTTGTGCAACTTTGCTTGGCATCTGGTCCGGCCGTTTGGTACCTAACATTATTCCTTCAAACGACTGTGCCTCACCAGTTTCGCTGAACTGTGGTTTTATGTTGAGAGCAGCAAATTGTTTAGAAAAATCGTCAACTTTGTAGGGCCCATACATCCCAATCACGCAACTAATTTTTGGAAAAAACGTGTGTTCCGCTACATCTTTGAGTCTGCCCAACAATAAATGCTCAGATATTGTTGCTGCCGTTAAAACAGCTAACTGGGCTCCGCTAGATTCCCCAATCAATATAATGTTGTCCTTATCAAGGCCATACTGCTTTGAATTCTTTATCAAAAAATTTATTACTGCACGAATCTCAGCGATTTGGACAGGGAAAGTTTGTTCACCTAGCTGATTAAGTGAATAATCTGGACTCACTACTGCAAAACCATCATTCAAGAACCGTAAACTGGGATTAAGTTTATATGAGGATTTTTGGCCTCGAAGCATACCCCCACCATATATGTCTACAATAACTGGACAATTCTCCCCCGCTTTAGGTAAATAAAGGTCAAGCTGATTACGATCTCCAACCGAATAGCTAAGATTATGAAACACCCTAGCATTTTTTGGCATATTTGCTGGAACATATTTATATGTTTTATCTTTGAATAACATACTTTCATTATAAAACAATTAACGTATCCGTCAAATTGTAATAATAATATTAAAACTGATACAAATTTTACCACTACCAGCTTATAATAAGTTAAAATGGTTTAAATATAACAATTGGAGAACGTTGTATGCTTCAAAATTCTATACAACTTACAGATAACAAGCTACGTGAAATACTATTTGCTGGTCGTTTTGGTATTGAAATAGAAGAACACCGTGTACAATCAGGAAGTAAAAGCCTATCCCAACATCCACACCCTCGTGATTTAGGCAATCGGCAGTATCAACCCTACTTCCAGACTGATTTCTCTGAAAGCCAAGAGGAACTAGTCACCGGTACTAAACATTCTTCAAAAGATGCCTTAATGCATTTGCACGAACTCCAGACTATTTTGGCATCTGAACTGGCTGAGGATGAAATTATTTGGCCACTTTCGATGCCCCCACATTTGTCTGCCAACGATATTGATTATTTGCTTAATCATTTTGAACGATCTTGGTATCAAGAATATCGGGATGTTTTAGTCAAACGTTATGGACCTTTTAAGCATATTATGGCTGGAATTCATGTTAATTTTTCACCAGCTGACGACTTAGTTTGGTGGTTTGGCTCCCAAAGAGAAATCAATTCCTATCCTGCTGCCAAAAATGAGTTATACTTTCAAATCGCTCAACAGATAGCTAGTTATAGATGGCTACTGACCTATCTTTTTGGTGCAAGTCCCGTTTCTGAAAATTCAACAGATAATTTACCAACTAATTTCAAACATAGGCAACCGGTTCGCTCTTGGCGCGCCAGCAATTTTGGTTTTGCAAATCATAACGATATTGAAATTGACTATACTAACTTTGAAACGCATATGAAACAAATTCAACATTATGTTGATACTGGCCAATTCTATGATAAAAGTGAGTTTTATGGTCCAGTACGTTTAAAGGCTCCAGGAAGTTTGACTAATATGGCACAACGTGGCGCCTCATACCTAGAATTTAGGATGTTTGATACCAATCCCTTCACACTAGATGGTATTTCACAAGATGCGTTAAGCTTCCTCCATTTGCTAATCATCGATGCCATCATTAATCCACAGCAATGGTCAGATGACGACCTAAAAAGTGCGCAGTCTCTAAACCATATGGTAGCTTTACAACATCCAAATGCTCCCCTCATCCCATCACTCGCCACTTCTGCTAAACAATTGATTCAACGCTTGGAGGATATTATTAAGCTGTCCCCCGCTGAACTACAGGAAGATTTTTTTAGCGCTCTCACGTTCGCTAAGGATGCCCTTGCTGATCCAACGAAAACTATTGGGGCCCAGTTATCAAACTTCATTAGTAATGATTCTCTGGAAGCATTTTCTTTGAAACGCGGACAACAGATTTTGTCAGAACGAAAGTCCAGCAGTAATAATTTTGTTTTTGCCCCAAATCATTTAAAACAAACTTACATCCAGGCGCATAAATTAGGATTTAAAACATTATTGCGCAAGGACAATTGTCTACAAATAAGCCAAAACGACCATGTCTGGACGTTTACAAAAAATACAGACTTAACTAAATATGTCAAAACAAAAAAGTAATGATACGGACTGTATCATTACTTTTTTAGTAGTTGTTATCTTAAAATATCAATCAGGTTTTTATTACTTGCTGTTTTTGCTGGTAAAATACCAAACACTAGACCAACAACTGTTGACGTTCCGAAAGCCAATAAGAATGTTGATAGTGAAACACTAGCTTTAAATGGTAGGAAAGCAGAAATTCCCATCGCTACCCCTAACCCTGCAAGGTAGCCAATCATCCCGCCACTAAGTGTTAACATAACTGCTTCAATCAAAAACTGCCATAAAATTTGTTTCTGAGATGCCCCCACAGCCATCCGAATACCAATTTCTTGAGTCCGCTCGCTGACTGCAATATACATCATGTTCATGACCCCAATGCCGGCAATAAATAACGAAATACTTGCGACAGCAACAATAAAGTAAGTAATACCCTTAATGACTGCTGTTATACCTTTAAGCATAGCTGCCGTATCAAAAAACTCATAGGATCCGGAAGCATGTTGTGAACCAATTTTATTGAGTTGATCTTTAATATCAGTTGTTGCTTTAGATATATTTGTTCCAGACACAAATGTTAGCTTTAAGGTATTCGCATTAACCGTTGCGTTACTGTTCTCAAACACGTGTCGTGGCACAACAACGTCGTAATTGTAAAATTCACCCTTTACCGCATTATTATTAATAATACCAACAATTGTATACATTGTGCCATTGATTTCAATTCCTGAATTCAACGCATTTCGATTTGTTCGATAACCCTTCTTGGCAATTGATTGACTAACCAATGCAACTGGGTTATCCATTGAGATATCTGTTGCTTTAAGGCCATGCCCAGTAATTATCTCACTGTCATTTGCTGTTGTTGCTAAATATACTGATGCTGTTAAGCTCTTACCATTAATGGTCCCCTCACTGGATAAGATACCATGATCATCAGACTGTACCGTAACTTTGCTGACTTTGGCATTAGCGCGAATACGCGCTAAATCATCATTATTAAATCCGGAAACTTTAGCATCATTACTTGGCGAAAATGTAATTTCCGTCGACTGCTGTCCACTACTATCGGCCTGCAAATTTTTCAGCATTTCAATTCGTGCACCATCGCCAAGAGATAGGATGGTGATCACCGAAGCAATACCAATAATAATTCCAATCATAGTTAAAATACTGCGACGTTTATTTGAAATTAATGACCTGAATGAACTGACAATTAACTCACGAACCTGCATGTTGCACCTCCATGTCACTTTGTAAACGACCGTCTAAAATTCTAATCAGACGATTTGTTTGGCGTGCAACGTTTTCATCGTGTGTCACCATAATGATTGTTGTTCCATTACGATTTAGCTCTTCAAAAAGTGCCAATATTTCTCGAGATGTCGCCGAATCTAATGCCCCCGTGGGTTCATCTGCCACTAGAAAGTTAGGCCGTGTGACAATTGCACGAGCAATTGCAACACGCTGCTGTTGTCCACCCGATAAATTTTTAGGTAGTTTATCATAACTGCCGGGCAATCCCACTTGCTCCAACACATCATTTACACGAGCAATAATATCACGTCGCTTCAAACCAGCATATAATAACGGCAACCCAACATTTTCGCCTACACTTTGGTTCCTAATTAGTTTGAAATTTTGAAAAATAAAACCAACTGATTGATTACGCAATCGAGCATGATCGCGTCTATTCAAATCATTAACTACAGTGTCGTTGAAATTATATTGTCCATCAAAATCATTGTCTAAAAAACCAATAATGTTAATCAATGTTGATTTCCCTGAACCGGACGGTCCCATAATCGCAACAAATTCACCAGCATCAATATTTAACGAAATTTCATGTAAAGCCTTATAATTCTCGTTTCCCTGTCGATAACTTTTGCTGACTGAAACTAAGTTAATCATCAACAACCTCTCCGTTTGTCAACTTTGCATCCGGATTAGTAACCAATTCTTCCCCTTTACTAATACCAGAGTTAACAATGTACGTATCTCCATTTTGCGTTAAGTCAGCTTGAGCTCGACTAGCCTTACCATCAATAACTTTGTAAACACTACCTTTATATACCGCTGATTTTGGAATTTTCAACTCTGACTGCGGCACCTTTACTTTAACGCTTTGTCCGTACAAAAAGTCGTTATTAACACTGGCAGAGAAAGGATAATACGTTGTTCCTTTGCCCTGATTAGATGGAATTTGTTCAATTTTTGTAATCTTAGTACTTTGTTTTGGCGAGCCATCAATACCGCTCACTGCGACAGTATCTCCAGCGTGTACCTTGCTGTAATCATATTCTGACACATTAGCTTGCAAAACTTTTTGACTTGAATTCATTGTAATGGCTGGTATACCATCTTTTGTATCATTACTAACTGAAACAACCCCGTCAAAAGGTGCCTTTAAAGATACAGTTAATTTACCTTGTAATTCTGCTAGCTTATTTTGGGCATCTTGCAAATCACCATTTGCATCAGTTAATGCTTGTTGCGCTTGTGTAACAGTGTCCTTTAGCGAAATTTTAGTATCCGCATCTGCTTGATTGTAACTTTGTTGCGCATTTTTCAGAGTAGCTGATGCGCTGCTAACTGCGCGATTGGCTTTATTTACAATGTCCTGTTGTGAACTAATAGACTCTTGCACGTCTGTAGCAGTTACGGTAAGTAAAATATCACCATTTTTAACAGACTGCCCGTCTTTCACATTAATTTGTTGCAATTTCCCAGTTGGTGAGTTTAAAGATTGTGTTTTTTCAGCAACCACTTTTCCTGACATTGTAAGTGGTAAGGCGCCGGTTACTTTATACACTTGATACTTGTTTTTAGCAGTTGATGTTGGCTTTACCAGTTTATGATAAGCTTGCACGCCAGTGGCAGTTAAAATACCAAGTGCAGCAATACCTCCAACAACAGTTACTATAATTTTTGTCTTGCGTTTCATATACTTCCCCTACATAACATGTTAATGATTATTCAAAACTCTTTACATCTCGTTAACTACAAAAAGTTAAAACGCAAAGGCCATCCCAGTGCCTAGAGCTACTGAAATCACAATAAAAATAATCTGTGTACGTTTTGTAATCGTACCATCCTGACGCAAAATTAATGTATATAAGAATGCCGCAACAAGATCACCAACAATGCTTGCTACTTTATTATCATTCTTATATAGATTCAAAACAGTTATTAGAAACAGATTAATGATTCCAACAGGTAACGTACTTACTACTGTGGCGTACCATGAATTCATGAATGATACGGATTGCTTTGCCTCTTGTCCAAGTTGCGAAAGAAAAATAAATAATTTGCTGAATAACGCACCAAATATAACGGCTGCTGTTGCTCCAACAACTATACCAATCATTACAGGCAAAGCTGGCGCATTAAACTCAGATCCACTTACGTCTTTTATAGCGATCAAACTACTAACCATCGTTATTCCGATTAGAACCAAAGTACCAACGATTGTTAACACAATCTTAACTGTTTTTGTCATATTTCTCCCTGTTGATTACCAAGACTACAAGATTCATCATGCTTGCACCTAATAATAGTTCAAACTGTAACAATACTTGAAGTAAAATAGATGAGTTTTGAAAATATCCCCACAGACTTTCAAAAAATCATCTATTTTTTAAATACAAGTATAAGTGAACTATCAGATAATCTCTTTTCTCCTTTATTTGTATCAGGCCTATACTATTTAGCCGATAGTTATTATTATATCAAAATCAATACGACCAAAATTCATCAAAAGTTACGTCATATCGTATTTTTTGCGATAAATATTTTATTGACTTTTGTTGTAAAATCTGATAATAATTGTTTTAATTAAACAAACGACAAATAAATGTCATTTTTTACCCATGTTTTTCGGACTTTATTATTAATTTATAAAAAAGTAGTGGTATTTTCATGTATGAAATTAATAAAATAATTAAAAAAATTAGAGATGACAACAAACTCACGCAAACAGAGTTTGCTGCTTTTTTGTCTGTATCTCACCAAACTGTTTCAAGTTGGGAACGTGCGAGAACCCGGCCCACACTTGTGATGTTGAAAAAAATATCCCAATCATTTAATATACCACTTTCAAAATTATTACCCGTCGATAAGGTGCCAAAGAAAAGTAAACGTGATCTGGATAAAGAAAAATTAGCCCATGCATTCTTGTGCTTATTATCTCGCTCTGATATGCGAAACGTCACTATGCAAGATATTATTCTTGAGTCCGGCCTAAGTACACATTATGTCTCATCGCTTTTTTCAACACCTTTGGATATATTAACTTTTATTGCGATGAAAATCGAACAGGAAATATCAATTGCGCTGGAACATACAACAGCAACTGACCCTTTTATCATACTTGCTGATGTTATATTGCCTATTTTATATCAGCATTGTCACGTTCTAAAAATACTCTATTCGAAAAATTATGCAAATGGCGAATGGCTGCATTTTTTAGAGCAGAGATACATTAAATGGGTGACTCCGTTTTTTAATAATTATTGTGTTGAAAACGCCCCAGTTAGTCGATCATTTGCTATTGAACTCAGCGTGAAAATGACACTCTCAATTATTTCAACTTGGCTAACTCAACCTATCCCCGAAACACCAGAAACTTTTCGAGTTCATTTCTTACAATTAACCAAGATGTCTATCACTGACATAGCCACTTTATAATTTTTAAATAAAAACACCGTATTTTACTAATACGGTGTTTTTATTCAATAATTATGCACACAGTATAATTATTGGTTTTGATTAATTTCATATTGTGATTTTGTTAACTTTTATATAAACTGAGCTATCTCGCTATCTATGAATAAAAATACAAGCACCATGTATTATACCTGCTTTCATCATTAATAATGGCACTTAAATTATAAAACTAAGAATAGTATTGCTTTTTTATGTTGTTTGTTTTATACTTAGAAACATGAACAAGCAAATGAACTCACAAGTAAACAATACAATTATCAACGCAATTATTATTATTTAATAGTTGGGTTGTTATTTAACGTAACGACTCGTAATATCTGGTCGTTACGGTTATAATGGAGTTTAAAATCCCATTTAATAACTGTAATAGTTATTAAATGGGATTTTTTGTTTGAAATAACAATAAAAGAGGAAAATATCATGACAACATCAACAACACACACCGTACAAGAATTAACTACTAAACTCTTCCAAGCATTTGATACCAACACGCCACTTGACAAAGACGAATATGTCGGCGTCGTTGATAATTTCGAAAATGCCTATAAAGTCCAAGATGCCGTTCTTACTCAAAAGAATGCTCCAGTTGCTGGTTACAAGGTTTCCTTAACGTCTCAGGAAACACAAGATTTATTTAACTCTGATTCACCACTATATGGTGCCCAATTAGCTAATCGATTTGTCCAATCTGGTTTCAATTTAGATTTAACAGCATACAATGAACCGCTAGTTGAGGTGGAATTAATGTTTACTGCAAAGAAGGACCTAACCCCATCAATGAGCGAAGTAGAACTACTCCAAAATACAACTGTTGCACCAACTTTAGAATTACCAGATGCCCGTTTCAAAAATTGGTTCCCAAAGCTCGACAAGTATCTCGTTTTGTGCGACGCGGCCGTAGGGGGTGCCGTCGTTTATGGTAATCAACGTGATGGCGCTGACTTAGATTTAGCTACTTTAGCTCGTGTTTCAGCTGTTCTGTCGCACAATGATCAAGAAGTTGCCAATGGCGTTGGCAGTGAAGTCCTTGGCAACCCAGTTACATCACTAAAATGGCTTGTTGAAAAACTATTTTCACAAGGCAAAGATTTTCCAGCAGGAACGCATGCTTCGACAGGAACATTTCTACTCCCCTTGTCACTTACAACCGGCACTTGGAAAGCGCAATTTACTGAAGGCTTTGGTTCTGTTTCGGTTCATGTGAAATAATAATAAAAAGCGTTCCACGTGGAACACTTTTATAATAGGCTTGTAGCTCAATGGCAGAGCGTTGCGCTGATAACGCAGAGATAGAGGATCATTACCTTTCAGGCCGATATATACTAAATTTAAAATAGAATTTTTATTAAAATAATAGCAAGTATGACCTGTACTGCACCAGTCACAAGGCCAAAGCTAAGAAACTTTCCTCCAGACTTTCTGATTGTGTCCAACTTAAGATTCAATCCGATTCCCGCTAAGTTCACGACGCCGAAAAACCCAGAAATCTGTTTGGCTCCACTTGTTATTAAGTTGGGTAATGGAATAAAACTATTAACTAATAGTAAAACTACGAATGCCATGATGAACCAAGGAATTTTGACACCTTTACTATTAATATTTGTTGCTGAATCGTCTTTTTTTTGTGCCATTTTAGCAAAAACTAACACAACAACTGTCAACATGATGACACGTAGCATTTTAAACAGGGTCGCATACGTGACAACAGTAGGATTAATCAATGATGCTGTTCCAACGACTTGCCCAACTGACTGAACCACACCACCAACTAGTGCACCCAACAGTAAGTTATGGTCTCCTAACACGTGTGGCCCAAGAATCGGCAATATCAGTAACAACACAACACCAGTCAAACTAACAGTCGCAACACTTGTTCGTCGTTGATCATCAGTGGCCCCTATCGCTGGTGCTACTGATGCAATAGCACTTGATCCACAAACAGCATTACCTGCGCCCATTAACATGGAGGATTTGTCAGAAACTTTGAAAACACGACCACCCATCCAAAGAACAACCAAAATAGTTAATGTCATCTGTATCAAAATGAATGCCAAGCCATTAATACCAAGATTTTCAATGGTCCGGAGTGTAACGGTAAGCCCCATCAACGCAATACCAATTTCGATGGGAAATTTTTCTGCCCATTTCATCCCCGGTGCGAAAGATGGCTGATTCAAAACAGTATTACCTAATAAAATACCTAGTAACATTGCGATTGCTTCCGCGCCTAAAAACGGCAGCCACGTAGCTAATACTTTAGCAACTGCAGACAATATTAAAGTAATGATAATACCAGAAATCATAGTCTTTTTAATTTTCATGTCAATTCTCCCACACGTTTAACAGCACCAATGGGCTGCTAAATTCTAATTTCGATAGTTATTATGTTACCCCCACCTTTGCTATTTGTAAAATAAATATTTATAATATATTCAATTAAGTATTTTAATAGGAAGTCATATGTTTAAACGAATCCAATCCTTTATCGCAGTTTATGAAACACGTTCTTTTTCAAAGGCGGCTGAACAATTATTTATTTCTCAACCTACAGTCAGTGTGCATATTAAACAGTTAGAGTTGCAATTAAACACTACGTTATTTGAACGAAACGGGCGTACTGAATTAGTACCTACTACAAATGCCAGAAAATTTTACCAACATGCTCTACATCTACTGGATGACTGGCAAAATGCAACAGACAGCTTAGATTTAGCTGAAGAACGGCCACGTACTACAGTGAGAATAGGTGCATCGCAGACCTCAGCAACCGTTCTACTGCCCAAGATTTTTGCACAAATAAAAAAAGATGAATTTAACACCATTGATTTCAAAATTGAAATGCATAATTCTGAAGAAATCCTGGCTGGTGTTTTAAATCATCAATTTGATTTTGGCATAATTGAAAAACCGATCACACATGATTTTATTACTCGTGATGCGATAGCCGGTGATCAACTTGTTTTGGCTGGTAATCTGGACAGCACTGTTTGGTTGGTTCGGGAAAAAGGTTCTGGGGTGTATCATTACACACAACAATACTTTAAACAGCATAACATTGTACCAGATCATTTCTTAACTATTGCAAATAATGATATTATTGTAAAAATGCTGGCACAAAATGTTGGTAAATCTATTGTTAGTATTCAAGCTTTACCAGAATCTGTTCCTTATAAGAAACTAGATGACGCGTTTAACCGTCAATTTTATATTATTCACCATGAACATAGTAATCAGAGTGCTATCAAAAATGAGATCGCACGCTTTATTCAGATTGCCAGAAATTTATAAGAAAATAACTTCATCGTTTTCAAAACCTTTAATTCTTGCCAAACTTTCAACACGTACCCCGCGCTCATCTAGAATTTGACGGCCTTTTTGAAAAGTCTTTTCTATGACAACCCCAACCCCAACAACATTAGCATTTGCATCGTTGGCGATCTTAAGCAGCCCCTCGACAGCCTGTCCATTAGCTAAGAAATCATCGATTATTAAGATATTTTCAGCGGCACTTAGGAAGCGATGATCAATCATAATATGATTCGTCGTTTGCTTTGTAAATGAATACACATCTGCAGTCCAAACATTCTCTGGCAATGTTAAAGATTTATTTTTTCGTGCGAATACAACTGGCACATGAAGTGCCAAACCTGCAAAAACTGCCGGAGCTATTCCAGATGATTCAACCGTTACGATCTTATCAATTTTCTCATCAGAAAATATTGTTGCAAATTCTTCACCCATGGCTTGCATAAGTTCTGGGTCAACTTGATGATTTAAAAAAGAGTCCACTTTTAACACATCTTTACCCAAAACACGACCATCTTTTTTAATTCTTTGCTCTAATATTTTCATCATTCATTTCCTTTTTCATTTACTGCCACCATTGACAACCACTACCTTTTTAATTTGAGACGTTTTTAGAAAAAAATGGCGACAAACTATCGTAATCAATACAAAATTTGAAATAATCATTATTTTCGAAAAAAACCAGAAATCATCATCAAAATGCTAACCAACGCCATTAATATAAGGGTAATAACAATCGTTACCCACCAACCACTTTGTGCATCAGCAAACGGCAACCACTTCACATTTTCACCATAAAACCCACTTACAATAGTTGGGACTGTCAAAACAATTGAGTAAACAGTTAATACCTTCATCGTCCAATTCAAATCACGATTACTGAGATTGCCCATCGCGTCACTAACTGAATTAATCACTTCTAGTGCCAAGTTAGCCATTCGCTTAGCTTGTTCAACTTCAACTCTTACATCATCAATATGTTCTAGTTCAAACTCTTTCAATAATGTTTTAAAATCTGTTCGAAAGCTATCTAGCATCACATGATTATTGGCCAGTGAATTTTGAATATAAATCATTTGTGTTTTTAAATATAATAACTCATTCATTTGGTGTGTCGTTTGTTTTTGTTGACCAAATTGTGCCTGAATGACACGCCGCTTTTTATTAATTTCTGTTATTTCGTCAACATACTTTATCATTAAAGAATATAATCCTGTCATGATAAAATCAAATGCACTAATTTCGTCCTCTTGCGCTCGTATTTGTTGATTTTGCGGATCTAATATAATCTGTTTGATGTAATCTGTAGGCTCATGCGTAAATGTATAGACATCATTATGAGCAAATAAAATACCAATTGGCCTCGTCTCTACATTGTTGTCTTGATGTACAATAACGTCAATAACCATCAAAGTTTCGTCCGCATATCGATCATATTCCATGCGCACACTCTCATTATGATCAACAGCATATCCTATCATTTCATTGGTTAAGTGGTGCTCTTTGACTAAGCTTTCATGTTCTTCAACTGTCAAATTTGAAACGTGATACCATGTAAAGTTTTTTACGTTCTTAACTATCTCAATCATTTTCTGCCATCCCTATAAGTCAGATTTTGTGGCTTTGCAAACACTGATTTTCCAACAACTAAAAACCCTTCTCGTTCGTAAAAACGTTGCGCAGCAACATTAGCTGTAACCACTTTTAATTCTAACGCTTGCGTTGCTTGATTGCGTGCCCAATCAAGTAATTTTGCACCAATGCCACAACCATTCCAGCCTTCTTTAATAAATAGCAGATGTAAAAAACTATCACGCTCTGATAAGGATGCAAATCCTACAATTTCTTGATTAATAATAGCGACCTCGACCACCTCACCATGAGAAACTCTAGCAAAATCCTCTAATTTAGGATGTTTAACCCAAGAAAAATTATGTTGTCGAGCACCTAAATAAATACGCGCAAGTGCCTCTGAATCGTCAGGTTGCATTGCGCGTAGTACTAGATTTTTCGTTGATTTAGTTTGCAAAAAATTTTTTTGACTGGTCATTAACATTCTCTTTTGATTGATTATCTGAGTTCCAGAATGGCACATAGATTTTACCAAGTACATGCTTCTTTTCAACGTAACCAAACATACGACTGTCATTTGAAACCGATCGGTGGTCGCCTAGTACAAAGTATGAATTCTTTGGTACAACTGTTGTGTTACGATCTTTCTTTTGCCAAAAATCTCGAAATGATAGCGTTTTTAACGTCCAATCACCCCAAGTGCCCCCTGATTGTTGCTCTAATCCAATGTAATCCTGATTAACTTTTTTACCATTAACATATAGATTCGCACCTTTATGTGATACTATATCACCGCCAACAGCAATTACGCGTTTCACGTAATCCTTGTGCCCAGATTTAATTTGTGGATCCTCATTGGTTGCGTCAAAAACTATGACATCCCCACGTTTCACAGTAGATATTTTGCTCTCAACAACTAATTCGCCATTGTCTAAATTGGGATTCATTGACGGTCCGTCAACTGTCACCAAAGTAAACAGAAATGTGCGGATAATCAAAGCAATGAAAAGACCAATGACAATGGGTATTACCCAGTTTTTTATAAAGTTCATATCCTATCTGCCCCTCTAACATTAAATAATATTATATCAGTTTTTAAAAAATATTTATACAAAAAAAGCTGGAAACAGTGTTATAACAACATTGTTTCCAGCTAATAATATCATTTTTTACCGCTTACGGCGTTTTGCTTTTCTGATTTTACGTTGTTTTTCTTTTTCAAGTTGCGCTGCTGCTTCGCGTTCACGTCGTATTTTGAAAGGATTTTGCAAGAAAAATGTCTGTACAGTTTGGAAAGCATTTCCCACAACCCAGTACAGTGACAAAGCACTCGGAACGGCTAGAGCAGAGAAAAAGATGATCACAGGGAAAATGTATGGCATAGCCTTAGTCATACCATTTTGATCGGGGTTAGATTGCATTGAAAGCCATGATGATGCAAACGTGAACAATGCGGCCAACACCGGTAAAATAAAGTACGGATCATTACTTCCCAATTGTAGCCACAGAAACTTTCCCGATCTTAGCACAGGTGAATTCCAAATTGACTGATACAGTGCAATTAAAATAGGCATTTGCACAATTAAAGGTAACATTGAAGCAAATGGATTTACGCCAGCATCCTTATAAAGTGCTTGTTGCTCTGCCATCATTAACTGACGACTTTCAGTATCCTTACCTGGATACTTTGCTTGTAGTTCTTTTAAAGCCGGCTGAACCACTTGCATTTTCATCATTGATTGCACTTGGTATACCATTAGTGGCAAGATCAAGAAGCGAATAAAAATAGTAAACAGGATAATACCCATACCATAGTTATTGCCAAACCAACTTGAAGCACCCAAAATAGCTCTTGTAAACACCGCGACAATCGCACTCCAGAAACCATGTGATGTCACATGTCCATCATACGACAATCCGGACACAATGATTAAGACCAAAGCTACTCCTGCCATAATCAAAGGTAACGGTCCAATTCTCTTCAAAATATTCTCAAATCGCTTCATTCGTTCTCTTCTTTCAATATCTTAGCCAACTTTAACACATGAATCATTTGATTTTTCAAAAATTTTTGACTTCTATGTGCTGCAGCAGGGCGTGCAATGACTAATAAATCCAACTCTTGAGGTAATTCAGGTTTCAATTCTAACAAGCTTTGACGGATACGACGTTTAACCCAAACCCGCTCATGTGCTTTACCTACTTTTTTACTAACCGAAAGCCCAACACGAAAATGTTTTTGCTCTGGTTTATCCATTTGATAAACAATAAAATACTTATTAGCTACAGAACGGTGTTTATTAAAAACATGTTGAAATTCTTCTGGTTTTTTTATGCGGAATGTTTTTCTCATGAAATTACTCCCTATTTATGTACGTAGCCGTATCAACATGCCTAAATGGTTACTAAAATGTTCATCTTCACGATAAATAATATATTATTTATTTCTTCATGTACTAAATAAAAAAGCCACTGCATAGCAGCGACCTTGTTAGGCAGATAGAACCTTGCGGCCCTTTGCACGACGGCGAGCCAAAACTTTACGACCGTTGCTCGTGCTCATACGCTTACGGAATCCGTGTACGCGTTCACGATGACGCTTTTTTGGTTGGTATGTACGCTTCATGTGTGTTCACCTCCATTCACGATTTTTACCTGCAAAAACTTTGCAATTCGAGTTTAATCATATCATGAAATCAACCCCAGCACAAGCGTACTAGATTTTTTTTCAAATACTTAACTATTATACGCTCTTTGCTATGTTAATAGCAATATAATCCTCATCTCAGCATTGACAATCAAACTTTTGTTACAATAAATTTTAGAAATATACTTATATATTATTTTAAAATTTTTTAATCCTATTTGCTCAAATATTATCAAGATACTCTAAGGACTCTTCTTATGCGTAAATTAACACATCCTAAACACAATTGTATTTCAGAAACTGTTCTATTTAGTCAGCTTCCCCAAGATGAACTAAATATGATCAGCGAACAAATCAATTACATTGAATACGCGCCTGGGGAAACCATCTTTGATGTAGAGGATGATTCTGATCGACTACTATTAGTACATCAAGGCAAACTAAAGATCAGCCAAACCTCCAGCAATGGAAAAGAACAAACGCTTTATTTCTTAAATGAAGGTGACATTGATGGAGAAGAATCTTTAATTATAGGTTCACGCCACGCAGTAACGTGTGTCGCTGTGATAAAATCTCGCATTTGTGAAATTCGCAGAGGCGATTTTATGACCTTAACAAAACGACAACCAACCATTGGTCTATCATTAGCCATATCTATTGCTGAAAAGATGCAGAAATTACAGACACAACAAGCTAATCTTTTAACTGGATCTGTGGAAGATAGATTATTGAAGTTTTTAAAGGATACTGCCGAGGAAACAGATAGTTTAAGTTTTGAACTACCTATGTCAAAAAAAGAACTAGCAGCTTATCTCGGCACTATTCCTGCTACCTTGAGTCGAAACTTTACAAAACTTGAAGAAAAAAGAATTATCAGTAGTAGCTCCAAAGGTAAAATCGTGTTAAATATCACAAAAATAGATAATCCTTGACTTAGGTCAATTACTTATGTGATTGTTTGAGCTTATAATTGATGTACAGATTACAATTACTAATCGGAGGACATACATCATGAAAATAGGTATAATTGGTGCTACACATGCTGGCGTATATGCAGCCAAACAAATCAAATCGGAGCATCCCGAGGCAGAAGTAACTGTATTTGAAAAAAATACTACTGTTTCATTTTTGTCGTGCGGCATAGCTTTGTGGATTGGTGATCATGTTTCTGATCCCGAAAAAATGTTCTACGAAACTCCTGAATCAATGCGCAACCAAGGTATTACCATGTTGATGGCGCACCAAGTTAATCAGGCTGACCTAAAATCTAAAACATTAACAGTAACTAATTTAGATACAGAAGAGGTTACAACACAACAATTTGACAAAATAGTTATCGCAACTGGTTCAAAGCCCGTTATTCCAAATATTCCTGGGATTGACAGTAACCGTGTGTATTTCTGTAAATCTTGGGATGACGCTACTCGTATCAAAAGCGTTGCCAAAGATCTCAAGCGTGTAGCTGTCATTGGCGCTGGTTACATTGGGGCTGAGTTAGCTGAACAACTTTCTGTTACTGGAAAACAAGTGACGTTAATTGATGGTGCTGACCGTGTGTTGGCAAAAAACTTTGGTCCGGCTTTCACCGAGCGTATTCAAAAAGAGTACGAAAAAAACAATGTTGATGTGGTTCTCAACCAGTTTGTATCTAAATTCGAAAACACGCCTAACGGTATCAAAATAACCACACCAAATGGCTCATACGAAGCTGATATTGCAATACTAGGCATTGGATTCTTACCAAACACCGATTTATTCAGTGGTCAACTTGAGACACTCCCAAATGGTGCGATAATTGTTAACGATTATATGCAAACTAGTGAAGACAACGTCTATGCCGCTGGAGATGCCAGTACTGTCTTTTTCAATCCAACCCAAGCCATTGATTACATCCCCTTGGCTACAAACGCTATCCGCCAAGGTATACTAGTCGGTAAAAACATTGTTGAACCAACAACTCGTTACCTCGGAACACAAGCTACTTCCGCAGTCGAACTATATGAACAGGCCATGGTTGCTACCGGATTGAATAGTGCGACTGCTAAAGAAAAAGGTCTTGATGTCATTGAAACAGTTATCGAAAGTGATTATCGTCCCGACTTTATGCTAAGTACAACTTCTGTTCTTAGTTCATTAACTTGGGAAAAAGATACTGGCCGAATTGTTGGCGGTTCGTTTATGTCTCAACATGATGTGTCGCAATCTGCCAATCTCGTTTCCATAGCCATTCAAAAACAAATGACAATTGATGAATTAGCAATGTCTGACTTTTTCTTCCAACCCAACTTTAGTCAACCAATTAACTACATTCCTGAGGTTGCTCTTGCCGCTGTCGCTGAGAAACAGGCTTTGACATTAGCTTATTGATGAATTTATTGAATTAATGTATACAAATAAAACACGACTTTCTATGACGAGTCGTGTTTTATTCTTGTATCGTGATTTTTATATTTAAATTATTAGTCTTTGTCACCTAAGATTGAAACCATAGAAACAGTAGAATTCCATCACTGTCAATCTTTGACCAAAGTTCTTTTTAATTTCAAAGGAGCCCTAGATTGTAAAGGAGCCCAAATAGCCATTCATCACGATGTAATTTTGTCATCAATATTCTGCCATCTTTTGACAAATTATGGTTGAGAGATAGTTTTCGAAGTTCATTAGTCATACTTGTTAATTCTCTGTATTCTGATACTTTTGGATTATTCAACTTTTTAGTTGTATCAGAGATTAATTTTTCTTCCTCACGATTTAAATTGGGGTGTTTTTCTAAAAAATTCAATAAATATTTTCATTTATCCGTTTTGAACATGGTTTTCCTTTTAATTTTTACGTTCGTTAATTGTTATCAAGTTTAAAAGTATGCATATTATTTAAACATATGTGGTAAGCGTCCGTCAATTTTTTGCTAAATTAACTAATATAAGCCATTTAACAAATAAAAATAGCCCAGTGAAAATGATTCGGGTCAATTTCACTGAACTATTTTTGTTTACTTTATACAGTCTATGCCACAAAAAGACTATTCAAATGAAGCCCACAATTTTACAATCGCTTGTACACCTTCATCCCCATGTTCTTGACTCAATCGCTCAAAGAGTTGCTCGGCAAGTTTGGTATTGGGCAAATCTATATCCATTTCCTTAGCAGCGTCTAACGCTATTCGTAAGTCTTTTAGTAAGTGCTTGACATAAAACCCAGGCGCATAATCACCTTGGAAAATACGTGGTATATAATTATCGACCGACCATGATCCTGCAGCGCCTTTACGCCAAACATTGTAGGCACTCTCTAAATCAAGGCCAGCTGCTTTTGCATAAACTAAGGATTCTGCCATTGTAATAACGGTTGCTGCAACACCAATATTGTTGCTCATCTTCATGTGTTGTCCCTTGCCCGCTGAACCAGCAAAAACAATTTGCTGTCCAATAACGCTTAATACAGGTTTAATCTCATCAAGAACTTGTTGTTCGCCACCAACCATAATCGCTAATGTCCCATTCTTAGCACCAATGTCACCACCTGAAACTGGCGCATCCAACACTTTGAATCCTAAATCAGCACCAGTTTGAGCCAATTGTTCAGCCAAACGTGGTGTTGAAGTTGTCATATCAACCAAAATTGAACCTTCTTTAGCACCAGCAAAAACACCATCTTCACTCGTCCACACTTCTTCAACATCTTTTGGATAACCAACCATCGTAAAAGTAATATCCGAGTACTGTGCAACTTTGGCCGGTGTATCTCGCCAGATAGCGCCATTATTGAGCACTGTATTTGCTTTGCTATGGGTACGATTGAAAACGGATACCTCATAGCCCGCTTGCAATAAATTATTAATTATTCCTGTGCCCATTACGCCAGTACCAATAAATCCGATATTCATACTTCATCCTCCTTAATTTAAAAGCACCACACCCATGTGCAATGCTTTTAAATAGCTATTTTGTAGTAATCAGTTTTTGAATAGTTTTTAAAACACCACTATGATTATTATCCGACAATGCAACATTAAATTGACCAATAATGTCAGCATCCGGCATTTTATATGGCAGCCCAACTGCGTTTAACATTTCCAAATCATTACCACCATCACCAAAAGCAACAGCATGAGACAAGTCAAGCGCATAACTTTCAGCTAACATTTTTAATCCTTCGGCCTTATTGACATAGGCAGGAACAATATCAATAGCCCCAGTGCCTGTTTCCGTAATATGCACATCATCACCAAAGAATGCAAGGGCATCATCGTAAAACCTTTTTTCGTCAAAGTTTGTCCAACTCATAGTGACTTTGTAGATTGGTTCGTTAATTTCACGCACGTCACCGAAACTTTTAACGTACTTAAAGTATTTAAAATAACGCTTGTTACTTGCCATATCCAAATCCAAAGGCAAATAAGCGGTCTCATCTGTTGAAAAAACCAAGCCACGGTCTGGACGCATACTATAGTTATTCAAGAATTGTTGAATTTTACGCAAAGTTACCGGGGGGAGAACTTTCGAGAACAACACGGTGCCATCGCTTTTCACCACACGAGCCCCGTTATTGGTGACAAAATTCAAGGGCTCATTAAGAAAATCTTTAAATAAGATATTAATGCGTTCTTGATGAACACCTGTGGCTATCGTAAATTGAATATGCTTCTTATTTAATTCACGCAATACATTACGAAACAATGCTTGATCAAACTTCTTATCGTCCGTCAAAAACGTACCGTCTAAATCCGTTGCTATCAGCTGAATGGTCAATGTTGGAAAGTTCCTTTACCTGTCTACTAGTCTATATGCTATTCATTCTACCTTGATAAACTAGGTATAGCAAATCTGTCTTTTTGTTTCACGTGAAACAATCAAGATTATGCCAAAATCTGTTGTGCAATCCATGCCCCTTCGCGCAAAACAACCGTATTAACACCAGGGCGTGGAATAACTGTCCCGAACCATTTTTTGCCTTCAAGAGGGATACCATAAATATATAAGTTATGCATGCGCTCCCCTTTGGAATTAACAACCTCAAAGGTACGACGATCCGCATCAGCTGAACCCAATTTATAGGTTGATCCATCGTTACGTGTCCAAATAGCAGCTGCCAAAATGCCCTTCTCTCGCAGACTAGCAATCAATGGGTTTGTTGATAGGTCAATGTTTGTCATGCCAACACGCGCTTCAACTAATGCATTACCTTGCACTTCGTTTCCCCGAGCATCACGAGCAACAAAGTTACCTGATTCAGTGGTGACCTGTATGTTGGCAGCCATGACTTCCACAATTCCAGCTTTAATCAAGGCACGTAACTGCTCGACACGTTCCAAGGGTGGTCCAACAGATACCATAGCGTCTAACGGTCTGAATTTACTCAAAAATATTTCATATTCATCTGCAGAGAAATAATCATGCTCAACTACAAAACGAACCCGATCGCGTAAATCACGTAAAATATCGAAAGCACCTGCAAAAGGCGCTATTTTATTGCCTAAGCGAGCATCTTGAATGTCTTTTTCCAAGTAGTCTAATAACCACTCCGTATAATCAGCACTCTTAGGTAAATACTTTGCCGGTTGACGTATAGCCTCGATATCAAAAGGTGGCTCATCAATCAAACCAACTGATTCTGCTGTTGCATTTAAATCAGCACTCGTTAGTAACGCCTGCTTCAAATCCTGCGCCTGATCGTATGTCAAATTGCTAGTTGGACTGTCGATTCTATTCAGTAAGTGTTTATAAGTCAACTCCTTAACAAGCAATTTTTCAAAATCATCGTACTTGATTTGTCCATGTCCAGCTGCGCGCAAAGCTTCTAAGGCTGGTAGTGTGAAAAATATTGGCTCATAAACTTCACTTGTCTCTTTTTCATTGATACCACGCGCATGCAATGGCACGCCACTACGAGACCCGGCAATAATATGCGGTTCTCGTCCAGATGAATGATAGGTCAAATCACCATCTGTTTCGCGTTCAAAGTACCCCCCTTTTCCAATTGACAATCCTGCCATATAATCGAAAAAACTTAGCCCGAGGCCACGAATGATGACTTTATCTTCTTGCGAAAATACGGAAAGATTGGCCTCAGATGGATGCGTAGGCGGCAAATAATTTAGACTATTTTCGTCTGCAAATGACTTAAACTTAGCTTCCTCAGCCGTTAAATCATTATTTGAATGTCCTAAGGCCATCACGACTTGATTGGCTAAAATTTGGGTCCCATCTGTCAAAACTACTTGGTAATTTGTACCAATTTGGGTAAGGTTTTCTACGCTTTGCTGCGTAAAGGTTAATGTTTGATTGCTACGGACTCTCTTTTTCAGCCATTCAAAATACCAAGCCGCGTAAATGCCCATCATGCCTCTCGTAGCAAAATCACTAGGTGATGTTAAATGTTGTATTTCGGCTGTATAGGAATCATCAAACTCTGAATGCTTCTCCAAAAAAGTGCGCGCGTCTGACTTTAACCACTGAAACAAAGTTGGTCCATGTAGTGGTTTACCACCATGTTCAATTGAATCATCAGTAAATAACGTAATTTGATCAATCACTGTATTCATTAGAAACAATTTATTTTGTGGAATGGATGGGTCCCAGACTCGTCCACCAATGACGTGTGGATCAAATATTTGAACATCGAGTTGAACATCGTCATCCGCTAAATTAATCAGTCGCTCAGCTACCGCTAAACCACGCGGACCGGCACCAATGATTGCTACTTGCATTATTTATCTTCTCCAGAACGTCTAATTTATTAACGCTTTTATATTATTATTAGTTTCCCATTATTATAGTTGTTTATAAAAATATTTTCAAAATGATCAATAAATATCATAGGTACCTTAAAACACAAAAACGACAGCCATTAGGCTGACGTTATTAGTATATTCATTCATTTGCAACTAGTTATTTATCAATGTCATAAGAATCGGAACCACTACCAAACTAAGAATTGTTGATTCAGTTACCATAATTGCTGCATAATCGGCATCCGCACCATACAAACTAGCCACTACTGGCGCATTTGTCATAACTGGCATAGCTGACTGTAAGATAAATACTTGTTTCATTAGATGCGGCACATCAGCCTTCCATAGGAGGAAAAACATGACAATTGGTGCCAAAATAAAACGACCAAATAATATACCTAAACTATATTTATTGAACTCCATATTTCTCAAGCCTGCGCGCTGCACAGCAATACCAATAAAGAACATTGATAGTGGCACAGTTAAGTTACCTATGTACTGTAAATCAGAAACCACAAATGTTGGCAGTTTAACATCTGTCCAAACAAAGATGATTCCTAAGATAAAGCCAAGCAACGGTGGTGAAAAAACCTTTGATAGCGTCGCCCTGATATCAAATTTCCACGCTCCTTCCCCATCACGCTGGATGAGATAAGTACCCAATGTCCAGAAAAAAGTCGTGTTCACCATATAATAAACTAACACATACGGTAGACTTTTAACACCAAACAAAGCCATATTTATTGGTAAGCCGACAAATACAGTATTTGAATTGAAAAACATTGATTGAAAAAGGCCACGGCGATTTTTTCGAATACCTAAAGCTCGTGCAAATCCAACCGAAATTGCAAATAAAACTAGCATCGAGATAATTGGAAATTTAATTTCAGGTAATAAACGTATCAGTTCGCCTTTAGTGAAATCATGCGTTATCGTATTCACCATGTACATTGGCAACGCAACCTGCGTCACGATACGTGCAATAATCTGGCCACTTTTATCCGTGAACCACTTTGCACTTGCCAATCCATAACCAATGGCAACCATTACTAGGATCACCAAGACACCCTGTATACTCTGTAAAAATACGCTCAAAACACTGCCCCATTTATGTGAGAAATTTTAAAATTATTCACATAACATCATATCATTTACTAGTTTTGTTTGCACCATCTATATAAAAATATGCATAAAACCGTTGATGAACATACGAACGTGTTAAATTATTTTTTTTCAGGAAAAAAATCGATTTCTCGCCCATTTAAGTCCTGTACTTCACGATAATTATTTGGATAATCAGCATGTAAAAATGCTTTATCTTGCTTTGATATTTGTATTGCTGACGTCAAAACGAGCCAGTTAATATTTTGCCCTAATGGCGGTGTTGTCAACGATCCTGTATATCGATAATAACTACGATTGTCAGGAATTAACTTCAATAACCCTTCTGCGTTAACATGTTCATCATAAATGTTTTGCACTTCGATACCGTTATCATTATTTGCTGTTTCTCCAAAAACTGCTAACACTAACGTTTGATTATCACGTTGAAAAACAAAATGAATCTCAGCATCGTACCTCTTACCGTCTACGAGATGTTCTGCCCCATCATGAAAATGAAATCTTTCTAATGCCCATACCGTCCCATCAACACACAAATTACCTTGAACTAAAAACTGTTCTCCTATAATTCGATCGTCAGACTGGACTCGATCCTCAAAATGAATAATCAACTGACTGTTTTCTTGTTGTTGAATGCTTGTCAACGGAATATCAATCGGTGATTGATAAATCGTGTCATCGGCCTTTCGCCAATCCTCTTGTTCTCTATAATCTAAGTGCTTCATCCGGGTACCTCTTAAATTTCTTACTATCGTATTTATATATAGTAAAGCAACAACAAAGAAAGTTCCCACAATATGCTCACAATGCACCATCAATTTTTGCTCCCCAGCATCAATTGGTTCATTTATTCTAACACGTTTTATTTTGTGAAAATAATTATTAATGCATTTTGGTTGACCATCCTAACAAAAACGGCTCAAAAGCTATGATAATTAAGGTTTTTTCAAAAATATTTATCAACTTTTTAGAGGAAAAACAGAAAATAAAATAGCTCCTTAATAAATTCTTTAACATTCACAATGTTATAAAAACTTATCCTCTACCTGTTTACTCACGGTGTTTTTTAGCTTTTTACTAACATGCTCTTTCACAAGTTATCCACATATCCACAAGTTGTGAACTCACCCCTGTGGATAATGTTTATAAACAGCCTCAATTATTGTCCTTTCGCCCTTTTGCTTGTGTATAACAATGTTCATTTGTGGATAACCCACACATTTGTTCGTCTTAATATCAACAACCCCTCTTTTTCATTGTCCACAACTGTTGATATTCTCTAAAGTTGTCGTTTGCCTGTGGAAAACTATTTTTCTTATTGTTATAATTAACTTTGCTACTTCTTCTATATTAGAAAAGTCGTCGGTTCAATCCATAATCTTCGTTAAATACTATCAACGTAAGATCGTCATTTCATTCTGACTTGAACCATATTTAGGAGAGATAATCGTGACAAAACCAATAACCAAAGAAGAATTATGGTCAAAAGTGCAAGCCGAATTTTTTACCAAGCTCGGTCGTGTTACTTTTTCCACCTATATAGAACCGCTAAAACCGCTGACGCTAGGGGATACTAGTTTAACATTAGCAGTACCAAGTGATATGGCACAAGATATCATTGATCAATGGGATAGTGAATACTCCATGGATTTTGTACAATTTGCCATGTCGATTGCTGATGGTTTTATTAAGCCCGACTTGCAAGTGGCCGAAGCAAAGCCTACCACTATACCAACTTTTTCAGATAATTTATCATTTACGCGCGAATCTGACTTAAATCCAGATTTTACTTTTGAAAAATTTGTTATCGGTTCAGGAAACGAAAATGCCTATGCTGTCGCGCGTGCAGTTGCTGATGAGCCTGGACAAGTATACAATCCTTATTTAATTTATGGTGGGGTTGGTCTTGGGAAAACACATTTGATGCAAGCTATCGGCAACGCGTATGCTGTGTCGACGCCAAGCGCACACATCAAATACGCTACAGCTGAAGATTTTTTGAACGATTTTACTGAATCTTTGCGCGCAGGGGATGGCGCTACAGCAGCTTTTAAGCAAGAATATCGTTCTGTTGACCTCTTACTTGTTGATGACATCCAATTCTGGTCTGGAAAAGAAAAAGTTCAGGAAGAATTTTTCAATACTTTTAACGTTTTAACTAAAAATGGTAAACAAATCGTTATGACTTCAGATAAATTACCAACAGAGATTGTTGATCTACAAACACGATTAACATCACGTTTTGAAGCCGGCATTATGATGGATATTCAAAAACCTGATTTACCTACAAGAGTAGCTATTCTACAAAATTTGTCTGAATCTGATGGCTTAGATATTCCTAACGATGTGTTAGAACTGATTGCCGAAAAAATTGATTCCAATGTGCGTAGCTTAGAAGGGGCGTTTCATAAGTTTGAAGCCAGCTTGCGATATATGAATAAACCGGCTACAAAAGAGACTGCCCAACAAATATTAGGTGATTTAAATATTAATCAAGGCTTCAAGATCACTGTTGAGCGCATTCAACAGGTTGTGGCAGATTATTATATGCAAACTATTGATGATCTTAAAAGTTCAAGTCGCAAAAAAGATCTTGTCACTGCACGGCATGTTGCTATGTATCTAACAAGAACGCTAACAAATGAAAGTTTGCCTGACATTGGCCGTTCATTTGGTGGGCGAGATCATTCTTCGGTACTACATGCCACGACCAAAATAACTGAAAAATCAGAGAGCGATTCGCGTACAAAAGAAATGTTGGACGCCCTAACTGATGAAATTAAACATGGCAAATAACTCTAAGCATTGCTCATAAAAACGTATGTTTATAAAGTTGTAAAAATAGGGTAGTTACCAACAGCGTTGTGAACAACTACTTATAAACGTTCTGTTAGTCACAGGGGACTTTTCCACAACATCAACACCCCTTATTATTACTACTACATATTTTTATATAATTATTAATATAACTATCACTTATTTGCTTAATTTAAAAAGGAGTAACATCATGCAATTTACAATTAACCGTTCAGCCTTTATTAAAGCCCTCAATGATGTATCACGTGCTATTTCATCACGAACAACTATTCCAATTTTGACTAATATCAAATTAGTTTTAAATGATGAAGAATTAGTCCTTACTGGTTCAAATGCAGATATTTCTATTGAAACAACTGTGCCACAATCAGATACTAGTGCCCAATTAATTATCACAACTCCTGGTGGCATTACCTTACCGGCAACTTTCTTTATTAATATTGTTAAGCATCTTCCTAATGATGCAATGACTCTTAATGTTGAGGGCTTACGAGCTACTATTACATCTGGTGCCTCATCATTTACAATTAATGGACAAGACGTACAAAACTACCCACAATTACCAGAAATGGATGATGTGCAAAGTTTGAGTGTTTCTGCTGCGCAACTTGTCGATATTATTTCGCAAACAAAAATTTCAGCTTCTACACAAGAAAGTCGACCAATTTTAACTGGGATACATCTACAATTAACAGGAAATAGCGTGAAGGCAGTTACAACTGATTCTCATCGCTTATCCCAACGCATTGTTCAACTAACAGGAACTGACGCCAACAATGTTGATGCAAATGTAATTATTCCAGCAAAATCTTTTAATGAATTACAAGCATTACTCGAGGGACAAGATCGTGTGGAAATCAAGTTTTCTACAAACCAGGCGGTGTTTGATTTAGGACATACAACATTTTATTCACGTTTACTAGAGGGAAACTATCCTGAGACAGATCGTTTGATTCCCACGGAGAGCACGACACAAATCACAATTGAGGCAAGCTCATTACTGGGTGCAATTGATCGAGCAAGCTTACTGAGTCACGAAAGTCGGAATAACGTTGTTCAATTGTCATTAAAAGCAGGGCGTGCAGTGTTAACCGGTACATCTCAAGAAGTTGGACAGGTGACCGAAGAGTTGAATGCCAATAGCATTGAAGGGGAGGACTTAGAAATCTCTTTCAATCCGGATTACGTTCGTGATGCTTTGCGTATTTTTAATGGCAAGCGTGTAGATGTTAAATTTACAAGTAATTTGCGTCCGTTTACTTTGACACCTGAAGGAGAGACGGACAATAGACAATTACAACTCATAACACCAGTCCGCACGTTTTAAATTGAAAAACATGTCATTTGTTCAAATACTTGAAAATAAACCCGTTTAAACAAAAATAAACAAAACACACTAACGAGGCCTAGAATTGCTTACATACAATTTTAGGCCTCGTTTTTGAGCTTTTAGGGTTTAAAAATGGTATAATACTATAGTAACTACCGTGACCATTAACTCACAAAGAGAAAGCGATATATGACAACCAGCGTACGTATCACAACTGAATACATTACTTTGACACAATTATTAAAAGAAGAGAACATTATTTCATCAGGCGGCCAGGCCAAATATTATTTAATGGATTTTCCGGTGTTACTCAACGGAGAAACAGAAAATCGTCGCGGTAAAAAGTTATACGATCATGATGAGATTGTTATTGATGGCGAAACCTACACAATTGAATTAGCAGAGAATGCTGAAGAGTTGATAGCAGAAGCTGAGACGCAAAGAGCTGAACGTGCTATAAACGCTAAAAAAACCGTCCGTGATGATCGTATTAAGGCACAAAAGGCAGCTGCAGCCAAAGCCCGTAAGGAAGCTAGATTTGCTGAATTACGCAAAAAAAATCGTACTCGTGCTGGTGGATTTGGTCGCTCGACAAACAAACCTAAAGGACCCGGTTCGTGGAACTCGAATCGTTAAAGCTCGATCATTATCGTAATTATTCAGATTTAACGCTGGAATTTAGCTCGGGTGTGAATGTTTTTCTTGGTGAAAATGCGCAAGGAAAAACAAACTTATTAGAAAGTATTTATGTATTGGCACTTGCAAGGTCACATAGAACCAGTAGTGACAAAGACTTGGTCCAATGGCAAGCAAAAGAAGCAACTATCAGTGGCCGGGTTAAACGTTCTATTAGTGAGACCCCGCTGTCGCTCCATTTTTCTAATAAGGGTAAAAAAGCACGGGTTAATCATCTTGAACAATCAAAGCTCTCGCATTATATCGGGCAACTCAATGTCATTTTGTTTGCACCAGAAGATCTTGAGCTGGTTAAAGGGGCGCCAAGCGTACGTCGCCGTTTTATTGACATGGAGTTTGGCCAAATGAACCCCTTGTATTTGTATAATACGACACAATACAAGCGGATTTTAAAAGAAAGAAATGCTTATCTTAAGCGTTTGCAACTTAAACAGACAACGGACACAGTATTCTTGGATGTATTGAGTGAACAGTTGGTTGATGTAGGTTCACAAATTTTAATTGCACGTCAAGAATTTTTGAACAAATTAGAATTGGCTGCACAACCAATTCACGCTGAAATATCTGATCAGCGTGAAGCTTTGAAATTACGATATATGAGTTCGGTTGATTTTGCTTCAGATGCTAGTCTTGAAGAGGTGAAATCGGTATTCGCTGATGCATTGTCACGTCAGCGTTCACGTGAAATTATGCAAGGATCGACAATGGTTGGCCCTCATCGCGACGAATTACAATTTGATGTTAATGGGAATAATGTTGCTGTTTTTGGTTCACAAGGACAGCAGCGAACAACGGCGTTGGCTATTAAATTAGCCGAAATTGATTTAATGCAACAAGAAACTGGGGAGTATCCAGTATTGCTTCTCGATGATGTACTTAGTGAACTTGATGCCAGTCGGCAGACACATTTATTATTGGCAATTCAAGATAAGGTGCAAACATTTATCACTGCACCAACACTCAGCGATATTGCACGGCAACTCATTCGAAAACCACGTGTGTTTCATGTGAAACAAGGAGTGATTACACTCGAAAACGACACATAGGTTAAATCAATGAATTGATTTTGCTATGTGATGATAATAGATAGTACATAAAGGATACAAAATGGCAGAAAATAACGAAAATATAGATCAAGAATTAGAATCAGTTGATGATATTATTACTGATGACGAAGAAATCCGACACGCTAGCACGGTTGATGCGAAGGCCGGTGATTATAATGCTGATCAAATTCAAGTATTGGAAGGCTTAGAGGCTGTTCGTAAGCGTCCCGGAATGTATATAGGAACGACTACAGCCCAAGGTTTGCATCATTTGGTGTGGGAGATTGTCGACAACGGTATTGATGAAGCGTTGGCAGGATTTGCTTCCCACATAACGGTAACAATCGAAAAAGATAATTCAATTACTGTAACAGATGATGGACGAGGTATTCCGGTTGATATCCAAACAAAAACAGGGAAACCCGCGCTAGAGACTGTGTTTACCGTGCTTCACGCTGGTGGAAAGTTTGGTGGCGGCGGGTATAAAGTATCTGGTGGATTGCATGGTGTTGGTGCTTCTGTTGTTAATGCGTTGTCAACCGACTTAGATGTTAAAGTGGTTCGTGATAATAAAGTTTACTATATGGACTTCAAAGTTGGTCGTGTTCACACAACTATGAGAACCTTAGACGAGGAACCAACGATTGAACGCGGCACAATCGTTCACTTTAAACCTGATACTGATATTTTTCGCGAGACAACAACTTATAATTACAAGACTTTGTTGACACGTGTGCGCGAGTTGGCCTTTTTAAATAAAGGATTACGTATTTCGATTGCTGACAAACGTTTAGAAGAACCAATCAAAGAGAGCTTCCATTTTGAAGGTGGTATTAAAGAATATGTTCAATACCTAAACGAAGATAAGCAAGTTATTTTTCCTGAACCGGTTTATGTTGAGGGTGAGGAAAATGGAATTGTCGTTGAAGCTGCTTTACAATACACAACTGACATAAAAGACAGTTTGCGTACTTTTGCAAACAATATTAATACTTATGAAGGCGGGACGCATGAAACCGGCTTTAAAACAGCATTGACACGTGTGATTAATGATTATGCACGTAAAAGTGGTCAAATTAAAGACGGTGCGGAAAGTTTGACTGGTGAAGATGTTCGTGAAGGAATGACAGCGATTGTTTCTATCAAGCATCCAGATCCACAATTTGAGGGACAAACTAAGACCAAACTAGGCAATTCTGATGCGCGTCAAGCCACAGATCGCATGTTCTCAGAAACATTTAGTCGTTTCATGATGGAAAACCCAAATGTTGCTAAACAAATTGTTGAAAAAGGTGTCTTGGCTCAAAAAGCACGTTTAGCAGCTAAACGTGCTCGCGAAATGACGCGTAAACAATCTGGTTTGGAGATTGGTAATCTACCCGGAAAGTTGGCAGATAACACATCAAATGACCCTGCCATTTCAGAATTGTTCATCGTTGAGGGTGACTCTGCCGGTGGTTCTGCTAAGCAAGGACGAAACCGTGTAACACAAGCTATTTTGCCAATTCGTGGTAAAATTTTGAACGTGGGGAAAGCTTCACTGGAACGTGTTTTGGCTAACGAAGAAATTCGCTCGCTCTTTACAGCTATGGGCACTGGCTTTGGGGATGATTTTAATGTTGAAAAAGCTAACTATCATAAAGTTATTATTATGACTGATGCGGATGTTGATGGCGCACATATTCGTACGTTACTTTTGACATTATTTTATCGCTATATGCGACCTTTGGTTGATGCTGGCTATATTTATATTGCTCAGCCACCTTTGTATGGCGTTGCTTTAGGCAACAACAAATCAATGACTTACTTGGATTCTGATGAAGAACTTGAGTCATATTTGTCGCAATTGCCATCCAATGTTAAGCCAAAAGTGCAACGATACAAGGGACTTGGAGAAATGGATTATGATCAATTAGCTGATACGACCATGGATGCTCAGAACCGTCGTTTATTACGTGTTGATCCAGCTGATGCTGAAGAAGCTGAAGCAGTTATTGACATGTTGATGGGTGGCGATGTGCCTCCACGTCGAAAGTTTATTGAAGATAATGCAGTCTTTGTTGAAAATTTGGATATTTAATCCAAGTGTGTTTAGTATTGAATTTAAAAACACAATATAAAAGTCATAAAATATTTGCGAGGAGTAAATAAGTAATGTCTGAGTTAAACGACAGCCGTATTAAAAATGCGAATTTGTCAGAACAAATGAAAACGTCATTCTTGTCATATGCCATGTCTGTTATTGTGGCACGTGCACTGCCAGATGTGCGCGATGGCATGAAGCCGGTACATCGACGAATTCTGTATTCAATGATTGAACAGGGAAACACACCAGATAAGCCACACAAAAAGTCGGCTCGTATTGTTGGGGATGTAATGGGTAAATATCACCCCCACGGAGATTCTGCAATTTATGAGTCAATGGTCCGGATGGCACAACCTTTTTCATACCGACACATGTTAATTGACGGTCACGGAAACTTTGGTTCTGTCGATGGCGACGGTGCTGCTGCTATGCGGTATACGGAAGCTCGTTTGAGTAAAGTCGCCATGGAAATGGTTCGTGATTTAAACAAAGATACAGTTAATTTTATTCCCAACTATGATGGTGAGGAACGCGAACCGGAAGTATTACCAGCACGTTTTCCAAATTTGTTGGTTAACGGGGCCACCGGAATTGCTGTTGGAATGACAACGAACATTCCAACGCATAACCTTGCTGAAGTGATTTCTGCGCTTCATATTTTGATGAATAATCCAGAGGCTACCACAGCCGACCTGATGGAAGCATTACCTGGACCCGATTTTCCCACTGGTGGTATTGTTATGGGAAAGTCAGGTATTCGTCGTGCATATGAAACTGGACGTGGCACTGTAACTGTACGTGCAAAAGTAGATATTGAGCAACTTAAATCAGGTAAAGAGCAGATTGTTGTAACTGAGCTACCTTACGCCGTTAACAAGGCGCGTTTAATTGAGCGTATATCTGAATTAGCACGTGATAAAAAGATAGAAGGCATCACAGGAATTCGCGATGAATCGGATCGTGAAGGCTTACGAATTTCTATTGATGTTCGTCGCGATGCTTCGGCAAGTGTCATTTTAAATAATCTATATAAGCAAACATTATTGCAGACTAGTTTTAGCTTTAATATGTTGGCGATTGATCACGGTGCGCCTAAGACAATGAGTTTGAAAGAGATACTTGTTGCTTATCTGGCACATCAACGTGAAGTTATCCGTCGTCGTACAGTATTTGAATTACAAAAGGCACAAGCGCGCGCGCACATTTTAGAAGGTTTACGCATTGCGCTTGATCATATAGACGAAATTATCACAATTATCCGTTCGTCAAAGACCTCTGAGGAAGCTAAAACTCGTTTAATTAATGGTTATGCTTTATCTGATAAACAAGCACAAGCTATCTTGGACATGCGTTTGGTTCGTTTGACTGGCTTGGAACGTGACAAGATTGAAGAAGAATATCAAAAACTTGTTGCTCTGATTGCTGATTTGAAAGATATTTTGGCGCATGAAGAACGTGTTGATGAAATTATTTATAATGAGCTACTAGAAATCCAAACAAAGTTTGGTGACAAGCGTCGCACAGAATTGCAGGTTGGTGACGTTCTAAGTATTGAAGATGAAGATTTGATTGAAGAAGAAGATGTAATCGTAACATTGACTAATAGTGGTTACATCAAACGCGTTGCAACTGGAGAGTTTAAGGCACAAAATCGAGGTGGTCGTGGTGTTCAGGGTATGAATGTTCATGATGAGGATTTTGTTGACCAGATGATCTCTACATCAACGCATGATACTTTGTTGTTCTTTACTAATAAGGGTAAAGTCTACCGTATGAAAGGCTATGAAGTACCAGAATATGGTCGCCAAGCGAAGGGAATCCCAGTTGTTAATCTTTTGAATTTTGAAGGAAATGAAAAAATTCAAACCGTTATCAATGTTCGTGGGGAAGCCGGTGAAAGCAATGATCACCTATTCTTTGTAACTCGTTTGGGTGTTGTCAAGCGTACAGCGGTAAAGGAATTTGCAAATATTCGTACGAATGGACTAAAAGCCTTAACTTTGCATGATGATGATGAAGTACTATCTGTTCAAATTACTGATGGTACGCAAAATATTATTATTGCGACACACAATGGTTATTCAGTTAGTTTTGCTGAAAACGATGTACGTGTTATGGGACGTTCAGCTGCTGGAGTCCGTGGGATTCGCCTTCGCGAAGGGGATCTAGTGGTTGGTTCTGACGTGTTGGAAAAAGATCATAATGTTTTGATCATCACGGAAAAAGGTTACGGAAAGCAAACACCAGTGAGCGAATATCCAATCAAGGGTCGTGGCGGTAAAGGAATTAAAACGGCAAATATCACCGAGAAAAATGGTCCCCTTGCTGGAATGACTATTGTCAGTGGCCAAGAAGATATTATGGTTACGACGACACAAGGTGTAATGATTCGTTTTAATGTTGATTCTGTCAGTCAGACAGGACGTGCAACACTGGGTGTGCGTTTGATTCGCTTAGAAGGTAATGCCAAAGTGGCTACGTTAGCAAAAGTAGAACACGAGGAAGTGCTAGAGGATGTTTCACGTGAAACATCTGATAAGGCACCGTTGGATGAGCAACAAATTGACCAAGTTTCAGAACTATTAGATCGTGCACAAGACGATACTGATAAATAACAAAAAATAAACCAACAGGACGTTAGTAGCCTGTTGGTTTATTTTTTTATAAAAGATAGAACAATTGAAAACTTGGTAGAAAACAAATAGTATAACAACTAATTTTCATAATGTTATAATACATTAAAATTAAGGAGTAGTGATTATGAGCATATACGATTATTTTGCAACCTTAGAAAACGGAGAAACTTATTCACTTAATAAGCTAGCCAATCATCCAGTAGTGATTGTTAATACTGCTACGAAGTGCGGCTATGCACCACAATTTGGTGAGTTAGAAAAATTATATAAGAAGTATAAAGATAAGGGACTAGTAATTTTAGGCTTTCCATCTAATCAATTCAAACAAGAGTTAGAAACCGCATCACAAGCAGCCCAAGCATGTCAACTTACTTATGGTGTAACTTTTCCAATGCATCAACTAGTTGCCGTGAATGGTAAAAACACAGATCCTTTGTTTAAATATTTGAAAGAGAATTCAAAAGGAATGCTGGGTAGTAGCACAATCAAATGGAATTTTACAAAGTTTTTAGTGGATAAGGAGGGAAACGTCGTAAAACGCTATGCCCCAAAAACAGAACCCAAGGATCTTGAAGAAGATATTGAAGATGTTTTATGAATGTCACGCATTCCGGTAAAAACCTTAAGTACGTATTGTTGGTGTCTTAAACTGGATCAAATGGTGTTGGAATTTACGTGTCACCGGTAACAGTGTACCATCTGTTAATTCAATTATTTTTTCTGACTTTAAGTATTGCTTGATAAAGTCACGATTAATACAAAATGATGCATGAATCTGTATGAAGTTTTCATGGCTTGAAGCAATAGTTTTGATTGTATTTCGAATTTTGCTTACACCATTCTTTGTGAAAACATTGATATAATGTGTACCCTTATTACTGGAGACATAAGAAAGATGGTTGAGGTCGAATTGGACGAGGTGTGCACCATTGCGTATAGTAATCAGGTTAGGAGATTTTTTATCGTATCGTTTAAGTACTTGATCAGCTGTGTAAATAGCCGACTTGAGTTGTTGTGCGAACGCAGACTCAGGTTGTGATTTGTCAATAAAGTCCAATGCACTGATGTGATGTTGAAATGTGTGCCATGATAATTCACAATGAGTTGTGACAATAATAATCGGTGAAATAATATCATTCTTGCGAATTAGTTGCGCAGTTTGAAGACCTGCATAAATGACGTCTTTAATTTCAAGATCCAATAAAATAATCTTCGGGGTTTTATCTTTTAGCACTGCAGATAATAAATTGGCAGGCGAAGTGAACGTGTGAATATGTTGTATATACTGTTTAATACGCTTTTGTTGTGTAATGTCGTCTTCTAGCAGATAAATCATTGTGAAGTTCTCCGATAGTAAGCGTCTGCGTAAAATTCCGATTCATCAAAGTAGCATGCATCGAAATCGTAGGCATCCGCGCCATGTACTGTTCTACAAAGGTTAATCCAATACCAGAGTGACCCGGTTTCGTTGAGAAACCATTTTTGTTCATGTTTGAAAGGGCCACATTCTGATTAATGGTATTTGTAATACTGACAATATGATAATCGTTATCTGACAAAATAGATAAAATGACCTTCCTTTCGATGCTGTTTATGGCTCCCTCAATGGCATTATCAAGCAAAATACCAATAGTTCGATAAAGATCTAGCGTCACAGTCATATTGAACTTTTCTGCAATATCGACTTTAAAAAATAGACCACTATCAATAGCATATTGATTTTTGACAACGAGTAAACTACGTAGGTTTAAATCGGTGATCAATTGAAGATTTAAAGTTGGTGAAAGAGGTAAAGCACTAGTACTTTCTGATAAGAAAGAATGATAGACTACTTCTATTTCACATAAATTTTTGGTATCAATCGCTAGAGCTAAACTGGCAAGTATATTTTTATAGTCATGTTGAAAATGTCTGTAGGACGAACAAATTTGCTCCAGTTTCGTAACATATGTCTGTGTGGCGCGACTTTCATATTCGTGTTGTGTGCGTAATTGCTGAAAATACCTGCAGAGAGGGTAGATCATGATAATTAGTAAAAAAATAAGTGTTAATTCAACTAACCAGATAGAATCTAAGAACATATTGATAGGTATCGTAATTGATAAATTCAGAGTAGGGTTCATTTTGAAAGTCTTTCGTTTGTATAATAATAGAGGATTATGTAAATAAATTACAAATACTTTGCTAATCGTATAATACGAAATAAATTTTCGAAAAGCTTATTTTGAATTCATAGCATTGTCGGTTTAATTGCTAATTAATCCATGAGTTTTAAAATTGGATATAATTAGGGTGAGAATTATATTTTCTTAATTCGGAAAGGAATTTGTGACAGCATATGTGAGCATTCTGCTGACTGTTTCCATGTGTTAGGTCATTATTTATAGAATGATTTTTTTCTTAAATGCAACTATGCAACCACAGAAATCAGGAATTGAGCATGCGCAATTAAAACGCGCCGATCTTTTTCGAGCACACGGAGAACAGTTTAAAATTGTGCTTCGCGAATGGGATCCTCTTTTGCATGAAAACATGAAAGCAACCAGCTTACAATCCTTCGAGGTGATTAACATGTTTGATTATTTTCAAGAAGCAACCGAGGTATTTGATCAGACGATAACAGTTAATGATCTGGATTTTGGTGTGGCTAACACGCATAGAGTTGAAGAGATTAAAAAAAATCGTTATCTTATTTACGATATAAATCAACAGCTTATTGCTCGTGTTAATTATCGGACTGATCAAAAGCAAGTAGCCTCTACTGAGTTATTTGATGGTTTTGGTAATTTATATTGTGTTAATATGTATGATTCTCGAGGCTTTGTTTCTCTATCTCAATGGTACACACCTGATAATAAAATTGGTTCCGAAACATGGCAAAGTCCCGAAGGGAGAACGGTTTTAGAAGCATTTAACAAAATTAATAGTGATGGATCTGTTGAAAAAGTTTGTTGGCGGTTGATGAGTAGGGTAGGCGAAATCCATATTTTTGATACACTTGAGCAAGTAACCTTGCACTTTTTAAATTTGCTTAATGATGAGTACTGGTCAAAAAATGAACCAAATATTTTTATATTAGATCGTGCACATTTAGCTCAAACTGTATTGCGTTATTTGGATAAACCATCGTACAATGTACTTTTTTTGCATAATTCTCATGCTAGTGACGCGAGTCATCCTGAAAAGGGCATATTAAATAATAATTATGAGTATAGTTTGTTTAATATTAACGTCTATGATGCTGTGGTTAGCGCTACGGAAAGGCAAACAAATGATATTCGCAGTCGATTCAAACCAATCACGAAACTATTTACAATTCCAGTTGGCGTTATACCAATGAAACAGTTACAACAGCAACGTGTGCCTATGGCAGAGCGAACATTTGGTAAAGTCGTGGCATTGGCACGTAAAGCACCAGAAAAACAACTTGACCAATTAGTAAAAGCGGTTGCGTATGCGCGCCAGCAAGTGCCACAAATAACGCTTGATTTATATGGGTACAAGGATCCAACCAATAATTTTCTTGCTGAACGTTTGATTGAGTCAGCCATTAGAGAAAATAATTTAGAAAACATTGTGACATTGCATGATTATACTAATCAGGTTGCATTGGTCGAACAAGACGCGCAAGTTTTTGGTGTTACTTCAAGTATGGAAGGGTTTAATTTATCGCTGATGGAAGCGTTGGCACAGGGAGACATTGGGGTAACTTACGATGTCAACTATGGTCCAAATGCAATTATTAATGAGGGAAAAAATGGTTACATCGTGCCTCTAAATGATTACAAATCTATGGGTGAAGCGTTAATTCACATCTTCAAAGAGCCACGTCTCATGCAACAACTCAGCGACACATCCTATGAAATGTCTTATCGATATAGTTCTGACACGGTGTGGGCACAATGGTGTTTACTTTTGGTCGATGCAAAAAAATGTGGCCAGTCAAACAAGCTAATTATTTTCATATGACGATTAATGATCTAAAGGGTGCGGATGAGGAGAGTGAATCATGAATTATTTCATTTCGGAGAATGCATTTGAATTTAACTCCGGTACTGAATTTTCTCAGGCTGCTCGCACATCGATGTATAATTCATTTGGCAATTTAACGTTATTTGTTACACGGAATTATACACCAGTATTCCATCGGACAATTAAAACCCTTGGGTTAAATGACCATCAAGTTTTGAATATGTATGATTTTTTCCAAGAGGCGACGCGGGTTAGCCGAGTCAAACAAAATTTACGCGAATCTGTCACAATTCCTAAAAAAAGATACGTCATTGAAAGTCCTAATCCCGACCAATCATTGATCCTAAATGAGGGACGCACTGTTGCTAAGGTAAATGTCATGCCGGCGACAGTTGCGCTAATGGGTAATGTTGAATACTTTGATCGCTTTGATCATATTGTTGCACGTGACGAATGGGACTATCGTGGTTTTAAGTCGTCAACCGCTTATTTTCATCCAAATGGTGAAGTTAGTCTGCAAAAATTCTATACTCCTGTTGGGAAAGTTGTTTTAGAGATCACACATATGAATGTCCAAGGGCATTTGATGCCAACGATGTATAAGTTGATTAATTATTGTGGTGCAAATTACCGGTTTAATACAGAAAATGAATTATTTACCTTTTTTATGAACGAGCAACTGAAACAAAATCCTGGGACTATAATTTTAGAAAGAGCTAGTATGTTGAATACCATACCGGGAATAAAAAGTACAAAAGGAAAATATTTTTATTTGCATAGTTCACATACAAATTTGAAGGGACAATTGTTGACAACATTAGTTGAATTGATGCGCGGGGCACTAGATTTTACCGGTATTATTGTGTCCACGAAACAACAACAGCAAGATATGCAGCCATTAACAACGCTACCCGTGTTGGCTGCACCAGACACGATTGTCAAAGAAAATAAAACAAATTTATTGGCCAATTGTAAATCACATAAAATTTTAGTATTGGGCCGAATTGCTAAAGAAAAACAACCACAAGATGCGCTGTATATCCTAAAAAGCGTGCAAGCTAGTGTAGCAGATGCGACGCTAGAATTTCGGGGGTACAGTACTGATCGGCAGCTATTAAATGAGTTAGATTTATTAATTGAACAACTAGGGTTAAAAAATACTGTTACATTTGGTAACTATGTTGTTGGTAAAATGTTGGATGATGTAATAGAAGGAGCGCAAGTATTGCTATCAACCGTACCAACTGAAGGGAACGGTATGCAAAATATTGAAGCGATGTCGCATGGACTTCCTGTAATCGCGTATAATGTTAATTATGGACCAAATACATACATGTCAAATGAACAACTTGTACCAATTGGTAATTATGATCAGGCTGCAAACAGAATAGTTTCGCTATTTCAAGATGATAAGCAATGGCAAGAGGCTAGCATATTAGCGTCCCAACAAGCACAATTATTTACCAAAGATAGTGTTTATAAGCAGTGGCAAGATTTGAACTTGCAATGAGTTAAATATGATTTAGTCTAAAATCAGGAGAATTGATCTCCGTACATATGAGGTACTTTCGATGAGAATTCACATTATGCCAAACTGGAGCGAACTTGGCGTAGAGATACCACAATTTAATGACAGCATCCATCAAGCACAATTATTTTTAGAACAAGGACAAGAAGTTGCCTTCATCTTGTGTGATTATCTACCCAAATTGCGTGGTATATTGTCAAACAAAAATATTGATAAAGCTACCGTTTGGTCAGCGTTTGATGTATTACAACATATTGACTTGTCAGCGCCACGACCTGTGGCATTAAATGACTTTACTTGGCCGGATTATGCAGAGTTTATGACGTTGACCGATCGAATTCTAGTCAACGTTTCTGGCCAGCACTACGCGACAATTTGGAGTAATCAATTATCATTTGACCATATTGACTTGTTTGCTGACGATATGATGACACAACAATTAATCATTGATGATCGAGGATTTGTATCAAAAGTTATCGTATTTGATGAGGGTAATCAAGTTCGAACAGACTACTTGACCCCTAGTGGTGATATTGCGTTGCAAGAGGATGAACTGACTGGTCTTGTAACAACGCAACAGTTGTGGACAGAGCAGACACAATTTTCTAATATGACGGTATTGATTCATGAACTCGTAAGTTATTACTTGAATAAAATACCCGATGATGAAAATATAATTATTTCTCCAAGCGTAACTACTGGTGAAATACTTGAGGATATTGCTATCAAACAACCAATAATTGTCAGCGTACAAAATAATTTTGTTGAAGTAGGCAAGGAATTGGGAAAAATTAGCGATTTTATTGTTACGGACAATGAGCGGCATCAACAACAAGTAATAGCATTTGATGGTGAAACAAAGGAAGTTGCTATCGTTCCACCATACGCAACAGATATGGTGGAAAACGAACATCTCCAGAGTCCACTGGTAAGTCTATTTATTTCAGCACATAATTTATCTGTTGCACAACAAACGATAGTTATTGCTGCATTAATTAATATTATTAATGAATATGACACGACGACAGTTGTATTTGAAACTTCTGATAAAACTTCAGCAATGCAAAAACAAATTCATGAAGCGAGTTTAAAAGCTAAAAATGAGCATGGCTTGGTAGATCAGGACAGTCAAATGGCCTTTAAATCACGTTTTCATTTCTTGGAGACTCAAAATGAAGAACAACTTGTGCGTTATATGAAACACACGCAAATCCTAATTGATTTGGATAATGAACCAAATCAATTCTTACAAACCGTGGCAATTAATTTTTCTATACCACAAATTAACAGCACGGAAACAGTCTACCTTGAGCCTGATAAAAATGGTAAAGTATTGGCAGACTTTGCAGAGTTAGACAAAGCAATAAGTTTCTTTTTGGATAATAAAAAGCATTTTGAAATAGCACAAGAAGTATCCGCAGACATACAAGCGGAATATACTAGTGAAATGCTATGGATTAAATGGCAGCAAGTATTCAACAAAATCAAAAGTAAGATGAATAACTAAATAATTTGATGCAATGACAGGTGAAAAATGACAATATCAATTTTACAAATTGGCGCAGAAAACTGGGCACCATATATTACTGATAAGCTCGATTGGCACCATACATCAGTACTGGACCTACCTACTTTTTTAGCCATGCAAAGGGATCCGTACGTATTAGAACAAACCTATGTGTTGCTCACAGATGATCATCTTGAAAGCACGCTGCTATCCAGTCAAATTAATGAATGGCCTGCATTACGAGTGGTTTACTTTGCTCATGAAGTAGCGTCTGATTTTCAAAAAATTCTTGATGAGCGACGCGCTTTTCGTATTGAAGAAAATACACCAGAAAATGTTGAAAAAAGAATAGTTACTGATATGGATACCAGCCAATATGGTTTTTCGACACGCTTTAGCGCCGAACAATTTATTCCTTATGTGCCTGAAGGAATTCATTTGCAACGACAAGGAGATTTTTCAACGCAATTTGAAGGTGAATTTGGAGAAAATTGGCAACAATTAGGAACACTAAAGGCTGGTACAAGCGA
The DNA here is from genome assembly GCF_013414845.1 of Leuconostoc sp. DB-1. Taxonomy (NCBI): domain Bacteria; kingdom Bacillati; phylum Bacillota; class Bacilli; order Lactobacillales; family Lactobacillaceae; genus Leuconostoc; species Leuconostoc sp. DB-1. The sequence goes on from NZ_JABFNJ010000001.1 coordinate 1,803,188, forward strand.
TTTTCAAAGTGGTCGAGCAAACGAGGTATGGTTGGAATACAATCATACAGAGAAAGCCGAACCGGCCTTGCTATTTGTGTTCTATAAAAATGGTGAAGTATTGACTCAACAGTTGATAGCTGATCAATCATTGCGCCAATTGACAACTGTAGCGCCCCTGAAGATTACGAAAATTATGAAATCTTGGTTTTGGGTAAAGGTCAGGGAACCCTTGATTTTTACGTCATTCACCAAAGAGCCTCTCGACATGGGTTGGGACATTTGCTACCAGGTGGAACGTGGCAGCTTACCAAAGAAAATGAAGAAGTGTTAAGTTACTTTAATCCCGGAGATCGTCAAAAACCACTGATTGTCAGTTTTGCGGATACGAGGCTTCATGTTGATGGGTTTGAAATGCAAGAAGCGTTAAATCGTCTAGGAACACCATATTTATTGTTTACAGATGCGCGTGTACAGGGTGGCGCATTTGATATTGGAACAGCAGAATATGAAGCGACCATCATTAGAATAATTAAGCAAAAAATGAAAACATTAGGACTACGTGCCGAAGATCTTATTTTGATGGGTGCTTCTATGGGTAGTTACCCTGCTTTGTACTACGCTGCTGATCTTAACCCCGCTGCTGTTGTCATTGCAAAACCAATTGTTAATTTGGGCACATTCACTGCTGGATCAACTATTTCACGTGGCTTTGATTATGGTTGGCGTTTAGATGTACGACGTTATTTGAGTGGCTATGTTAGGCCTGATGATAACGTAGCCATGAATGAAAAGTTATGGGAACACATTGAGAATACGAACTGGACAAATATCAAAGTGGCTTTATTTTCGATGTCTCAAGATGAATATGATGGTCAGAGCTTAGGTCAATTATTAGATTTCTTTGCCAAGCATAATGTCCCAGTAAAGCATGAAAGTGAAGAAGGGCAACATACGGAGAAACTTGATGAAATGGTTGACTTCATGATGACTAATTTAAATGTATTACAAAACACTATGCGAGCGGAGGGTGAATAATGCAATATCAAATTTATTGGACACCCAATACTGAACTGCTGGGACTTCAAGGGGCAACAGTTGACTTCAGGTCGTTGAATGAAGTGTATTATGAAAATTATTTTTTACCAAGTGGAGAGGTTGTTGCGAGATGGCATTCTACATACAACAGAATGAGTGGTCAACCGGTGGTGAAGGCAGACTTGCCCCAGCTGTCACACGGTGAGACATATGTGATAGAGCGTCATATTGATGCCAGTGACCGGATGTTTGCCTATTTGGTGGTGACTTTTTTTGATCAGCAATACCAGCCAATTGCTACTTTCAGTGAAAATACTGAAAGACTGTTGATCAATACACCAGATGAATATGCTTTCTATGTTATTGATTTAGTTTCTGCAGGAAGCGGACATTTTACATTTCATAATTTCGATATTCGCATAAAAAGGGCTGGTATTTTGCGAGAAGACGACCAAGAAATAGCGCCACAATTATATAATTATTTGCACCAGCCAGAGAAAGTGACGAGTAAAGTATTACGGGTTATTTTTTCAGAGCCAGAAGAAGCGGTAACTGACTATGTCACGAAAAAAATAAAAACAACGCAACAAGCCGTATTATTTGTTGCAAGTGGCACACTAAAAGCAGGTTATTATCGTCAGTTAGAACTAATATCAGCCATTAAAACTGCACGAAAACAGGCTAAGGCGCACAGTCTTGAGTTTGTTGGTTATGGACCAATATCTAGTTACGCTGCCCTCTATTATCAGCAACAAATTAAAAAGAGCGTGGCCATAATTAGCGAAGATATTTTATTGTCCCCTGGAAAGTCAGAATGGACAATTGAACGTAGCGTTGATGGCGTCAGCTATCTTACTAGTTCGATAATGCCCAACACTCAACTTGATCTAATCATTTCACATCCAAAATATGAGCGATTAGAAACACTGACATATGAGACGCCAACGCCTGAAGAATATGAGCAGCAATTGTTGTATGAGGCAGCACATCCAAAACCTGGCGCATTCTCTAAGCTTTTTGGTCAAAAAAACAAATGATAAGTTATTTATAACCAACAAAAAAGAGCCAAACATTTACTTGTTTAGCTCTTTTTCTGTTGGTTTTTTAAGGTAACAGTAGCTATACTCGTTAATTGGTTAGTAATATTTTCTGTAATTTTAACATGCCATACTTGAAGTGAATGACCAATATTAACTGGGGTTGCAGTGGCAATCAAAATTCCTTTGCTTACTGGTTTTAAATGGTGTGTTTGGATATCGACACCAACAGGAAATTGATTATCAGATAAAGCTTCTTTTGCACCTAATGAAGCTGCTGTTTCAGCTAATAAGGCGTTAATACCACCATGAACAATGCCATAAGGTTGCATAATTTTATCAGTGACAGCTAACTCAACAACTGTTTTATCAGCAGACAATATGGTGGTTTTTAATTCTAAAAGTTCTATAATATTCATAATAACTAATTTCCTTTCTGAATGGAGTATAACAAATGACAACTTGGAGCGCTATTAAGAAGTACGACGAGATTCTTTTTGAAAAAAATAGTGATGGCAAAAATCCTGGAAAAATTGCTAAAATTACGATGAATGACGTCGCAACACACAATGCTTTTACACCGGGGATGGTATCTGAAATGATAGATGCTTTTACAATTGCACGAGATAACGCTCAAATTGGTGTGATTATTTTAACTGGTGCTGGAGATAAAGCTTTCTCCTCAGGTGGGAACCAAAAAGTACGTGGTAATGGTGGGTATGTTGGTTCTGATGGCATTCCTCGTTTAAATGTTTTGGACTTGCAACGACTAATGCGTATTATTCCTAAGCCGATTATTGCTATGGTCAAGGGTTGGTCTGTTGGCGGTGGAAACGTATTGCAATTGGTTGCTGATCTGACTGTTGCTGCTGACAATGCTAAATTTGGTCAAACAGGACCAATGGTAGGCTCGTTTGATGCTGGATATGGTTCAGGCTATTTAGCTCGAGTAATAGGGCATAAGCGTGCCAAAGAGGTATGGTTCTTGAATCATTTCTATACCGCTGAGGAAGCCTATCAAATGAATTGGATTAATAAAGTGGTCCCATTAAATGAAGTAGAAGACGCCACAATTGAATGGGCTGATGAACTATTAACTAAGTCGCCAACTGCTCTCCGCTTCATTAAAGCGGCGATGAATGCCGATACAGATGGACTTGCAGGCTTACAGCAATTTGCTGGGGATGCCACTATGCTGTACTATACATCAGACGAGGCTAAAGAAGGTCGTGATTCATTCAAAGAAAAGCGCGATCCTGATTTTGATCAATTCCCAAAGTTCCCATAAATAACGGAGGTTTAACACGATGACCTTAAAAATTGCGATTGCACAAATTGATATAGCACTGGGGAAACCAGCCATTAATGAGCAAACAGTAATCGAGTATGCTCAGAAGGCTGCAGCAGTCGAGGCTGATATTTTAGTTTATCCTGAAATGTGGAATACGGGGTATGATCTCCTTAATTTGGAGACCGTAGCGGATCCTCAAGGACAAAGAAGCGTTAATTTGTTGCGTGATCTCGCTAAAAAATATCATCTCAACATTGTTGGTGGTTCTGTGGCAACAGCCCAAGCAGAGAACAAATTTTACAACACGATGTTTGTTTTCAATGACAAAGGCGAACAAGTTAGTGAATACAATAAGTTACATTTATTTGGACTAATGAATGAAGAGAAATTCATGTCAGCGGGCAATAAAACAAATCTTTTTAATTTGGCGGATGTACCATCTGCCGGTGCCATTTGCTATGATATTCGCTTTCCAGAGTGGTTACGTACCATGATGAGTCAAGGGCCACAAGAAATTTTGTATATCGTTGCCGAATGGCCAATTCAACGAATAAAACAATGGCAACTTTTGCTGCAAGCACGAGCTATTGAAAATCAAACATTTGTGGTCGCTGCGAATCGTGTAGGTCGAGATAACGACAATACATTTGGTGGTCGTTCATTAATTATTGACCCACTAGGAAATATTGTCCAACAAGCAAGCGATGACAAAGTGGAATTATTAGTAGCAGAAATTAATATTAATGATGAAAAAGCTATTCGAGGAGAAATCCCAGTGTTTAGCGATCGTCGTCCAGAACTTTACAGATAAGGTGAATAACGTATGCATTTTGAAGAATCCGACTTACTTAAAACACTACCTAAACAATTTTTTGCAACACTTGTTGCCAAAGTGAATGCGAAAATTGCTGCCGGCAAAGATGTGATTAATTTGGGGCAAGGGAACCCTGATCAACCTACCCCTGAGTATATTGTTAAATCTTTACAAGCGGCTGCAGAAAATCCGGCTGATCACAAATATTCATTATTTCGCGGTGAAGAACGTTTTAAGAAAGCCATTGCAGAATTTTATGCTGATGAGTATGGCGTGTCAATCGACCCAGAAACAGAAGTAGCTATATTAGCCGGCTCGAAAATTGGTTTGGTTGAGCTGCCGTGGGCATTAATGAATCCTGGGGAAACATTATTATTACCAGATCCTGGGTACCCTGATTATTTATCTGCCGCAGCATTGGGGCGCGTAAATTATGAAGCAGTACCTTTAAAGCAAGAAAATAATTTTTTGGTTGATTATGAAGCGATTCCAAACTCAGTAGCTGAAGCAGCTAAGTTTTTATATTTAAACTATCCTAACAATCCAACTGGCGCAATTGCAACTTCAGAATTTTACCAACAAACTGTTCGTTTTGCAGAAGAAAATCAGGTTGGTATTGTATCTGATTTTGCCTATGGGGCAATCGGCTATGATGGCCATAAGCCACTATCATTTCTACAAACAGAAAATTCAAAAAGTGTTGGAATTGAAACGTATACTTTCTCAAAAACGTTCAATATGGCGGGGTGGCGAGTAGGATTTGCTGTTGGAAATGCAGAGATGATTGAAGCGCTTAATCTAATTCAAGATCATTTATTCGTTTCATTATTCCCAGCGGTTCAAGATGCAGCAATTGAGGCCTTAACAAATAGAGCAGCGCGTGAAAAAGCTGTTACAGATCTGACCAATCTATATCAACGTCGTCGTGATGTATTTATTAATGCAGTTCGAGAATTTGGTTGGGAACCTTACGTTCCGCAGGGAGCCTTTTATGTGTTGATGCCTGTACCTAAAGGCTATACGTCGAGTGAGTTTGCAGATTTACTATTAGAAGAGGCTGATGTTGCTGTAGCTGATGCATCTGGATTTGGTAAGGGTGGGCAAGGTTATATACGTGTCGGATTAACAATTGGTGAAGAACGTTTAGCTGAAGCTGCAAAACGAATTAGTAAGTTACCTATATTTTCAAAGTAAGCTGGAGACAGCTTATTTTTTTATTTTCATAAAAAACGAACGTTATTGACTTGTTACTGGAAATAAACAATACAGATACGATTAATAGTTTGCGAAATAAGAAAAAGGACAAGTAAAAAAACAAGTAAAAAAAGTAGTTGACGAGGGGGAATAAAGTTGGTATATTAGTATATGTTCCGACGGAGCGAAGCGACGCAAAGCGTTGCGAGGCAAGGGGGAGCGAGAGCGTAAGAGCAGTGAGGTCGACGAAAACTTCTTAAAAGAAGTAGTTGACAAAGCGAAATGAGCGTGGTAAGATAATATAGTTGTCTCAGCGACAACGAGTAGCACATTGAAAACTGAACAAAACTTTGAACAAACGAATCTGTAGCTGTTACGTAAAGTAACAAAAACAAATTTGCGAAGTCAATTCGTAACAAACAATAAACGGATTACGTTATAGAGATATAGCGAAATATAGTCAGTTTAATCGAAGAGCAATCTTCAAATTTTCAAATTGAGAGTTTGATCCTGGCTCAGGATGAACGCTGGCGGCGTGCCTAATACATGCAAGTCGAACGCACAGCGAAAGGTGCTTGCACCTTTCAAGTGAGTGGCGAACGGGTGAGTAACACGTGGACAACCTGCCTCAAGGCTGGGGATAACATTTGGAAACAGATGCTAATACCGAATAAAACTTAGTGTCGCATGACACAAAGTTAAAAGGCGCTTCGGCGTCACCTAGAGATGGATCCGCGGTGCATTAGTTAGTTGGTGGGGTAAAGGCCTACCAAGACAATGATGCATAGCCGAGTTGAGAGACTGATCGGCCACATTGGGACTGAGACACGGCCCAAACTCCTACGGGAGGCTGCAGTAGGGAATCTTCCACAATGGGCGAAAGCCTGATGGAGCAACGCCGCGTGTGTGATGAAGGCTTTCGGGTCGTAAAGCACTGTTGTATGGGAAGAACAGCTAGAATAGGAAATGATTTTAGTTTGACGGTACCATACCAGAAAGGGACGGCTAAATACGTGCCAGCAGCCGCGGTAATACGTATGTCCCGAGCGTTATCCGGATTTATTGGGCGTAAAGCGAGCGCAGACGGTTTATTAAGTCTGATGTGAAAGCCCGGAGCTCAACTCCGGAATGGCATTGGAAACTGGTTAACTTGAGTGCGGTAGAGGTAAGTGGAACTCCATGTGTAGCGGTGGAATGCGTAGATATATGGAAGAACACCAGTGGCGAAGGCGGCTTACTGGACTGCAACTGACGTTGAGGCTCGAAAGTGTGGGTAGCAAACAGGATTAGATACCCTGGTAGTCCACACCGTAAACGATGAACACTAGGTGTTAGGAGGTTTCCGCCTCTTAGTGCCGAAGCTAACGCATTAAGTGTTCCGCCTGGGGAGTACGACCGCAAGGTTGAAACTCAAAGGAATTGACGGGGACCCGCACAAGCGGTGGAGCATGTGGTTTAAT
>NZ_JABFNJ010000001.1:1815000-1935000 GCF_013414845.1 Leuconostoc sp. DB-1
TAAGAAAGATAATGGAGAATTACCCAAGTCTGGCTGAAGGGAACGGTCTTGAAAACCGTCAGGTCGGGAAACCGGCGCGTGGGTTCGAATCCCACATTCTCCTTAGGCATTTGAAGAAGGTGTCATAATATAATCGCGGGATGGAGCAGTCTGGTAGCTCGTCGGGCCCATAACCCGAAGGTCGTAGGTTCAAATCCTGCTCCCGCAATTGGTCGCATGGTCTAGCTGGTTAGGACGCCTGCCTGTCACGCAGGAGATCGCGGGTTCGAGCCCCGCTGTGACCGTTCATTGGGAACAATGAGATGGCTCTGTAGCTCAGTTGGTAGAGCAATGCATTGAAGCTGCATGTGTCGGCGGTTCGATTCCGTCCAGCGCCATAGGGAGAGGATCCCGAAGAAAAGCTTGCGAATGTAGTTCAATGGTAGAATTCCAGCCTTCCAAGCTGGCTATGCGGGTTCGATTCCCGTCATTCGCTTTTGTCTATGTAAGAGTAGGCAAGGGGAATACGGGCCATTAGCTCAGTTGGTTAGAGCGCTGTGTTGATAACGCAGAGGTCCCAGGTTCGAGTCCTGGATGGCCCATTAAGAAGTAGGAGAGGATTACCTCTCCTTTTTTGTTGTGTAAAACCTTTGTATTGTTTTCTTCATATAGAAAAAACTAAGAAATAATTACTGTAAATTACTGAAAGAAAATAAATTTCACAAGAGGAAACAAGCAATTTAATAATATTAAAAGCTTATTTGTCAACTTATTTGACAAGTATATAAGTGAATTAAAAAAATTTTGCAACCTTTGTGAAATCGTGGTAATCTAATATCAACGGCTTAACGCTTACATTATTTTCATGCAAACGCGCGCAGTGTTAAAATGATTGAAGGAACGCGATATGCATGTTTTAAAATCTGATTTCAAGTTTGCACCTACATAGCTACTTTGCTATTGTTAGAGTTGCTAAATAGAATTTGAGATTGGGAAAATGGAAGAAAAATTATTTAATAAAGGCTTTTTAACAATTACTATTATTAACTTTATCGTGTACTTAGTGTATTATCTGATGATGGTTATAATTGCTGTTGTTGCACACAATCAACTACATGCTTCGTTTGGGCAAGCGGGATTGGCCTCTGGGATTTATATCATAGGAACGTTAATAGCTCGGCTAATAGTTGGAAAAGAGTTAGAACTAATCGGACGGAAAAAGATTGTTCGATGGGGCGCTATTCTATATTTAATTACAACAATTGCTTACTTATTTGTACCAACAGTCGCTATATTAGATGCGGTACGTCTCTTTAATGGTTTTGCGTACGGAATGACTTCAACAGCCCTAAATGCTATTGTGACCGAATTTATTCCTGAGAAACGCAAAGGAGAGGGTATAAATTATTATGGGTTGAGTACAAGCTTAGCTGCGGCTATTGGCCCCTTCATTGGTTTATTGTTATTGAATGCAACTAGTTTTCGATTTATCGTGATATTATCGGTTATCTTAATTGGAATTTCAATGGTTGCATTGTTTGCAATTAAAATTAACAATGTGACGCTTTCACCAGAACATTTATCCGAATTGAAGTCTTGGAAGGTTTCTAGTTTCATTGAATTTAAAGTATTATTAATTGCTGGTGTAGGATTTTTGATGGGCTTGTCTTATTCGTCAGTACTATCATTTTTGGCTTCATATGCGGAAACTTTGAACTTGGTTTCAATTAGTTCATTCTTTTTCGTAGTCTATGCCGGTATTGTAACATTGACAAGGCCAATGTCAGGACGTATTTTTGATCGCTTTGGTGAAAATTACGTTATGTATCCGAGCTACTTTTTCTTAGCTCTTGGTTTAGTTGTTTTGGCATTGACTCATAATGGATTTACTTTGTTATTGTCCGGCGCATTCATTGGTTTAGGATATGGAACATTCATGTCAAATGGTCAAGCGGTTTCCTTAAAGTTAGTTTCGAGTCATCGTGTCGGTATTGCTTTATCAACATACTTCATCGGCTTGGACTTGGGGTTAGGTGTCGGACCATACGCTCTTGGTGCTTTACACGCCGTGTTGACATTCCGTGAACTGTATTTGGTTTCAGCTGTTATTCCCGTGATTTCAGCAATACTTTATCTGGTATTTTATCATCCAGATCGCATCAAAAAAATGTAGCAACCATTCCTAGCGAGGAATTAGCTTAAAAATAAAAGCGGTATGTTTCACGTGAAACATACCGCTTTTATTTTTTAAATTGTCCAATTGTCTAAAGTTTCAACTTCATGGGTTGGTTTTTGAACCATCTGAGAAATTTGCTTAGGTGTAGAAACGCCTGAATATACGAGTAATGTGTCAATTTGTGAATTAATGCCGGCAAGAATGTCAGTATTGTAATTATCACCAACCATAACAACATCTTGTTGATTAATATGAAGCTTGTTTAACGCACCATCCATAATGGGTATTTCTGGTTTAGCTATCACAGTTGGCTCAACCTGTGTTGCAGTTTGGATGGCAGAAATTAATGAACCAGCTCCAGGTAACATGCCACGTTCATTGGGTAAATTAGTATCACGATTTGTTGCAATAAACTGTGCACCTTGTTGGATTGCTAATGTAGCGGTAGTGAGCTTTTCATAGTTGAATGCTCGATCTAGTCCGGCAACAACAAAATCAGCATTTTCGTCACTAGTTATTGTAAAATCAGCATTTATTAATGCATCCCGTAGACCAGATTCGCCTATTATATATACTCTTTTTTTGTCAGGTGAAGCAATCATTTTAAGAAAATCGGCTGTTGCCATTGAGCTAGTATAAACTTGGTCGGCCGATGTTTCAATATCATGGTTTTTGGTTAAGTTATCAGCCACGTCTTCTGGGTTTTTGGTTGAATTATTGGTTACAAATAGGTAAGGAATATTAGCTGCCTTTAGTCGATCAATGAAACGTTTTCCAGAAGGCATCTTTTTGTTACCTTGATATATTGTGCCATCTAGGTCGATGAAGTAAGCTTTATATTTTGACATGTTTAATCTCCATTTAATATTGAATGTCTATATTATACCCATCAACATTGGTTGATATCAAACAACGAATCAACGGACTTCTCTCCCATCTCAATCTCCCTAAAATAAAATCTCCGAAAATATTTTATAAATATAGTTCGCCCGCAAGTAATTGCGGGTTTTCGTTGGTTATAGGTTAAATCTTTATCCTAATTTGATATAGAAAGGGTAAAATAGAATAACAGGGGAATAAATTATGCCTAAAAAATATCGAACACCACCGTTTTTAACACCATCAGCTATTGTTTCCTTAATTGTTGCTATCAGTGCTGCAAATTTAGCAGTAAACGTTGCAACTGGTACAAGTGAAGGTGGGAAAGTATCATCAAGTGCTAGTAGTGCCATGAGCACTTCGATGATAACAAGTAGCACAACAAGTAAATCGACTAGTAGTGATGATAAATCAAGTAGTTCCTCAACGTCGAGCAGCGATGACGAGTCAAGTTCAACATCGGATGATACATCAGCTGAGGATACGTCATCGGCTGCTACAACTTCGGCCGCAGATACGACAACCTCAAGTGCTGCTACATCATCATCTGGTACATCATCTTCAGCAACATCGTCAAGTGATAATAATGCAACATCAAGTTCATCAAATGCAACACGTACAACAAGTAGTTCGGAGGATACCCAATAATGCTGACAGTTCTTGATTTAATTAATCATTATCTCGGATATTTTACGACAAATTCAAAAACCAAGGGTCGCATATATACTGTTGTTGGGGCCGGGGGTGTTTGGTATCTACTTTATTTAGCCTATCGTTTTTTTGTGAATGGTCGTTGGTTGCGTGGTGCATTAATTGCTGCAGTATTCTTACTATTACTTTACTTCGTCATTTTGAATATAATATATTATTTTACGAAGCATACGAGTAAGTGGGATGTTTCACCTAGGATTGAGAAATTATTAGGGGACCTCATGAGGAAAAGAGTGAACGTGAATCGGAGACGGTTATCATGCCGGCTAATGGACTATACAGTCGACAGAATGTTATGTCAGGCACAGTGGTAAGTGACGCGCAGCAACAAGCCAATCTAGACACGCTTGCATTAGAGATGCGACAACTTGATCTAATAGCAAATGATTACGGGCATCTTGGTGAACAAGCACAACGACAAATTATTGCGCAACAAGGAGTAATTTACGCCAACCATCCTGGGACTTTGTTACCTTATTTTGCAATGCGCGAAAATAATGGTACGCTACAAATATTCGGCGGCATTAACCAATTACAAGCTCGAGAATTGGGTAATGTTTCTATGGTTGGTCTAACACCTACGGCTCAAGCATTGACTAATTATCGCTTGGCAATAGCCTCAGTAGTTCTTATAGGAGGGCCAAGTCATTTAGCGACACGGAGTGAGTTAGTTGATGACGTGCAGCCCTACAAAATAAAAATAGAAATAGCTTATGATCATATATAATAATACTATCGCATAAAAAAAGAGCTAATAATTGATTATAGCTCTTTTTTCATATGTATATGTTGTATTCCAGCTTCAAAGAAAGTCGCTCCAATCGCTGCAAAGCCGAGTGATTCATAAAATCCCCGGGCCTGAACTTGAGCACCAAGGACAAGATTTTGAATACCATAAGATGGTGCTAGGGTTTCAATGTATTCCATAAGTTTTCTACCTAACCCTTGTCCACGAAGAGGAAATAATGTAGCGACACGTTGTATGTGCCAAGTATCATCTGATTCTGCTAATACACGAGCAGTGGCTGCAAGTTTGTTATCAACATAAATAACGATATGGATAGCATTCTCTTCAGCAGCTTGATCATTCAATTCATCTTTAATGTCAACCCCTTGCTCAACAATAAAAACTGCTTTACGTATTGCTAGGGCATCCTCGTGGATAGGTCCGAGGCCTTGTTCATGTTTAATCTGTATTTTCATAGCATTATTATAGCAAGTTAAGTGCAAGAAAAGCAATGGGGATAACAGTGAGACGCTGGTTCAGCAGAAATTATAAACCTAAACCCTGCAAAGTTGGTATAATGATAGTTATGAAAAAATATTTAAAAAATATTTGGCATGAAACTTTGGCGCCAAAAAATTGGATTAAACAGCTGAATACTCGTACAGGTTTTTTTACGTGGACGGTTGTATTATTTACGTTAAAAACAATTTTGGCATATGGTGCTGATTTTTATTGGTTACATGTCTCCGACCCTTTGCAGATATTCTTGATGCTAGTCAATCCAATCGGGTTTACGATAATTATCTTTAGTATTGCGTTATTTATTAAGCCCAAGCAATTATACTATGGTGCATTGATTTTACTTGATGCCGCAATGACGGGCCTACTATATTTAAATGTGATTTATTTTCGTGAGTTTTCTGATTTTATGTCAGTTAATACAATGTTGGGATATAGTTCGGTTAATCAGGGTGGAAAAGCAGCTGGAGCAATTGCGTTTGGGATTCATGATGTATTTTTCTGGATTGATATTATCATCCTGATTGGCTTATTCTTAGCGCGAAAGATTCATTTTGATAGTCGTCCAATGATGCGGTTACAACCATTTAAAATTTTAACCATCGGTGTATTTATTTTTATGGCCAATCTATTGTTGGCTGACTTGAATCGCCCACAATTACTGGTTCGGCAGTTCGATCGAGAGTACATGGTTAAATACCTTGGTATAGGACCGTTTACAATTTATGATGCCATCAATACATATCAAACTAGTCAAATCCGAAAAACGGCTACGCCATCAGAATTGACAGCTGTGCAAAACTACATTAAGAAAAACTATGCTGCGATTAATCCTAAATTTTACGGAAAAGCTAAGGGAAAGAATGTAATCGTCATTCATCTGGAAAGCTTTCAACAAATGTCGATTGATCGAAAAATAAACGGGCAGGAAGTCACACCATTTTTGAATAGTCTTTACCACAGTAAGTCAACCATTGCTTTTGATAATTTTTTCAATCAAGTTGGACAGGGAAAAACGTCAGATGCAGAAAATATGTTAGAAACGTCTACATTTGGTTTGCCCCAGGGGTCTTTATTTACTAAATTGGGTGATGATCAGACTTTCCAAGCGATGCCAGCAATTTTGAATCAACGGGCCGGCTATTCCAGTGCAGTATTCCATGGTAATATGGGTTCATTCTGGAATCGTAGTACAGTTTATAAACGAATGGGTTATCAAAATTGGGTTTCAGGTGATTATTTCGATATTACTGGAAAAAAGGCAACTTCTTGGGGTCTGAAGGATAAGTTGTTATTTCATAATTCAGTACCTTATTTGGAACGGCTACAACAACCATTCTATGCTAAATATTTAACAGTAACTAATCACACACCGTTTACTCTAGATAAACAAGATCAAGACCCTAATTTCCAAACGAGCAATACTGGATCAAAATTAGTTGATAATTATTTCATTACTAATCATTATCTTGATCAATCTGTGAAAGAATTTTTTGCTTATCTGAAAAAATCGGGCTTATATAAAAATACAGCTGTTGTTTTGTACGGTGATCACTATGGTATTTCGAACACAGATGCCTCTTATTTAGCTTCAATATTAGGAAAAGACTCTGACGACTGGACTGATCTAGATAATGCAAACCTTCAGCGCGTACCATTTATTGTTCATATTCCGGGAATGAAAAACGGTTATGTTGACCATACTTATGGTGGTGAAATTGATGTGGCCCCAACGATAGAACATTTATTGGGCATTAGTACGAAACGTTACATTCAATTCGGGCAGGATTTATTGAGTAAAAATCATAAGCAAATTGTCGTATTTCGAAATAAAGACTGGATAACGCCAGAATATGCCAGTCTATCGGGAAGAATATGGAATACTAAGACAGGGCAAGAGATTACAACTCCAGGTAAGGCATTGCAGGCCAAGGTTGATAAAATTCAAGCATATGTAAATAAAAAGTTATCCATGTCAGATAACTTAAATCAAAAAAACTTACTTAAATTCTATACACCTGAAGGCTTCAAGACAGTCAAGGCCAATAGTTTTGACTACAGTAAAGAAGCGACCATTAAACGACTGAAGAAACAAAATAAAAAATTGGGAACAAAATCAACAAGTTTGTTTGCTCAAAATGGTAATAAGTCGACATTGAGTGATTATATTACTGATGCACCGGAAGTTGATGATGAAACGACAGATACAACCAGATTATTGCCACGAAATGCGGATGATTGGAGTAACGACGAATAATTTTTTAGAAATCAACCTGTCGTGATGACGGGAATATAAATTTGGAGTAATATATGGCAAAAATTTTAATTGCGCTCGAAAATATTGAACTCGGGGGAATGAAGCGAGCAACAACTGTCGTCGGTAATGCATTGGCAGCAAGCCATGAAGTTACCTATTATAGTTTTTCTGATTTACCACCGTTTTATGGATTGTCAGCACCTTTAGTTGTTGCTTCACCCGCGCTACGTCTAACAAGTGAAGCGCATCCATTTAAAAGATACGCCCAAGCTATTGAAAATTTCTCACTTTTAGCACAGCGCTATGATGTGGTTATTTTAGCAGGTGGACTACTATCCAGTTTTGCAGCTGTTTTGAAACCAAAGTTGCCACATACAAAACTGCTTGGGTGGATGCATAACAACATTACGACTTATAGAGATCAATACTATGCAATGATGCGCGAGGAATTTATAGCTGGCTTACGTGTTTTAGATGCGGTAGTGGTACTAACTGATTTTGATTTAGGTGGCTTTAAAAAATACAATGAACGTACGGTTAAAATTTGGAACCCTTTGACAATTGCACCTAAAGGCCCTTCTAAATTGGAGAAACACATTATATCGTTTACGGCACGTATTGCTATTCAACACAAAGGAATTGATTTTGCTGTACAATTGGCCACTAAATTACCGGATGATTGGCAATTAGCAATTGCCGGGGGTGGGATGCAGGAGGATATGGAAACCTTTGAGCAATTAATCAATGAGTACGGGGCGCATGAAAAAATAATATATCGTGGTCCATTGAAAGATAATGAATTGCGTGACCATTATCGTAACTCAAGTTTATTTCTGCAAACATCACGCTGGGAAGGATTACCGCTTGTCCTAGTTGAGGCAATGAGTTTTGGTTTGCCAATTATCGCTATGAGACAGACAGGGTCCGCAGAAGTATTAAAAGAGGGTGAATTTGGGGTTTTGATAGAGAACGGTGACATTGATGGGGCAGCTATAGCGATTCAACGGCTAATCAACAGTCGTCAGCAGCAACTTGATTTAGCAGAAAAGTCCTTAAATCGTGTTCGTGATTTTCAAATCGAACCCATTTTGAAACAATGGGAAGCTTTATTTTAATTATTATATAGATATTTGTTGACAAGTAACTTGACAACTATATAATATTAACTTAGAGGTCTAATTCATGGACAATCGCAGCACCATTCATAAAAAAACAGCATTCGATAAGTTACAATTCGGCATTGGTGATCTTGCGCGGATGACAGGCGTGTCTACCCGACAACTGCGTTATTGGGAAAAACAAGGTTACGTTAAGGCACTGGATCGTAATGACGATCAAGAATCCCGCTTATATGGCTTTCGTGCATTCTTAAAGGTTAGCATTATTAAGCAACACATTGATGATGGCGATACCTTGCGTACAGCAGTGATTCATGCTAATGAACACATTGACAGTGCAATGATTACAAAGCATATTATGAAACAAGCATTTCAGGGCCTAGAAGACTTTCAAGGTACTGTGGCAGTAAATATGGGTTACTTTGATGACGACGAGACACAATTGCTATACGTATTTTTAGAGGATGGTAAAGCCAAGTATCGCGTTGTCGATAGTAAAAAATGATTGTCAAACAGACAGTCATTTTTTATTATGTATACTCACATTTCTGTGTTGGGCAACTGAATGAAAATAGCGAATTAGATATATGAAAAAGTGGCAGTATAATTTTATAATAACATCCCAGAATTCTGGCCAAACTGTTAAGGAACTATTGATAAAATGGTACGTGCCACAAAGGATTCGCGGCGCTTTGCGAATTAAAAAGCATTTTAGTGTGAACAATATTATTGTACCTACCAACTATGAATTACGAACAGGGGATCAGTTGCAGCTTAATTTCGATGCAGATGACTTTCGTACTAGTGAATCAAATTATCTACCCAACCATCAGAAGTCGGTAAATATCATTTTTGAAAATAAAGACTTGGTTGTTATTGATAAACCTGCAGGAATGAAAATGCATCCGCATTCGCCAACGGAAACTGATACTTTGTTGAACTATTTAGCAGGTGAGTTTATTCAGCGAAAGGTCAGTGATCAGCCTTATATGGTTCACAGGATAGATCGAGCAACTTCAGGTTTAGTAATTGTAGCAAAGAACCCCGTCGTGGTACCAATTCTAGATAGAATGTTAGCAGATAAACGGATTGTACGAACTTATGTAACGTGGGTTAGTGGCGTCGTGCAAGATAATCATGGTACAATCGCAAAACCGATAGGAATCGACGCTCGAGATGATCGAAAACGTGCCGTTGACGGGAAAGAAGCCCAAGTGGCGATGACACATTGGTGGCGAATGCATACGGTGTTTTGCAGTTCATTACTACGGGTGCAATTAAGTACGGGGCGCATGCATCAGATACGCGTGCACTTAGCTAGTATAGGACACCCTATTGTTGGGGATGAACTATACGGTGGAGTATACAATGGCCGTATGCTGCTACATTCAGCAACCATAAAAATACCATTGCCGTTTGATGAGGGAGTAAGAATGATTACAGGACCACTCCCAAGCGATTTTCCAAGACAGCTACGATAAGCAACACAAAAAGACGAACACTTGAATGAGTGTTCGTCTTTTTATCTGACATCATTATTTGACTAAGATGAAATTATGCTTTTTTAGTTTCTTTAACTTCTTTTGGTGTGCTTGCAACTTCTTCCTTTTTATCAAGGAAGTTAGCGGCAAATGCTGCCAATGCACCACCAAGTAAGTCAGCAACTAGGTAAACCCATACATGAGTAAGTGCTTTACCTTGAACAAAAATTGCTGGGGCTAATGCACGTGCTGGGTTGAATGCACCACCAGTAATTGGTAATACAACAACAATTAATACGGCCAACCAGATACCGATAATAAATGGTGCTGGTACGTTATTCAACTTAGTAACAATTGCGATTACCAAAACGAACAAGAATGTTAATACAAGTTCAAATGCAAATGCATACCAACCTGAACCATCAGAGAAGTTTGTTTGTCCAAGACCAGCTAAGGATACGAATTGTTTTACGGTCATTGATTGACCAGACAAAGCAGTAGTTACAGTTGATGATTTCAGGTAAGCTGTTACACCGCCATAGACAGCAGCAGAAGCAACAATAGCACCAAGTAATTGTGCAATCACATAGCCAATAAATGTCACCCATGGTAAACGCTTTTGAATAGCCATTGCCAATGAAACGGCAGGGTTAAAATGTCCACCTGAGATATGACCAAAGGCATAGATGGCAACGGCTAATGAAAGACCGAATGCCAAACCGACAGTGATGGCCGATTGTGTTGTAGCAGCTGAATAAACAACGCTACCAGTTCCAAAGAACACTAGCATAAATGTTCCAAGGAATTCTGCGATATACTTACGCATGAAATTTCTCCTTATATGTATGTAAAATTACCAATATCTACTATTATACACTCTTAGATTAACTGGTTGTTAAATATTAAGGAAAGGTATAACTAATGCTTTAATAATAATGCATTAATTGCAACAATGATTGTGGACAGTGACATAATTAATGCGGCAATCATTGGGTTTAGCATTATACCAGCAAATGCCAACACACCGGCAGCTAAAGGAATAGCAATAATGTTGTAACTAGCTCCCCACCACAGGTTTTGCACTTGTTTAGTATTGCTACGCTTAGCTAGATTAATAAAGTCAATAATTTTTGATAACTGATCAGCTATTAATATAGCATCAGCGGAAGCATGTGCTACTTCCGTTCCAACACCGATGGCAATACTTAAATTAGCTTGAGCTAAGGCTGGGGCATCATTAATACCATCACCAATCATCATTGTCGTACCATGTTGTTGATACTCTGAAACCAGATTGATTTTGTCTTGAGGGGATACTTGTGAATGGATATCTGTTATTTTTAACTCGTCAGCAATCTGTTTAGCAGCCAATTCGTTGTCACCTGTGATCATAACAGGTGTGATCCCTTGGTTCAATAAGGTGCGAATAAAGGCAGGAGCTGATTCTTTGAGATGGTCCCCTTGTGCTATTGCAGCTATAACGCGTCCCTCTTCCAATAAGTAAGAGATTGAGCCTTCCGTTTGTAGTGGCGTAAAAGTAATATGATTTTGTTTGAGATATTTTGCCGAAGCAAGTGTATATAATTGATCATCTATTTTACCACGTACACCATAACCGGCAATGTTTTCTACGTGTGATGCTTGTATTTTTGGCGCGTGTTGTTCTTTTGCGTAGTTAACAATGGATTGCGCAAGTGGGTGGGTAGATTGCTGGTCTAATGCGCTCATAATTCCTAGTGCTTTACTTTGATCAAAGTCATAGACACTAAAGCGCTGTACAGTAAATTTTCCAGTTGTTAATGTACCAGTTTTATCCATCAAAGCAAACTTTAAATGATTTGCTGCCACTAGTGCTTTACGATTTTTGATTAATATGCCTTCTTTTGCTGCAATCGCCTTTGTTTGATTGATGACCAAAGGTACTGCTAGACCCAAAGCATGGGGGCAGGCAATGACTAACACAGTTGCGGCAATATTAACTGCAAAACCTAGTCCGCGTAGTGGCGTCCAAATAAGTAGAGAACCAATAGCAAATAATAGAGCCACCCAAAACAACCATGCTGCGACTTTGTCTGCTAGTGTTTCAGCGCGTGATTTCTTATCTTGAGAAGATAGTAAGGTTTCTTTTAGCTGGCCAATAAATGAATCATCCCCAACAGTCGTTAATTTGACATCGAGCGTACCATTACCATTAATGGTACCACCAACCACTTGAGAACCTATTTTCTTTTCGACTAGTCGACTTTCACCAGTCATTAAAGATTCATCAACCTGGCTTACACCTTCAACTACAGTACCATCAGCAGGGAAAGATTCACCAGCCAACACACGAACAATCATGTTTGATTTTAGTGTGTCAATAGGCATATCCATCAACATATCATCATGTTTGACATGAGCAATGTTTGGCATTAATTCGCGTAACTTAGCCGTCGCATCTCCGGCTTGCATGGTCACAGACATCTCAATTCGGTGACCTAGAAGCATAATAACATTTAGTGTTGCAAATTCCCAAAAGAAATCCATAACGTGAACATGAAATAGTTGCGTCGATAGAACCGCGTAAATAGAATACCAAAAAGTAACATTCAGTCCGACGGTAATTAAGCTCATCATAGCGGGCTTTTTAGTACGAAATTCAGCGCGCGCACCATCCCAAAAAGGTTTGGAACCAATGAAGTAGAGGAGGGTAGATAATAGCGCAGATACCCAAGAACTGCCAGGAAAAGTAAAAGTAAATGGCAAATGGATACCCATGAAGGGTGTGATAATGATGATTGGAAGCATTAAGAAAAAAGCCCACCAAAAACGGCGTTTCATGTCTGACATATCCATACTGTCCATGCCGGCATGAGAAGTGTGTTCATGACTGGACATGTCCATATGATCGTGGTTCATGCTTGACATGTCATGGTGCTCATGTGATGTATTTTTATTTGTCATATTCATGTGATCATGGTTCATAGTCATTTACAATCCTCACAGTTTTCGGGTAGACAGTTACAAGCAATGCTTTCCGGGGCATTTTTCACTTTTTGTGCTAGTAACGCTTGTAGTTTGACAATGTCTGATTGAGATAAGGTCATGTCAGCAAGTACATCCACTAATGTGTGGCCTATACACATGGCACACATATCGTCGATTGTGGCACGTAGTGTTTGGGTCATCGTTTCATGTTCACCTACAGTTGGTGTGTATAATCGATTGCGTGTAGCACCATCTGTACGTAACAATCCTTTTTTTAGTATTCGGTTGATCAACGTTTTAACCGTTGATGGCTGCCAATCTTTCTGGTTGTGCATAATATGAATGATTTGATTGGTGGTAGCTTCACCTAACGTCCATATCACACGCATTATTTCCCATTCACTTGTTGTTAGTAATTTATTCATACTTTTAGTTTACAACTGTAAACTAAAAAACACAACTATTTTGAATGCTTTATAAATAAAAATGATTGACAAGACAAAGTGTACTGTGTATTATAGTACACGTAGTACAGATATCATGGGGAACAATGAAACACACAAAGGAACAGTTATTGATAGGACAATTTATAAAAACCTATCAAAATTTAATAAGGAAGTGCACAGATGGCGCAAATTCAACGCAGTCAACCATTATATGAGCAGTTAATGTGGCGTATTAAAGCGCAAATTGCGTCTGGTGTATTGCATATTGGTGATAAATTACCATCAGTCCGAGAAATGGCTTTAATTGAGGGATTAAATCCAAATACAGTGGCAAAGGCTTATAAGGCTCTTGAAACGCAAAATGTGATTGAAACGGTGACTGGTAAAGGTACTTTTGTTCGCGAAAACGAGGGTATTGTAGATGATAAATTATTAGCACAATTACGTTTAAAAATGACCGAAATTGTTATTGAGGCCAAACGTGCATCTATTGATGCCAAGCAGCTACATAGTTGGATTGAAGAATTATATGGAGAAATATCATGAGTTTAATTTTAGAAAATATTTCTAAAAAGATACACCATCATGCCATTCTAAATAATGCAAGCTTTGAACTCAAAGAGGGAGAAGTTGTTGGTCTAGTTGGGCGTAATGGTGCGGGGAAAACAACTTTATTTAGAACAATATCTGGGGAGATGCAAGCTGATTTTGGTCGTATTGGTCTAGATAATAAAGATTATATGAAAACAATTGCAGTTCACGACCAATTATTTTATATTGATATGCCAGACAATTGGCTAGCATATTACACACCAAAGCGGATTAAATCAATTTTATCTGTCGCTTATGTGAATTTTGATTCAGAATGGTACGATGAACGTTTGAATCAATTTGGACTAAACAATAATAAACGTGTTCAAAATTACTCAAAAGGGATGAAAGCGTTGTTCACGATTATTGTCAGCTTCGCTAGCCGTGCCCAATATGTTTTATTAGATGAACCGCTTGATGGATTAGACGTATTAGTTCGAGATCAGGTAAAACAGTTAATTATTGACCGTGTTACAAAAAACAATACGACTGTTCTCATTGCGTCACATAATTTGGTTGAACTTGATACTTTAGTTGATCGTATTCTATTGCTAAAAGATGGTACAATTGATCGCGCATTTGCGATTGAAAATAATAAAAACATTAAAAAGTATCAACTGGCTTACGATGGGGATGTGATGCCAGAATTTCTAAGGAACAATGGGACGATCATTGCTCAGGTTGGTCATATTGTAACCATTGTGTTTGATAATTTTGATGAAGATATTGGTATTAAGTTAGCTGGATCGGATTTCAAGTTCATAGAAGAACTACCCATTAGCAGTGAAGACATATTCCGCGCGAGCTTTGCCAACGAAGTATATGCTTGGCAGCAAGAATTAGGGGGTGAACAATGAAACAAGCACTACGGTTATATGGCAGGATTAAATCTAATCAAATTATATTAATAGCGATCCTTGGTGTTCTAGTGACTTGTTTTATTGGGGGCGTGAATACATATTATGGGCGAGCAATAACAAACATAGGAAGTGACAGCGAGTTGGGAGGCGTACTTATGGGTATAATGCTCATAGCAGCAGGCGCCGCTACGTACGCAGATCAAACAAGACACTTGAATACCTGGTTGAGTACGCAAAGTGCCTCTAGAAGGCAGTTCTTCATCAGTAAAGTGGTGTGGATGATTATTGCGCCAATTATATTGGGTGCTGCTATTGACTTATTTATGTCCATTACAATACGCTCTGATAATTTGCACAAAGTGGCGAGTAACAATTTAAACGACGGTGTGGAATTATTTTACGTGGCTAGTGTGGTGGTGTTGGTTAGTACAATTGTTGGACCAATATGGCAAAAAATCGTAGGTAGTTTTTTTGCATTAGTTGTTTGCTCATCACTATCTGTGGGTGTGAACACAATATCTATTGACTTTGGGATGAAAGAACTAGTTCAAAACGCTGAGTTCACAACGTTAGTTACATTTATCGTAGCACTGCTCTTACTGGGTGCTAGCTACTATATTGTGGGCATTATCGGGATAGAAAGTGAACACGACGCAGTACGTGTACCGGCTTTGCGGTGGCCAGTGGTTATATTTGTGTTTATCTCAACACTGTTCTTGTCACTAAATGAGAGTCCACTGACAGCAAGCTCATTCGTATTACCAGTAGTTTTGAGCGTAATCACATTCATCTTCGTATTTAAACCAAAACTATCTTGGCAAAAATAGTTGATTCAATAAAAAGGGGAAAAACATGGCATTATTGGAAGTAAAGAACGTTAATAAAAAGTATGGTAATAGAGCAGCAATGGACGACGTCAGTTTCAACGTTGAAGCTGGTCACATTGTTGGATTGATTGGTCCCAATGGCGCTGGTAAATCAACAACCATGCGTGCTATTACTGGTTTAATGAGCTACTCATCTGGACAAATCACGTTTGATGGGCAACCTGTGACCTTTAATAATCATAGTGCGCTTGATAAAATTGGTAATTTGATTGAATATCCAGCCATTTATCCGAACTTAACCGCGCTAGAACACTTGAAGTTGTATGCAATGGACACAAAAAATCCCGCTGATTTCAAAGAATTAATGCATAAAACGCAAATTGACGGGGACAATTTTGGAAAACGCAAGGCGAAAAACTTTTCATTAGGCATGAAACAGCGCCTTGGTATTGCTATTGCGCTCATCCGAAATCCAAAATTAGTTATTTTGGATGAACCAATGAACGGACTTGACCCACAATCTGTTCACGACTTGCGTGAATTAATTCGCTCATTGGCTGAAGAAGGGGTGGCTTTCTTGATTTCAAGCCATCTATTGGATGAATTGCAAAAACTAGTTGATGATGTTGTAATCATTAATCACGGTAAAATTATTCAAACGGCTACCATAGAAACTTTCTTTATTCATGACCAAGCACGTTGGACATTTGACACTAGTGATAATGAATTAGCTCTACAAATAGCACAAGATAAAAACTGGCAAGCTACAATTGACAACAGTCAGTTGCAAATTAGTGGGGCAGAAAATTTGCAGCAAGTGATCACAGCACTCAATGCGGCCAATATACAAGTTCAATCACTTAATACTGCAACTGGCAATCTAGAAAAGTCACTACTTGGCATGCTAGCGGCTGATAATCAGGGGGAATAACGCATGTTAACATTAATGAAGCAAGAATATTACAAAGCATTCAAGCAAAATAGATTATACATTTGGTTGATTTTGGGATTTATTTTTCCCATTGCTATCATTGGTATCTTTAAGTCAACAAGAACAGCTGGATCGATTATTAACCTTGGTCAGTCCTTAATTTATGTTGAAATGGCAGGAATCATTATTACTGCTTTGTCTATCTCCCAAGAGTTCGGTTTTGGTACAATTCGTCCATTGCTGTCACGTCGCTTTAGTCGAGGTGAAGTGTTCATCAGTAAGTTGTTATTAAATATTAGTGTTTACATTGGATTGTTTTTATCAGCTTTTATTGGCACTGTTTTGGCTACTGCTATATTTGCCCCTAAATATGATTTCTCACAAAAGTTAGGATATATAGGGAACAGTTGGCAGGGCATGATGATTTCGATTATGGATGTAGCACTTCAAATGATATTTGTGGCTGCATTAGTATTGATGGTTACTAATATGGTCAAGAGCTCAGGAGCTGCTATTGGACTTGGCGTAGTTATGATTGTTGCTACACCAATCATCTCTGTCATTTCGTTAAAATTAATTGATTTAGCACCAATCTTGAAGTGGAATCCATTCAATATATATTTAGGTATTGCTAGTATTGGACAAGTTAAACCTAGTATAATGGCACAAATAATGGATATGTCACAAGGAGCAATGATATCAGCATACTTGATATATATTGTGTTGATGTACGGTATCGCTTATTTAATCTTTAGAAAACGCAGCGTTTAAAATTAGTAAATAATAAAAAACACGAACTCACATTACGTTCGTGTTTTTTATTTAAAAATCGGCTGAGGAAGCATCAGTATGGAATCCACCCACGCCAGTGAGTGAATCTAATGATTCAATTTCTGCTGATGTTAGAGCAAAGTCGAATACATCGGCATTTGCTTTAATGTATGTTTCATGTGTTGATTTTGGTAAAGGTAAAAATCCCTTATCCAAGGACCAACGAATTAATATTTGCGGTACCGATTTATTGTATTTTTCACTCAGACTAACGACTTGTGGTAAATCAACGAGCTTTCCTGTACCTAGTGGGGAATAGGCTTCGTTAAGCATGCCATGATCTTTATCATAGTCAACTAATTCTTGTTGGTTATCAGAAGGGTTTAAAAAGTTTTGATTAACCATGGGTGCTATGGTCTGTGTTTTAGCTAGCGCTTCTAGATGTTCAATTTGGAAATTCGACACGCCAATGGCTGTCGTTTTTCCTATTTTATATTCGTCTTCCAAAGCACGCCAAGTATCCGCGTTTGCATCAATCCAGGCATCCTTTCCTTGTTTTTGAAGGACAGCAGGATTGGGCCAATGGATTAAATATAAATCAACGTAATCTAAGCCAAGCTTGCTGAGGGATGTGTCAAGCGCTTGTATAGCTCTTTCATATGTGTGCGCATCGTTCCAAAGTTTAGTCGTCACAAACAATTCATCACGTGGAATACCAGAATCTTTTATGGCACGACCGACAGAATCTTCATTACCATATACAGCCGCTGTATCGATGTGGCGATAACCTGCTTCTAGAGCCCAACGTACAGACTGATAAGCTTCTGTACCGTTTGCACTTTGCCAAGTTCCAAACCCAATTATGGGAATTTCGATGCCGTTGGTTAGCTTATATGTATCTACAAGGACATGTTATTTACCTCCGTGAGCCTTTTATTATACGGTGTTGTTTTGATAGCACCAGTTACCATCAGTATAACATGTCAGCCTCACTAATTGATTTTTAGTGCACGGAGAAAAATAATTATTTTAACACTGGTTTAATGTTAGTGCAGTACAGTGATTATATTGACAATGATACTTAATTTGTCAAATTAGCGAAGCCCCCTAAAAAAGATACACTCAATCTATTATTATTCTCTCAAATTATAATTCTCTTCTCTCCCCCGTATCTTTGGATGCGGGGGTTTCGTTTTGAGTGATGAAAAAATCTAGCTGTTTCAAAGTAACTAAAAAAGCACCAAAACCTTATCGATTTTGGTGCTTTTTTTCAGACTGCTCCACTTGGATTCGAACCAAGGACCTGCGCATTAACAGTGCGTTATTCTACCACTGAACTATGGAGCAATTAGCTGAATTAATCAACTATTAAAGTATATCAACGTTGGAATATCTTGTCAACAGTTTATTGCGAAAGTAACTGCTTAATTTTTTGTAGTGCTGTTGTGAGCTGTGATTCTGATATTGTCAGTGGCGGTAACAAACGAAGCGTATTGTGCCCCGCACCCAAAGTAACAATTTTTTCATCCAATAAGTCAGCAACAACTTGCTTTACAGGTATATTTAATTCAATACCGGCCATCATACCAAGGCCACGTACTTCAACAACGTTCCTTAACTCTTTGAAGGCTGCCAATTCCTGCCAAAAAAGATTAATTTTTTCTGAAATATTAGGCAGAATTAAAGATAATTCGTCTAGCGTTGCACTAGCAGCACTCATAGCCAGTGGATTCCCACCAAATGTTGAACCATGTGCATTATATGAAAATGAACTGGCAAATTCGTTTTTAGCAAGCATTGCACCCACAGGGACACCGTTAGCCAATGCTTTGGCATTCGTAAAAATATCCGGTTGAAAATGATAATTTTCAAATGCAAACTTTTTCCCCGTGCGTCCCATGCCAGTCTGTACTTCATCAATCATGACTAAAGACCCATTATCATGAACTATTTGAATTAGTTCTGTAACAAAATCTTGATGCGCAGGAATGACACCTCCTTCGCCTTGAACAAGCTCAAGCATTACGCCAGCAACGTCTTTATTAAGGAGTTCTTTTAAACTATTAATGTCATTAAATTCTGCATACTGGAACCCATCTAACATAGGTAATCCATAATGAATGCTATCTTGTCCAGTTGCTGACATAGCACCATAAGTACGACCATGAAAAGAGTTTTTGAAAGTAATGATTGTTTCCCGCTTAGTCACTAAACGGGCTAACTTAATTGCCGCTTCGTTAGCTTCCGCTCCTGAATTAGCAAAATAAGTGGTATAATCTTCACCACCTAATTTTGCTGCCACAGTTTCTTGCAATTCATTTTCGTATAAATTAGGCAAGTGCCAGATTTCTTTAGCTTGAGCAATAAGTGCTGACTCAACAGCATCATTATTTGCGCCAACATTATAGACACCAATACCACTGGATAGGTCTGTGTACTCATTGTTCTTACGGTCAGTCCAGGTGGCATTTTTAGTTTTCTTAAATGTTAGTGGGGCACGTTGATAGTTTGGAAATAGCGTCATGTGATATACCTCAAATTGTGACAATAGTACCGGGATGGGTGACTGTATTTGTAATATGAACAGCGCGCACGCCATGACGTGCTGCAAATAAGGCACTGTTTACTTTTGGAATCATGCCACCGGTAATCATCTGTTTTTTTTGTAATTCTTCCATCGTTTTGGAAGTTAGATTTTGTAAAACGTTTCCCTTAATTTTCACACCAGAAACATCTGTTAATAGATATAATTCGTCAGCCTTTAGATACTTAGCCAGAGCTGTCGCTGCGTGATCCGCATTAACATTTAACCACTGACCACTATTAGTAATTGCCATCGGAGCAATAATAGGAATGAGATTTTTTTCCCAAAGGTTATGAATTAATTTAGTATTCACTTGGTGAATGTTGCCAACGTATCCGAATGTGTCTTGATCAATTGTGTGACCAGTTAACAGTTGATCACTTGCAGCATTTAATCCAATTACAGATAGGCCGTTGACACGGCAAGCTTCAAGTAGCGCAGGTTGTACCTGACCAAGGAGTGCCATTTTTGTGATGTTGATACCATTTTGTGTTGTAAAACGAATACCGTTTATCTTCTGAACAGGTTCATTAAGTTGTGACATTAAGGCAGAAATAGTGTCACCACCGCCATGAATAATTGCAATTTTATAATGTTGTTTTTGCCAAAATTTGATAGTATCAAAAAAGGCAGGTGTAAGTTGAGTGGCGGCGTTGCCACCAATTTTGATGACTATTTTTTTCATTAGACTTTATCTCCCATAAAACGAACAAGATGAGAATGAATTCTCACGTTGTATAAAGTGCATTAATTTTTACATATTCGTATGTTAAATCTGAACCCCAAGCACAACCGGATTCAGTACCGGCATGTAAATCGACATCAATGTGAATGTCATGCTCCTCAAGTTTTTCTGCCATGGTATCGGCATCAAAATCTGCAGGGGCACCATTTACTAATACAGCGATTTTATTAATGCTAATATCAATAAGATTTGGGTTAAGATCGACATTGCTGGCTCCAATAGCAGCGATAATGCGGCCCCAATTAGGATCTTTACCAAAAATAGCTGTTTTTACTAATGAGGAACCGACAATTTTTTTAGCAACCATTCGCGCATCAAGAGCACTTTGCGCATGATTTACAGCAACAGCAATTAATTTAGTGGCGCCTTCACCATCATTAGCAATAGCAATCGAAAGGGCGGTAGTTACGGTGTGTAACATGTCTTTGAATTGCTCATATTCAGCTGTATGATTCTCAATCATTTTATGACCAGCTAAACCGTTTGCCATTACTAAGACAGTGTCATTAGTTGATGTGTCACCATCGATTGTAATTTGATTAAAACTTGTCTCAACATCTTCTGAAAGTGCTTGCTGTAAAAGTTTAGCATCAATGTTAATATCGGTCGTTATAAATCCAAGCATGGTAGCCATATTCGGATGCAACATGCCCGAACCTTTTGCCACACCGCTCATTGTGACAATTTTGCCCTGAATAGTGGATTGAATGGTAATTGATTTTTCCTTAGTATCAGTAGTCATAATGGCGTGCGCAAACCCGTTTGTGTCACCATCAATCTTTAACTTTTTGATGCCGTTGATAATCTTATCGATTGGCAGTACTTTGCCAATAATACCGGTAGAAGCGACGCCAACCAGGCTGGTATCGATGTTTAGTTGTTGTGCAGTAAACTCTTGCATAGATTCCGCATGTGACACACCAATGCTACCGGTGACAGCATTAGCATTTCCAGAATTAACAATAATGGCTTGCAATTGACCATTTCGAATCGTTTTTTTATCCAGTTGAACTGGAGCGGCCTGCACTTGATTCGTTGTAAAAACGCCGGCCACACTAGCTATCACGTCACTGTAAATCCAACCGAGATCTTTTGATTTGTGCTTGAGACCAACGTGTTGGCCATCCGCATGAAATCCTATGGGAGCAGCAATGTCAGCTATTGATAGTGTTGTAATTTGATTTAATAATTCTGTCATAAGGATTTTCCTAAGTATATTTTTAGACGTTAGTATAATGAATATTATGCGTATTGAGCAATTAAATGAAGTCCTGTGCTTTCCTCTAGATCAAACATATGATTCATGTTTTGGATAGCTTGTCCAGCAGCGCCTTTGATCATATTGTCAAGAACACTAACAATGGTGAGGTATTTGGTATCAGGATTGTATGTTAGTCCGATATCAGTAAAGTTAGTACCGATAACCTGTTTGATGCTTGGTAATTGATTTTTGGGCATGACACGTACAAATTGCTTATTTGCATACGTTGTAGTGTATAATTCCTGAATTTTTTCGGCCTGGCTGTTGTCGTTTATCTTGACATAAGCACTGACAAAAATGCCGCGATTAATTGGTAGTAGGGATGTGGTGAATTGAATATGAGCAATATCGGATTGCCATTGTTGCAGTTGCTGGGTAATTTCAGGAATGTGTTGATGATGGTTGGCCTTATACATGGTGAAGTTTTCATTAACGTTAACAAAATGACTCGCTAATGTCAGGGATTTGCCAGCACCAGATAATCCGCTTTTAGCATCAATGATGATGTTATCTTTATCAAGCAGGTGGTTTTGTGCAAGAGGGGCAAGAGCAAGAAGTGTGCCCGTGGCATAACAACCAGGATTGGCAATGTAAGTTACTTTATTGTCATAAAAATCTGCTAAGCTGTAGTGTGCTTGTTGAATCGCTTCGTCAGAGGCTGGTTCGTTTTTGTACCATTTTTTATAAACATCAGCGGGAAGACGAAAATCACCAGATAGATCAATGACGGGAAACTTAGCTTGAATAAAGTCCTGAGCTAAATCTTTGGAAACGCCGCTGGATGTTGCAAAAAATACAAGATCCGCTTCTTGCATAATATGCATTGGGTCGAACGTCGTAGGCGTTAAATTATACATTGATTTTAGATGCGGAAACTGTTCGCTAATGTCAGTGTTTTCTGTTTGGGTATTATGTATGGACACAACCTTAGCATTAGGGTGATTGTAAAGCAGTCGCAATAATTCAAGACCGCCGTATCCTGTAATGCCAACGATAGCAATTTTTATAATTTTGTCTGTCATGGTGTGTCCTCCTTGTGTTTGATGTTTTAAATATTAAACCAATAAGCATTTAAATACAATAAATATGCAAAACGGAATTGGATATTTTAAATTTAATGTATAAAAAAACACTTCATACGAAGTGTTAAGCTCGTGCAGGTAATTCAAGAATTGCTATATCAAGTACGTGTTCCATGCTTTTGGAACGTAATTCATTGAGGAAAAATCCGTTCTGCAGGTCCAATTTAGTATCTAAGGCGAATACAGT
This sequence comes from Leuconostoc sp. DB-1, assembly GCF_013414845.1. Taxonomy (NCBI): domain Bacteria; kingdom Bacillati; phylum Bacillota; class Bacilli; order Lactobacillales; family Lactobacillaceae; genus Leuconostoc; species Leuconostoc sp. DB-1. The sequence continues at coordinate 1,838,100 of NZ_JABFNJ010000001.1, forward strand.
TAGTGTGTAGTTATGAGTCTTATCAGGAGGCATTGGGCCAATATAAGATTGATTTATGCTAGCATTGGCTGGGTGTCCTAACTTTTGCACATCATGCCAAGTTGAATTTGTACCAAATGTACCGCGTTTGGTAGCACGAAGATTTTCAGGAATATTAGTTACAGGGAGGTTTGCCGCTAACCAGTGAATCCAGGGGAAACCGCATACAGGAACGGCATCGTAGTCGATTAAACTGACAGACAATGATTGGGTACCAGCCGGCGTGTTGGATATTTCGACTGGGAAATTAGTAGTTGGCATATCATTGGTACGATAATTAGCAGGTGCATATTTTGCATACTTATCTGGTATAAAACCGTTATCAAGTGTGACATCTATTTTCATGATCATTCTCCTATTAAGTTTTTCTTGGCCTGTGCCAAACGTGTGCGAACAGCGATGGGCATTTCAGAATTATATTTACGAATGGATGAAATGGCATCAATAACAATCTTTGTGCGGGTATCTATGTCTTGTATGCCAGCAGTTTTTGAGTGTATTTCCTTTTCGAATCGTTCAATAAAATCAAGCTGGAGTTGTGTTTTATCAGCGCGGAGGGTCTCGGCTGCGGCAACTTCACCGTTAGACTCAAGGTCAGTTATAGCTATATTATACCCCTCAAAAAAGTCAGATGCATTGGTCGTATTTTTCCAAGTAATCGGTTCATTTGCTGCGTCAATATTTTTTTCTGTCGTTTTTTTCTTTTTGAAAATGTTAAAGAAAGACATAATTAGAAATCCTTTCAAGTATAAATATATAGTAATTTTTCATGTTCGTTTAATGGCGAACAAACGTTTTATCTGATACAATAAAAATAGTTTTTGGATCGGGGAAAATTATGGCAGCACATAAAACGGTATTTAATGACAAACAACGTATCTTACGGCTTTATTCAGCATTGATAAGCCATCGAGCGCTCTCAATTGAAGAAATTGAGGACATGTTTTTTATTGGCCGAAAAACTGTCCAACGCGATATCTCCGAAATCCGAACTTTTTTGCATGATTTGCAAATCGGTGAGCCAATTAAATCTGAGATTATTTTTGATCGTCATTCAAAGAAATATCGATTGACTGAGATGGAAAACTTATTTAGAGTCTTCGATAAAATCAATAAAATTGATGAAGAGGAATGACGCGGTTTTGGTGTGGATGGTTATTTATTGTTTGTTAGTTGGTCAAAATCGTCTACCATATCTTTAGGGCCCACTACCGAGACAATGTCTTTCTCATGTAGTTTGTAGGTTGAATCCGGTGCCACGATAACATCCCCATCATGGCGAACAGCAATAACATTTAATCCAAATTTTTTACGAATATTCAAGTTACTAATTGATCGACCATAAAAGGCGGGGTTTACAATTTGAACCTCTGCCATTGAATAGTCATCAGATAGTTCAATGAAGTTTAACATATTAGGCGCAAGAAGTTTGCGTGCCACTCGTTCGCCCATTTCGCGTTCAGGTTGTACGACGACATCTGCGCCTATTTTTGTGAGCACACGCAGATGGGTGCGATTTTCAGCCTTAGCAATAACATTCTTAGCACCAAGATCTTTGGCGTTGATGGTCGCTAGAATGCTGGCTTGCATATTATGACCAATGGCAATCACAATATGATCAAAACTAGCAATGTCTAGTTTGCGTAACACTTCATCTTCTTGAGCATCTGCAATGACAACTTGTGTTGCGATATCACGATAATCATTAACATGTTCTTCACTAATATCAATGCCTAAAACATCTTGCCCATTGGCAACCAATGTTTCTAAAAGGGCGCCGCCAAAACGTCCGAGGCCTATAATGGCATAGGTTTGTCTCATTTTTATTTCTCCTAACTATGGTTGCAAAACGCTATCCAATGATAACGGATTCTTCTGGGTATCGGAAGGGTGCTTTATCATCATGTACATTTAGAATGGAGAACATGACGGTATAGATTCCGACACGACCAATGAACATTGCAAGCATGATAATAAGTTGTCCAAAGGTTGTTAGATGTGGGGTCAGGCCAAGAGTTAAGCCAGTTGTAGCAAAAGCACTGACCACCTCAAAAATAATGTATTCTAGCCCATAATGTGCAGTGTGCTCTTGAGTAAGCATTAATAGAAATGATAAGATGCCTAAGAATGCTAGCGATACGAAAACTAATAGCAGTGCACGAACAATGTTTTCGTGTGATAAGCGACGATGCGAAAATACAACATCCTTTTTCCCACGTAAAGCAGCGTGTGTTTGTAAAATCAACACACCAAGCGTAGTGGTTTTGATACCACCAGCAGTTGATCCTGGTGTACCACCAATATACATTAACATCATGGTTAATAACACGGTTGCTGAGCTCATTGAATCGAAACCAAATTGTGCGAATCCCGCGGTACGATATGAAATAGACATAAATAATGTATCGAAAATGCGGTTTATAGGTTGAATGTCTTGAACAGAGTTCATATTACGTTCGGTCAATTCAAACAACAACCAACCACCTACAATTAGAACACCTGTCATAACAAGTGCTAGCTTGGAGTGTAATGTTAGGCGATGTGTTGTCCGATATATGAGTAGATCACGCCAGACTAAGAACCCGAGAGAACCAGCAATAATTAGGAAGGCAATAATTAGTAGAATCCAGGGTTGATTATTATAAGCAGCTGTCCCGTGAGGTAAAATTGAGAAACCTGAATTACCAAATGCTGAAATGGCGTGGAATACAGCATAAAACATACCATGTTTCCAACCAAAGTCATTTATAAAGAAAGGCGCTAGCAACACTGCACCGATACTTTGAATAATAACTGATAGTTTAATAACATACCCAAAGACCACCCGTGTATCATAGAGGCTTTCCAAGTTATAGACTTCTTGAACCATCATTTTACTTCTTAAATCCATTTTTTTCGGGTGGCCGTAAATAACAGCACTGAAAACGACATGAATCCTAGTGCGCCAATCTCAATCAAAACCATGATGACGATTTGACCAAAGGTGGTCCAGTGGGTTGCTGTGTCGACAACTGTGAGGCCAGTAACCGAGGCTGCTGAAGTTGCTGTAAATAAGCCATCCATGAAGGTGTGACCCACATTACCATGATAACTAAGGGGCAGCATTAGCAATAGCGCACCGACTGTAATGACTGTTAAAAAGCCTAATGACAATCGTTGTGGCATTGATATGCGTGACCAAAAAGTATGGCGTTGCGATTTGTCATGAAATTTTTGCATTTCAGCTGCAGTTGGTAAATCGATTTTTCTAGACATATTTATTTTTGTAGGGTTCTTTCTCAAAATAGATTGTTGTTTAATAGAGAGGTATATTACCTTTGTTCAATTATACACTGTGGGTTGTAAAATCGGATATTTTTGGATGATGAGCTGATTAAGATTAGCTATTTTAAAGTATGATTTCACGATAATGATGACGGTTTACAAATGACGTCACTAATGTTAATATAAAATGTTCGAAAATTATGATAAAATTGTTAGATTATTATAATTGTAACTTATATTTATCATTTCCAGATAAAAAATAAACACGAATGCCATGAATTATTTAAGGGGACATATCAAGTATGATTCGATTAATGCAAAATAAAGATCAGAGGAATAATATTAGTGTACGTATTGCTATTTATTTGACCTATATTGTACAGGGATTTGCTTTAATTATTTTAGCGCAGACCGTGCAACAATTAAGTGAATTGTGGAATGCCTCAATTGCTGGTACAACTGCTGTCGTTTCAGCAATTGGTATTGGAAAGCTAATTGCTTATCCAATTTTGGGAGAATTGTCTGATCACGTTGATAGAAAAAATTATTAATGATGGCTATGTTCATGTATTTAATATTTTTTCTATTTTACCATTAACAAAGAATATATTTTTCGCCGTTGTCATAACCACGCTGGCAGGACTAGCCAACGCGGCATTAGATTCTGTGGCCTACCCCACATTATTAGAAATGAATCATGGTAAATCCAGTGGGAATGTACTGATTAAAGCAATGATTTCATTGGGTGAGGGGATATTACCGATTATTTTAGTCATGTTGATTAATCAACATATTTGGTTTGGTTGGTTATTTTGGGTTGCCACGGCTATTCTGGTAGTAAACTTAATTATCATGACCTCAATTAATGCAGCTGGTTTTTACACTATTCGTACCTCAAAAGGGGGCAAGAGAGCTACCAATAAGGGTACATGGCATTGGAATATTACAAAAATATTATTTATGATTTATGGATTCAGTGCAATGTGGGTGATGATTCATTTTACTCAGTGGGTCACGCGATATTTTCACATTGTACAATCATTTTCAACGGTTAGTTCGCATGTGCTAATGTCTTTTTACAGTATTGGCTCACTCATGGGCGTGGGTACTTTGTTTTTATTGACCAACCGGGGATGGATCAGCGAAAAGATATTGTTAATGATCACAGCGATAGGGACAATAGTTGGATTAGTTATTGTCGTTTTGAGCCAAGAAACAATCAGTGCTAGTTTCGGTTGCTTTATTTTTGGTTTTTCAGCCGCAGGAGGAGCGCTACAGTTGGGATTGAGTCAATTAATAGCCTCAGATCCAAAGTTTTCAGGCCGTTTGACCGGTCTCTATTTTTTCTTTGGTAGCATTGCATTTTTTGTTATGCCAATTGTCACTGGTCACTTTGCCGCACAACATTTGCAAGGTGTGATGTTGAGTTTGTTGGCTGTGGCTGGTTTGAATTTGTTTATTGTAGTCTTTAATTTTTATCATTCGCAACAAGTGCAGAAACAATAATTTCATAAACAAATACAAAAAAGCAAGACTAACATGTCTTGCTTTTTTTGTGTTTGTTATAAGTTGGACAGATACTTTTTCATCCGGTTCTGAAAATCAACTAGTGGCTCTGGTTCAGGTTGGCTCATCCAGACAGAAATAAACGATGTGAGCATTTCAATTAAGTATTCTGTGGTTAGAATGTCAGCAGCCAACTTGGGATTATATCGTGTAATTAGCGATAAATATTTGGATTTGATAAATGTAATCCAAATATTTCTAATGTATGGGCGCGTATATAAAAGGTGTAATTCTTCTTTCTTTTCGTAGAGCATCGGTGCCATGTCGTTGATAAAAACTGATATAAGATTATCATTGGTTGACAAGCTTGTTTCTACCTTGATTTTAACGTCTTTGTCAATCCGATTGATTACAGCATAAAATAAATCATCATATGAGGGATAATATTGTTTAATTTTCTGGATAGCGATACCAGAAGTTTTTTCTAGTTGTTTGAGACTAGGCTTATCTTCTCTGTTTGAATGCATATTGGCTAAGAAAGATAGTAAAATTAGCCCTTCATCATTGTCTTCACACGGATTAGTCGGTGGAATAATAAAAAAATCTAGAGGTAAATCAAACTTTTCAATAATTAAGAGCATCATTTCTGTTGTAGGGTGCCCTTTGTGACGTTCCCAATTAGAGACAGATTGAAATGAAATATATAGTTTTTCAGCGAATTGCTGTTGTGTTAGTCCGTTTTTTTTACGGAGCGCTTTAATTTTATTACCAATCTCCATAATAGTCTCCAAAATAATTCTTTGATACCATGATATAACATATTTGGAATGAATCCAATATTTTATCATAAAATGTCTGGATAATCACTAAAAAATGTCACTTTTTAAACTGCTAATTATTGAAATTCATATAAAGCGGTTTTGTTATAATTCTACAGAGGAGGGGAGCATAATGATCGAGAACCATGAGTTTTGCCGATTGAGTGAGGCAGATATAGCCACAGTTATTGGGGGCGAATCAGAAGATATTGCATATAATCTCAGACGATTGAGATTAGAATTAGGGTACAGAAGAGCAGATTTAGCAGATGAGTTGAACATCAGCTTGTCAACAATAGCAAAATATGAGACTGGATCGAGAATACCGGACATTGATACAATAATTCAATTATCCAAAGTATTGCATACAAATGTAAATAATTTAATTTTTAAATGAAAAGATATTGGACGGGAAAGCTAGTTGTATGGACAAAATGTCTCAATTTTTAAGGAACTTATTTTATATAATATGAATATATTACGAAAGGAGAATAACTATTTATGGAAAAGTTGTCAGAACAAGAATTAGCAAAAGTTTCGGGGGGATTTCCACTATTGCCAATTGTAGTTCCAATTATCGCTGGTGGAGCAACTTATGTTGCAAAAGATGCGTGGAACCATTTGGATCAAATTCGGTCAGGATGGAGAAAAGCAGGTAATAGTAAGTGGTAAAGAATTATGTGTATAACGGATTAAGCATAATGATTGGTGTTTTTCTAGCACGTATTGGGTTAAACTTTGTCTCAGAAGAAAGTTTCTTCTACGGATGGTACGATGCAATGAAGTTTACTGGTGTAATATTTTTGTTACAAATTTTATATTTTTATTCAAGGAGAAGTAAAAATGGATTTTAAAACGCAACGTAATGTATTGAACTCGGAAAAGCTAATGATGATTAGTGGAGGTTCAACAGATGATTCTTGGGAGGGCTTTGGCTCAGGACTGCATAAAACAGTGAATACAGTTGTTTATGCTGGAACAACTGTGGCAAGAGCTCATACTAGAAGTCATCAACGATGCTTTACTGGAAACAAGTGGTAATTTTGTCTCAACGAAAAAAATAAGCTTGGTTTTTAGATAAATATCATAGCAAGTTGAGATCCTAACTATAAACATGTTTTTGTGTTTAAATTTAAGATATATCCTGTCAAACTAGTAAATCTTCATATAATTCTTTTGCAAAATCTTGCGTGGACATGATTCAATAATGTTGACTATGTTTTATTGGGGATGTTTGCTGGTATATAATTTGCATTGATGTAGGTAGAGTAATGTTGATCATATGATTGAGTGAAGTAAGGATTAAATAAATTTTAGAGGTGTTGGAACCACCATATTTTACTAAATTGGTAGGGCTGTATATACTTTATTCATTAAGGCTAAGACAATACAGAATATATGCTAGATTACAAGATTTTTTCGGTAATATTAGTCGATAAGCATTTAAGAATAAGGTTATTCTTCAACCTTCCAAAATATAGGCATTCATCGTATACCATGTGGGATTTTACTTTAATATTTAACAATTTGAGTGTAAACGAACATAGTATTTTAACGCTATAAAGGGCCACACTAAAGGGAACTATTATGTTATTTATCCGTGGTGGCCTTGTCATTGACTTAATTTTGTGGATTCATCCAAAACATGTGCATATATAAATTAGACGACAATATGGTACACATGCCCCCTGCTATCTAAACTGAGTCTGTAGTACTAACTTAACTAATTATTGAAAGGGTAATCAATGATATTTAATCGTGCAATAACTGTCATATCGAAAAAGGTAGGACAACTTATTGAATTAGTTTTAGTAACAGTATTAATTGATATTATTTTAGACATACCTCCGGCCTGTGTATTTATAGATAAGTCTAACGGGTGGTTCGTGTTATTGTCAATTATACTTGGGGGTGTTGTTTCATATTTTGGCTATCGTTACTTAGCATCAAAGACAACTGCTATTTTTGAACGAATTAATCTGAAAAAAATAGGATTTATTATTATCATGTTGGTCCTAACAAGAGTTCTGATGGATTTGATAATACCGGCTATATTTGGACAAAATCAAGATATTAGTTTAAATCAAAAAATGATTGAAAGTATGTTTCAGCAAGGTGGGATAGTAGCATTATTATTTAAACTGAATACTATTATTATTGCGCCAATAATTGAAGAAATTTCCTTTCGTGGCATTATATTTGAAGAGGCAAAGCCTTTAGGGAAAGTTGTACAGTTCATTTGGCCAACGTTTGTTTTTGCGGCAGTCCATGGGCCATCGACACCGGAGCAATGGACGGTTTATTTAACCGCAGGTGTATTGTTGATGATTGTTCGCTTAGTGACCAAAAAGTTACAATATTCAGTAATGTTTCATATGGCACATAACTTGATGGCAACGGTTGGCTTGTAGAATAAGGAAAAATAATCGTGATAAGTGGGAGTTACCTCAATTTGCTCTAATCAATAGGTAAAATGATTGCAACATACGTGTTTAGAGAACATGGTATAATATTATTTAAGGAAAATTCCGCGAACAGTTTTTGTCCGCGGAATTTTTACAACCTATATAGAAAGAAGCAGAGAGTATATGACCGAATCAACACCAGTCATTGAAATGCGACATATTATCAAAAAATTTGGTGATTTTGCGGCCAATGATGACATTAACCTACAAGTCCAACAAGGTGAAATTCACGCGTTACTTGGTGAAAACGGTGCAGGAAAATCGACGTTAATGAACATTGTGACAGGATTACTGCAGCCCACTAGCGGTGAAATTCTGATTAATGGCAAAAAAGTATCAGTTGATTCGCCTTCAAAATCTGATGCATTAGGCATCGGAATGGTGCATCAACATTTTATGTTAATTGACGCCTTTACTGTAACAGAAAATATTATTCTCGGTTCAGAAGTAACAAAAGGATTGTCCTTAGACACTAAAACTGCTGCTAAGAAAATACAAGCTTTGTCAGATCAATATGGTTTATCAGTTGATCCAATGGCTAAGATTTCTGATATATCAGTTGGTCAACAACAGCGTGTCGAAATATTAAAGACCCTTTATCGTGGCGCTGATATTTTGATTTTTGATGAACCAACAGCAGTTTTGACACCACAAGAAATCGATGAGTTAATTGTCATCATGCACAATTTAGCACAAGAAGGTAAATCAATTATCTTGATTACGCATAAACTTGACGAAATACGTGCTGCTGCTGATACGGTGACTGTCATTCGTTCCGGTAAATCAATTGATACTTTCCCAGTTGCCGGTGTGTCTTCTCAGGAATTAGCTGACTTGATGGTTGGTCGTGAAGTTAGTTTTAAAACTGAAAAAGAAGTAGCTCAACCTGGTGCAGTGATATTGTCGATTGATAACTTAGAAGTGCAAGATACACGTCGTGTTGCTGCTGTTAAAAACTTTTCGCTTGATGTGAGAGCAGGTGAAATTGTTGGTTTAGCTGGTATCGATGGGAACGGCCAAACAGAACTAATCCAGGGAATTACTGGATTAACAAAGGTACAAGCAGGACATGTTAAGCTAAAAGGAGAGGATATCACCAATAAAAAGCCGCGTCATATTACTGAAGCGGGTGTTGGTCATATTCCTGAAGATAGATTGCGTTTTGGTATGGAAGTTGAAATGACATTGTCTGAAAACTTGTCATTGCAAACGTACTATAAACAACCTATTTCAAAATCAGGTGTCTTGCAACCTGCTGAAATGGATAAATTAGCTGACAAATTAGTTCAGGAATTTGATGTGCGAGCTGCCAGTATTCATGTGACCGCTGGTTCAATGTCGGGTGGAAACCAACAAAAAGCTGTAGTTGCACGTGAATTAAATCGTGATAATGATCTTGTGATTGCTGCCCAGCCAACTCGTGGGTTAGATGTTGGAGCGGTTGAATATATTCATCAACGTTTAATCGCACAACGTACAGCTGGTAAGGCCGTATTGGTCGTTAGCTTTGAGCTAGATGAAATTCTTAATTTATCGGATCGTATTGCTGTTATTAATGACGGTAAAATTGTCGGAATAGTTGACGCTCAAGACACAAACAAACAAGAGCTTGGCTTGTTGATGACAGGTATGAGCTTAACAGAAGCTCGTGCGGCATTGAAAGAAGAGGTGGGGTCCTAATGATTGCACAAAAGAATAACCTTTCTGTGGCAATGTTTTCTGTTTTATTCGGTTTAATTGTCGGCGCAGTGATTATGTTAGTATTCGGCTATAACCCAATTTCTGGTTATGTTGCGCTACTTGGTTCGGCATTTGGTTCAATGCAGGATATTGGTGGTGTATTGACGCAAATGACACCTTTAATTTTGACAGCATTAGGGTTTGCAGTGGCTTCGTCTGCAGGATTCTTCAATATTGGTTTATCAGGTCAAGCTTTAGCCGGATGGGTTGGGGCAGTTTGGTATGCTTTGAGTTTTCCTGATATGTCAGCTATCATCATGATACCAAGCGCATTAATCATTGGAGCTGGTCTGGGTGCCATTGCTGGGTTCATTCCTGGTTGGCTACGCGCACAGTTTGGTGCTAGTGAAGTTATTGTGACGATTATGATGAACTATATTTTCTTATTTTTAGGAAATGATATCTTGCAAAATACGATGTCTAAGAATATTAAGGAGTCTGCAGAAACAACCAAACAAGTTGGTGCCAATGCATCGCTCCAGATGAAATGGTTGACTGATTTGACGCAAGGTTCAAGCATTTCAGCGGGAATATTTATTGCTTTAGCAATGATTGTTGTTGTTTGGTTTGTTATGAAGAAAACAACGCTTGGTTTTGAAATTCGTGCGGTTGGTTTAAACCCTGATGCGGCTAGATATGCTGGTATGTCAGCAAAGCGTAATGCTACAATAGCTATGGCAATATCTGGAGGTTTGGCAGGTTTAGCGGGAACCATTGAGGGACTTGGTAATTATCTGAACTTCTTTACGCAAAATGGGTCACCATCAATTGGCTTTGATGGTATGGCTGTTGCTTTACTTGGCGGTGGGTCTTATCTTGGTATACTTGGTGCTGCTGCAATTTTCTCTATATTAAAAATCGGTGGATTAGGAATGCCAATGTCTTCTGGTGTGCCATTTGAGTTGGTGGATATCGTTACAGCCTCAATTATTTTCTTTGTTGGTGTGCGCTATTTGATTCTATTAATTCAAAAGCGAATTAAAGATATGGACGAAAAAGCGGCGTTAGAGGCAGCCAATAAAAAAGCGGCAAAAGCAAATCAGCAGAAAGGCGGTGAATAAAATGTCACTCATGGCAATGTTATCACTTGTTATATCTAGCACACTAGTTTATTCAGCACCTCTGATATTCACTTCAATTGGTGGCACTTTTTCCGAACGTTCAGGTGTCGTTAACGTCGGCCTGGAAGGAATTATGGGAATGGGCGCTTTTGCAGCAGTCGTCTTTAACCTAACATTTGCTGGACAACTTGGCGCTGCCACACCTTGGTTAGGCTTGCTAGCTGGTGCCATTGTTGGGGTTGTTTTTTCGCTAATTCACGCTGTTGCTACAGTGACACTACGTGCGGATCATATTATTTCTGGAACAGTCATTAACTTGATGGCCCCAGCTTTGGGTGTATTCTTAATTAAAGTTTTATATGGTAAGGGGCAAACGGAGTCCATCGGGCAAGACTTTGGTTATGCCACGGTTCCTGGATTATCAAAAATTCCAGTATTAGGGCAATTATTCTTTGAAAAAACATCTGGGCCAGCTTGGTTAGCAATTCTTGTTGCTGGGATATCATGGTATATTATCTTTAAAACAAAGTTTGGTTTACGTCTGCGCTCGGTTGGTGAGAATCCACAAGCTGCCGATACACTTGGCTTAAATGTTGCACGTTTGCGTTATTCTGGTGTGATGATTTCTGGATTGCTTGGTGGCATTGGTGGTGCAGTTGTAGCACAGTCAATTTCATTAAACTATTCAGCTAGCACAATTGTTGGACAAGGCTTTATGGCGATGGCCGCAATGATTTTTGGTCGTTGGAATCCATTAGGTGCTTTGGGTGCTTCGTTGTTCTTTGGTTTGTCACAATCACTTGCTGTGATTGGGGCACAGTTACCAGGACTGAAAAATGTTCCTTCAATTTGGTTACAAATAGCACCATACGTACTCACAATCATTGTGCTTGTGTTCTTCTTTGGTAAAACACGTCCGCCTAAGGCTGATGGTGTGAACTATATTAAAGCAGCTTAAATCACATAAAAAAGCGAATCTTTTGATTCGCTTTTTTATTTATAAGTAAGCTGCTGTTTTCTCAGCAATTGCATTAGCTGATTTTTGTAGTAGTACCTTTTCTTCATCGGTAAGTTGTAGATCAAATTCAGCAGTTACACCATCACGGCCAATAATGGCTGGCGTAGAAATATATCCTTCAAAACGTTCATCATAGTGAGAAACGATGGCTTCTCTGCGTGCATTGGATAGAACTAATTTTGCAAGAGAAACAGCAGCATGAGCAATGGCAAAATTCGTATATTTTTTACCGGCAAAAACGGTAAAGCCCCCGACACGTGCAGCCTCTGCAACCTTATCTAGATTAATATCGTACAACTTAACTAATTCATCTGCATTTTTTCCTAATGCATTAACGGTAGACCAAGCGGCAAATTGTGAATCGCCGTGTTCTCCAAGCATATAACCACTAATTCCGCGAGGATCAATTGCTAATGTATCACCTAATGCACGTTTTAAGCGTGCAGTATCTAGGTAAGTTCCAGTGCCAAAAACTTGATTCGCTGGGAGGCCAGTTGCTTTTTGATAGATACCAGTAATAACGTCAACAGGATTTGAGATAACAATGAGCACACCATTAAAGCCTGCTTGCTTTAAGTCAGATCCAACCTGTTGTACCTCTGGGGTATTAGCTTTTAGTTCTGTAAAACGATCGCCACCAGGCTTAATCAATTCGATGTGTCCTAGAGCAGAAATAACAACTTCAGCGTCTGCTAAATCTGTTACTGTTCCTGCGTGTACTTCGACATGATGATCTAATAGACTGGCAGCATCACGAAAATCAAGCTCTTCAGATGCAAGTTTTTCTGGATTTTTATCCACTAAAATAATTTCATCTGCTAATCCTTGTGCAATAATGATGTGGGCTACCGTTACACCAACATGTCCAATGCCAACAACACCTATTTTTCTCATGTGAGTACCTCGTTAATATATTATGTGTTACAAATTAGATTATACACATAATTAGTGTAAATGAAAACAGCAGTGGTACTGTCTCAGTGTCACTGCTGTTTTGGTAGGTTAAAAATTAACTGACAAAGTATTTTAAAATTTGCGTCTCATCAAGTGCTTTTTTTTCGTCATCGCGCACATCAAGTACAATATTACCGGCATTTAAAATAATTAACCTGTTACCATATTTCAACGCATCGGCTAAATTGTGTGTAATCATTAGGGCAGTCAGATTATTTGCAGTAACTTGCTCATTTGTTGCAAGCATCAGCTGCTCAGATGTCTTGGGATCAAGTGCAGCAGTATGTTCATCTAACAAAAGTAGCTCTGGTTTAACACGTGTAGCCATTAGAAAACTTAGTGCTTGACGCTGACCACCGGACAAATCACCGGTTGCTGTATTGAGACGACGGTCTAAATTGTTGCCCATGACCTTGGTTAATGCAGCATATTCAGTCAATTTTTTTTGTGTTAATCCACGACTTCGTAATGTACGCTTGCTACCTCGCTTTTCAGCAAGAAGTAGATTTTCAGCGACCGTCATTCTAGGCGCAGTACCCATTTTAGGATCTTGAAAGACACGAGCAATGTAATTTGTACGCTTAACGGCTGTTTCATGAGCAATATTATTACCGTTATGCAAGATTTCACCAGATGCTACTGATAGGTTACCTGCAATAGTGTTAAATAGTGTTGACTTACCAGCACCGTTAGTGCCCAAAACCGTGATGAAATCTCCGTCGTAAATATCGAAATTAATTGACTTTAGTATTTGAATACTATCCCCAACTGTGACAATGACGTCTTTAAGAGAGAAAACTGGTTTAGTCATGTGGTGTAACACCTTTCTTAATTATTTTATCGAGATTCAGCGCATGACGCAGTTGCGGCAAAATCATAGCAGCAGCTAAGACGATAGCTGAAATAAGGTTGATGTCGTTAGTAGAAAAACCAAGTCGTAGGACAGCTAATAAGACTAAACGGTATAGAATAGAACCGACAATAACGGCAACTAAACGCTCATTTAATGTTAATTCACCGAAAACAACTTCGCCGATAATAATTGAAGCTAAAGCAATAACGATAATGCCAATACCCATGTTGATGTCAGCATAACCATTATTTTGTGCGATAACAGCGCCTCCGAAGGCGATAAGACCATTGGACAACATTAGTCCCATGATTGTCATGCGGTCCGTTTGAATCCCAATTGATTGTGCCATGTTAGGGTTGTCACCGGTAGCAATAAAGGCTTGTCCTAATTCGGTTTGCAAGAAAAAAATTAATCCTGCTGTGATGACAGCAATAATAACCAACCCTAAGAAAACAGAGTCAAAATATTTTGGTAAGTGCTGCAATATTTTGATAGAGAAAATCGACTTTTGATTTAGCAATGAAATATTTGCTGAACCCATAATACGGAGATTAATAGATAATGTTGCCGTCATGACTAAGATACCAGATAAAAGAATAGGAATTTTTCCTTTGGTATAAAGTAACCCAGTAATTAACCCAGCAATTGTGCCGACTAAGAAAGCGGCAATGGTCGCGATAAATGGGTCAATTCCGTGAGCAATCATCGCTACTGCTGTTGACGCACCTAAAGGGAAAGAGCCTTCAACGGTCATATCAGGAAAGTTTAAAATTCGAAATGTGAGAAACAACGCGACACCGAGCACGGCCCATAAGAGACCTTGCCCAATACTAGATACAATCATACTCATTTGAAGACTTCTCCTTTAGTTTCAGCTTCCTTAACCATGCTTGCTGGCAAATTGATACCTAGCAGTTTGGCTTGCTTTAAGTTGATGGTCATTTCGCCCTTTGTAATGGTTTTGACAGGGTAGGTTGCGGTGTTCTTGCCCTTTAAGACTTGTCCGGCCATGACACCGGCTTGATAACCTATATCATACTGGCTAACGGATACAGTGGCGACGCCACCATCCTTCACCATGGTATCCACGGCAGGGATAACTGGAATTTTTTCTTGGTTGGTGACGTTAATGAGTGTTTTCATAGCACTTGCAACGCCGTTATCTTGTGGTGCATAGACAACATCAACTTGGCTGGCCATTGTTTCGGCAACTTGTTGCATATCGTTAGTTGTTGAAATAGTGTACATTTTAACAGTGTAGCCAGCTTTTTTAGCCAGTTTTTCCATGTTTTTAGCATTATATTCACCACCATGATCTGATGTTGTGTAAATAATACCTAATGTTTTAGCTTTGGGAACGACTTGTTGAACCACATCTAAATGTTGCTGCAAAGGAGAGTCACCAGAAACACCGGTCACATTATTTCCCGGGCGTTGCGTTGTTTTGACTAATTCAGACCCCGCTGGGTCTGTAATTCCGGCTAGGATAACCGGATTATTACCATCAGCTGTTTTGGCTAAGGATAAGGCAGCTGGTGTGGCAATGCCGATTGTTAAATCAGCATTCTCATTGGCAAATTTTTGTGACATTGTTTTGAGATTTGATTGGTCAGCCTGAGCATTTTGATAGTCAATCTTAATCTTTTTACCTGAGTAACCTTGAGATTTTAGTCCCGCAACAATACCATGATGAATTTGATCTAGGGCAGGGTGCGTAACTAGTTGTAAAATGCCAACAGTTGGCACGTAAGTTGATTTTTTTTCTTGTGTGTTTGGTTTGCTAGTAACAATAAATGCTACGGCTAGAAATGCAACAATAATTGTAATTGCCGACAAAAGTCGTTTGTTCATGATATTCTCCAAATCTCTCTGCTCTTCTAAACTAAAATGACCTTGGCTCGCCACGCAGGGCTTTCCAAGGTCAAAAGAAAAGTCTGCATGGCATATTCCCATACAGACCCGATTGTTGCAAAAAATAGTCGGTATGGATAAAACAAATGTTTTAAACATCAGCTTTATCCGTTACCGAAAAGCTGATTCTACCGACGCCACCAGGCGTTATTGAGTTGAACTGCTAAGTTTTGCATAATTATCTCCGAGTTGTTTATGAAATAAGAATACTAAGAATTTGATGAGTTGTCAATAGTTTTTTCAAAATAAAAACGTATCAGTATGTGTCCTTTTAAAACAGTGTAGAATGCCTAAAAAGTTTTTCTCATAAGAAAAACTGAAAGAATAAGCAATATTTATGGATATAATAAAGATAAAAATATTATGTTTATTGTCAACGTAAACATATTAACTAAAAGGGAGTTATATGAATGATTTAGTCAATACTTTTTCAGAAGTCAATAATTTAGGTCGGTTAATTCGTGGCATGCGTGAAGCACGTGGCGTTTCTGTCAATGATTTAGTCCGAGCGACAGGGTTGTCGCGTAGTATGATTTCTAAATTTGAAAGAGGGCAGACAGACATTCAGTTAAGCAGCGTGATTAAGATATTTAGTGCTATGTCCTTAACCTTAGATGACTTATGTCATGCGAGACTATTTGACGAATTTTTAATGAATGAATTGTGCGAAAAAGCTTATCAATTTCAAAATGACCACATCGTGTTAAAACAAATTTTAGATGAAATATGTAGCCGTGATTTTTTAATACGACAAGAAGAAATTTTAAAATTAATTTTGCAGACGTTGCTCAATTCTAATCGTGGTTTGCCAAGTGAAGTTGAGAATTATTTTGATAACCTAGATGGCATTTGGTTTTTCGATACTTATTTGGCATTATTGGCAGAACCTTTCTTAACTCAACGTATTCACTTACGAATTGCTAAGGAATTAGCCCAGTATCAAGGATATCGTCCCAAAATTATTAACACCGCGTATCATGTTTTTGTTCATTAGGAGGTTGTGTTTAGGCTCCGGCATCCTACAGAAAAGATCACTCTAAGGAGAATGTTGATGAAAAATATCGTTATAACGGGTGGTACTTCTGGCGTGGGATTTTCCATTGCCAAAGAAATAGCAAAAGAAGGACACAATATAATTATTGTTGGTCGTCATGAATATAAAGCCCATATAGCTCAGAAGAAGCTAGGAAATAATGTTAAAGTAGCTATCGGAGACCTATCCGACGAAGCTGAACGTGAGGGTGTGATTGATGAAATTAAAAGGTCATTTTCACATATTGACGTGCTAATTCATAGTGCAGGTGTTCTCCCACGCAATGCGAGTGAAAATATCTATGTGAATTTATTACCACATTATTATTTAACGACTAGATTACGTGGCTTATTAGCAAACAGTAGGGTGTTGATTATCACAGGACACCCACAAGCAGTAAATCTTGTACCGATTTGTGAAATACAAAGTAGCGCATTTTCTAGAGCAGCGTGGGTAATCACGCACAAAACGCTCCTAATGATCTTATTAAATCAAATGTTGCGAGATTGCAATACCACAGTCAATAGCTTTTACCCCGGACAAGTGAATAGCAATTTGATGAGATATACCAAAAAAATAGATAACTCAGAAGTACCGGTAGGAGCATATTTGGCGCTTAATGCTACTTTAGAGAAAATGTCAGGCATATTTTTTGATGAAAATGGTAAAATAGTACAGCTTGATAATTAAGAAGTATAATTTAAAAACAGCAGAAGAAATTTTGGCACCATACTTGAGTAAGATAACTACGTATTAGGAACTATCATATTGTGGATTAATGACTTGGATGTTATTATTCTATTGACTTAAATAGTAATAATTACTATAATTAAAAGTAATTGTTACTATTTATTGAAAAGGAAAAAATAATAATGGCAGAAAAAAATGATTTAAGCAGTGCATACCGACGATTAAAGAGTCCGAACGCGAAGACAAGAGACCGTGCTTTGAAATTATTAAAAGAAATCAAGGCTAAAAAGTCACAAAAAAGTAAATAGCTGTTCAATATGTGAAAAGGCATCGTATGTTATGATGCTTTTTTTGATTGGGCGCATATTTTTAACCGTTTAGTGCATTTTTACAACCGTTTATGTTATTGAAGTAGAAAAACTAAATCAAGTGTATATAGTTATTGTTATATAGATTAAAATACAACAAATTTAAAAGGGAGGGTGAAAAACATCAAATTACATCAGAAGGGATAATCATCAAAACTATCTGATGCGTTTGTTTATGTTTTGAAATTTAGATTGATCTTAATCGTGCTAATTATTGTTTATAATTGGGGAATTGTATGAAGTGATTTTGAAAGAAGTCATTTCAGGTGATAATGTGCATGCGCCATAGAACTGTTTTTTATGGTGATTCAGTCTACATACTTGGGACACTTAATTTGAATCATAAAGTGTTCTTGTTATTGAAGTGAGTTAATGGGGAGAAGGATATGAAATGGAATCGTTATTTATTCAAGTTCATTACCTTTGCATGTGTAGTTCTATCTTCAAAATTAATGGAGATGGACAATTTTCGAAAAAGCTAGTATGTTAGATCACAATTTTACATTGATCAGCTTCGGAAAATTTGTTGCACTATAAAAAATTTTTGGAGTAGTATAGGTCCACAATTGAAAAACACAGCAAGGGGCTGTATTTTTCAATTGTGGTGGTCTGTGATGATGAAGAACAATTGATATTGGGGCTCATCATGTCACGCTTGTGCTCGTGTCCTATTCCTTCAACCATGCGTATGGGAATCAAAAAAAACGTACCACCTTTTTTACTCAAGGGTGATACGTTTTTTTAGGTTGTGCACGCTATTGATGAATCAACGTGTTTTTAATGTGCGAAATCCAAGTGCTTTTCCCCGTGATGATACTAACTGTTCCAGTTTGTCCATAATGAATATTTTGATAGTCTTTTGGACGTAAGTTTAATATTGCACTGACCTGATAAAAATTACCGTCTTTTGTTGTAATAGGATTAGCAGGAATACTTGTAATATTGCCTGGTATCACCATGTGTTTGCTATTTTTTTCTGTTAAATGATAACGTATTGATTGATTCTCCACTATCTCTGAAATTTCATTTGCAGAGATATAAAAACTAACTTTTAAGTCAGGAGTTTTTTTGAGATTTGGATATATTTGTGCAATATTAGTTCCTTGAGGAATGCTAGTTAATTTTGTTTTGTTGATTAATAAATTGACCGTGCCGGATTCAGTAGCGATGATAGTATTTTTGCCACTTGTTTCTGTTGCAGCGTGTTGTATTTTGGTCTGTTCAATTTCTTGATTAAGCGTTTCTAATTCTTTCGTAATAGAGGCTAGTTGTTGTGATTTTAGTTCGTTGAGCTTGTTTGTGAGCGCATCTTCTGCTAAATTTGTGGAAGAAAAACCGGCATATTGTGTCTTATAGCTAGTTAACGCGTCATTTATTGAATCGATTTGTTGTTGAATACTAGTTACAGTTTCTTTTTTTAGTTTATCTACCTGTGAAATGGGCAACTCTTTTGTTTGATGTTGGTAGTCTAAGAAGGTGCTGTAGTAGGCATTTTTAGGTGATAAGCTTGTGTTTTTTATTATGGCATTAATCAGGTCTTGATACTGGCTAAGCTCTGAATTTTTCTTATTTATAGCTTCTGATATAATTATTTTTTGCTGTTTGACGCGATCTTGGTCATTGACTTGTTGTTGATGGTCTGTAGACAGACTGCGACGTTGAGAAAGATAACTTTGGTATGAAGTGGAACAACCAAAGTTATCGTCATCAGTAAATAAATTTTGATTCTGTTTTATGCTGTCTTTATAGATTATTAGTACTTGTACATGTTCTTGCAGATTTTTAAGCGATGATTTTTGTAATTGTAAATTGGTATCTGATTCAGTATTTTGATACTGAATCAGAATATCTCCAGCAGTGATTTCCTTTTTTGTAAGTAATTCATTTTTAATGATGGGATTATTACTTGTTGATTGTATCGTTCTAAGTATTTTGATTGGTGCTATCTCTCCAGTGCTTTTAATAACAGTTTCTTTATGAGTAAGGCAAGCAAGCAAAATAAGCAAGACCAAAAGAATAAGTGTTGGAAAAATGATGAGTGTTGTGAAATTTTGATATCTTTTAGTATAAAATTCTGAGCTTTCTAAAAGCCTCTCGTTGAACATAGTTGTACCTCCCATTATTAATGCTTTACAAGATGATAGTATTTTGATTTTTTATGTATAAGTTCAGCATGGCTACCATCTTCACTGATGATCCCTTTTTCAAGCAGAATAACGCGTTGGACTTTTTCAGCAATAGTCAGGCGATGTGCAATAAAAATGATTGTTTTATTTTTAAGCGATAATAAATTATCAATAATCTTTTTTTCAGTTGCGACATCAAGATTACTGGTTGATTCATCCAAAATAAGTATTTGAGAATTACTAAGGAGGGCTCTAGCTAAAGCGATACGCTGCTTTTGGCCTCCAGACATGCCGCCTTCCTCTGAAATTTCGGTTTGATAACTTTTTGGCATATTTTCGATGTCATCTTTAATGTCAGCAAGCTCAACAGCATGTAGGATGTCTTCTTGTGTTGTGTTTTCACGAGCACCTAGTGTTAAATTATCTAATATGCTTCCAGTAAATATGTATGGGTTTTGTGGTAGATAAAGAATATGTTGCCTTAAATTTTGTCGTTGAACGTGTTTAATGTTTTGTTCACCAATAAAAATGTTGCCAGCACTAGGAGATATAAAATGAACAAGTAGTTTGGCTAATGTTGACTTACCGGAACCGCTAACACCGACCAGAGCAATTTTTTCACCAAAGGGGATCTTAATTGAAAAGTGGTGTAATATGTTCTTTTGATAACCATATTGATAGCTGACGTCGTCAACTATAATGTTATGAGGGTTGTTATGATGAAGCTCTTGTGATTCTGATTTTTTAAACTCTGATTTTACAAGATAGACTTCGTTTAATCGTCGGTTAGCAACCGTTGCCGTTTGTAATTTCGCCTGCAAGTTAATAATATTTTGGAAAGGTTCAGTAAAGTAGCCTAGTAATGCATTATAGGTAACTAACTGACCGACACTAATTTGATTACTAATCACTAGCTTGGCACCCAACCATAAAACGAGCACATTGATAATGAGTTGAGTTGCTTGTTTAATACTATTTTGAATGGCTTCGCTTTTTTGATGGGCAAAGGATTTTTTTAAATAATCGACAAATTCACGATCAATTTTTTGGTAGCTCGTCTTCTCGCTTGTCAAAGATTTTATGGTTTCAATACCATTGATGTCTTCAATAATAGATGAGCTCAGCGTTGCATTACTTGCCATCTGTTCTTGATTCAATCGTTCAAATGGCTTCATGAAACAATAGACAATCAAGAAGTAGATAGGAAAAGAGATTAGAGATAGCAGAAAAAGTTTTGTATTTTGAATTGCTAAGACGCTGCCAACAATTATCGTGATACCTAAATCTAAAAAAAGTGAGAGAATTGTATTTGCCATGGCATCAATAATGGTGTTGGCGTCATTAAAACGCGTGACAATTTCACCTGTTCGACGTGTGGCAAAGAAATTAACAGGTAATTCGAACAAGTGCCGTATGTATGATAGTATGACTTCAATCGATAATCGTTGTCCCATAATAGTTAACAGATAGGTGCGAGCAAAACTAAGTAGCTGTTGTAACACATAGGTGGCAATGAGTCCTAATGAAACAACGGTTAATGTGTTAGACATAGCACTAGGAATATAAGCATCAATCACTAGTTGCATATAATAAGAGCCAGCGATACTAATTAAAGTGACTAGCAAAGAAGCGACGACAATATTAGCAATTAATCCTTTTTGTCGACTAATAATTGGCAGAAAGGATAGGATACTGTTTTTATTTTCTTTAAAAGGTTTATATCTGGGTGAAGGCGACATGAACAATGCTACACCAGTCCACTCTTTAGAGAATTCTTGTAACGTCATTGCGGTTTTAGCAACTGTTGGATCTGGATCTGCAATGATAACTTTGTTTTTAGTGAATCCGTACACTACATAATAATGCAAATATTGACCTTTTTTCTCAACATGAGCGATGAACGGCAGAGGCAAATCTTTCATGTTGAATAAGGTAAGGTCAGCTTGAATAGGACGGACATCCATATTGAATGATTCAGCGGCCTTCACTAAGCCTAGCGCCGTTGTACCCGATAGGGATGTTTGACAGCGTTCACGAATGTTAGCTAATGAAACATCTGAGCCGTGTCGCTTTAAAATCATAGCTAGTGCTGCTACGCCACAATCTTTTTCTTCAAGTTGTGATATATAATGAAACTTTCTCATGCTTATGCGCTCCTATAAAATAGCTTTAAAAGTTTATTTTATAGTGAGAATGGCATTTTGTTATTAATTGATCATAATTGGTTGTTATTTTGTGTTGAATGGTGGACTTTTAACCATTCAATGTAATCAAATGATCATTTAGTGTATGATGTATTCATTATTCATTCTTTGTTGTATATTTAATGTATTCGTTGCGCAACGATAGAAAGAGGCTATTGTTACAATGTGAAATAAGTTCGGAGTACTTTTAAAATGAAATTGTTCGTTTTTATATGTAAACACATACACAAGAAAATTTATTAATGGATTGCGGTGCAATTATGTTTGGATTTTTTTTAATACCTGTAACCATAATGGGAGAAAAAACATCTTTATTAACTGCTATTATAGCAGCAGTCATATTTTGGATATTTGATTTCCTTTTAAGTGGTTTTATTTGTAAGTTTAAAGAGTGTTAATTTATTGTAATAGCTTCATTCTTTTTAGTAATCTTGTGTGTCTTATGTATAGGGAGTCGTAGCTTGTAAAATTAAACCAAACAATTGAACAAAAATTTTGTGGATTTTTCAGGGGTAATTGACTAAAATCAACCATAAAGAATTTTTCATTTATAAATTAAAAGTATTGTCTATTTTATTATTATCATGTTTAACATTTCACATGGAATAGTTTATTTAAAGGAGAGTTTATGAACTCACAATCATTGACTAGTTTGTCTGAATTTGAAGCTATTGATAACGGGCAGCTTGAACAAATTGAAGGTGGTATCTTCCCACTCATCATCGGTGGGGTAGTTATTACCAAGGGAGCGGTTATAACAGGTGGTTTATTAGCGGGAGCAGCGGGAGTAGGAGCATATGTTGGATATAAAGCAAAGAAAAATGGATAGTTTTAAAAATTTGGATCACTCAGAACTTTCTGAAGTTGTTGGTGGCGTGGTGCCAATAATAGTGGGTGGCGCTGTAGTCCTGAAGGTGGCTGCTGGTATGGGTGGTGCTTTTGCGGCTGGATATACTATTGGATACGCGCTCACAAAGAAAAAGTAAGGTAAATAAATTATGACTATAACAAGCAAAAGTGTTTTAAAGATTTTTAGTTTGATATTTGTTATTTTACTTAGTGTTACTGCATTGCTTATATACACTAACATCATTGATAGTATCAAAAATTTTTATATATTATACATTTTTTCATTGCTTGCTTTATACTTTAGTTGGACCTGAAAATTAGAATGAGCTTATGTTGTGAATAACTGCGATGTAAGTTCTTTTTTTGAAAATAAATTAAATTATATTCTACAAATAGACGAACATGATTGTGGTGTAGATGCCCTAGCTAGGGTTTTGGTTAAGTATATGGGTATCGTTAAGACTGTCAATGTTTTAAAATTTGAAAACGATGCTTATTCAAGAGGGCTTGGGTTTATTTGATAAAAATTATCCTATCCTTTTATTGCTCATTTCGTAAACTAGAAAAGCATCACCATTATCATTGCTTCTGGTTGTTATTTTGTGCTGAATGGTAGGCTTTTAACCGTTTAACATTTCAACATGACTACTCGTTCCATTCATCTATAGAAACACAACAAGTTAGTGTATGTTTAGTTCTATCGCTGCGCAGCGGTTAAATACCAAAATAATAGGGGAAGTATGATCAACAGTACAGCGGTTAAGGAATTAAATGACATGGAATTAGAAAGCATTAATGGTGGTTGGTCACCACAAGGTTTTGCTATTTCCTTTGTACTTGGAGGGGCAGTGGGTGTTGGTGTCTATTCAATATATCAATTCGGTATGGACCAAGGATATCGAAACAATAAAAAATAGGATTATATTTATTAAGGAGGGTATTACGTATGGCATTATTTAAAGAATTAAGCAACAAGGAATTGGTAAATGTAAATGGGGAGTAGTCCCAGTAGCTGTAGTTTTGGGTGTGCCAACATTAGCACTTGGAATATACCAGGCTGGATATGCGGCAGGAAAAGACAGAGCTCAAGCTGGCTTACGTCGATGAAATATCTACTGTTGCTTTTACAGTGTCTAATATTTATCGCTTTATGTTTATTGGTAATATTAATAGGGTTAAGTGATCAACATCGTTTTGGAGCTTTATCATATCATGCTATGAATAATATGTTTGTTTTGTTGATGCTTCTCCAGTTTGTGTTATTTTTAATACCCAATAAATTATTAGGTGCATTCGAAAACAGTTTGTCCGGATATTTGAGAAAAAAATCATTATGGAAAATTGTTGTATGGACAGGAATAAGTGGTGGCATATTGTCGTTGAAGGAAATAGTTTGTAATAAATTTTAAATTCATATATCTTACATCAAGGATTAAGATGTTTGCGAAACTCTTAAGTAGATTTTTATGGCATGGAGAAATCCATGCTTTTTTTTTGCAGTAAAATTGGTATTGAGCAATTATTCAAATAGTCACTCAAAGATTAGCTATAAATTGCTTTTGAATGTATCATGAATGGTTGTTAATACTCTGTAGATGGACCAAATGGACCTTTTACTACCCTAAAATAGCCACTGACCTCACTTATGTATATATTGTTAATAAATTTTTGTATACTCGAATTATTCGTTGCGCAACGATAAAAAAATATGGGACTAGGAGAAGAGTCATGGATAACTATCTGGGATTAAGTAACTTTAAAGAGTTGAATTCTGAAGAATTACTGGATTCAGGAGGAATAGCTCCTCTGATTGTAGCTGGTTTATGGATCGCTGGAGGAGTTGGCGGTGCTGGAGTTGCCGGCTTCGCTATCGGAGCGACGGCTGGGTACATTGCTAATAAAAAGTGAGGAGAATAAGAAAATGAAAGAATTGAATACATTTGCTAATTTATCAACAGAAGAAATGAAAAATATTCATGGTGGAATTATTCCTGTTAGTCCGAGTACTGTTAAGTGGTATTGCGCTGCAGTTGGTGGTGCCTTTGTGTGGGGATATGACAAAGGATATCAATTTGGAAAGGATTTGGCTAAATAATAATCATGACAGATGATACGAACGCTGCAATAGCATTAGGAGCATTTATATTATACTTTGTCATTGCAGCACTACGTTTTTTTACAGATGTAGGTATCTTAAATATTATTTCTGCGAGAGACTTAGAGCAAGCATCTCATTTTTTGCTAATAATAACTTTTGTTAATTTGATTGTATGGCCATTAAAAAAAGACAGTAAATTTTCTCTTCTTCGGTAAATAGTATTATATAGTTGTCTTTTATTACATAAAATACTATTTTATATAATTCAATTGTAAAAAAACAATCACATTACTTATTCAAATTAGACAGATGGCAAGAAAGTATATGGTTATTATAGGGGAAAACATATCAAAAGTTCTCAGGTTACTGCATTATTGTTAGTGATGTACTGTTGGGAAACTATTAATTCTAGCTATTGCAGATCATACACAAAAAAATAAAAAAGTCGGGTTCACTGAGATGGTAACAGTGAACCCGACTTTTTAGTCACAGGAGGTTTCTTAATGCTTTTATTTTTCTTCGGGAAATTAGACAAGTCAGTTGATTATGAAGGATAATTTCATTATTGACTTTATCAATTTGTTCAATTTTATTAATATTTACAAGATAGGAACGATGGCTACGGAATAATCGATCATCCATCGCTTCGATATCTTGTAATCGACCTGTGAACTGGATACGTTTATTTTTACTCACTAAAGCGATTTGTCGTGTACCAGATATTGTTTCAAAGAATAGAATATCATTGAAGGGTATCTGAAAATGGCATTGTGAGGTATTGTAGTGAAATAAGTCTAGAGGCTTATCTTGATGCTTTTTTCTACAAGATGAGTTAAGCATTCTTTTAATTGCTGCTTAAAATCACTTGATGATTGCGTTTTATCTATAAAGTCCAGTGCAGAAATATGATATTGGAAAGTAAGTGGCAAGAATTCAGAATGAGTCGTGACAAAAATAATAGCAGCATATGGATCATGTTTTCTAATTTCTTTAGCGACCTGAAACCCTTTTTTATCCGATCCTTTGATTTCAATATCGAGAAAGTATATGTGATGCGTTCCATTACTAAGTAAGTGCTGTGATAATTGTTCTGGCTTTGAGTAAGTGTTAATCTGTTGGCATGACCAATTGTTTTCCTGGACTAATTCGTTTAAGTAGCGTCGCAATTTTTTTTGCTGTATGATATCATCTTCTAAAATGTTGATGTGCATAAAATTTATCCTTGTGTAATCAATGTCTGTCGGAATCGATAATTGCTGTATTCGGTTTCTATGTGTGCTTGTTCATAATTACTTAAGATATGTTGCATATTGCTCAATCCAATGCCACGATTAGCTCCTTTACTAGTTACGCCATCTTGAAAAATATGGCCGATATTAATAAATTCTTGGTTAGTGGAATTTTCAATAATGAGACGGTGCTCCTGCTTAATATTATCTGTAATAAATGCAATATTAATAAACGCCATTGAGCATGCTTCGCTGGCTTCAATAGCGTTGTCCAATAAAATACCCAGCATACGAATATAATCAAAAACATCAACGTGACAAGTGGACCATTTTTGTTCAATTTCGAATTCTATATGAATACCTTTTTCTAGTGCTAAAATAATTTTATTTGATAGAATACTTTTGATCGCGGGGATGTCGATTTTTGTTAATGATCCTAAGGTGTGATTCCCATGATTTAATACATTCGGGGAGTTTTTTAATACATCTTCATATATAGAGCGAATCTGATTGATATCACCGGCTTGTATACTTGTTTCTAAACTGACAATTAGGTTGGCATAATCATGACGAAAACCATTGATACTTTTATAGAGATCTTCGATTTGTGTTGTATAGGTTGTTAAATGATCTAATTGCTGTTGCTTTTGCTGCGCTAATTGAAAGTTGAAATAATTTTGGGTAGTATTCTTAAGATAAACCAATAATGATATTAAACTAATAACAAAGAACATATTAACAGCATTTTTATATGAAGTATTGTTAAATTGGTACGTCAATAAATAAAGTATTAGGCTAATAGACAATAGTGAGTTGATAAATTTCAAACGATTGCTTTTCTGTAAATGTTGGTTTTTTCGTATAATTTCTAGATTCGGTGCAATCAGTTTGATTACACCAAACTGTATAATGCCTATGAGTATTGGTGTAGCAATGCTGTCATAGAGAGTCACAACATCGTCTACAAAAAAGTGCGAAGGCAAAAATAGTTCGCCAAATGATTGAAGTATAGTTCCTAAAGCAGATACCGTTAAAATGGCGTATAGTCCATAAAAACAGATGAGATGAATATTTTGAGTTTGTCTATTGGGAAGTACCCCCAACAGGACTAAGTACAATACTTGTACAGAGTGCCCCAGTATACTCAATGAGTGTGTTGTTACTAGAATCACTATTACAAATAAAATAAAATAGCGTAGGCTGTACTTTGTTTTACTCATCGCACAGAATATAATATATTTTATGCCTGATAAAAATAGAAAACCAAACATAACGTTAATCATTACTAATATATACATAACAAGTTCCCCCTAACTCTAGTTACATTTTACATTAAAAGATAAACGTTTACCATTAAAATCAGCTCAGTCAATTAAGTAAACCAAAAACCATTAACGTAATGTTGTTGACCGTTCAATGAGACAATATTGAAGTTTTATAGAATAGTAGAGATAATGGTTATACAAATATAATTTGAGGGGGTTAAAAGTAATGGAATTAGAACAATTCAAAAAATTAAATCAGGAAACGTTAACTAAAGTTAATGGGGGAGATTTGCTGCGTGGTATGTGCAGGATAATGAACAACGCACATTTTTTTTGAACTAAGTAGTAACTTATAAAAATATTTAGAAGGCCACTAGTCTTTGAAAATTAGTGGCTTTTTATAATACATTAATTAGTATCAAAAATTTTCTGTTTGATATCACCCAGTAAACTAGTATAATAGCATTTATAATTACAACTTGACAAAATTTAAATGGGAGAATTATGAATAAAATATTATCTATCGGTGGGTCAGATACAAGTGGTGGCGGTGGTATAGAGGCGGACATTAGAACTTTCGAAAAATACAACATATTTAATTTGGTTGCTATTGAAAATATTGTGACTATGGCACCACAAACATGGGCAGTGACACAATATACAGTGCCAAATCATCTGTTTGCGTCTCAATTACAAACAGCGGAGGCGGTTGATCTAGCTGGCATTAAAGTTGGTATGGTTTCAGATGTTGATAATTTCAATACACTGGTTGGCTATCTAGAAAGCGTGAAGCCTAGTGCATTGTTAGTGGATCCCGTCATGGCTACAAAATTGTCAATCGATAATGATCGTACGGTTGATCTAGAGACTTATAAAGAAAAGTTATTAGCCAAAGCGGACATTATTACGCCCAATATTTTGGAAGCAGCGATGTTAACGGGAGTGAAGTCTATTAACAACGTGTCCGAAATGAAAGTAGCCGCTGAAAATCTATCTAGCTACGGCATCAAATATGTTGTCATTAAATCAGGTAGTAGGTTTGATAATAATCTAGCTACAGATATGCTGTATGATGGCACTACTTTTGAAATAATCCAACGAGAATTGATAGCAACTGATTACAATCATGGTGCAGGCTGTACTTTTTCTGCAGCTATATTGGCGAACATTGTGAAGGGGATGCCGATACACGAGGCGGTTCTTGATGCCAAAAATTTTACATTTCAGTCGATAGAAAATGCAGTTAGAGTCAATCAATTTGTAGGCCATGTTTGGCAAGGAGAAAATGGTTATGAGACAACAAAATAGGATAGTCATAGACATTGTGTTAGTTGCTTTATTTACTAGTATTACATTTGTAGCGACCAGTATACAGGTTCCAATGCCGGCACTGATAGGAAAACCATTTGTACATTTGGGCAACTCAGCAGTGCTCCTTTCAGTACTCTTATTAGGCTATAAACAGGGTGCATTGGCTGGTGGCTTTGGATTAGCATTATTCGATGTGATGCATGGTTATGCCATGGAAGCGCCTTATTATTTTGTTGAGTGCTTCATTGTTGGTGGTGTTGCGGCCTATGTGTTTTCATTAGTAAACTATAAACAACATGGAACCAATTTAAAATTAATTCTTGTTATTCTTTCAGCTGTTTTTGCTAAATTAGTAATGACAACGGGGCATAATTTTGTGATGAGCTTATTTAAGGGGATGACACTGCAACCGGCAATAATGGCTACTATTTCATCTCTTTTTCCTACTATAATTAATTGCATTACGACATTAGTTGTTGTCTTTGTGATATATCGAGTACTAGCTGAACAGTTTAAACGATTATTTGTAAGAAATAATTTTAGTTAAACTTCGACTTAACGGTAAAAAGCTATTATCTTATTATTTATAGGATAGTAGCTTTTTTGCTCATAACAGTTGTGATTAACGAACACTATTTTTTCTGACGGTGGTTTCTGAATTAACTCTAAAACGACTGAAGTATAGTAAGATAAAGATATATTTTATTAAGCATGGTGATTGCCATAAAATGAGGGGAGCAAATATGGTCAAATTTAATTTTTCATGTACCAATATTGATAATTTGAAAAGTTCATATGATTTTGTAGTTATTGGGTCGGGCGCGACGGGCATGACTGCTGCCATTCAGTCGCAAGAATTAGGGCTGGATGTGGTTATATTTGAAAAGTTAAATAGCCTAGGGGGTAATTCAATGCGCGCGTCTACTGGTATGAATGCTGTTGAAACGATGACACAATTAAAGTATCAGATAATTGACTCGCAGGAATCATTTTATGAAGAGACGCTTAAGGGTGGAAAAGGTAGTAATAATAAGGAATTATTGTCATATTTTGTGAGACATACTGAATCTGCAATTGAATGGTTGTCTTATCATAATATTGAATTAAATGAGATTGTATCGACAGGCGGTATGTCAAAAAAACGCGCTCATCAACCAACCGGTGCCACTGCAATTGGCGGTTATCTTGTAAAGGGGCTGCAACAGCAGTTAGCGGAGAAGCGCATCCCCGTCTTTAATCAGACAAAAGTCTTATCTTTAGTTAAGAATGATGGTCATATCTCGGGGGTTGAGATTGAGCACCCGCAAGCAGGAAAAAAGATTATTAATGCCAAAACAGTTCTGATTGCTAGTGGTGGGTTCGCACAGAATCGTGCCATGATGTCAGTATATGCTCCTGATTTATTAAGGTTAAGCACGACAAATCATCCCGGTGCGACCGGTGACGGTATTAATCTTGCAACAACTGCCGGTGGTGCACTGGTAGATATGAACAAAGTACAAGTTCACCCAACTGCTCAGCAGGAAACGGATCATATTTATTTAATAGGCGAGGGATTGCGCGGTGCTGGTGCTATTTTGATCAATCATTTAGGCAAACGCTTTACTAATGAAATGGCTACGCGTGATCAGGTGACTAAGGCCATTAATGACCTGCATCAGGATGGAGCGACACTGGTATTTGATCAGGGCATTTGCGAGGCATTTAAAGCAGCCGACTTTTATGTTGCCATGGGGTTAGCTGTTTCAGGAAATACAATATATGAGCTAGCGGAAAAAATAGGTGTAAACCATAATAACTTGGAAAAAACAGTAAGTAGTTGGAACATGTATCAAAGGGCCTTTGAGGATATAGCATTTGATCGCCAGACAGGCATGGATCGTGGTATTGAGAAGTCGCCTTATTATGCAATTCACATTAAACCGGCCGTTCATTACACAATGGGCGGAATAAAGATTAATCGTTTAACTGAAGTTTTAAATGAGATAGGTGAGGCAGTACCAGGATTATTTGCTGCTGGTGAGGTGGCTGGTGGATTACATGGAGATAATCGCATTGGTGGTAATTCAATTGCCGAAACAATTGTTTTTGGTCGACAGGCGGGCCAGCAAGCTGCAAAACATGTTTTGAGTTTGTCATAAATTAAATTTTTGAGAGAAACGTGGAAAGACTATTGGTGAGGCAATAGTCTTTTTAGTATGCAACTAATAGTTGCGACCAGCGCAGCTAAAGGGATACAGAGATATTGCGCTTTTGATGGTCAAGTGAAATCTTTTACGTATAATAAAACCTGTGCACAACAAAGTGAAGGGAATTAAAATATGGAAAATATATTCAGTTATCAGCTCAATATGTTACGGCAAAAGAAAAGTTTATCGCAGGAGATTATTGCTCAAAAGTTATATGTTTCGCGTCAATCCGTTTCAAAATGGGAGCGTGGGGATGCTGAACCAGACATTGATAAACTTATTGCGTTAGCGGACATCTTTGGAGTTGATTTAAATTATTTATTGGCCGGACAACAGAGCCCAGAAGAATTATTATTGAAGTTGACGGCCGTTCGTAAAGGCTTTAAAAAACCAGTATTAAATGATGTGAATTTAGAAATTTATGGTAAGGATCGCATTGAATTATTAGGGAGCAATGGTTCGGGTAAGTCTACTATTGTAAATATTATTGCGGGCATGCTACGACCAGATGCAGGTCACATCGAAAGATTATTTGATCCCAAAGAGGATTTAAATGTTATGCCCCAAGAAAATACTTTAATAGAAACGCTTCGATTGGCAGAACATATCGCTCTTTCTGCCGGCATTCATCGCATTTATTCAACGCAATTTGTTAGTGGGTTATTGCAAAAGTTTCATTTGGAAGAACAAGCTAATGTCAGAATCAGTGATCTATCTGGCGGTCAAAAAAGAAGACTTGCATTATTGTTAAGTGTAATGAGTTCTTCAAAGCTTTTGATTCTAGATGAACCGACAGTTGGCATGGATTTAGAATCTATTGATTTCTTTTGGAATTATATGGATCATGTTGCTGGTAGTGTTTTGACTATTACACATGATTTTAATCAAATTGATCGGTATTTTAATCGTGTTTTGTTATTAAAAGACGGCGTGATTGTACAAGATGAAAAAGTGACGGAAATACATTCTAATAATCAGACAATTGAAGAATGGTATCGTAAGTATAATAATAACGAGGGGTGATACAGGATGATTACATATATAGAATTAAAGGAAACGTTTCGAAATAGACGCTTCATTTTATTTACACTTATTTCACCAGTAATGTGGTACATATTCATGGTTAATATAGCAAAGTCTGCCGGGTTCTTTACTCATCGTTATTCGAGTATTTGGTTTGTTGCCTCTTGCGTAATGGGTATTATGGGCAACTCGGTTGTTACGTTTGGAAAAACCATTAATCGTAGTCAAAATTTTTACTTTTTACAGGCTAAAACCTCTCGTTATGGTATAAAAAATTGGGTGTTGGATCAAATGATGATTCAGTTGATTTTAAATGTCCTCATTGCGTTAACCGTAACCATTTGTGGTGTTGTTATGCAGACAATACAAGTAGACATTAATTTCATTTTTGAGGTCTTGTTGTGTCAGATCTTGGGAGTATACTTTTGTTTAATAGGATTTGCGATGGGCATCGTAGCCGATAACAAAGTGTTGGATGCGTTATCCTTTCCAATTATGATGGTTTGGGCATTATTGATTATACCTTTTGATACGTGGACCACAGGAAGATTCGTCACGATTATCAGTGCTGTTCAAAAGCTGTTTCCTGGGTATTATTTATTTACGATAATACAGCATTTGATTGATAGTAGCAGTCTTGGATATAGTGTATTGCGTTTTGTAGCAACGATCGTTATGACTGCTGTCCCTATAGGGGTATTTACTTACCTGCATATTCGACGGATGACGAGTTAATCACATTTAATAAATGGGGTTGTGTTTGGATAGAAAATACTGAGGGAAAATAGAAAGCATAAGGTGCATATTTGCATGTTATGCTTTCTATTTTTATGCATTAAGTCAATGTAAAAATGCATTGATTTAATGTTGAATTAATTTTTGTTTAACTTACATATATTAATCCACTCTTACAATAAATTTATCTGAATAAGGAGGTAGCAGTTTTGCAATTAAAAAGAATGCAAAAAACAGATTGGTATTTAGTCGGTATTTTAATACTAAGTGCCTTTCTGTATGGTTGGGGTATATGGGATGCTGGTAGTGCTAATAGCTACTATACGGCGGCTATTACCTCGATGACAAAAAGTTGGTCGAATTTTTGGTACGGTGCTTTTGATCCAGCAGGATTTATTACTGTTGACAAACCGCCAGTTGCATTATGGCTAATGGCCATATCAGCTAAAATATTTGGTGTACATGGCTGGTCGGTTGTTTTACCAAGTGTTTTGTCGGGTATAGGATCTGTTTACTTAATGTATAAATTATTAGCACCAAAGTTTGGTTTATGGGCCGGACGAATTGGGTCCTTGATTTTGACATTAACGCCAACGGTGGTTGCTAATAGTCGCACAAATAATATGGATGCTATACTGGTATTTTTCTTGCTTTTAGCTGTATATATTTTACAAAAAGCAGTCGCTAAGAAAAATATTTGGCTAGTCATTGTCAGTTTTGGTTTGATTGGTGTGGGCTTTAACATCAAAATGTTACAAGCCTTCATGATTTTACCAGCAATGCTTGTTTATTATTGGGTAGCAATCAAACTACCGTGGAAAAAGAAAATTGCTTGGTTAGTTGTTGGTATGGCTTCCTTATCGATTTTTACAGTAGCCTACCCGTTGGCAGTTGATTCTGTTGACCAATCTAGTCGACCATATATTGGTAGCTCACAAACGAATTCATTAATGGAGCTAGCATTTGGATATAACGGTACCGAAAGATTGTTAGGACAATCAACAGGAACCGGCGGTGCTTTCCCTGGCATGGGAAGTACCAAAAAATCAACAGGAACTCAAAAAAATAACGGTGCTCCGAGTGGTAAAAAGCCGAGCGGGTCAGCGCCAACTGGTAAAATGACCGGACAGGCACCGACCGGACAACAAAACGGTGGTAAAGCGCCAACTGGCACGCCACCAAACCAATCTACAAATAAAAACGCAAAACAGGCTAAAGGCAAAGCACCTGGTCAGTCAGGAAAAATGACCAGACAAGCACAAGGTGGCCAGGGTGGCGGTAACAGTGCATTTGCTATTGGATCAGCTGGACCATTTAGGCTTTTCCAATCAGATTTGGGTTCACAAATTGGTTGGTATCTGCCACTTGCAATTCTTGGACTTATTGCTGGTTGGTTTGGATTTAGAAAACGTGGTGCTAAATGGTACCATGTTTCTGAGGAACAATCCGAGGTTCTGCTCTGGGCGGGCTGGTTCGTTCCAGTCTATGGATTTTTCTCAGTTGCTAGCTTCTTTCACCCGTATTACACAATTATGCTAGCCCCTGCGATTGCTGCACTGACAGCAATCGGCGTAGCGGCGGTTGTGAAAATGTCTGCTCAAAGCAATAAAGAATCAATGATCGCACGAATAGTAGTCAGTGTTGCCGTATTAACAACGCTTCTACTGCAAGCGTACTATGTATGGTCATATTATCAAATTATCAGCATTATCTTGATTATTGTAGCAATTGGCTTATCTATCTGGTGGTTATTGCCTAGACAAATCAATAACAAAATAAAAATTGTCTTGTCGGCCATTAGTATCTTACTAATGGCAGGCTGGTGGTCGTTAACACCAACATTGTCGCACAATTCTGCAGCAATACCAGCCGCTAGTCCTTCCCTGCTAAGTCAAAACGGAAGCAGTGATATGGGCGGGGAAGTCAATAATCAATTATTGAGCTACACTAAGAAGCATCAAGGCAATGCTAAATACTTATTTGCTACAACAGATTCTAATTCAGCATCTGGATATATTATCAAATCAGGCAAAGCAGTTATGGCTATAGGTGGTTATAACGGTACTGATCCAACGATGTCTCTATCCGAGTTTAAGAAGCTAGTCAAGTCGGGACAACTTAAATACTTCGTTATGGGTAATAATAGTAAAACTTCAAGTGGTCAAATTAGTAAAATACTAACTTGGGTTAAAAAGAATGGTACTAAGGTCACATATAGTTCTAGTACGTCAAATCAAAGTTCCCCAACGCAACAAATGGGTGGACAATCACAAAGTACAACGCTATATGATCTATCAAATATATACGAATAAGAAAGGAGAATACTTTAAATATGCTGACAAGATTTATAACACCAAGACTTGGGTTGATTTTACCAGCCTATAATGAGCAGGAAGTTTTGCCTACAACCTTGTCCAAATTGAATACGATTAAAGCGACTTTGATTCAAAAAAATCTCATTAGCGACGATAGTTTTATTATGGTTGTGGACGATGGCTCTGTAGACAATACATGGGAAATTATTCAAGAAAAAGAACAATTAAATTCTGATTTAATTGGTGTCAAGTTATCTCGTAATTTTGGCCACCAATCAGCATTATTAGCAGGAATGTCAGAGAGTATTAAATTAGCGGACATTGTTATAACACTAGATGCTGACTTGCAAGATAATCCAGACATTATTCAAAAAATGGTGCTTAAATATAAAGCGGGCAATGAAATCGTATATGGGGTCAGATCCAGTAGAAAAACCGATACATGGTTCAAACGTAATACGGCACTAACCTTTTACAAAATTTCATCATTCTTAGGTGTTGAAATGGTACCAAATCACGCCGACTTTAGATTAATGAGTCGTGTTGCCGTGCTAGCATTACTGCGACTACCTGAGCGAAATGTTTTTCTACGCGCTATGGTACCGCTAGTTGGCTTTCAGTCAGATAAAGTTTTCTATGAACGTGGTGAACGTCAGGCAGGTACATCAAAATATCCATTAAAAAAGATGTTGAGTTTTGCTATTGATGGCATTACCAGTTTCAGTGTTCAACCGATTCGTTTATTATTTAATTTAGGCATTCTTGTCATCAGCATCGCCAGTATTGAAATTGTTTACACAATATTTGAAAAAATGATTGGAAACACAGAAGCGGGTTGGTCATCTTTGATGATTTCCATTTGGTTATTGGGAGGCATTAACTTGGTAGCAATATCGATTGTTGGTATTTATATTGGCAAAATATTTACCGAAGTGAAGCAACGACCTTTATTTCAAATTGAAACTGAAACAGGGCTATTCGTGGAAAAGCTACGTAAAGTTGATGACTATGCCATGAAGTGATTTTCAAGGATAATACAGTTGATAATGATATTGTTCAATAGTAATCAAAGTACTCTTTGGATTTGAATGGAGACAAATCGTTTTGCGTAAATATTTACTTTCTGAAAAAATGAAGTATATTTTCTGGGGTGTGGCAACGACCATAGTATATTTAATCGTTCGACTCATTTCCATGAAAATATTTGATGACACAATGCTGCCTGTCCTAATCTCGCAGACACTGACCATTATATTCGCATTTGTTGTTAATAAACTGTTTGTTTTTACAACCAAACAAACAAAAAGCGTGTTCGTTCAGTTCGTCAGATTCCTTTGGGGACGGTTATTTGTGGCCGGAATTGACTTCTTTTTAACCTACGTTATGATCGAAAAATATAGCAATATTTTTATTCATATTTTCTTTCTTAATCAAGTAAACTTTAAGCTATTTCCTTTTTCATTACCAATAGTAAACCAATTCGCTTCAAATAGTACGGAACTAAATAGTTTGCTAGCAATTATTTTGATACAAGTGGTATCGGTAATTGTAAATTATCTTATTTCAAAATTTATGATTTTCAATTAACATCTTTATCAGCTACCTGTAGATAAAAGTGATGACTTTATTTAAGAACAAGCAAGTTTAGAGCAGCTATTTGATATAGC
Organism: Leuconostoc sp. DB-1; assembly: GCF_013414845.1. Taxonomy (NCBI): domain Bacteria; kingdom Bacillati; phylum Bacillota; class Bacilli; order Lactobacillales; family Lactobacillaceae; genus Leuconostoc; species Leuconostoc sp. DB-1. The sequence goes on from NZ_JABFNJ010000001.1 coordinate 1,874,831, forward strand.
TGTTCTTTTTTGTCAAAAAATCAAAATGATTGCTTTCTGTTTAGAATTGTTCTAGCATGGTAGGTAGGAAAAGGATAACAATATTAAGGAGGAATTAGGAATGTCAAAAACAAAGATTATTATAGTTGGTGCATCTCATGGGGGACATCAAGCTATTCTAGAACTAACTCGTAAATACAAGAACCTTGACATCAAGTTGTTTGAAGCCGGTGATTTTATTTCATTCATGTCTTGCGGCATGGAATTATATTTGGAAAATAGTGTTACTGATGTTAATGATGTTCGTAATTTCCGTCCTGAAGATATGGAACAGCTGGGCGCAGAAATTTACAGTAACCACGAGGTACTGGCAATTGATGCTGATGATAGAACAGTTTCTGTCAAAGACGTTACTACCGGTAGTACTGAGAAATATAGCTATGATAAGCTGATATTAAGTTCAGGCGTGACACCAAATAGTCTACCTGTTCCAGGGACTGATTTAGAAAATGTCTACCTCATGCGTGGTAAAGATTGGGCAACAAGTATAAAGGCCAAGTTAGAAAATCCCGATGTTAAAAATATCACAATTGTTGGTGCGGGTTACATTGGCGTTGAGGCAGCGGAAGCTAGTGTTAAGGCCGGGAAAAATGTTACTTTAATTGATATGATTGACCGCCCTTTGGGAAATTATTTAGATGCTGAATTAACAGCTGTTCTGGAAAAGGGGTTAGCTGATAAAGGTGTAAAAGTGGTTACTGGCGTTCGCATCGAAAGTTATGAAGGAACTAGTCAAGTAACGGCAGTAAAAACAGATGAGGGAAAGTACCCGAGTGATTTAGTTATTCAAGCCGCTGGGGTTAAGCCAAATACGAATTGGTTGAAAGGTGTGATTGATTTAGACGATCGAGGCTGGATTAAAACGGATGAATATTTACGGACGAATTTACCAGATGTTTATGCTGTGGGAGATGCGGTTCTATCGTATTCAATCCCTGCCCAAACTAAATTACCAATTGCACTAGCAACCGTTGTACGGCGTGAAGTCCGTTATATAATCGCACATTTATTTGAAAATCAGCCCTCAGTTCCTTTCAAAGGGGTCGTTGGCTCGTCAGCGTTAAGTGTGTTCGATTACCATTTTGCAACGGCTGGATTAAATACCACAACGGCCCAAAAATCAGGTGTTACTTTGAAGAGCTCCTTCTACCAAGATACCTTACGGCCCGACTACGTTCCTCGAGAAAATGGGAACACTGAAGTTTATGTCGAGCTGGGCTATGATCCGCAGACACATCGTATTTTAGGCGGTGCGGTGCTATCGACTTATGATATAACGGCTCAAGGTAATGTCATTGCGCTAGCGATCGAACACGGACTTCGTTTGGAAGATTTGGCTGAAGCCGACTTTTTCTTCCAACCAGGATTTGACCGACAATGGAGTCTATTGAACTTAGCGGCACAACATGCACTTGGTGAGCCTAAATTTTAATTAGTTTGTGAATAAGGTAATATTAGGCTACAAATAAAAAGAAACGCAACTCGAAAGGTTGCGTCTCTTTTTATTTAATAAGTAGAATTATACGTTTTCTAAATGACCATTCTTATCCTTAGCAATTAAGAAGTAGACCGTCACTGCGATCGACCATGCCCAAACAATATGCCCAAAGAACTCAGAAATATGTTCATCTAAAGGTTGATTCCATGGAGCTGGAATTGTTCCAAATGCAGGCATGATAATGATATGCCAAAGAATCCAAAGGAATATACCATAAGCAGCACCTTGCCACAAAGCTACTTTAGACCAATATTGAGATACAAATACGTATAGTATTGCAAACGCAATGGCAAATGAGAAGTGTAGAATCAATGTGAACCAAAATACTTTTTGATCTTGAGAGTAGTAAAAGAATGAATGAACTAGTTTAGATGGAATGCCAAGCTGTTCAGCCATATGTTGTGGTGGGTTAGTGGCATTACGAGCTAGTGTACGTGGTGGCAAAATATTTTCCCAACCGATTTTAACCATTCCTGAAATCATCCCTGCAATAAATCCGTAGAAAATACTTTTAGTAATGATCTCCTTTAGTGATGCAACTGGTTTATTTAGTGTAACCATAGTGTTTCTCCCTTATGTGAATCATTTAACAACTGTTAATAATACAGCCATTGGGATCGTTTGTCAATTCATTTGATTTCGGGAATATGTTCGATTAATTATGGATATTGACAAAATTGTGAAATAAAATACTTGTAATTAAAAAAACAATGAGAATAAAAATAAATGGTTGCAAAATAATTATAAATAGTGTAAGGTTATTACAAATAAATGAGACAAAGAAAAGATAAGTAAATTTTAGGGGTAATCAAAGAGAGCTAACATTTGGTGAAAGTTAGTATTACGAATGAATTGAAAATGGTCTTGGAGTCGTTAGTGGTATAAGCATGTTCGTGAATACCGCTCGGGTGCGCCCGTTATCGCGTTAAGGTATCTCTCTTTTGATGTACCTGTCAAGTATAAAGTAGTGATACTTTATAGAATTTGGGTGGTAACACGAGTTTTTCGTCCCATAATCTTTGTAGATAATGCAAAGATTATGGGACTTTTTTTGTTGATGAATAAAATGAATGGAGAATAAGTAATGACCAATAAATTGTATGATGTTTTGACTGTATTAAAGAAGTTTCCATGGATTGATTTAACTATTTTTCCAGCTTTTATTGATGTGGGCTTTGAAACAATATTGATATCGGATAGCAAGCCTATATCGTCTACGACTAAGTCGTAATTATCAATTTTAACTTTAAAGAAGTAACTGCAGTTTTAAAGACAAAGACAAAGAAAAGATAAGTAAATTTAAAGAGTAACTGAAAGAGAGCCGACGAATTGGTGAAAGTTGGTGTTACGAATAAGTTGAAAATGGTCTTGGAGTCATAGAATAGGTGAGCAAGTATGTAAATTCATTCCGGGTGTGCCCGATATAGCACAGAGTTTTGTTAAAAAACAGAACTTAAAGAGAATAATTTAGTGATAGATTATTGAATGCGAGTGGTAACACGATTTTCGTCCCGCAATCTGGCTATTTTTAGCTGGGTTGCTTTTTTGTGGTTTGAAATAAAGGGGGTGGTCATAATAGAGCTGAAAATAGCCTAGTTAAGGTGATATATAAAGATGATGATTTAAAATACTTAAAAAATATAGACGAAAGAAAGATTTGAGGAGAAACAGCATGAGTGATCAAACACTACAAAAAGAACTAGAAAACATTGAGGTAACGGATACACTACAGGCGTGTCCGATTGATTTTTCACAATCAAAGGTTGCTAATCCGCGAGCGCATCAAAAGCAAAAAGAATATGACAACGGTAAAGACAAGTCCAATTTTAATGAACGAGAAAAGTTTTCAGCCTATCAAGGCCCCCGATTTAAAGCCCGTTTTACAGACGGTACGCTTCCTGTTACACCTAACCGTTATCGCTTGATTTGGTCTCGTCATTGCCCTTGGGCTAATCGTATTGCCATTGGTATTGATTTATTAGGTTTAGATCAAGTGATTTCTAATGGCATCGTTGATCCTTTGAGACCAGCTGGGGTAGTTGGAGACTGGTTCTTTACGTTAGATGATGGGGATGTTGATCCAGTATTAGGGATTCATTCACTTGGGGAAGCTTACCGGTTAGCTGATCCTTCATACGATAAAAGAACGACAGTACCAGCACTCGTTGACACTCAAACCGGTAAGGTTGTTAACAATGATTATAATAATTTAATCAAAGAATTTGCCTTAGCCTGGCAAGAATATGTACCAGAAACTGCACCGGACTTATATCCTAAGAACTTGCGTTCAGATATTGATGCGTTGAGTGACATCATATTGATGGACATCAATTATGCGGTTAATGAGGCGGGTCATGGACGTTCTCAAGCAGATTATAAAAAATGGTATGACAAAGTATTTAATCGATTAGATAGGCTAGAGGAGCGCCTAGCCAACCAACGCTACTTATTCGGTGACCAAATAACATTAGTAGATATTAATTTATATGTCACGCTGTCACGATTTGACTTAGTGTTTTATCAAAAGTATTTTGTTAATAAAAAACGTTTAGTTGATTATCCTAATTTGTGGAACTACGCTAAGGATTTGTATGCCATCCCTGCATTTGGCGACAATACTAATTTTGAATCAATGCGTCAACGTTTTTATGAGGTTGATCATACACCGCAAGAGGATCTGCCTCGAATTATTCCATTAGGGCCAGATGATAGTATTTGGGAAGAAGCAAATGACAGAGCAGAAAAATTTGGTTAGTAATATTCGGAAGTTAGCCCAGTTAATTGTAGATTCCAAGTTCCAAATAGACGAATTGAATGTTGCCAAAAAATGCTTTGTGGATTATTTAGCAAGTGCCTATGTTTCTAGAAATGAACCAGCGGTGAAAAGATTATTTGACACACTCAAAAATGCTGGACCGGCTAAGCTTTTAGGTCAAGCTGGTACAGCTAGTAGTGATCATGCCGCATTATTTAATGGATTCGCTGCACATTACAATGATTTCGATGATGTTCAAGCTAATTTTCGCGGCCATCCAAGTGTTGTCATTTATTCAGCTTTGTTAGCTCTTGCTGATGGGACTGAAAGTGCAGATAGATTTTTTGAGGCCTATATTGTAGGGGTGGAAATTGCTGGACAAATTGGATTTCAAGTCAACCCAACACACAAGTTATCTGGGTACCACACAACTGCAACCCTTGGTACGATTGCTGCAGCTGCTAGCCTTGCTTTCTTTAAACGTTTTTCCTTGGGTCAAACTATCGACATTTTATCATTTGCTGCTACACAAGCCACAGGTCTTGGAATAGAGGCAGGTACTGATACTAAGCCAATGCATGCGGGGTTAGCTGCACAGCGTGCGGTGCAATCCTATCAATTTGTGTCCAGCCAACTTACAACCAATCAAGATGTTTTTAACAATCAAACAGGTTGGGTAAAAATAGTTGTTGGGCAGGAATTAGATTTAGATTTAATAGAATCAACATGGTTAACTCCTGCTCAAATTATCACGCCTGGCATCTGGTTTAAGCGACATCAATTTTGCTCTGCTGCTATGTCTGGGTATGATGCAATCAAACAGGGCTACCTTCAGGGAATTAATATAAAAAACATCAAGCAAGTAATTTTCCATTTTAGACCTTTTGGAGATAAGGTCTTGCGGTATAAGCAACCATTGAATGGGCAAGAAGGAAAGTTTTCAATTGAGTACATTGCGTGGCAAATATTAACCTTTGGGGATGTGAATGACAAACTTTTTGATAGCAGTGTAAGTACAGAAAAGTTTCAAGAGATGAGTTATTTGTTTAAAAGAGTTAATGATTTAAAGAATATAGCTGTTGATCAAAGGGAAATACTAGTTGAGTTCGTGCGTACTGACAAATCTATCAATACAATATATATTGATTGGCCCCAAGGGTCACCACAGAATCCACTAACAATGGATGAGATATATGTCAAATTAGCTCATGCATTGTCGATAGATGAAAATGAATTATTCGATATTTTGACGGCAGGATTGGCATCGAAATCGGTAGCAGGATTGCTTAACATTATTGCAAGAATTTAAAGCAGCTACCCTGGAGGAAAAGTGATTACTAATCGATTCATTAAAAAAAATGAAGTAAAAGAATTACAGCTCTTATTACATGAAGCGTATAAGAGTGACACACAACTAGGTATTAATTTTCAAGCGGCAAGAGTTACTTTACAACAGATTGATGAACATATCGAGAACACAGCAACCTTTGTGACAGAGATAAATCATACTATTGTAGCGACGGTATCTGTCAGGTTACCTTGGTCAAAAAATACAGGTCCGTATGCTATACCTCATCTTGGATGGGTTGCTACTCATAGTCAGTTTTCAAAGCAAGGTTATGCAACACAACTTATTGATTGGGTTGAAAAAGAGTACATTCAAAAACAACTAAAAGCTCCAATGGTTAGTTTAGGAACAGCGGTTGAACATCCTTGGTTAAAAAGATTTTATACTTCAGTTGGTTACCAACCCGTTGAGATGGTACAAAAAACGCCGGATCATTTGACAGTGTATATGGTAAAAGTTTTGAATAGAAAATTTGACCAGTTAGAGTCTGAACAATTGAAGAAATATCTAAATGAAAATAAAACAAAAGTACGTTATTAGTGAGTAGGTGAAATATGAATTTTGATTGGCATTACTTTGTAAATACATTTCCAGAACTTGTGAAATATATTCCGATGACGCTTTTGTTAGCAATACTATCTATGTTATTAGCGATAGTATTGGGTGGCATAATTACATTACTACACTTTTCGCATTATAAGGTTATTCATTGGTTTGCTTCAATATACGTATCTTTCTTTCGAGGAATGCCAGCTTTGGTGCAGCTATTCTTAATCTATTATGGTTTACCACAAATTTTCCCGATATTTAAAGGGTTGCCTGCCATTATTGCCACTGTTATTGGTCTTGGTTTCAAGCAATCTGCTTACTTATCTGAGGTATTTAGAGCAGCGGTAAATTCTGTTGATAGAGGGCAAATAGAGGCAGGACAGTCACTTAATATCAAAAGTTTTAAAATTTTCCGTTATGTAATTTTACCGCAAGCATTTATCAATGCCTTACCTGCTACGGGTAATACATTTGTTGGTTTGTTAAAAGAAACTTCGTTAGCCTTTACTTTAGGCATAACAGAGGTTTTTGCAGAAGGAAAGATGTTGGCCGGTGATTCATTTAAATATTTTGAAACATATTTAGCGGTCGGTCTTACATATTGGGTGTTAATTATTCTTTATTCATGGGCACAGTCTGGGGTAGAGAGAGTACTGAACACGCCATATAGTTAGAAAGGATAGACATTATGGCTCTGATTGAAGTAAATAATTTATCTGTTGAAATTAAAAAAAAGAAAATACTGCAGGAAATCAATTTTTCTGTTGAGAAGGGAGAGGTGACGGTTTTGGTTGGACCGAGTGGTTCAGGGAAAACAACGCTCTTACGAACACTAAATCTGTTACAAGAACCTTCTCAAGGTACTATAAAAATTGGTGGAACATCTATTGATGGCCGTAAAATTAACAAAAAATCAACGCGATCCTTACGATCGGAGTCAACAATGGTATTCCAGCAATTTAATCTATTTAAAAATATGACTGTCATTGAGAATGTGATGGCACCCCTATTGTTAAATAAATTGGCTAAGTGGGATGAAGCACATGACATTGCTGCATCAGTCTTATCGGAAGTAGGATTAGTGGCGTTTCAAGATAAGTATCCAAGTTCACTTTCAGGGGGACAGCAGCAGCGCGTTTCAATAGCTCGTGCAATTGCAGCAAAACCATCTGTTGTCTTATTGGATGAGCCAACCTCGGCATTAGATCCTGAATTAGTTGGAAGTGTTTTAAAAACGATACTGGCATTAGCCAAACAGCATATAACAATGGTTATTGTGACACATGAAATGGAATTCGCCCGACTAATCGGAAATCAAATTATTTTCTTAGAAAATGGACAAATTGTCCATAAAGGATCGCCTGATCAAGTCTTGTCAAGCAATGGTCCCAAAAGAGTCAATGATTTTGTAAATTCTGTTTCAAAAAATAATTATTTATAAGCTGTATTGAATAAAAAAGAAAAGAGAAGAGCGTATGAAAAAAAGGAACCCAATCATTAGTGTGATTATCGTCGTAGTATTAATTGCTATTGTTGCCGTAGGCGGTTTGATTTATCAAACCAATAACCATAAAAACGAAGCCAAAGAAGATACTAAACAAAAAGTGCTTAAAATTGGCGCGACGGGAACCAGCTTCCCAACAGCATACAAATCAAAAGGAAAATTAGTTGGTTTTGATGTTGACGTAATCAATGCTGCAGCAAAAAAAGCAGGATACAAAGTACAGTGGGTCACTGGTGAATTCGATGGTTTGCTGGGGCAACTAGATAACAATAAGCTTGACACTGTGGCTAATGATGTTGCTATTACACCAGAAAGAAAAGCTAAGTACAAGTTTAGTAATATTTATAACAAAGAAGAAACAACAGTAGCAGTTAACAAAGATTCTGATTATAATACATTAAATGATTTAGAAGGCAAGACAATTGCTGGCGCATCTGCTTCAAACAATACCAAAAATTTGCAAGACTATAATAGTAAAATCAAATTTAAGTTATATGATGCCCGTGACGTCACTTTTCAAGCTTTACTAGCAGGGCACGTTGATGGTGTGGTTAACACACGTAATAATTTAGAGGCGTTAATCAAAGCCAAAAATTACCCTTGGAAGGTTGTGAAAGGGAGTGCAGCAACTGTAAATATTGCCTTGCCTTTCCGTAAAGATGATAGTGAAAGCGCAAAAATATTAAAGAAGCTCAACCCAGCAATCAATAAACTAAAGGAAGATAGGACGTTGAAAAAACTATCCGAAAAATACTTCGGGTATGACGCAACAGCTGATTTAAAGTAACAGGATAAGAACATGAGGCAATATAATGGCAATCAATGACAAAACACTAGAAGATAAATTAACCAAGGTACGCCATCAGCTGCACCAACATCCGGAACTATCTAATCAAGAACACCAGACTACATTGTTTTTAAATAGTTACTTGGAAACTTTAGGTTATCATATTGTAACACCACAAAAATTATTGACTGGTGTGATTGCTGAAATAGGGCCAAGTGAATCAAACGTAATTATTGGATTAAGATCAGATATTGATGCCTTACCAATCGCCGAAAAAACTGGGCTCAATTATGCATCGGTTAATGAAGGTATTATGCATGCTTGCGGGCATGACTTCCATATGGCTTCCTTGTTAGGAGCGGCAGAATTATTAGCTGACCAAGCTAATAAGCTAACCGGCAGGGTTCGATTAATTTTTCAACCCGCAGAAGAAATTCATGTAGGTGCCCAAGCTGTGGCAGAAGCTGGTGGTATTAAAAACTTGAATGCAATTATTGGTTTCCATAATAAGCCGGACCTGAAAGTTAACGAAATTGGCATTCTATCTGGTGGATTGATGGCGGCAGTTGATCAATTTAAAGTTACTTTTCGTGGTCAGGGTACACACGCGGCTATGCCACAGTTAGGGAATGACCCCATTGTTGCTTTAACGAGCACCGTCAATACGCTACAGACCGTTGTTAGCCGTAAAACAGATCCACAAAGTCCAGTTGTTGTTTCTGTTACACATATTGATGGTGGTAGTACATGGAATGTATTACCTGATGTTGCTTGGTTTGAGGGTACGGTTCGAAGTTTTGACCAGGCCAGTCGTCAATTAGCTCGAGAACAATTCTATCAAATTGTTAACGGCCAGGCTGCAACTTTTGGTTTGGCGGTTGATATTTCCTGGATTGAAGGTCCAAACGTTGTTAATAACGATAGTGAGCTGACGCCCATTGTTATAGAAGAAACCAAACAACATGCGAAATTACTCACACCAAAACCATCTAATGCAGGAGAAGATTTTTCGTATTTTAGTCAGAAAGTACCAAGTGTTTTTGCATTTATTGGTAGTGCAGGCACAACTGATTGGCATCATGATGATTTAATTATTGACGACCGTGGTCTGTTGCCAGCTGCTAGATGGTATTTCTACACAGCTAACCGGTTATTAGCACATTTTAGTGGTACAACCACAAATGATAGATAGGAGAATTTTTAAGAATGGTAGTAAAAGCAATAACTGATGAACAATATCAAGAAGAAGTAGAAACTGGTGTTTCTATCGTTGATTTCTGGGCTACTTGGTGTGGCCCGTGTCGGATGCAGTCACCTGTGTTAGAAACTGTATCTGAAGATAGAAATGATATTCATTTTTTTAAAGTTGACGTAGACATTAGTCAAGAAACAGCTGCTTCGCTTGGCATTCGAGCTATACCTACCTTGGTAGTGCACAAAGACGGGAAAATCGTTGAACGACTAACTGGCTTTCATAATAGCGAACAGCTAGTGAATATTTTAAATAAGTATGTTGATTAAGCATTAGCAGAGGAAGACATTGAATAATAACATTGACATTATTATTCAATGTGGATACAATAAGATGATTATAACCAAAAACTTTGAAAAGATAAGTACAAATTAGAGTGATTGTGTAGAGAGCTAACGTGAGGTGAAAGTTAGCATCATAAAAATTTGGAAAATGGTCTTGGAGTTAAATTGATATGAGCTTAATGTGAGTAAATGTCATTCGGGTGCGCCCGTTATCGCGTTAAGGTATATTTCTTTTGATGTACCTGTCAAGTATAAAGTAGTGATACTTTATAGAATTTGGGTGGTAACACGAGTTTTTCGTCCCATAATCTTTGTAGACAAGGCAAAGATTATGGGACTTTTTTATTGTCGTATGTAGAAAAAATAATGGAGAATGGTCTATGACAAACAAATTAAATAACATCTTATCAGAATTGAAAGAATTTCAGTGGGTTGATTTAACCCATACATTTGGGCCTGATAGCCCGCACTTCCCAGCGTTCGCTGCCGCAAAATTTGAAACACTTTTTACACATGATGATGGTTTTTTCGTGAAACAGTATACCTTCCCAGGTCAGTATGGTACGCATATTGATCCACCGGTACATTTCGAGAAAAATCAGAATGTATATGACTCAGATATTGATCTGAAAGACTTTTTACTACCGTTAGTAGTCATTGACAAATCAAGTGAAGTAGCAAGTAATGCAGATTATATTTTAACAGTGGAAGATATTAAGCAGTGGGAAAAGGAGCATGGCACCATTCCACCAAAAGCTTTTGTAGCGTTACGAACAGACTGGTCAAAGCGTTGGCCATCACAAGAACAATTTGAAAATAAGGATGATAATTTACAAAATCATTATCCTGGCTGGTCTTTGGAAGCACTTAAATATATTTATGAAGAGCGTCAAGCAATAGCAAATGGACATGAAACTTTCGATACTGACCCTGCCATTTTACAACCAGAAAAAGGGTTTGAAGGTGAATATTATGTATTGAGTAGTGGCCATTATCAAATTGAACTATTGGCTAATTTGGACCAAGTGCCGGCCACGGGCGCTTTAATTTCAATATCAGTGCCGAAAGTTGAAAAATCTCCTGGATTTCCAGCTCGAGTATTTGCCATAGTTCCCGAGGAGGTTTGATATGGCAGAGAATAAAATAACATTATCACGATCACTTTCCACAAAAGATTTGGTTGTTTACGGCATTATATTCATGATCCCAGTAGCGCCTATCGCCTTTTACGGTTCATTTCTATCGCCAGCCCATGGTATGGTGGCGCTAGCTTATCTAATCGGAATGATTGCTATGTTATTTACTGGATTTAGTTATGCTAGCATGGCTAGTGAGTTTCCTTACTCTGGTTCGGTGTATACTTACGTTCAAAAAGGAACAAATCCTGTGTTAGGTTTTCTATCAGGATGGGGTATAACGCTTGATTATATTTTAATTCCCGTTATAACCTATCTTATCAGCGCGTCTTTCGGTCAGTCATTGTTGCCGGCTGTTCCTTTCTGGGTTTGGATTCTAGGCATAGCCATATTTAATACAGTTATCAATTTATTAGGGATTAAAGTTGTATCGAAATTCAGTTGGTTACTTTTTGGGTTACAGGGCGTGGTTTTAATAGCTTTCATCGTGGGGACTATTGTTGCCTTAGCGAATGGTACAGTTAGTTTTAATGTCAGTTCGTTTTATAATGCTAGTCATTTTGATTTGTCCGGAGTTGTTCAAGCGACTGGGATTGTTATTGTCAGTTATTTAGGTTTTGATGCCATTAGTACTTTATCAGAAGAAGCTAACGATCCAACTAAATCAATTGGAAAAGCGATTGTGTTGTCAATTATTTTAATCGGCTCATTATTCGTCATCGTTACATTCTTTGCAGGTTTTGTTGCACCAAATTATAGTGAATTAAATCCAGATACAGCATTTTTAACTATTTTGGGAAAAGTGGGTGGTAGCTGGTTAGTGCATTTAGCTGAATTCACTTTAGTTTTGTCATTTGGTTTGGCGGGTGGTCAAGAAGGGCAGACCGCGGTATCAAGAATTTTGTATTCAATGGGACGAGACGGTATTTTACCAAAGCGCTTATCCTACTTGCATCCCCGTTATAACACGCCGTGGGTTGCCATTATACTTGTGGGGATTGTATCTGTTGCCCTTTCCCTATCATTATCGTTAACCACAGTATCAAATTTAATTAGCTTTGGCGCCCTATTTGGTTTTTTGTCATTAAACATAGCTGTTATTTGGCATTTTTATATCAAGCGTCCTGATAAAAATATTGAGTCGTTTGTAAAGTATTTAGTGTCACCCTTCATTGGGTTTTCAGTGAGTTTGTGGATATTTTTGAGTTTAGCTCTTGAAGCAAAATTAACTGGGTTATTTTGGTTAATCATTGGACTCGTTATTTTAGTATATAAAACGAGTATTTTTAAAAAACCTGTACCCCAGTTTGATTTTTCAGAATAAATTTTCAATGCTAATGATACAAACTTTATGTAAAGAGACAGGGGTAGTAAATGTCAAAGAAAGTAGCAATTATTACAGGCAGTGGTAGAGGAATAGGAAAAGCAATTGCTGAGAGACTCGCGACAGAAAATTATTACGTTGCAGTAGTCGACATTGATGAATCTAGTGCTAAATATGTGAGTGATAGTATCAACGCTATTAAGGAAAACCAAGCCAAATATTATGTTTTAGATGTTGCTGATCGAAAATCAGTTTTTGATTTGGTTGATAAAGTAGTAGCTGATTTTGGGCGGCTAGATGTATTTGTTAATAACGCAGGGATTGCCTACATTGATAGCATTATCGATAGTGATCCGGAAAAAGTTGAGCGGTTGTTTGATGTTAACCTTAAGGGCACTTTTTGGGGAATCCAGGCGGCTGCAAAACAGTTGAAAAAGCAAGGGAGTGGCGGAAGGATAATCAATGCTGCTTCACTGGCTGCAGTGGAAGGATCTGCACTACAAGGCGCATATTCAGCTTCCAAATTTGCCATTAGAGGATTAGGTCAATCTGCGGCAAAAGAACTCGCAAAATATAATATCACTGTAAATGCTTATGATCCGGGTATTGTTATTACACCTTTGCGCGATTATATTGATCAGCGAACAGCACAAATTAAAAACACAACAGCTGAGATTCAAAGGCAAAGTGTTGTCAATGAAATTGCGTTAGGAAGAGCGGCTTTGCCTGATGATGTAGCCGATGTTGTATCATTTTTGGTTTCACAGCAGGCAAAGTATATTACTGGGCAATCGATTTTAATTGATGGTGGTATGAGATTTCATTGATGTTTTGTAAGTATTTCTAATAAAAAGTACAGGAAAGAGAATTTGAGATGGTAAAAAAGAAAACGGTAGTTATAGCAGCTGTTGTGGCAGGAATTGTTATTGTAGCAGGTGTGATTATTCATAGAAACACGGCGCAAACAACCGATAAGACGGAAGTGACGGTCGGATCAATAGGATCGGATGCCCAAATTTGGGAATATATTGCAAAACTACCAGAAACCAAAAAAGAAAATATCACTATCAAGGTTAAGAACTTCACTGATGGGGTTTCACTAAATGCAGCGACTGCACAAGGGAAAGTGGATGTTAATGCCTTTCAATCATACGCATATTTTGTGGCTTATAACAAGAATAATAGCTCGAACAAGTTGAGTGTTTTAGGGACGACATACTTAGAGCCTATGGGCATTTACTCTGAAAAATATGATTCTATCGACGATATTCCAGATGGTTCAACAATTGCTATTGCTAACAATGCAGCTAACACGGCACGTGGATTGAAACTGCTGGCAAAAGCAGGATTAATAACATTAAAAGATAATTTTGGTAGTCTTTCTGGCGTTAATGACATTAAAAACAACCCACACAACTTCAAGTTTAAAGAAATTGATGATACGACCGGGCCACGAGTGATTAAAGACAATTCGATTGCCGCTGCACTTATTGGAAATACAATCGCATTAGAAGGCAAACTGAATGTTTTGAAAGATTCACTTTACTACGAAAAAATTAACCAATCAACAAAGGACAATATTAATATTCTAGCCACAGCAGAAAAGAATAAGAATAATGCTAGATTTAAAAAGTTAGTTAAGTTGTATCATAGTAAAGCAGCTCAAAAATATATTAACAAAAAGTTTGATGGGACTAAAATCGAAGTTCAAAAGTCTGTCTCTTATTTAGCTGACTAGTTTATCATTAGAATTTTCAAAAGTAAGGAGTTAACATGGCTGAAATTTATGATTTGATTGTTATAGGAACTGGTTCTGTTGGCTCTAGCACTGGTTATTATGCCGCTAAGAGAGGGTTAAGTGTTTTGGAAATTGATTCCGCCACACCGCCACATACTAATGGATCACACCATGGCGAAACTAGGATGATTCGCCATGCTTATGGTGAAGGTTCATCTTACGTACCTCTTGTATTGCGTGCGCAAGAACTATGGAACGAACTAAAAAGAGACACACAAGTTGACATATTTCATCAAACAGGAGTGCTGAATATAGCACCTAAGCAATCGATCTTTTTAAATAATATCATAACTTCTGCTGAAAAATATGAGTTACCGATCGAAGTATATGATGCTTCTGAAGCCAGAAAAAAGTGGCCACAATTTACAATACCTGATCAATTCAGGGCGGTTTTAGAAAAGAACTCTGGCTATTTGAAATCAGAACTAGCTATTGATACGTATGTTAAAGAAGCTAAACGGTTGGGCGCTCATGAACAATTTAACACGCAGGTCATTTCGGTTGATAATGATGATAATGGATTTGTTCATGTGACCACAAATGCAGGTACATTTATAGGGAAATCGGCTGTTATAACTGTTGGTACTTGGGTTAAAGATCTGATACCCAACCTACCCATTCAGCCAGTTAGAAAAGTTGTTTCGTGGTTTGAAGCACCAAAACAGCTGGCAGAAGAGATCGGTTTTCCAGCATTTACAATTCAACTCGGTGACGGTACACATTATTACGGTTTTCCAGCCAATAAAGGGCTCATTAAAATAGGTCGACACCAGGGAGGGCAATATATCACGAAGCGAGAAGAACGACTTGACTTCGATGCCCTTAATGAGGATAGAACAGAAATAGAACCTTTGTTAAACAGTGTCTTGAAAACTGTTGGTAACTTGGATCATGGTGTGGCCTGCAGTTATGATTTGTCACCGGATGAACACTTTATCGTTGACGATTTACCAGGAAAGAAAAATATTCAGTTTGTTTCAGGATTAAGTGGTCATGGTTTTAAATTTGCTAGTGTGTTAGGCGAAACATTGGTTGCCAAAGCGTTAAATGAAACATTGGATTTTGACCTCTCACCATTTTTGTTATCGCGGTTTAATTCATAAGAAAATATTGAAATGCTTTAGTAAAATTAAATGATGGCGTGAAAAAAAGCAACTACTAATTTAAGTAGTTGCTTTTTCAATGTTCATGATAAATTTATAACAGTTAAAAATTTTGCTGAATAAGCATAAAATTGCTAAAATAGAGGGTATGCAAAATCAGAAGAATTTTCTAACTGAACTATTAGTTACCGGACTTGGCGGTGCCATTGGTGGGGCTACGCGGTATCTTTTGGGATTAGTTCCAATAATTGGACCAATGCCAGTAATGACGATGTTAATTAATTGGCTTGGTACTTTGCTATTAGCAATGTTGGGCGCCTATCTAGCGATTCATCGCAGTCGGTTAGAGCGGTGGCAGTCTTTCCTTGGTACTGGTGTTTTAGGTGGATTCACGACATTTAGCACCATGATTTGGCAAGTACATCAACAGTTATTCATTAGCGTAGCCAATGCTTTAGTTTATATGATATTAACTCTTGGTGGTGGTCTTATCATGTTAAAATTGGGTAACTACTTTGGCAACAAGATCGGTGAGGCACATGTATGACAATACTAGGGGTAGCCATTGGTTCGGCATTAGGTACAATGCTGCGGTATATTGTTCTGAATACGTGGCCAGCTAAGTCGAAATACTTTACTGCCGTATTCATTGTTAATATGGTTGGCAGTTTCGCGCTAGGTTATCTTATGGCTACAGGCGCAACCTACGCGATGCATAGCTTTTGGACGACGGGTGTAATTGCGGGGCTAACGACTTTTAGTACGATGATGACACAAAGCGGTCAATACACTCGTGGCCAACAAGCTTGGTACTTAGCTTGGCAAATCATTTTTGGTATGATTTTCTTTAGTGCAGGAACTGCGCTAATCACGATATTATGAAAGAATACCAAATTAAGTTGAACATATTAATGAGGACAAAATAATGAGTAAAATAGCAGTTATTATTGATTCATCTTCGGCAATGCCAGTAGCTATTCGCAACCGGTATCATATTTTTCAAGTGAATGATCCCATTATTTTTGGGGATGAAGTCTACAAGGAGACTGTGGATATTCATAGTTTGGGTGAACTTGTTAAAATGATGCAAGAAAAAAAGCAATTGGCCTCCACATCTCAACCGGCCCCTGGCGATTGGGAAGAAGCGCTGAACTTAGCTAAAGCATCCGGTTACAATCAGGCCATTTTGATTACGCTTTCATCTGGTATTTCAGGCACCTATCAAACAGCTAATGCAATTGCGCAATCATATGACGGTATGGATGAAGTTCGCGCGTGGGATTCAAAAATAGCAGTAATGGGTGCCGGTGTGCAAGCTATATTAGCAGCTGCCATGGCGGAGAAAAACCGTTCACTTGATGAAATTATTACATCATTAGAACAACTACGATCAACCATTGACGTTCGCTTCGTTGTCAATGATATTTCACATTTACAACGCACAGGTCGCTTATCACGCGGCCAAGCTTTAATTGGTGGTTTGTTGAATATCAAACCAATTTTGTCCATTGATGTTCAAGACGAAGGGAAAATAGGAGCTGTTGGCAAGGCACGCAAGATGAGTGGGGCTTTAAAAGAAATAAAAGAACCATTACGTCAGTCATTAGCAGAAGCTGATTATCCTGTTCGGGCCTATGTAATTGATGGTAATAACACGAAGTTAGGCGATAAATGGTTGAAAGATTTACAGTCTGAATATCCTACCGTTAAATTTGAACGTGGTGTGATTGGTGCATTTATTGGCGTACATACAGGCGATGGCGCCATGGGTGTAATCTGGGCACGTGATTGGGAAGATTTAATTTAATCGGTAATAAAAACCAGTATCAACCAAAATTGGTGCTGGTTTTATTGTATAATTAAGAATAGAATAATTTACGGGGTTTACTAATGCAACGATCAAGACGTTTTCAAATTGTTTATGAAGTGCTCAACGCGGTCACGCACGGATTTGGGTTCATTTTAGCTGTGATTGCCGGTGTAATGTTGATGATTCATGTGTTGAGCAAACCAGTTACCGCATTGACTTTAACTGCGGTTATCATCTATATTAGTACGGTTGGTTTTTTTCTACTTGCCTCAACGCTATTTCATTCGCTCGTGTTTACCCGTGCGGCAAAAATCTTTCAATTTTTTGACCATGCAGGCATATATCTTGTTATCTTAGGTAGTTACACGCCCTACACATGGTTATTGATTAAGGGCTGGGTTGGCTGGACTATTTGGGGCGCTATTTTAGCAATGACGATTGCCGGATTTGTTTATGATTTATTTTTTGTTGGACGATGGCCTTGGGTATCGGTGACGATTTATCTGGTCATGGGGTGGTTGATTATTCTAGCAATGCCTATTCTTTGGGGCGTTTTGTCGCATACCGCCTTCTGGTTACTTGTTGCTGGAGGCTTGACCTATTCGGCGGGAACTATTTTTTATCTTATTCCTAAAATTCCAATGGGTCATGTTTATTGGCATCTCTTCGTCTTAGGTGGCGCTGGATTAATGTTTGCTAGTATCTACATTTCTTTGTAAAAGCCGTTAGGCTTTTTTTTATGACTATTTTCAAAATAATGATTACTTTATTAAAGTTAGTTGGTTGCGTAAATAAACTAACGGTTGTATAATGTATTTGTTGTAAGCGCTTCCAATATAAAAATAAAAGTAAGGAGAAATCATGTTGAAACGTAAACCTATCTCAAATAATTTTATTTATTTTTTTGGAGCCCTTGGTGGCCTCCTATTCGGATATGACACGGGTGTAATATCTGGTGCTATGTTATTCATCGGAAAAGAATTAGAAATTCAGACAGGATCTTTTGAAGATGGATTCATTACGGCGTCTGTATTGCTTGGTGCCATTCTTGGTGCCGCAATTATAGGTCCAATGTCTGATAAACTAGGCAGGAAAAAACTTCTTTTATCAGCAGCGATAATTTTCTTTGTAGGTGCTTTGGGATCTGGAATTGGTTTTAATTACACACTACTGGTCACTTCGCGGGTATTGTTGGGTATCGCAGTTGGAGCGGCTTCAGCATTGATTCCAACTTATCTGGCAGAATTATCTCCTGCAGACAAACGTGGCGGAATAGGAACCTTATTTCAATTAATGATCATGACGGGAATATTTCTTGCCTATGTTTCAAATGAATGGCTTTCTCCAAGTGGGTGGTTAGGACTCGATCAAAATGTCGGATGGCATTGGATGCTTGGATTAGCAGCAGTGCCGGCTGCCCTGTTATTTATCGGCGGTCTTTCGCTTCCAGAGTCGCCACGTTTCCTAGTCAAACAAGGAAAAATGAGTGAAGCCCAAAAGGTCTTATCAACCATGAATCCAAACGCAAAACTTGTAGAAGAAGAGTTATATGATATTAAACTACAAGCGAACACACCTTCCGGTGGTTTCAAGGAACTATTTGGTCCCATGGCACGGCCAGTGTTAATAATGGCTTTAGGACTGGCCATTTTTCAACAGGTTATGGGATGTAACACCGTATTATATTACGCACCAAAAATATTCATTTCTGCGGGGTTTAGTGAACATTTTGCACTCCAATCACATATTGTTATCGGATTATTTAACGTGATTGTTACCGCGATTGCGGTTAAAATAATGGATAAAATAGATCGAAAGAAAATGCTAACCTATGGTGCTATTGGTATGGGTGCATCGCTGTTAACGATGTCAACAGCGATGCTTGTTCTTCGAGCGGGAAATGGTAATGTTGGTTCATGGATATGTGTCATTGCTTTGACGCTCTATATTGCTTTCTTTTCGGCTACTTGGGGACCAGTTATGTGGGTTATGATAGGAGAGGCATTTCCACTTAATATACGTGGACTTGGTAACTCGTTTGGTGCCGTTATAAACTGGACAGCTAATTTTGCTGTGTCACAGTCATTTCCTATGCTTTTAATCGCTTTTACACCAGATCATGCTATTAATGCAGAGGGGCAAGGGATTGCTAAGCTCTTTATCATTTATGGTGTTTTGTGCTTTGTTGCTATTTGGTTTATTGCTAAATTTACAATCGAGACTCGTAATCGTTCATTAGAATCTATCGAATCAGACTTGAGATCAAAAGCCCATGCAAAAGGCTATCTGGAGAGTGACTATGTTGGGATAAAATAGCTGAACTCATACGTATTCTGAATTTTTACTCATTAAACCTATGCGCATCAAGCAAATATTTTGTACTGATGCGCATAGGTTTTTTAGTTTAAACATTCATTGCTTCATATTCCGGTGTTTGGACGCCAACTTGAAAGCATGTGTCGGTTACCGTACAATGGAGGTACTGTTAAAACTAATAGAAAACTATTTGAGGGCATTTCAGATGAAAAAGTCAGATCATCTAACTATTCGTGATCATAATCAGCGCTTAGTTTTACAAGCGCTTTTTAATGCTGACGAAACATCCCGGGCGCAATTAGCTATTGATTTAAACTTAAATAAATCGACAATCAGCTCTATTTACCGCGATTTGGATGAGAAAGGCTTTATTGAAAGCCTTGGTGATGGTGAAACTTCCGAGACGGGAGGCCGTAAAGCAAAGCTGATTCGGTTTAATCGACGTTATGGGTACGTCATTTCTTTTGATATGGGGCGACATCATTTGCGGACAGCACTGGTTCAGGTTGGTGGAGCAGTGATTATGAAACAAAATACTGCTGTGGACGGCATGAGCGTATTACAAGTAACTGAGCTAATGATATCTCAGATTAAAAAGTATAAGAATAATAAAAATGGTACCTTGAACGGGCTGATGGGAATATCAGTTGGTATCCATGGTGTCGTTGAAAATAACAAGGTACAATATTCCCCTTTTTTCGATTACTCACAACTAGACATGGCAGTAGAACTTGAAAACGTCAGTGGCGTACGTGTGGTTTTGGAAAACGAAGCCAATTTTGCGGCCACCTATATGCGCGATTATCATGATTATCGCAAGTCTGATCATTATAATAATATGGTTGTTTTAAACATTCACTATGGGATTGGCGCTGGGATTATAATTAATGGTGAGTTGTATCGAGGGATACAGGGTCGAACCGGTGAGATAGGTCGTAGTGTGATTGAAACAAGTACAGGTGAGACAGTTAGAATTGAAGATTTATATTCTGAAGATGCTATGTTACGAAGAACTGCCGAACGAACTGGGTTGATTGTTCAAGATAGGGATCGATTCATTCAACTGAGAAAAGAACAACCAGAGACTGTTAGTTTGTTGCTTGATGAGTGGGTTCGTGGTATTTCACGAGTGGCATTTAATTTAGTGCAAACACTGGCACCGGAAGCTTTATTCATTCATTCACGTTTTATTGCTGAAATGCCTGACTTATTAGAGCGCGTGATTGTGGCTTATCAAATGTTAAATCCAATCAATCAGTCCGAGATATTATTTGCAAATCACTCAGTATACGATGCAACATTATTAGGTGGAGCATCGAGCATTGCCAGAGAAGTATTAGATTTAGACGGTTTGTCGCTTAGTTTTAGGCTATAATCTTTTTGTGAAGCAGGACAGTAACTACGCTGTCCCTGTTTTTTTATAATTGTTGCGTTAATGGACTCGGTTAATAAGCTTGCATAAATTAATGAAAGCGTATACAATTATCATAGTTGGTTGGTGTAACCAACTATGATAATTGTATTAAATTAATACAGGAGGATAAGTACAATGGCAGAACTTTTTGATTTTCCCCAAGTAACATTTGTAGGAACACAATCGTTACAAGCGGGTGATGGATTTCATTATTATAACCCAGATGAAGTAGTTAAAGGTAAGAAAATGAGTGACTGGCTAAAGTTTTCAGTGACTTATTGGCATACAATGGATCAACGCTTAGTAGACCCATTTGGTGAAGGAACAGCAGTCCGGCCGTGGGACAATCAAGGTAAACCAGATTCAATGGAGCAAGCATTAGCGAAGGTTGATTATTTGTTTGAGTTTTTGGAAAAAACTGACGTTAATTACTTTGCCTTTCATGATCGTGATCTTGCACCTGAAGGGAATACACTTGCCGAAACAAATAAAAATTTAGATCAAGTTATTGACAAAATTGAACAAAAAATGCATGAAACAGGTAAAAAACTTTTATGGAATACTTCATCACTATTTACGAATAAACGTTTTTTGGCTGGTGGCGCAACTACACCATTTGCTGAGGTATTTGCTTATGCAGCTGGACAAATTAAGCATTCATTAGATATTGCCAAGCGCTTAGGATCAGAATCATATGTTTTCTGGGGCGGACGAGAAGGCTACGACTTTCTATTAAATACTGACACCAAACGTGAATTAGACCATATTGCAGCATTCTTTAAGCTAGCTAAGGATTATGCAAATGAAATTGGTTATCAGGGACAATTCTTGATTGAACCCAAGCCCAAAGAACCAACACAGCATCAATATGATTTTGATGTGCAAACAACAATTGCTTTCTTGAAAACTTATGGATTAGAGGATACATTCAAGTTGAACTTGGAAGGCAATCACGCCTACTTAGCTGGTCACACGTATGAGCATGAAGTGAGATTTGCGCGAGAGGCTGGTTTGCTAGGGTCATTAGATGCTAACATGGGTGATAAGCTCACTGGTTGGGACATTGATGAATTTCCAAATGATGTTTATGAGGCGACCTTAGTAATGTATGAATTCTTGAAAAACGGGGGTCTACCAACTGGTGGTTTGAATTTTGATTCGAAAGCACGCCGTCAAAGTTTCCAAGCTGACGATTTGTTCTACGCGCATATTGCTGGTATGGATACTTATGCTGCTGGCTTGAAAGTTGCTGCTAAGCTAATTGATGACCAAGTGATTGAAAATGTTCTGAAAGAGCGGTATGCTTCATTTGATTCGGGTATTGGCGCTGATTTTGAAGCTGGGAAAGTTACCTTAAAAGAATTGGCCACCTATATTGAAAATAAAACAGATGAAGAAATCAACGCAACCCTCAAGTCAGGTCGCCAAGAACGAATCAAACAAACATTGAATAATTACATTTTTTCTGTACTTGGATCTTAAGATTTGAATGTGTCTTAAGACATTCAAATTGGTACGAGTAGTATAAATATTTTCAAAAGAGACTAGTTTAAACTGGTCTTGTACATAACACGGGTGAACTGTGTTGGGTTATCTTAGTAAAGATGAACAGAAAGTGGAGGCTAGACATGACAAAGGTAGTGCTTGGTATTGATCTTGGTACCTCAGCAGTGAAAGTATCAGCGGTTGATCGGCGAGGGAACATTGTTGCACAACAAAGCTTTGATTATCCTGTTACACAACCACAAGTTGGTTGGTCAGAACAAAATCCTGAAGATTGGGTCAATGGAACAACTGTTGCAATTGTTAATCTGATTTTAAAAGATCATATTGCGCCAACAGAGATTGAAGGAATTTCTTATTCTGGGCAAATGCATGGGCTTGTCTTGCTAGATGAAAACCATCAGGTACTGCGACCAGCAATTTTATGGAATGATACACGCACCAGCGCACAAGTAGAGGAAATTAAGAATAAACTAGGTGAAAAATTTCTTGATATTACCAGAAACTATCCTCTAGAAGGTTTTACTTTACCAAAAATTTTATGGGTTAAGGAGGAGGAGCCAGAAATTTTTAAGCAAGCGGATCTTTTCTTACTACCTAAAGATTATTTACGATATCGTATGACTGGTAAATTAGCCATGGATTACTCTGATGCAGCTGGAACGGTTGTCTTAAATGTTACTAAAAAGTGCTGGTCAACAGATATTGCAGAAGCGTTTGACTTACCATCATCTTTTTTCCCTGATCTCATTGCGTCAACTGATTTTGCTGGTCATATTTCAGAATCTTACGCGACATTTTCCGGATTGACGACACAAACTAAAGTATATGGTGGGGCGGCTGATAACGCCGCTGGGGCAATTGGAGCGGGTTTGCTCAAATCAAACATGGTCATGTCTTCCATTGGAACGTCAGGTGTGGTTGCAAAGTTTGAAGATAATGCTGATATAGACTATCATGGAGAAATTCATTTCTTCAATCATGCTATTCCTAACAAGTATTATTCCATGGGCGTGACGTTAGCAGCTGGTGACGCCAATTCTTGGTTTAAGCGTGTTTTTGGTGAAACACAAAGCTTTTCAGCATGGTTACGTGAAGCTGAACAATCAAGTGTAGGTGCCAATGGTTTATTGTTTACACCTTATATATCAGGGGAGCGAACGCCATATCCTGATGCAGATATCCGTGGAAGCTTCTTAGGACTTGATCGCAAACATCAACGAGGCGACTTTATCCGTGCGGTTTTGGAAGGCATAATCTTTAGCTTCAAGGATATTATGACAATTTATGACCAACAAGGGGTTGACTTTGACACGATTATTGCCATTGGTGGCGGTGCAAAGTCACCACTATGGTTACAAATACAAGCTGACATATTTGGAAAGCGGGTCACAACGCTAGAAAATGAGCAGGGACCGGGATTAGGCGCCGCAATAATCGCAGCCACAGGATTGGGCTGGTTTGACAGTGTGCAAGAAGCTGCACAATCCTTCCTATCGTTTGGAATGGTTTACGAACCGAAGGCAGAAAATGTTTTGAAGTATCAGCAAATGTACAGCATTTATCAAACGGCATATCGTTCAACTGCAGAAATATCACACAAATTAGTTTCTTATCAGCGTAAAATCAGTTCTTAATTGAAAAAGAAGTTTATAAGGTTCTTATTTTAAATACACGGACAGAGGTGTATTTATCATAGGAACTTTTAGGTTGAAAATATACTACGTTTTCTCAAATAGTAATTATCAAATCAAAAAAACCACTAAACAATTGTTTAGTGGTTTAATAGTGGTCAGCCAGGGGCTCGAACCCTGGACCCACGGATTAAGAGTCCGTTGCTCTACCAACTGAGCTAGCTGACCATAATGTCGTGTTTCACAACATCAAATATAATACCATGTGAAAATACAAAATGCAATAGCTAAGTATGATAAAATGAATATATTCTATATTGGAAGGAGATGCGTGGACTTTTGCACCATTTGTTCACGCTCTATTAGCATGTTTGATCTTATCAAAGCAATAATTATTGGTATCATTGAAGGCCTGACGGAGTTTTTACCAGTCTCTTCAACTGGACATATCATCTTAGCAGAAGCATTGATGAAAATTCCTAGTGGCAACGTTTGGACGAAGGCGTTTAGTTCAGTATTTGATTATTCGATTCAATTGGGAGCAATCTTTGCGGTTATTCAATTGTACTTCGACAAGTTGAATCCGTTTTCATCTAAAAAAACAGATCATGAAAAATTCCAAACTTGGCGTTTGTGGATTCGAGTAATCGTTGGTGTATTACCAGCCATTGTGTTTGGATTTGCATTAAATGACTTTATGGATGCACATTTGATGAATTTCTGGGTTGTGTCAGCAACACTTATCATTTATGGTATTGCGTTTATTGTGATTGAGAACCGTCAAAAAAGCATTGTACCGGTAATTACTAATGTAAACCAAATTACTTTTAAACTAGCATTGTATATTGGTTTGTTTCAAGTGCTGTCAATCGTTCCCGGTACATCACGTTCGGGAGCAACTATCTTGGGTGCTATTATCTTAGGAGCATCGCGATTCGTGGCTGCAGAATTTTCATTCTTCTTGTCAATTCCGGTTATGTTCGGTGTGACTTTCCTTAAGATGGGCTCATTCTTTAGAGATGGTGGTTCATTCACGGGCATGCAAAGCATAGTAATGCTTGTTGGTTTCATCGTATCTTGGATTGTTGCTTGGTTTGCTATTAAGTTTATGATGAACTATATTAAGAATAATGATTTCAAGGTATTCGGTTACTATAGAATTATTATAGGCGCTATTTTCTTAGTTTTCGGTATTCTTGGCATCGTGGGGTAATAAAAAGCACAGGCAATGGCTTGTGCTTTTTTTGTTTCATATTTTTATTCATAAAAAAATATTTAAAATTAAAATAAAAAGTGATTGACATGAGAAAATGCATAGTATATAATTAGTTCAACATATAACGTTGAAAAGATAAGTACTTGTCAAAATGATTGTATAGAGAGCTAATGTTTGGTGAAAGTTAGTATCAGGATGGCTAGGAAAATGGTCTTGGAGTTAATAGTGATGTGAGCAATAAGGTTTGTAAATATCATTCGGGTACACCCGTTACAGTGTCAGAGTATCGAAAGCATTGTCTTTTCTGTACTTGGTAAGTGTGTACTAGTGATAGTATGCAGAAAACGGGTGGTAACACGGTAACTTCGTCCCGCAGCTTTGATTATTCAAGGCTGCGTTTTTTTGTTGTATGAAATAAAGGAGAAATTGATATGCGCTATTTGTTAACTAAAAATATATTAGTTAGATTAAAGGGCTTAGGCATAGCTCATAGCCGAATGTGATTCTGTTTATTAACTTTAAATTAATATCATTAAGGAGATCACATGGAAAGCACGGGAAAATTATCCTTTACTAATAATTACAACTACGTTCCAGCGAGTTTTTGGTATCATTTTTCGGCAGCCTCAGGTGTAGAGCTGGATGCTTTTAAAAATCCTGAGATTATTGAAGGTAATATTTTAGGTACTAAGAAGTTAGTTGAGACAACCTCACCAGATTTTGTGAAATTAATGAGCGACGGCCTGTTTCATTACGAATTTAATTACCAAGATGCTGATGATAAAAGGGTAGTTTACGCTAATTTATCACCAATAGCGGATAATCATCCATGGTTGATAAAAACAGCAGATTTAGTTAGACGGCAAAAGCAGGTCATCGGTGAGCGAGCTTCATTTTATAATGTTTTTTCACCAACGACGTTACTTAAATGGGCACTAGTTAAAAATCCAGATGGACACTACGATAAAAGTAAAGCCGATGAAAAGCTTGCTAATATTATTTTGACAGATAGTGAAAATGTTCGTCAGGCATTAGAGGTGATTACAATAGATGTAATCAAGCAGGTGAAGGCTGCGGTCAATGCTGGTGCCGATGGGATCTATTATAGTACGCAAGTTATTCAGGATACACGGCTAGGACATGCCGATTTTGATGAATTTGTCGCTGCGACTGATAAACAAGTTCTAAAGGCAGCAAATCAATTGTCAGATACAAATATCTTACATATTTGTGGTAATGGCGGCGCCAGAAATGCAATTTCATGGTTTGAAAATTATCCGGCATCAATTGTTAACTGGTCGGTTGATACGGAAGACATATCTTTACATGAGGGCAAAGAGATCTTCCCAGGGAAAATTGTTCTTGGTGGGTTTGGTAACACTGCGAAAGATGTTTTGTATCGAGGAACACAGTCTGAAATACAACAATTTGCTAAACGTTTAGTTCAGGAAGCTGGTGCCGATAATTTAATTATTGGTGCTAATTGTACGGTTCCCCGGGATATTGATCCTCAACATCTACAGTGGGCGATAGAAGCAGTTCAAAAGGAAAGTGAAGGTTTGAAAAGTTATGAGTAATCAACAAAATGTATTATTAGATTCAACAGAAAAAATACCGGTTAGTTTTTGGCGCCATTTCGCTGATGATGAAACCGTCGACGCATTAGAAAATCCAACAATTGCTACGATTAATATTCAAGGACATAAGGAATATGTTGACGACTTACGTCCAGATTTTGTGAAGTTAATGAGTGACGGTTATTTTAATGTTCCTTTTGACAATGTCACTGATCCTAAAAATATTGATAATTTAAGTAAAATTCAAGAGATACAAGATGATGATCCTTGGCTTACTGAACAAGTCAAATTAGTGCAAGAGCAGAAAAAAGTTATTGGTCAGCGTAGAGGTTTTTATAATATCTTTTCACCAGTGACGATTTTAAAGTGGGCACTCTATGATGCAGAAAGTGAGTTGCCTGCCAAGGGCGATGAACGCTTAACCGAACTGTTTATTCAATACCCGGAGGAAATTAAGCATATTCTAAATGTTCTAGCTAAGAACATTATCAAGCAAGTAAAGGCGGTTGTAGTAGATGGTGGTGCTGATGGAGTCTATTACAGTACACAAGAATTACAGAGTTCAAAATATACTAAAGAATTGTTTGATGGTATACAAAAGAATGTTGATTTAAGTGTTATAGATGCAATTAAGTCTGTTAGTGATATTAGCATTCTTCATATCTGTGGTTTCAGCGGTACAAGTAACCACTTAGAGTGGTTTATAGACTATGACTTGCCAATTGTCAATTGGGCAGTGACAGTGGAAGGTATTTCCCTCCAACAGGGACAACAAATATTTAAAGACAAAGTTGTATTGGGCGGATTTGGTAATACAACAGATGATGTATTATACAACGGGTCTAAAGACGAAATAGAAGCGGCTGTACAAGGATTATTGTCCAACGTTGATAAAAAGCGTGTTATTATCGGTGCGGATTGCACTGTTCCCGCGATATTCCTGTGGATCATTTGAAGTGGGCGATTGCCGCCGTACATGAAAACGTTGTGTAACGAGGAGAAGAGAGAATGGTAAATAAAAAAGGGATTATTACTGCTGCGGTAGCCGTTGTCATTATTGGTGGTGGTTTGACTATACGTCATCTTAATGCAGACAGCAACAAGGCAGCAGCCAAAAAAGTAAGAACAATTAATGTGGCACATACACAAAACTATGTGCCATATGATTATGTGAAAAACGGTGTATCAAAAGGATATGAAGTTGATGTTTTGAAAGCTGTTGATAAGCTATTGCCCGATTATAAGTTTAAGTATCATCCAACATCAGATGAAGATTTATTAGTTGGCTTGGATTCAGGAAAATATGATGTTGGGGTGAAGGGTGCTTGGTGGACAAAAGAACGTGCCAAAAAGTACATCTTACCCAAGCAAGCGGTTGGTGCGTCTATCATAGGAATCACTTATCGAAAAGATGATAACTATAAGTCATTTGCCGAGTTTGCAAAGAAGTCAGGTAAGTTGGTACCAATTTCACCACAGAATGGTCAATACGCAGTAGTACAGGAGTGGAACAAAAAACACCCTAACGAAAAAATCACATTAAAATCAGCTGATCAATTTACTGTTGGTGATGCATATAACTGGGTATTGGAAGGCCGATATGATGCTTACTTTGATGTGAAGGTAAATTACCAAAATTCAGTTGTTAAGAGCAGTGGCGCTTACCATAGTTCAGCCGACAAATTGGCCTACACACCCTACAAGGGCATTAAGACTTATCCGATTATCAGTCGTGCCAATAAAGACAATTCAAATTTCTCAAAAGAATATGACCAAGCTATCAAGAAGCTACAGAAGAACGGTACGCTGGAAAAGTTGTCACAAAAGTATTTCAAAGAAAATGTTTGGGACTTTGTCGGTGATAAATAAAGTTTCAGAATTAAGGAGTTAAGATGCCACCATTTAGTTTCAAATTTTTCCTATCGGTTTTTGGTGAGGTACTGCCTTATTTTCCAGTAACGCTACTCATCATTGTTACATCGATAATTTTTAGTTCCTTATTAGGGGCATTGGTGGCTAGTGGGCAACTTAGTCGATCACCAATATGGAGAACCTTGTCACAAGGTTATGTTTTTGTACTGCGCTCTACGCCACCCATCGTTTTGTTGTTTTTAGTTTTTTATGGGTTACCTAAATTATTATTGCTATCCTTGAATATTAATATCAATGATTGGCAAAAATCGATTTTCGTCATTATCGCGTTATCCTTACTGTTTGCGTCAAATTTAGCAGAAGTGTTTAAATCTGCCTATTTATCTGTGAACACTGGGCAACGTGAAGCGGCATTGATGGTGGGCTTATCAGAATGGCAGACATTTTATCGTATAACCCTACCACAAACAATCGTAGTCGCCTTACCCAATTTCGCAAATACTGTCGCCGCATTAATTAAAGATGCAGCTTTGGCATATGTCATTGGACTACTAGATATGATGGGTGCAGGTGATAATCTGATTTCTAGGAATTTTGGACACCACTCACTTGAGACATATTTAGCGTTGGCCATTATTTATTGGATTTTATTTGTAATCATTGAGCAAGGCGCGAAGTATTTAGAAAGATATCTTGGTAAAAGCCGTGCAATTGCATCAAATCCTGCGGAGGTTGTCGCATGAATGTACCATTTTTAATTCAAACTTTCTGGTCGGCTATAAAAGCTGTGCCAATAACATTATTAATTACCGGTGCGTCATTGCTCATTGGTTTGCCGCTTGGCTTTTTATTGGCATGGATTAAAATTAGAAAAATTCGTATACTTTATCCGCTCGTTGTCGCATACACATCTCTCATGCGGGCCACGCCGATGGTATTACTGATTTTACTGTTTTATAGTACATTACCAAGCTTGTTGAATGTCTTAGTTAACCAAAAACTACACTGGAATGTCAAGGTGTTCGATACTAATCCCATTATTTATGCCATTATTGTTTTTGCTTTAATTGCAGTTGCAAATTTATCGGAAGTATTTCGATCAGCAATTTTGACGATTGATCCTGGACAAAAAGAGGCAGCTTTAATGGTTGGGTTGACGCCAATACAAGCTTATTATCGTATTATTATTCCACAAGCATTGGTTTCGGCTGTGCCTAACATTGGTAATTTAACGTTAAACATTTTAAAAGGCACTTCGCTTGCGTTCATGATGACGGTTCAAGAAGTAACGGCGGTTGCTAAAACAGCAGCCTCATATACTTATGATTACACGGAAGCTTATATTGATATTTTTATAATTTACTTTATCTTAGGAACGATACTGCAAATCATTTTTAAATATCTGGAACGTTACTTAGGTCGACATAAGCTACGCGGAACAGTTGTATAGGGAGAATAGCATGTTAAAAGTCAGAAATTTCAGAAAAAAGTATCATGAACATGAAGTATTGAAAGGAATTGATATTGAAGTTAACCAAGGGGATGTAGTAGCATTACTTGGACCATCAGGATCTGGTAAGACTACGTTTTTAAGAGGGTTAGCTTTTCTAACACCGGGAGATTCTGGTGTTATAGAATTTGATGATCAAAAAATAAGTATTGAATCGGCAACGCCTGTTGATATTAAAAAGTTGCGACAAAAGATGGGCTTCGTTTTTCAAAATTTCAATTTGTTTGCTAATAAGACGGCCATACAAAATGTCGAAGAAGGTTTGATTATTGGGCATAAGGAGCCAAAAGAAATAGCTCGAAAAAAAGCGCAGGAAGCCTTACAAAAAGTAGGTTTGTTGGAATTTGCCAATCATTATCCAAGTCAATTGTCTGGTGGACAAGCGCAGCGCGTAGGAATTGCTAGAGCAGCAGCTTTAAATCCGGAGATTATTTTATTGGATGAGCCGACGAGCGCGTTAGATCCCGAGTTAGTAGCAGATGTTTTGCAGGTGATTAAACAACTAGCTGATGAAGGGAAAACGATGATTGTCGTCACTCATGAGATGGCTTTTGCTCGTGATGTGGCTGATAAAGTTGTTTTTATGGATAAAGGTTTAGTTGTAGAGGAAAATGAACCCGTTGAATTTTTTGATAATCCTAAGTCGCCACGTTTGAAAGAATTTTTAAGTCGTATTAGCGCTGCCAATGTTGCTGACAACAGTTTTGAGTATGAAAAGGCTAATCAAAAATAAGTTAAACGCGCTCTTTAGACTTGCAGCAGCATCTAGCGGAAAATGTTTCACGTGAAACGGATAAAAATATTTAATTGGTTACTAGCGATTAGCTTGTTTTTCAGGTAAACTAGATACTATGGAAAACTTTCAAGAACAACTAAAGAACCGACGTACTTTTGCGATCATCTCCCATCCCGATGCTGGTAAAACAACCTTAACTGAGCAATTATTGTTGCATGGTGGAGTGATTCGTGAAGCCGGAACAGTTAAAGGCCGTGGGTCGAACAAATTAGCTTCATCTGATTGGATGGCGATTGAGCAACAACGTGGTATTTCAGTAACGTCATCTGTATTGCAGTTTGACTATGAAGGTAAACGAATCAATATTTTGGATACACCGGGGCACGAGGACTTTTCAGAAGATACCTATCGTACTTTGATGGCTGTGGATTCAGTAGTCATGGTAGTCGATGCCGCCAAGGGTATTGAGCCACAGACTAAAAAGTTATTTGAAATTGTCTCACAGCGTGGAATACCAGTCTTTACGTTCTTTAACAAAATTGATCGTGACGCTCGCCCAGCACTTGATTTGGTTGACGAGCTTGAAACTGTATTAGGAATTCAAGCTTACCCAATGAATTGGCCAGTCGGCTCCGGCCAGGTTCTGCAAGGCATTTATGATTTGCAGGCTGACCAACTTGTGCCCTTTAAGAATGCCACAATTCATTCCGAGATCGTCGATGAGGCGATGGATGAAATTGAATTGTTACGTGATGCGGGTAATCCATTTGATGAGGATAAAATCGCTCATGGGCAATTAACACAAGTATTCTTTGGCTCAGCGTTGGTTAATTTTGGTGTAACAGAATTCTTGCGTGAATATTTGACGTATGCACCAGCCCCAGCAGCGATGACGACAGTTGATGACAAAAAAATTAATCCAGAAGACGCCCAGTTCAGTGGTTTTGTATTTAAGATACAGGCCAACATGGATCCCAGACATCGAGACCGTATTGCATTTGTGAGGATCGTGAGTGGGGAGTTTAATCGCGGTATGGATGTGTTATTACAACGGAATGGCAAGAAATTAAAGCTCTCGAACGTGACACAATTTATGGCTGAAGAACGTGAAAATGTCCAGACAGCAGTTCCTGGTGATATTATTGGTGTCTATGATACGGGGAATTTCCAAATAGGTGATACAATCTACTCTGGAAAGAAAGCTGTACAGTTCCCTGATTTGCCAACATTTACACCTGAATTGTTTAACCGTGTGGTTGCCAAGGATGTGATGAAGCAAAAGTCATATCATAAAGGGATTGAACAACTCGTTCAAGAAGGAACAATTCAACTTTATAAATCATGGAACGGCGGCGACTACATTATTGGCGCTGTTGGACAATTGCAGTTTGAAGTGTTCCAGTTCCGTATGGAAAACGAATATAATGTTGAAATTCAATTTGAACCCATTGGTTCCAAAGTTGCTCGCTGGATAAAGCCAGAACAATTAGACGAGAAGATGAGTTCATCACGTAATTTACTAGTAAAAGATCGGTATGATGAACCAGTATTCTTATTCGAGAATAAATTCGCCTTGAATTGGTTCCACGATAAATACCCTGATGTTGAATTAGAAGAAAAAATGTAAAAACACCAAGCATATTGGAACGTCTGTGGACGTTCTTTTTTAATATCGTAATATGTTAGAATATAGTAACAAGAATATTGGAGAAAATCATGTCATATTATACACAACAACTTTTTAATGGCCAACGCGATCGTATTTTGCGTGTTGTTGATTCAGATGATGCTACACAAGCAACTGCTGGTTTTATTCATATTTTTGACGAACGGCGAGCTTTTGACTTTGAATACGCTAAAGAATTAACGAATGGTGAAATCACACAGGAACAGTTTGATGAGGAAGGAGAGTCGGTTAACACATTTAGCGTTAACTTTATGCCCCTAGCGCATGCTGAAGAGGAAGAAATTCCTAATGAATTGTTTGAGGAATGGGCTGGCCTAATTGGCCGTGAATATGCATTGGTTCCCAACTTACATATGAATATGTATCAACAGTCTCTGAAACCTGAAATTGAGGAAATTGATAAGGATCTTTTCGAAGAAAGATTGTTAGAATTAGTTACACGTGTTCTTGGATCTTCTGTTGTTGGATTTGAAGAAAAAGCTTTGACACTTTACCCAAGCTTTTTAGTACAAGAGCAACCTGAACAATCCGAACAAAAAGGGCCATCAACCCAGATAATATTACCAGAATAGTGAATATATGGATTGATGAATAGTATATTTAGCTAATTTAGCGAACGTTTTGTAAGCATTATCGTTAACGTTCGTTTTTTTTTATGGTACAATGTCTGGGTCGATAAGACAAATAAAATCGGGGTAGATTGATGCGCGTTAAGTGCAGCGGAGACGGAATGTGAGCCGCTGACGAAACAAACATTCATTGCTAGCATTTTTTCGTGTTAGCAATGAATGTTTGTGCGGTGCATCAGTCACATTCACCACTATATAAGGTGAACACTCCA
Source organism: Leuconostoc sp. DB-1 (assembly GCF_013414845.1). NCBI lineage: Bacteria > Bacillati > Bacillota > Bacilli > Lactobacillales > Lactobacillaceae > Leuconostoc > Leuconostoc sp. DB-1. The sequence continues at coordinate 1,908,324 of NZ_JABFNJ010000001.1, forward strand.
CTCGGAGGTTCTATAGCATGGAAAATACAACACGAACGTGGGTTTTCCCAAAACTAGATACGCGCCAATTCGTTTTATTGGCGATGTTGATGGCACTTCACATGGTGCTGAGCAGGCTGACAGTCGGCACTAATGTACTTCAAGTAAGCTTTGCATTCGTAACGATGTCTCTGATTGCTAAATGGTATGGTCCATTGTGGTCTATGTTAATTGCGGCAATATTAGACGTTATCGGCGCAACAATTATTAATCCTGGTGCATTCTTTGTGGGATTCACTTTTACAGCAATGATTAGTGCGTTAATTTATTCACTGGCTTATTTCAAGCATGACAAAACAAGCTGGTGGCGAGTAAGTGTTGCTGTGGGGTTGGTATTATTAATTGCTAATATTGGTTTAAATTCCATTTGGTTGGTTATGATGTATCATACAGCACACGATTGGCCTTCATTTTTAGCCTTTGTTACACCACGTGTCATTAAGAATTTAATTATGTTTCCCATTCAAGTGGGTATTTCGTATTTTCTTTTAAATAATCAGGTTATTAGTCACACCACAAAAAAGATTTTTAGTTAAACAGCTTCGGCTGTTTTTTTGAAAGCAGAGGTTTTAATATGGTAAATAAATTTCCACAAGTTTTAACAATAGCAGGTTCTGATTCAGATGGATCAGCAGGGATGCAGGCAGACTTGCATACATTTTTCATTAGAAAAACATACGGTATGAGTGTGTTAGTTGCTGCTGTGGCTGGTAACTCATACGGTATTCATGCTGCGGAAACATTACCGCTACACTTTGTTGACAAACAGTTTGAGGTTCTTGCTGACGATTTTAAAGTTCGCGCTAGTAAGACGGGCATGTTATCAGATGCTAGCTTAATTGAAGCAGTGGTAAAAGCTTATAAACAGTTTGACTTTGGTCCTTTAGTAGTTGATCCGGTAATAACAACAAAACATGGTGCTCAATTGTTAGAGGCAGCGGCCTTTGAGGCACTAAAAGAAAAACTTCTACCACTGGCAACAGTTGCAACACCGAACTTTTTTGAGGCACAATTGCTAACTGGACGTACTATTGATAATGAACAGCAACAGACAGCTGCTGCAAAAGATATTCAATCTCTGGGCGTTCAAAATGTTATTGTCAAAGGATGGCATAATCAAGATAAACAAAATGAGGTTGCTGACTATGTTCTTCTCGCGGATGGCTCTGATTTTTGGTTAAGGCACCCGTATTTTGATACTACACACATCAATGGTACTGGGGACACTTTAAGCGCTGCTATTGCTGCTGAAATTGCTAAGGGGAAAGACGTTGCAACAGCTATTCGCATTGCCCACGATGTGACGGCAACAGCGATTGAACATGAAATTGCTGTTGGACATAAGTTTGGACCAATTAATCACTGGGCAGCTCAAGACTATAATAAAAAAGAAGACAAATAGTTTGTCTTCTTTTTATTATGATGCACCGGTGATATCACCATGAACAAGTCGTTTGAAAATATGACGATCCGCCCAAGCGATATTACGTCCCTGTAAAAGGAAGGACATGACAGTGCCAATACCGAGCGCCACGATTTGATGGCTAATGATGAGACAAATAATCGAAATACCAATTGCAACAGCGAAATTACTCATTTGAGCTTTACTAGCATTGCCACGGAAATAATCAAAGCGTAAGATATTCGTCAGGTCATCTAAGGGGTGAAGAATCCAATTAACACGCTGGTATATGGAAATAGCCACGCCAATTGTCCAAATACCAAACAAGTCAAGAGGAATACGCCACCACCAACTAAGTTGACGAATGCCCAGCGAGACAAAGTAATTGGCGAATACGCCAACTAAAATACTAAACGCCATACCGAAGAAAATATTGCCGAGTAATCGTAACCAATTGATACGCATGGCTAACCACATATTTAAGAATGCCACAGAAACAGCTGTAATAGCTAAAAAGATACTAATTTGCCAGCCAGTGGTGTTAGATAAGTTAGCGGCGCTTGCAGTCCATGGGGCCGAACCCATGGCGCTAGCCACACTTAGTCCATTACCAAATGAGTTAATGATTAAAGAGATAAAAAAGAAACTAATTTTTTGTTTATATCCCAGTTGATAAAATTGACCATCTATATAGTACATTGTGTAATTTTTTCCTTAGTTGATTATCTTCTTATTATAGCATTAAGAAAGGTTCTTAAAGATAGTTTACAAAATCACAATTAAGGTATAGAATATATGCATTAGAAAATTGTGAGGAAAAAAACAATGTCAGAAAATAAAGTCGCTTTGGTAACTGGAGCTGGTCAAGGAATTGGACAGGCAATCGCAGAACGATTGTCAAAAGATGGGTTTAAGGTTGCCTTAGTTGGACGTCATATTGAAAAAGTACAAAAAGTAGCTGATGAAATTAATGAAAATGGTGGTGAAGCCATTGCTATTAAGGCTGATGTGGCTAAACGTGATGAAGTTTTTGCAGCTGTTAAAGAAACGAAAGAAAAGTTCAATGGTTTTGATGTGATTGTTAACAATGCGGGTGTTGCGCCTACGACACCAATCATGTCAGTAACGGAAGATGATATGAACTGGACATGGGGCATTAATGTTAATGGTATTGTCTGGGGAACACAAGCTGCGACAGAAGCCTTCAAGGAATTTGGTCATGGTGGCAAAATCATTAATGCAACATCGCAAGCTGGTGTGCAAGGAAATGCTAATTTGACTGCCTATGGATCAACAAAATTTGCCATTCGCGGTATTACACAAACAACAGCTAAAGAGTTAGCAGAATTTGGTATTACAGTAAATGCATTTGCGCCTGGAATTGTGAAAACACCGATGATGGAAGATATTGCTCATGAAGTAAGCGTGAACGCTGGTAAAGACGATGAATGGGGAATGGCACAATTTTCAGAAGGAATCACCTTAGGACGACTAAGTGAACCGGAAGATATAGCAAATGTGGTTTCCTTCTTGTCTAGCTCAGATTCAAACTATGTGACAGGCCAAACATTAATTGTTGATGGTGGTATGGTATTTAGTTAAATTCAATATATAACTTTAAATGCATCTCAATTTCTTTAATTGGGGTGTTTTTTTGTGAACTAATCTAAATATGTGATTTATTATACAATATATATATTATTATGTTAGCGCTAACAAAAGCTTTTAAATAAGGGTTTAATAAACATATTCAAAAAAGGTTGCTTTTTAAAAAAGAATGATATATACTTATATTGTTAATAAATGAGCAAGCAAAGGAGCAAAGATTATGGCAGAAGCAATTGCAAAGAAACCCGCAAAAAAGGTTTTGACCCCTGAAGAAAAAGCGGAATTACAAACACAAGCTGAGAAGATGACTGAGGTATTGATTGAAAAATCACAAAAGGCATTGTCTGAATTTTCAACATTTTCGCAAGAACAAGTTGATAAAATTGTTGCAGCTATGGCCTTGGCAGGTTCTGAGAATTCACTTCTGTTAGCCCATGCTGCTCACGACGAGACTGGACGTGGGGTTGTGGAAGATAAGGATACGAAAAATCGTTTCGCCTCAGAATCAGTTTATAACGCTATTAAGTTTGATAAGACTGTGGGTGTTATTAGTGAAGACAAGGTTCAAGGTAAGGTAGAATTAGCAGCCCCACTTGGTATTTTGGCTGGAATCGTCCCAACGACAAATCCAACGTCGACAACTATTTTCAAATCAATGTTGACAGCAAAGACACGTAACACAATTATCTTTGCTTTCCATCCCCAGGCTCAAAAAGCATCGGTTCTTGCTGCAAAAATTGTTTATGATGCTGCTGTTAAAGCAGGCGCACCGGAAAACTTTATCCAATGGATTGAAAAGCCTTCACTTTATGCAACAAGTGCGCTGATACAAAATCCTCACATTGCTTCAATTCTAGCTACTGGTGGGCCATCAATGGTTAATGCAGCTTTGAAGTCAGGAAATCCATCCATGGGTGTCGGTGCTGGAAACGGTGCAGTTTATATTGATGCAACTGTTGACACAGATCGTGCCGTGTCCGATTTGTTGTTATCAAAGCGTTTCGATAATGGCATGATTTGTGCCACAGAAAACTCAGCCGTTATTCAAGCACCAATCTATGACGAAATTTTAACTAAGTTACAAGAACAAGGTGCATACCTTGTTCCTAAGAAAGACTACAAGAAAATTGCTGATTATGTCTTTAAGCCTAATGCAGAGGGATTTGGTATTGCTGGTCCTGTTGCTGGTATGTCAGGACGTTGGATTGCTGAGCAAGCAGGCGTAAAGATTCCTGATGGTAAAGATGTACTTTTGTTCGAATTAGATCAGAAGAACATAGGTGAAGCGTTATCTTCTGAAAAGTTATCGCCATTACTTTCAATTTATAAAGTTGAGAAGCGTGAAGAAGCTATTGAGACTGTTCAATCCTTGTTAAACTATCAAGGCGCGGGGCACAACGCAGCAATTCAAATTGGTTCACAAGATGATCCGTTCATTAAAGAGTATGCTGACGCTATTGGTGCATCACGTATTTTGGTTAACCAACCTGACTCAATCGGTGGTGTTGGAGATATTTATACAGATGCTATGCGTCCATCGTTGACACTTGGTACCGGATCATGGGGGAAGAATTCATTGTCTCATAACTTATCAACATACGACTTACTTAATATTAAGACCGTGGCTCGCCGCCGTAATCGTCCTCAATGGGTTCGTTTACCTAAGGAAGTTTACTACGAAGCCAATGCCATTACTTACTTACAAGACTTGCCTACTATAAACCGTGCATTTATTGTCGCTGATCCTGGTATGGTTCAGTTCGGATTTGTTGGCAGAGTACTAGGCCAACTTGAGTTACGTCAAGAACAGGTTGAAACAAATATCTATGGTTCAGTTAAGCCTGACCCAACTTTGTCACAAGCTGTTGAAATTGCTCGCCAAATGGCAGACTTCAAACCAGATACAGTTATTTTACTTGGCGGTGGTTCGGCACTTGACGCTGGTAAAATTGGTCGGTTCTTGTACGAATACTCGACACGCCATGAAGGAATTTTAGAAGATGACGAGGCGATTAAAGATCTATTCTTAGAACTACAACAAAAGTTTATGGATATTCGTAAGCGAATCGTTAAGTTTTACCACGCACGTTTGACACAAATGGTTGCGATTCCAACAACTTCAGGTACTGGATCAGAAGTCACACCATTTGCCGTTATTACAGATGATGAAACACATGTAAAGTATCCACTAGCCGATTATGAATTGACACCGGAAGTTGCTATTGTTGATCCAGAATTTGTTATGACCGTACCACAACACACGGTATCTTGGTCAGGATTAGATGCTTTGTCACATGCTTTGGAATCGTATGTCTCAGTGATGGCTTCTGAATTCACACGTCCTTGGGCATTACAAGCTATTAAGTTGATTTTTGATAACTTAACAAATTCATACAATTATGATCCTAAACACCCAACTAAGGAAGGTCAGAATGCACGCACAAAGATGCACTATGCGTCAACATTGGCTGGTATGTCATTTGCGAATGCCTTCTTGGGACTTAACCACTCACTAGCACACAAAACTGGTGGAGAATTCGGACTACCTCACGGTATGGCAATCGCTATTGCAATGCCACATGTGATTAAGTTTAATGCGGTAACAGGAAATGTAAAGCGCACACCATACCCACGATACGAAACCTATACAGCACAAAAAGATTATGCTGATATTGCACGTTACTTAGGTTTGAAAGGTGAAACAGATGCTGAATTGGTCGATGTATTGATTGCAGAAATCAAGAAGTTGGCTGCATCAGTGGGTGTCAATCAAACACTATCTGGCAACGGTGTTTCAAAGCATGACTTTGATACAAAGTTAGAAAAGATGATTGACTTAGTTTACAATGACCAATGCACGCCGGGAAACCCTCGCCAACCAAGCTTGGCAGAAATTCGTCAATTGTTGAAAGATCAGTTTTAAAAAAAGAGACCTTACAATTAAGTAAGGTCTTTTTATTTTTGACGTTTTGTTAATTTAACAACGCCCTCCCAACGGGCAGTTTGAGGGAACATGTCAATACTTTGAATGTAATCAACTTGGTAGGCTTTTGATAAATCAACCAAATCACGAGCCAAAGTTGAGGCGTTACATGAAATATACACAAACTTTTCAGGTTGTGTGCGCAAAATTTCTCGACGCAGTGCAGTGTCTAAACCTGTGCGTGGTGGATCAACAACTAATGCATCAGCTATCCATCCTTCTGATTGCCATTTAGGAAACAGTTTTTCAGCCGTGCCCACTTCATAGTGAGCATTACTAATATGATTTAAAGTAGCATTTTGATTAGCATCATCAACTGCTTCGGGGATAATTTCCATACCACGAACTTCGCCAGCCTTGTCAGCTAAGGACAGACCAATTGTACCTACACCAGCATATGCATCGACTAGTTTATCAGCGTGCGTCAAATCAAGTGCTGCCAAGGCTTGGTTATAAACTACGGACATTTGCGTATGATTTAACTGCATGAAAGCACGTGGTGATAATTGGAATGTTTTCCCGAGAACCTTTTCTTCGATGTAGTCCTTACCCCAAAGCTTAAGTGTCTCTTCGCCCCAAACGAGGCTAGTACGACCAGGATTATAATTTTGAAAAATACCAGTAACTTCTGGTAGGGCCTGATTGATTGCTTCAATCAGTGCGGTATCTCCTGGGAATCCATCTGTGTTTGTGATAAATGTTAGTTGAACTTCGCTGGTTGTCTGAGATACACGAGCAACAATAGTTTTTACCGTACCTCGATTTTTATCTTCATTGTAGATTGAGACAGATAATTTATCGAGTAACTCACGAACGGTACGCATGACTTTCATCGTGGCTGGGGTTTGTGTATGTACAACCGGTAAATCAACCAAATCATGGCTACCACGTTTATACATACCGACACTCAGTTTATCGCCAATTTTTCGAACAGGGAATTGGGCTTTGTTACGGTATTCATACGGATGATCCATGCCGATTGTGTCACGTATGTCATAATTAGACCAGCCCTTCGGTTGGAATTTTTCAAGCGATTGAACGAGTACATCTTTTTTGAAGCGTAATTGTGCTGGATAATTCATATGCTCCAATTCAAATCCACCAACACTATCTGCGAATTCATCAAGCGGTTTCACTCTATCCGGAGATTTCTCACGTATTTTCAAGACTTTAGCGGCGATATATTTTGGTTCTACTTCAGTAACCTTTACAACAGCCACTTCATCAGGTAAAGCGCCAGGTACAAATACAATCTTACGTTTAAAGTAGCCAATTCCTTCACCGTTAATACCGAGGCGCTTGATTGTTAACGGGAAGTTTTGGCCAACACGTACGTTGACACCTTCACTCGTGTTGCCTCTTGGTGCGCCAGACTTACGGGGGTCAAAGTTTTTACCATAATATGGTTTTTTACCGTTATTGTTGCGACTTTTTTGATAAGGCCGCTTGTTTTGTTCTGTCATATTCATCTTTCTGCATTGCAATGCCCAAGGTTCATTATTATGTAACCATCATAACATGATAGCATGAAAAGTCAGGATTATGTAACCATCATAACATGATAGCATGAAAAGTCAGGAGATGGGGACTACGAATGTTTGATAAGTGTGATAATAGAGTCGATAAATGTTTTGAAATAGTAGTAGTATCCAACTTAAAGCCAACACAAAGGCAACAATCTCGAAGGTTGTTAGAGACAGATAACCTACCCATTGAAATAAAATCATACTTGTTACTAGGATTGCACAGATGATATAGGATGTTGCTTCGAATTCACGCGGTGCATTTGGTAGTAGCCAGCGATTGCCCAACATCATAATTAAAATAAAGTAGATTAAAAAATTGGCCATTTGGTCATGCAAAATATGAAGACGTCCAGCGTTGTTTGGAAACAGACCGACACCAGCTAATGACAAAGCCGATAAATTTAGCAATATGCGCAACGTAATGAGCCGTCGGTTGTGACGCAGAATTTTTTGTAAAGGAACGAATAGATAGTCTACTAACGCCAACCAGATTAACCCAGCTAGAATTAAAGTGGCGTTAAACTGCCAAGAGTCCAGCGCATTATCAGTTCCTAAAAAACTTAGGTTATATTGCCACCACATACGCGAGCTATTTGTAACCATCGCTGTTAGTACACCGCCAATGATAGTCATTACAAAAATTGAAGTAATGAATAAGGTAGAGATTGATAACGCTGAATAAATCATTAAAAAGTTAATGATTCCGTTAAACATAGTAAATAGCGCAATTGACGTGAATAAATCAAACGATGCGGTTTGAAATAAGTAATTAATTGCCCAAAAGAATCCTGATGTCACAAAAGCTAAGATAATAGCAAAAGCTACGGTTAAAGCTGGTAAGACGCGCCAACTGGTTTTACGCCGCAGCTTATCAATTTGTTGTCGTTGTTGCTGAAAGTATATTAAAAGGAACATGAAAATGCCGCTGATCTCACTTAACATAATGACGGCACTAGCGATAGAGTTGTCGCCACCCAAAGGGATACGAAACATTTTTTCCTCCACGGTATAAATTGTGAAAATGATTGCCATCACCATAGAAGGAATCAAAAAATGTCGCAACGACAATGTTTGACGTTCATTAGGATTATTTGTCTGCTGTATGATCAATTGTCCGTTTCTAAGCGTGAGATTTAGTGGTTGATTGTGTTTTAAATGTAGCTCGCTAACAATTTCATCAGGTAACGTAAGTTGATATGGTGTCTTTGACATAATTCTCTCCAATATGTTCTAGTTTAGCATGTTCATAAAAGAAGATTGAAAGAACATGTATTTTTTAATATTTTGTATTTATATATCACATTTGTGTTATAACAAATATGTGGTATAATATAGATGTAGAGAGGAACAGAAAAAGTAGCAGATGTGCCTCAGAGACCTCTCGAGTTAAAGGAGATGTGGATAAATGATTAAACGCAGAAACTTTATTAACGACTTTGTACACAATCGCGTACGAGGTCAGACTGAATAGGATGGCGATTAGCAATGAGATTTGATTTAAAGGCTTACTTAGATGATAATTCACTAACAATTTACCGCGTAGCAAAGGAATCTGGTTATGGATACACAACGATACACAAGTCGTTTAACAAAACACAATCAGATGCCACGAGCCTAAACATGCGTGATTTAGATGCTCTGGCTAAGGTGCAACATAAACAAATGTGGGAAGTGTTGCGAGAATTAGAAAAACTTTATTTTGATGAATGATAAACGTGCTTGGGGTAAGCACAAGCACATAGAAAACTAAAAGGAGATTTTAGACTATGGCTAACAATGATTTTTTCAATGATCCATTTGGATCAGACATGAATGACATTTTTAATAACATGATGGGCAATATGAACGGCATGAACTCTGAGAACCGTCGTTATTTGATTAACGGTCGCGAGGTTACGCCGGAAGAGTTTGTTCAATATCGACAAACTGGGAAACTACCACAAGGTCTTCAAGCAGCCAATGCTACAAACGGTCAGCCAGTAGCACAACAAGCTGGGCAACCTGGACAAGTAAAGCAGGAAGGAATGCTGGCAAAGCTTGGACGTAACTTGACGAAAGAGGCTCGCGACGGTTTGCTTGATCCAGTCATTGGACGTAACAAAGAGATTCAAGAAACGGCTGAAATTTTAGGACGCCGTACAAAGAACAACCCAGTGCTAGTTGGCGATGCTGGTGTTGGTAAGACAGCAGTGGTTGAAGGTTTGGCACAAGCGATTGTTAATGGGGATGTCCCAGCAGCAATTAAGGACAAGGAGATTTACAGTATCGATATCTCTAGCCTTGAAGCTGGTACTCAATTCCGTGGTGCTTTTGAGGAAAATATCCAGAACCTTTTGAAAGAAGTTAAACAAGCAGGCAACGTTATCTTGTTCTTTGATGAGATTCATCAAATCTTGGGAGCTGGTTCAACCGGTGGAGAAGATGGCGGTAAAGGACTAGCTGATATTATCAAGCCAGCTTTGAGTCGTGGTGAAATTTCATTAATTGGTGCGACAACGCAAGATGAATATCGTAACACGATTATGAAGAACGCTGCACTAGCTCGGCGTTTTAATGAAGTGACTGTGAATGCACCATCACCTAAGGATACGCTTGAAATCTTGAAGGGGATTGCGAAGTTGTATGAAAAGCATCACCATGTTTCATTGCCTGAAAACGTGTTGAAGGCAGCAGTTGATTACGCGGTACAATACATCCCACAACGCTCGTTACCAGATAAGGCGATAGATTTGCTTGACATGACAGCGGCTCACCTGTCAGCTAAGAACCCAGTAACAGATAAGGTTAGTTTAGAGAAGCAGATGAGCGATGCTAAAGCAAAGCAAGAAAAGGCTGTTGCTGATGAGGATTATGAAGCCGCTTTGAAGTACAAGAACCAAATTGCTGATTTAGAAAAGAGAATTGGTAGTGCAGAGGAAGCTAAGAAGGTTGAGGCAACACCGAACGATGTGGCCGAATCAGTGGAGCGTTTGACTGGTATCCCTGTGGCACAAATGGGGGCATCAGACATTGAACGTTTGAAGACAATTGGTGATCGCCTGGCAGGTAAAGTTATTGGTCAAGATGAAGCTGTAAGTATGGTCGCTAAAGCCATTCGTCGTAACCGCGCGGGATTTGATGAAGGAAACCGACCAATTGGTTCGTTCTTGTTCGTCGGTCCAACTGGTGTTGGTAAGACGGAGTTAGCAAAGCAACTAGCTTTGGACATGTTTGGTAGCAAAGATAACATTGTTCGTTTGGATATGAGTGAGTATTCGGATTTGACAGCGGTATCTAAGTTAATTGGTACGACCGCTGGGTATGTTGGCTATGATGACAATAGCAACACACTAACTGAAAAAGTTCGCCGTAATCCTTATTCAATTATTCTCCTTGATGAAATTGAAAAGGCCAATCCACAAGTACTAACGTTGTTATTACAAGTGATGGACGATGGTCGCTTAACAGACGGTCAGGGAAACGTCGTTAACTTCAAGAACACGGTCATTATTGCAACATCTAACGCTGGATTTGGACACAATTCGAGTGATGCAGATCAGGATTTGATGGCTAAGTTGGCGCCATACTTCCGTCCAGAGTTCTTGAACCGTTTTAACGGTGTGATCGAATTTAGTACGTTGACTAAGGATGATTTGAAGCAAATTGTTGATTTGATGTTAGATGATGTCAATAAGACATTGGCTAAGAAAGACTTGACATTACATGTGTCTGACGAAGTTAAGGATCACTTGATTGAAGATGGTTATGATGAAGCCTTAGGTGCACGACCATTGCGTCGAGTAATTGAGCAACAAATTCGTGATCAAGTAACGGACTTCTATTTGGATAATCCAGGTGAAAAATCCTTAAGCGCAGACTTGGTTGATGGCAAAGTTGTCATCTCGGCTGTTGTTGAGAAGACTGCGGTTACTAACTAATGTTTGAAAAAATCACGTTCGTGTACAAAACGTGGTTTTTATTTTGCTTTCAATGAACAATTTATTCAGCATGGTATAATGAATTCATTAAACTAAAGGACGTCTACATGATTATTCAACATGCAATTCTCCATATACTGGACACGAATACAGGTAGTCTCATTGCATCGCAAGGAGAAATGAACGTCGACAATGTTGGCGTTCATGAATATATTGAAAAGCTGGTTAATAAAATCTATAAAGGTGACATCAAGACAGGAAATTTATTGCCAGATAGTTATCTGGACAAGATGATTAAACAATCGGATTTTCCGGAATTAACGACACAATTGGCCACTAAATTATTTGATACGATTGCTGCTAGTGAGTCTATTCCAGCTGGTGATTTGTTAAGTTTTCAGGCTACAATTGATGAAGGGCCAATCTTTGGATTAATCAAACTCAATTTCGGCACTCGTTATGCTCACGCAGTAGAGTACGAAGATGACCAGATGGTGAATAATTTGGTGCTTAATCAGTCAATTTTACCGGCTGCAACGCAAACAGTTGATGAAGCTATTTTGGTAAATGTCGATGATGGCAGCTATCAATTGTTGGAAAAGAAACAATTGATTGACGGGCATCGTGTGCCTTATTTTTCAGAAAATTTTTTGGAAATAAAACCTGAAGTTTCAGCAAAAGAAAATATCCAAGTCATTAAGCGTACAATTAAAAATATTGCTGAAAAATATGATGAGCCAGAACATGAGATACTAGCTGCAACGCAGGAAGTGATTTACAATAGTTTAGCAGAGACAGGTAGTATTAGCACAGATGTTATTGCAGAAAAGGTGTTTGGTGATAACATCACGGCTAAAAAAGAATATCAAGAAAAGCTGACTGCAAAATCATTGCCAACGGAAGTTTCGGTTGTTAATTCCGAGAAGTATGAGAAAAAGTATCGAACACAAAAATTTAAACTCGATTCTGGAATTGAAATTTCTATTCCTGTTCATGTTTACCAGGATTTGAGTAAAGTTGAATTTGTCAATAATGCTGATGGGACAATCACCTTAATGATTAAAGATATCGCATCAATATTAAATAAGTTCAATGTGTAGAGGAGAAAATAATGCCTTATCAAGATTCTTATGTTGCTAAAATACGCGAAAAAATTGGGCACGACTTTGAGCTCGTGATGCCTACGATAGATGTGGTAATTGCCAATTCAAAAGGTGAACTTTTGATGATTTATAACCGTGATTTTGATGGTTGGGCCTTTCCAGGTGGTTACATTGAACCAGAAATGTCATGGCAAGAAAATGCAGCACGAGAAGCTTTGGAAGAGTCTGGCATTCGTGCGAATGCAAAAGATTTGCAATTGATTGGTTCTGTTTCAGGAGAAAACTATCGTACGCAATATCCTAATGGTGACCGGGTTAAGCTCTATACAAATGTATTTTTGCTGACAAAATGGTCAGAAGAGTTAGATAAGATAGACGATACAGAGATTGACGGGAAAAAATGTATGACACCGCAAACAATTGATCATGTTCATTTAACCTTTTCCGGTCGAGCAGTGTATCAGGCATATCGTCAATTCCAAGAAACGAAACAAATACAATTGTTAACCATCAATAGTGAACTGCAGCGTTTTTTGGATGCGCAGGATGGTCGCATTGCTGATGTGAATACGTATGAGGATGCAATTAATGAATTGACTGCCGGTCAAAAAAGAACACATTGGATGTGGTTTGTATTACCACAACTTCGTGGGCTAGGAACAAGTGAACGTGCGACGTATTACGGTATCAAAAATGCCAAAGAGGCTCGTGAGTATCTAGCAGATGATGAATTACGTACTCGCTTGGAGAAAATTTTAAAAATTGTATTGACTATAGAATCATCAGATCCAGTTGCCATATTTGGACAAGTAGACGCTGAAAAGCTTCATGCAAGTGTGACGTTGTTTGCACAAGTTGTAGAAACACCTGATTTGTATCAGCAAGTTTTAGTGAAATATTTCAATGGTGACTTACATCAACCAACACTAGACTTATTAAACAAATAAAAAAGGCGACTAAGTCGTCTTTTTTATTTGTTTATACTGTTGTTTTTGGCGCGTGCAATACTAGACCATGCTCTGGTGTTCGAGCATTAATAACGATATCTTCAACCTTGAAAATATGTGCCAATTCACTTTCAGTAAATCTATTTTTCTTTTCAGCGATTTCACGCAAAGATTTTCCAGTGCGCAGAGATTCTTTAGCAATTTTAGCGGCTTCTTTGTAGCCAATTATTGGCGCCATCGCGGTTGCAAAGCTCACCGACAAATCAATGTCTTGTGACAAGCGATGTTTGTTTACTGTAATGCCGTCAATGGCATTGATGCGTAGAGTATTCATAGCTTGTTGGAGATGTTCAATGCCAGTGATTAAGCTTTTGAAAATAATGGGTTCAAATGCATTCAATTCTAATTGACCAGCTTCGCTTGCTGCCGTAACGGTGGTATCAAAGCCAATCATTTCAAAGGCGACTTGATTGACAACTTCTGGAATAACTGGATTAACTTTACCAGGCATGATTGATGAACCTGCTTGTTTTGAAGGTAAGTTAATTTCATGTAATCCCGAACGTGGGCCAGAACTGAGTAAGCGTAGATCATTAGACATTTTAGATAGATTAACTGCTAAATTTTTTAATGAACCAGACAGGGCAACATAGGAGTCTAAGTTTGAAGTTGCATCAAATAAATCATGGGCTTGCTCAAGTGGAAGCCCAGTTATGCTAGCTAGGTTAGGGACGATGTGCACTTGGTAATGATAACTTACGTTAATACCGGAACCAATAGCTGATCCGCCCAGATTTAATGTATATAGCTCATTGCGTGCGGCTTCGATACGTTTAAAGTCTCGACGAAGTGGTTTTAACCAAGCATGAAAGGTATTTCCTAAGGTCATGGGCACAGCATCTTGTAGCTGTGTACGACCCATTTTGTAAGTTGTTGAAAATTCGTCGGCTTTGTTACCAAGAGCGTCTACCAATAATGTTAATTCTGAAAAAAGTGGTTCGAGTAGTCGGATAAGAGCAATTTTTCCTGCGCTAGGATAAGTATCATTGGTACTCTGACCCATATTAACGTGGTCATTTGGGTTAACGTAGCCATATTCACCACGTGCACGGCCTACCTGCTCAAGAGCTGTATTAGCAACAACTTCATTGACGTTCATATTGGTACTTGTACCAGCACCACCTTGAACGTCACTAATTGGAAACATTGTAAGATCGATTGGCTGACTTAACAAAATTTTTGTTGCATCAACAATATGTTTAGCAACAGCTCGATCTAGATTACCAGATGTAGCATTTGTTTGTGCCGCAGCCTGTTTAATTTCTAAAAAGGCTCGAATGATTTCTGGATGGGTTGTTTCTTTTGAAATTGGAAAATTATTTAGCGCACGTTGAGTGTGTGCCCCGTAGTAGACATCTTTGGGTACGTTGATTTGGCCGAGTGAATCTGATTCTGTGCGCATATTGCTTCTCCTTACTGGTTATGAGAATATTTTACCGCAAAAAATAACTATACCAATTTTATTTGTTAAGTTTTATGACACCATATTTTTCTTTCTTGATATAGAAAAAAAGCACCCTTTAAGGTGCTTCAATAATTTCAACGCCATCATCACTACCAATGACTACACGGTTAACAACATCAGTGAACAGACCGTGCTCTACAACACCGACCATATTAATTAATTCTTGACCCAAATCACGTGGATCTTCGATAACGGGAACATGTAGATCAATGAGGTAATTTGCTGAATCTGTACGTACAGGGTTGCCATTTTGATCTAAACGCCAAGTAGGATGGAACCCATCTGCAGTAAAGCGTTTAAATAATTGGTCAGATCCATATGGAATAATTTCGACTGGCAAATACTGATTTAGTTTGGATACACGTTTGCTACTGTCTACAACCCAGATATTCTCACGAGAGTTAAACGCAACGATTTTTTCCCATAAAAGCGCGGCCCCGCCACCTTTAATGGCTGAGAAATCATCCGAAATTTGGTCAGCTCCATCAATTGTAAGATCAATTTTATCGACATCATCAACGTTGTACATCGGGATTCCTAGTTTTGCAGCATTGCGCCTTGTCTTTTCAGAAGTAGGGACGCCGACGATTTTTAAATTTTCATTGGCCACGCGTTCACCTAAAGCGGTAATGACTTGAGCAATTGTTGATCCAGAGCCAATGCCCACTACCATACCGTCCTGAACAAAGTCGGCGGTGCGGCGACCAGCAATAATTTTTTGTAAATCCTGTGATGAACTCATGATTTGTACTCAATCTCCTGATAAGTGTCGGGGTAACGTAAAAATGCTTCTTTTACATAAGGACAAACGGGCTTTATTGTCATGTTTTTGGCACGCGCATCAGCAACAATCGTGTCTAACAATTTTTTAGCAACACCTTGCCCACGTAGAGATGGATCCACTACGATTGAATTAATTGAATAGGTTTGCCCCTCGTTGATTACTGTATAAGTAATCTGAGCGATAACTTTGCCGTTTTTTTCCAAGAAATAACGACCATTTTCGTGTTGGAATTCCATAATAATTTCCTCTCGTTTTATTATAACAGCATAATGATTAGCGGTATTTAATTGAGTGCGTGAAAATTTACTATTTACCTATGATACTAACATAATTTGTGCTTGTCTGTGTTACTTGTTCTGACCATTTTTTAATCCATCTAACATTTTATAATTTAACGTATATTTTTTAAAATAAGGACAATATATCGTATAATAAGGGATAAACTATTTATGAAGAGGTGTACTTATTATGACACGTGGATTTGAGATTGTTAGCAAATATGCTGACGAGAATATTACTGTTCCAAAGCGCAGCACACAGCAAGCAGCAGGTTATGATTTTGAAGCCGCAGTGGACATCACTATTCCTAGCGTTTTGAGTAATAATTTTTTCAAGGGACTTAATATTTTATCACTTGGGAAACTTTCAAAGCTACGTGATAATGAAGATTTGCAAGATATGCTTAAACCGGTACTTATTCCAACGGGTATAAAAGCTTACATGGGGGAAGGTGAATACTTGCAACTTGTTTCACGTTCAAGTGGACCTATTAAAAAACGGATAATGATGCCTAATGCAGTTGGTATCGTAGATGCTGATTATTATAATAATGAGGGTAATGAAGGGGAAATTTTCTTTCAGTTTATTAATTTTGGCCTTAAAGACGCCCATATTAAAAAAGGTGAGCGCATCGGTCAAGGCATATTTTTGCCCTATTTGTTAGCTGATGGCGATGATGCTGTGGAAAAGTCAGATCGTAAGGGTGGCTTTGGTTCAACAGGGCAATAATATCTTTTATCATTATGTTAGAACGAATTAAATGAAAGGACTAGGATATCGCTAAAGTAAAAACACAATTTATATGTTCCAACTGCGGTTTTGTTTCGGCGCGGTATTTAGGGCGCTGCTCAAATTGTGGTGAATGGGGCACGCTTGTTGAAGAAAAAATCCAACCAGAATCAAATGATCGTAAAAGTCGTGTGAGTCTAGATGGACGCAATGCTAAAGTTGAAAAAATAAACGAGATTACATCTGAAGAGACACCGCGCGTAGCAACTAAGCTTAAAGAACTAAACCGAGTTTTAGGTGGTGGTGTTGTCCCAGGTTCGATGGTTTTGATTGGTGGTGATCCTGGTATTGGCAAGTCAACATTACTACTTCAAGTATCTGGACAACTTGCTCAAGAAGGACGGGTACTATATGTGACCGGCGAAGAGTCTGCCACACAAGTGAAACTGCGTGCCGACCGCTTAGGCGTTGGGCACGATGAGTTTTATTTATATCCGGAAACGGATATGACGGCCGTGAAAAAGCAGATTGAGGAATTACAACCGAATTTTGTTGTTATTGACTCGGTACAAACCATGCAAGAACCTGATGTCTCATCGGCTGTTGGATCAGTGTCACAAATTCGAGAAGTGACAGCCGATCTGTTGCAAATCGCTAAGACTAATAATATTTCTATATTTATAGTAGGGCATGTGACTAAAGATGGCGCCATAGCGGGGCCAAAAATTCTGGAGCACATGGTTGATACAGTATTGTACTTTGAAGGAGATAGTAATTATAAGTACCGCATTCTGCGTGCGGTTAAAAATCGGTTTGGCGCAACGAATGAATTAGGTATTTTTGAAATGCGTAATGGCGGTTTGATAGAGGTAGCTAATCCCTCTGAGATTTTCTTAGAAGAACGTTTATCTGGTGCCACTGGATCGGCAATTGTGGTCGCGTTAGAAGGATCACGACCTATTTTGGTTGAATTACAAGCCTTAGTAACGCCGACTGTATTTGGTAACGCACAGCGTACAGCAGCAGGCCTCGATAGGAATCGTGTGTCATTGATTATGGCTGTATTAGAAAAACGCGCTAACTTATTATTACAAAATCAAGATGCGTATTTAAAGGCAGCAGGTGGCGTGAAACTTGATGAACCAGCAATTGATTTAGCGATTGCTGTTGCTCTAGCTAGTTCGTATCATGATAAAGAATCAAGGCCAAGTGATGTCTTTGTTGGCGAAATTGGTCTAACTGGCGAAGTCCGTAGCGTAGCAGATATTGAAGGACGATTAAAAGAAGCTAAAAAATTGGGCTTTAAGCGTGCTATTGTTCCTAAAAATAATTTAAATGGCGTCGAATTACCTCAAGGTATTCAAGTTATTGGAGTAACAACATTAAGTGAGGCGCTTAAAATTGCCTTAGGAGAATGATCATGTCAGAGCATTTATTAACAGGGTTGACTGACATCAATTGTGCTCTCTATTAAATAGCTAAACATAAAAAAGGGCCTTCCTAGAAAGGGCCTTTTTTATTATGAAGGTTGTACCAGCGGTGTGCGCTTTTTTTGGAAAGCAACAATAGCTAGGTGAATAATAATAGCTACGATGCCAATGGTCAGAAGTTGCAGCCAAAGGGTGTGTGTGTTATTGCCGCCGTATAAAATGTTGTAATCTGCACGAATTGAATAGAAACAAGGAGAAATGTTACTCATGACCTTGAAAAAATCAGGCAGGATTGGGCGTGGAATGAGACCGGCCCCTGAAACGACTTGAGTCAGCATGAAAGGCATATTGATCATAATACCAAGTTGTCCAAGAATTAATGAGAAGATTAGGTTGACATTCAATGATGCAAATAACTCAATAGAATGGTTAACCCACAGTTGCCAATAGGTATTACTATCAAAATGAAGCATACTTTTGCTTAGTGCAACAATTAGCAGCGGTGCTATCATTGAAATTAAGATAATAGCGATTTCCGTATAAGTGTATGCTTTCCAGCGACCTATTAATGGTGAAAATGACTTGTATGCAACGACAATTAACATAGCGCCAATCATGGAACCAATATAAAAAGCTAGTGACATAAAGAACGGAGCCATGCTATGTTGCATACCAGAAGGTGCTTTATTCACTTTTACAATGCTGTAATTGTATGAATTAGCAACGTTTGCATAGGTTTGATTTATTTTTGCTGTAGCAGTGCTTTTTGTTTGTTCAGCTTTTTGTAAAATAGCGTCTTTTTGTGTTGGATTAGCTGTGATTAATGATTTTGTCTCTGATTCTAATTGTGACAATTCGGTGGCTGTTAGAATCCCCTTGCTTTGCTGCAGTAAAACACTTTTTTGAACATGATTACCGACTGATTTGGCGACAGTTTCCATGGCTGAAACTGATGTCATAGGATTGGCGTAGTTGATGTAAAACTTAAGTTCACCTTTAGATTGACCATCTATTTTCTTGAGGTTGGCATTGAAATCTTTTGGAATATCAATAATCAAATAAACTTTGCGATCGTTCAATTGACTTTTAGCCTGTTTCATATTCAAATCAGTTTTGACGTGTTTAAACGGCAAGCTTTTTTTAAGTTGTTTTTTTAATGTAGTGCTGTCCTTATCTTGGTTGACAATGGCAACTGGCAATTGGTTTATTTTGCTGGGCACGACTTTATACCCTGAAAAATAAATACCAACCATCAATAAGCCGTAGAATAGCACGATAATGAGCGCTCCGATGACACCCTTGCTGACAATAAATTTTTTGAAACTCATGTGGAACTCCTTTTCTTTTGCTGACAATAGAGTAGCACTTATTCGTTTTGCATGCAAGTAGTTGCGTGCATACTAAAAATAGTCTGTCTTTCAAAAGAGAATATGATAATATAACTAAAGAAGAGGTACGAAACATGTCCAAACAACCATCAAAATACGATTTAATTTTAAATGCGTTCATTACATTGTTGATAGAAGTCGGTTATCAATCGGCAACCATCAACAAAATTGCTGAAAAAGCGAATGTCAATCCTAGTACAATTTTTAGAAAGTTTAAAGACAAAGAAGGGTTACTATCAGCTGTGATTGATAGGCATCTCAATGATTTGGCTGCTATTTTTGATGATGCACTGGTTGTGACGGGTGATATTGAGACTGACCTAATCAATATGTCAAGAACGTATCAAGAGTTTCAGGAGAAACATCAAGAAGTTGTTTTGATAGGCCTTCAAGAATCTTTTCGAATGCCAAAAGTGAGTCATGCGGTCGAAGAAATACCAATTCGATTCAGAAAAATCTTACTGCAGTATTTTACAGAGATGAGGGCACAAAATAAAATAAAAAAGTCGGTAGATGTGGAAGCAGCGGTTATGAATGTCATATGGTTGAATTTCGGTTATTTTTTGACTGCGATTCGCTATGACAATCCTGAGTTAATTACTGAACCAGAAGATTTCTACGAAAAGCAAATTCGCTTTTTTGCAAAAAGTTTACGTCCATAAAAACACGATATAGTGATTGGAAATTAGTATCATGAGTGTTGTATACTAGTACCTAGACAAAACGGTACTAAATACCATACATAGGAGATTATTGATTCATGACAGAAGACATACGTGTTCGCTATGCGCCGTCACCAACGGGACATTTGCATATAGGGAATGCACGAACAGCTATTTTTAATTGGTTATTTGCACGCCACTACAATGGCACATTCGTTATTCGTATTGAGGATACTGACTCAGCACGTAATATTGCTGATGGCGAAAAATCACAACTTGAAAATTTAGCTTGGCTAGGTTTAGACTGGGATGAGAGCCCAGACAAACCAGGCGTTTATGGACCTTATCGTCAATCAGAACGTAATGAACAGGGTATTTATCAAGAATTTATCGATGCACTATTAGCTAGTGGGCAAGCGTACAAGTCTTACAAAACGTCAGAACAGCTCGCCTCTGAACGTGAAGCGCAACAGGCAGCTAAGCAGGCGCCGCATTATGTTTATGAATATGAAGGTTTGACTAACGAAGAGCGTGAAGCCAAATATGCTGAATTTGAAGCACAAGGATTAAAGCCGGTAGTGCGTTTCCGTGTACCAGAAGAGCAGGTATATGCTTGGGATGACATCGTTAAAGGGCATATCGAGATTGGTGCTAAAGAAGTTGGTGGTGATTGGGTCATTCAAAAAGCTGATGGTATGCCAACTTATAATTTTGCGGTTGTCGTTGATGACCACTTGATGAAAATTTCCCACGTTCTTCGTGGAGATGACCACGTCTCAAATACACCAAAGCAAATCATGATTTATGAAGCTTTGGGGTGGGATGTGCCAAAGTTTGGACATATGGCTTTGATTATCAATGGAGAAACTGGTAAGAAATTGTCTAAACGTGATGAAAATCTCTTGCAGTTCGTTGAACAATACAAGGAATTAGGCTACCAACCACAAGCTATGGTTAATTTTATTGGTTTGCTGGGGTGGTCACCAAAGGGTGAAGATGAAATCTTTAGTTTGTCAGAATTCAAAGAAATGTTTGATGAAAAGCGTTTGAGCAAAGCAAATGCTAAGTTCGATCAAAAGAAATTAGAATGGGTCAACAACCAATGGATGCGTCGTGATACGGATGCTGTTATGCCACAACTTATTCAAGAGCTCGTCAATGCTCATTTGATATCTGCAGAGGATGCTGCTGATAAGAAAAAGTGGTTGTCAGAAGTTATTAAAGTCGCTGGCGTTGATGGTATATCATATACGCGTCAAATTGTTGAGCTAGTTCGCAAACCTTTCTTTGAGTTGGGCGATATAACAGATGAAATGGTTGAATACCTGACTTCAGAAGATGGCCGTAAAGTGGCAGCTGCGTGGGAATCAACATATGAATCCTTGCCGACTGATGCAACTCCGGCCGACTATATGAGTACAATTCGTGCGATTCAAAACGACTTAGAAATAAAAGGCCGTAACTTATGGAATCCTATTCGTATTATGACTACTCACGAAGTCCAAGGGCCTAATTTACCAGAAATGTTGACATTGTTGGATAAGAACACTGTTCTGAAGACAATGCGCGATGTGAAAGAAAAATATTTAGCATAGGTATCTAAACGTCGAGGAATGCTCGGCGTTTTTTATTATGATTTTGAGTATCCATTCGTACTGAGGAATAATGCCAAAATGTTTGCAGCTCATGTATAATACTAAGTAATAATAATTTTTCTATTATAAAGGGAGCAAACTATGATCTACGTCTACAATACGTTATCACGTGAAAAAGAAGTTTTTAAGCCAATTACTGCTGGCAAAATAAACATGTATGTTTGTGGCCCACAGTATATAACTATATCCATATTGGGAATGCTCGCTCAGCCATTGCTTTTGACACAGTGCGCCGCTATTTTGAATATCGTGGTTATGAAGTCAATTATGTTTCGAATTTTACTGACGTGGACGACAAAATTATTAATCGTGCGCAAGAAGAAGGCATTTCTGAACTAGAGGTTGCTAATAAGTATGCTGATGCCTTTGATGAAGATACTCTGCCATTAAATATTAAACCTGCCACGGTGCGTTCACGTGCAACAGAAGTTATCCCAGAGATCATCGAATTCGTAAAAGATCTTATTGATAAAGGCTATGCATATGAGTCCGAAGGGGATGTTTACTTCCGTGCTAAGAAATTCAAGGGCTATGGTATTTTAGCTCATCAGGATTTGGCAGAGATGGAAGCTAATGCTGCTGGTCGTTTGAATGATGAGGAGACTATTCGTAAAGAGGATCCGATTGATTTTGCTGTTTGGAAAAATGAGCCACGGGAAGGGGTTATCTCATGGTCGTCTCCATGGGGGAATGGTCGTCCGGGCTGGCATATAGAGTGCTCGGTTATGGCGCAAAAGTACTTGTCGAATACAATTGATATCCATGGTGGCGGTATTGATTTAGCATTTCCACATCACACAAACGAAATTGCGCAGTCTGAGGCCAGAACGGGACAAAAGTTTGTTAATTATTGGATGCATAATGGATTTGTTAATGTTAATAATGAAAAGATGTCAAAATCTCTCGGTAATTTTACAACGCTACATGACATGCTAGCGACTTATGACGATCCAATGGTCATTCGATACTTATTGACCACAACGCAGTATCGGCGACCAATTAACTATGAAGCAAGCACTTTAGAACAAGCACGTTTAGAATTAGAACGCATCCGTACAGCTTATAGAAATTTGATGTTTCGAGCGGAAACATCGGAACCTGGTGGGGATGAAGATGTTGAGACATTGATTGAAGTGCAAAAGAAAGCGTTTGACCAGGCGATGGATGATGACTTTAATACGCCCAACGCGCTTGCAGCTATTTTTGAACTTGTTAGTATAGGGAATACCTACACTGAGCGTAACACTGTAAAAGTTGATACTGTTCAGCATTTATTAGGAACAATTGCCGATTTATTATCTGTATTTGGTATTGAGGGATTGGATGGTAACGAAGAACTTACAACGAAGCAACGCGAATTATTGGATAAACGTGTATTAGCTCGTGAGTCGCATGATTTTGAAGAATCAGACTTGTTACGTAATCAGTTAAAAGAAGTTGGTATATTTGTAGAAGATACACCACAAGGCCAACGTTGGCATAAATAAAAAAAGCTATCAGCTTGCTGATGGCTTTTTTTATTTATTAAGTAAAGGTAAAGGCAAAAGAACGAAAAGGAGGGAAGGGGTAAAAAAGGGGCGGATAAAGCGAATGAGGAGGTAAAGTAAGGGGATAAAAAGGGATAAAAAGCGAACGAAGGAAAGAGATAAAAAACAAGTAAAAAAGTAGTTGACGAGGGGGAATAAAGTTGGTATATTAGTATATGTTCCGACGGAGCGAAGCGACGCAAAGCGTTGCGAGGCAAGGGGGAGCGAGAGCGTAAGAGCAGTGAGGTCGACGAAAACTTCTTAAAAGAAGTAGTTGACAAAGCGAAACGAGCGTGGTAAGATAATATAGTTGTCTCAGCGACAACGAGTAGCACATTGAAAACTGAACAAAACTTTGAACAAACGAATCTGTAGCTGTTACGTAAAGTAACAAAAACAAATTTGCGAAGTCAATTCGTAACAAACAATAAACGGATTACGTTATAGAGATATAGCGAAATATAGTCAGTTTAATCGAAGAGCAATCTTCAAATTTTCAAATTGAGAGTTTGATCCTGGCTCAGGATGAACGCTGGCGGCGTGCCTAATACATGCAAGTCGAACGCACAGCGAAAGGTGCTTGCACCTTTCAAGTGAGTGGCGAACGGGTGAGTAACACGTGGACAACCTGCCTCAAGGCTGGGGATAACATTTGGAAACAGATGCTAATACCGAATAAAACTTAGTGTCGCATGACACAAAGTTAAAAGGCGCTTCGGCGTCACCTAGAGATGGATCCGCGGTGCATTAGTTAGTTGGTGGGGTAAAGGCCTACCAAGACAATGATGCATAGCCGAGTTGAGAGACTGATCGGCCACATTGGGACTGAGACACGGCCCAAACTCCTACGGGAGGCTGCAGTAGGGAATCTTCCACAATGGGCGAAAGCCTGATGGAGCAACGCCGCGTGTGTGATGAAGGCTTTCGGGTCGTAAAGCACTGTTGTATGGGAAGAACAGCTAGAATAGGAAATGATTTTAGTTTGACGGTACCATACCAGAAAGGGACGGCTAAATACGTGCCAGCAGCCGCGGTAATACGTATGTCCCGAGCGTTATCCGGATTTATTGGGCGTAAAGCGAGCGCAGACGGTTTATTAAGTCTGATGTGAAAGCCCGGAGCTCAACTCCGGAATGGCATTGGAAACTGGTTAACTTGAGTGCAGTAGAGGTAAGTGGAACTCCATGTGTAGCGGTGGAATGCGTAGATATATGGAAGAACACCAGTGGCGAAGGCGGCTTACTGGACTGCAACTGACGTTGAGGCTCGAAAGTGTGGGTAGCAAACAGGATTAGATACCCTGGTAGTCCACACCGTAAACGATGAACACTAGGTGTTAGGAGGTTTCCGCCTCTTAGTGCCGAAGCTAACGCATTAAGTGTTCCGCCTGGGGAGTACGACCGCAAGGTTGAAACTCAAAGGAATTGACGGGGACCCGCACAAGCGGTGGAGCATGTGGTTTAATTCGAAGCAACGCGAAGAACCTTACCAGGTCTTGACATCCTTTGAAGCTTTTAGAGATAGAAGTGTTCTCTTCGGAGACAAAGTGACAGGTGGTGCATGGTCGTCGTCAGCTCGTGTCGTGAGATGTTGGGTTAAGTCCCGCAACGAGCGCAACCCTTATTGTTAGTTGCCAGCATTCAGATGGGCACTCTAGCGAGACTGCCGGTGACAAACCGGAGGAAGGCGGGGACGACGTCAGATCATCATGCCCCTTATGACCTGGGCTACACACGTGCTACAATGGCGTATACAACGAGTTGCCAACCCGCGAGGGTGAGCTAATCTCTTAAAGTACGTCTCAGTTCGGATTGTAGTCTGCAACTCGACTACATGAAGTCGGAATCGCTAGTAATCGCGGATCAGCACGCCGCGGTGAATACGTTCCCGGGTCTTGTACACACCGCCCGTCACACCATGGGAGTTTGTAATGCCCAAAGCCGGTGGCCTAACCTTTTAGGAAGGAGCCGTCTAAGGCAGGACAGATGACTGGGGTGAAGTCGTAACAAGGTAGCCGTAGGAGAACCTGCGGCTGGATCACCTCCTTTCTAAGGATAATCGGAAAGCGACAGGGACTTAAGTGTCAATTTGTTTGTTTCAAAGTTTTGTTTAGTTTTGAGTGTGATACTTTAATAGGTATCATGGTCTCAAAGTGATCCTATGGGGAATTAGCTCAGCTGGGAGAGCACCTGCTTTGCAAGCAGGGGGTCAGCGGTTCGATCCCGCTATTCTCCATAGCTAGTCGAAAGGCTAGCATGTTGTACATTGAAAACTGAATAGTAACAAATTCTTTTAAAAGCAATCGTAAGATTGCACTAAAATGAACCGAGAAACAACACAAAAAGTTCTTTAAAAAGAACGGTTTAATCGCAGGTCTGAAAAATGACCAACTCATAAACTTAAACCACAACTTCGGTTGTATAGGTTAAGTTAATAAGGGCGCGTGGTGAATGCCTTGGCACTAGGAGCCGATGAAGGACGTGACTAACTACGATAAGCTTTGGTGAGCGGTAAGTACGCTATGACCCAAAGATTTCCGAATGGGGAAACCCAACTCGTAAGAGTTGTCTGTATCTGAATACATAGGATATTTGACGGAATACGCTGTGAACTGAAACATCTCATTAGCAGCAGGAGCAGAAAGAAAAATCGATTCCCTAAGTAGCGGCGAGCGAACGGGGAAGAGCCCAAACCAACGTGCTTGCATGTTGGGGTTGTAGGACTGATATATAAGAGTTACAAAAGTGTTTTATAGCAGAACAAGTTGGGAAATTTGGCTATAGAGGGTGATAGCCCGTAAGCGAAATGAAGCACACTCTTTTCAGGATCCTGAGTACGGCCGGACACGTGAAATCCGGTCGGAATCTGCGGGGACCATCCCGTAAGGCTAAATACTCCCTAGTGACCGATAGTGAACCAGTACCGTGAGGGAAAGGTGAAAAGCACCCCGGAAGGGGAGTGAAATAGTTCCTGAAACCACGACGCCTACAAGAAGTCAGAGCCCGTTAATGGGTGATGGCGTGCCTTTTGTAGAATGAACCGGCGAGTTACGGTATCGTGCGAGGTTAAGGTGGAAAGACCGGAGCCGCAGCGAAAGCGAGTGTGAATAGCGCGAATAGTACGATGCTGTAGACCCGAAACCAAGTGACCTACCCATGGTCAGGATGAAGGTGA
>NZ_JABFNJ010000001.1:1937500-2017036 GCF_013414845.1 Leuconostoc sp. DB-1
TTCCTCTCCATCATGGACGCTTAGCTCAGCTGGGAGAGCACCTGCCTTACAAGCAGGGGGTCACAGGTTCGATCCCTGTAGCGTCCATTGACATTCATGTCAAACTTGCCACGTCGGGATAAGCGATGCCGACTTAGCTCAGTTGGTAGAGCACCGCTCTTGTAAAGCGGGGGTCGAAGGTTCGAGTCCTTTAGTCGGCATAATTTATGCGGAAGTAGTTCAGTGGTAGAACATCACCTTGCCATGGTGGGGGTCGCGGGTTCGAATCCCGTCTTCCGCTTCTATGCCGGCGTGGCGGAATAGGCAGACGCACAGGACTTAAAATCCTGCGATAGAAATATCGTACCGGTTCGATCCCGGTCGCCGGCATATATGCACCTATAGCGCAATTGGATAGAGCGTCTGACTACGAATCAGGAGGTTGCAGGTTCGACTCCTGCTAGGTGCATAGAGGTTGAAGGAATTCAAACTCTTTTTTTAAGTTTAGTGGGGCGATAAGCTCTCGATAGACTAATTCGGGATGTAGCTCAGCTTGGTAGAGCACCTGGTTTGGGACCAGGGGGTCGCAGGTTCGAATCCTGTCATCCCGATTGATTAGGGAAGCTAATCAAGACAGACCGCGGTGTAGCTCAGCTGGCTAGAGCGTTCGGTTCATACCCGAGAGGTCGAGGGTTCGATCCCCCCTGCCGCGATAGGCTCGATTTAGGACCATTAGCTCAGTTGGTTAGAGCAGACGGCTCATAACCGTCCGGTCGTTGGTTCGAGTCCAACATGGTCCATGCAGGACAAGTAAGAAAGATAATGGAGAATTACCCAAGTCTGGCTGAAGGGAACGGTCTTGAAAACCGTCAGGTCGGGAAACCGGCGCGTGGGTTCGAATCCCACATTCTCCTTAGGCATTTGAAGAAGGTGTCATAATATAATCGCGGGATGGAGCAGTCTGGTAGCTCGTCGGGCCCATAACCCGAAGGTCGTAGGTTCAAATCCTGCTCCCGCAATTGGTCGCATGGTCTAGCTGGTTAGGACGCCTGCCTGTCACGCAGGAGATCGCGGGTTCGAGCCCCGCTGTGACCGTTCATTGGGA
This sequence comes from Leuconostoc sp. DB-1, assembly GCF_013414845.1. Taxonomy (NCBI): domain Bacteria; kingdom Bacillati; phylum Bacillota; class Bacilli; order Lactobacillales; family Lactobacillaceae; genus Leuconostoc; species Leuconostoc sp. DB-1. Next base: position 1,938,585 of record NZ_JABFNJ010000001.1, read on the forward strand.
ACAATGAGATGGCTCTGTAGCTCAGTTGGTAGAGCAATGCATTGAAGCTGCATGTGTCGGCGGTTCGATTCCGTCCAGCGCCATAGGGAGAGGATCCCGAAGAAAAGCTTGCGAATGTAGTTCAATGGTAGAATTCCAGCCTTCCAAGCTGGCTATGCGGGTTCGATTCCCGTCATTCGCTTTTGTCTATGTAAGAGTAGGCAAGGGGAATACGGGCCATTAGCTCAGTTGGTTAGAGCGCTGTGTTGATAACGCAGAGGTCCCAGGTTCGAGTCCTGGATGGCCCATTAAGAAGTAGGAGAGGATTACCTCTCCTTTTTTGTTGCCTTTTGGTAGATAATGGGTTAAAATGAGAACATCAGTTACCATAAGTAGCGCATTTTAGAAAATCATTGGTTGATGAAAAATGGTACGCGTGAAACTCCAGTAACAAATAGTTTAGCAGGTAATGCTGCTCGGGATCACCGTTATTGATAATGAAGTGTTATGGTTTATTTATATGATCATAAAAATTGGGTGGTACCACGGAAATGCGTTTTTCGTCCCTTGTTTAGCGACAAGAGAAGAACGCGTTTTTTATTTTATGAAAAAGAGGACATATTAAATGTTAGATATACGTTATATGCGTAAAAACAGCGCAGAAGTCAAGCAACGTTTAGAATACCGTGGCGTTAACCCAGAAACAATTGACGAGTTATTGGAACTTGACCAAAAACGACGGGATTTGATCCAAAAAGTTGAGTCTCTTAAAGCACAACGTAATGATGTATCAGATAAAATTGCTTTTGCTAAGCGTCAAAAAGAAGATGCTAGTGAAGCAATTTTGCAAATGAAGCAAGTCGGGGCAGATATTAAGAGTCTTGATAATGAGCAAACATTGCTGGATGAACAGGTTCGAGAAATCGCTGCTCATTTGCCAAACATGGCTGCTTTTGATGTACCAGTTGGGCCAGATGAATCTGCTAACGTAGAACAACGAAAGTGGGCCCCAGAGGAATATGGATCACGTCCGCATGCCTTAGAAGAAGCATCGTGGGTTAAAGCTCATTATGAAATTGGAGAGAATCTGGGGATACTTGACTTTGAGAGAGGCGCAAAAGTTTCTGGTGCCCGCTTCTTATACTACGTTGGTGATGGGGCAAGGCTTGAACGTGCTGTCTATAACTTTATGTTAGATGAGCATAGGCAAGAAGGTTACACTGAAATGATCACGCCGATTGTGGTGAATGATTCAGCAATGTTTGGAACAGGACAATATCCAAAGTTTCAAGATGATGCTTATCGTGTAGAAGGATTGAATCAAACATATATTCCAACAGCGGAAGTCCCTTTGACTAACTATTATTCAGGTGAAGAATTGCCAAGTGAGGACTTACCAATCAAGTTCACTGCGCTGTCACCTTCTTTCCGTAAAGAAGCGGGATCGGCAGGTAAAGATACGCGTGGATTAATCCGTTTGCATCAATTTAATAAGGTTGAAATGGTTAAATTTACCAAACCAGAAGATTCTTACGAAGAATTAGAAAAGATGACACTAGATGCGGAAAACATTTTACAAAAATTGAATTTGCCTTATCATGTGATTGTATTGTCAACAGGCGACATGGGATTCTCAGCAGCAAAAACATATGATATTGAGGTCTGGATGCCACAGCAGAACGTTTATCGAGAAATTTCTTCAGTATCAAACACTGAAGATTTCCAAGCCCGTCGAATGCACATTACCTATCGTGATGCAGATAATAAGTTACAGCTTGTGCATACATTAAATGGTTCTGGTCTAGCAGTAGGGCGAACAGTAGCGGCTATTTTAGAAAACTATCAAAATGAGGATGGTTCAGTAACTATTCCAGAAGTTTTGCGACCTTATTTAGCCGGACAAGAGAAGCTTGAACCAACAACACACCATTAATTCAAAGGAAGGGTCTATATTTTGGACTCTTTTTTTGGTATAATTAGTCATATAATACACATATTTTGCAGTAATATACAAAAAATAGATTTTAGAGGAGAAACGAGCGAACTTACTACTCGCACGTTAAAAGTAATGGCCAATCCAATACGTAAATTAGTTGATAATTCAAAGCAACAACTAAAGAAATTAAATAAAATTGCCGATCAAGTCGAAAGTTATGCAGACACTATGGCTAGCATGTCAGATAGTGAGTTACAGGCTAAAACTGGAGAATTCAAGTCAAAAATTGCTGATGCAATTGATGGTATTGAGGACAAGGATAAGCAAAATAAGGCTTTGGCAAAAGTTTTAGACGAGCTGTTACCAGAAGCTTTTGCTGTGGCGCGGGAGGGAGCTAAACGAGTTCTTGGTTTGTATCCTTTCCATGTTCAAATCATGGGATCCATCGTATTACACGGTGGAAATTTAGCTGAAATGCGCACAGGTGAAGGTAAAACCTTGACAGCAACAATGGCTGTTTATTTAAATGCGTTATCAGGTCGCGGTGTGCATGTTGTTACAGTGAACGATTATTTATCCGCTCGAGATGCGGAACAAATGGGTCAATTATACAATTGGCTTGGATTGACAGTCGGTGTCAATGTTGGTGATGCGCCAGCAGAAGAAAAGCGTGCTGCTTACAACGCTGATATCACTTATTCTACCAACTTTAACATCGGGTTTGATTACCTACGTGATAACATGGTACGACGCGCAGACGAGCGTGTTATGCAACGAGGATTGAACTTTGCACTTATCGATGAAGCAGATTCAATTTTGATTGATACGGCACGTACACCTTTGATTATTTCTGGACCAGGTTCAGGAGTCTCCCAACTTTATGCTCGCGCTGACCGTTTCGTGAAAACTTTGCAACGTGATGAGGACTTTAAGGTTGATGAAGAAGCCAAGGCGACTTTGTTAACACCTGAAGGAATTCACAAAGGCGAGATATTCTTTAACTTGAATAACTTATATGATGCTGACGATACAGCCTTAACGCATCATATTGACCAAGCCTTGCGGGCTAATTTTAATTACATTAAAGATAAGGATTATGTCGTTCAAGATGGCGAGGTTAAGTTGATTGATCAGTCAACGGGCCGTATTTCTGAAGGAACACGTTTATCAGACGGTTTGCACCAAGCTATTGAAGCTAAAGAAAACGTCGAGATTCAAGAAGAAAATAAATCAATGGCGCAAATTACTTATCAAAATTTGTTCCGTATGTATAAGAAACTTTCAGGTATGACTGGAACCGCTAAAACTGAGGAAGAAGAATTACGTGAAATTTACAATATGGAAGTAATCAGTATTCCTACGAACCGTCCTGTTAGACGTGTGGATAAACCTGATTTGCTTTATACGTCTATTCGTGCCAAGTATAATGCGGTTGTTAAATTGATTGTTGAATTGCATGAAAAGGGACAACCTATCTTAATTGGTACGGGATCTGTCGAAGATTCAGAATTATTATCAAAAATATTGATGACGAAAAATTTGCCTCACAATGTTTTAAATGCCAAAAACAATGCCAAAGAAGCTGAGATTATTGCTAATGCCGGACAGCGTGGTGCAATAACTGTTGCAACCAACATGGCTGGTAGAGGGACTGATATTAAACTTGGTCCTGGTGTTGCGGAACTCGGTGGGTTAGTTGTTATTGCCACAGAACGTCATGAATCACGACGTATTGATAATCAGTTACGTGGTCGTGCAGGACGTCAGGGAGATGAAGGCTTTTCACAATTCTTTCTTTCATTGGAAGATGATTTGATGATTCGTTTTGGTGCTGAACGTGTCCGCTTGATGATGCAGAGAATGAATTTGGATGAAGATACAGTGATTACCAATCGGTTTATTACTCGTTCTGTCGAATCAGCCCAAAAACGTGTTGAAGGAAACAACTATGATACACGTAAAAATGTTTTGCAGTACGATGATGTTGTACGTGAACAACGTGAATTGATTTATCATGAACGTGATGTTGTCATTGATGAATCAGAGTCATTGGAATGGGTTTTGATGCCAATGGTTGAACGTACTATTAACCGTGTCGTGGATGCTCAAACGAAAGAGAAGAAGTCATCCGATTGGAATCTGCCGCAAATTGTTGCTTTTGTTGGCAATGCCCTAGCACATGATGATGCCGTTACAGTGCAACAACTGCAGGGATTGACTCGTGATGAAATCAAAGCAAAATTATTAGAGCTAGCGAAGTTAAATTATAAAGAAAAGCAAAGCCAGCTTTATGATCCAGAACAAATGTTGGAGTTCGAGAAAGTTGTTATTTTGAGAGCAGTTGATCAACACTGGACAGATCATATAGATTCTCTTGATCGGTTGCGTCAAGGTGTTGGTTTACGTGGATATGGACAATTAAATCCACTCATCGAATATCAAAGCGAAGCATTTGCGAACTTTCAAAAAATGATTGCAGATGTTGAATATGACACAACACGCACATTTATGAAAGCTGAAATTCGTCAGAATTTACGTTCTTAATATACAAATAAAAGCGAACTTTGTTCGTTTTTATTTTGAAAGGAATTAATATGGAAATTATTGATGCAAAGCATGCCGTCAGTGATATGCAGGAGAATATCGAACGTTTTCGCGGAACGCTCGATATGGAAGCACTTACGGAAGAAATTGCTGATTATGAAAATCGTATGACGGAACCTGATTTTTGGAACGACAATGAAAAAGCGCAAAAGGTTATTGAAGAAAATAATGTTTTAAAAAATCGTCGTGATTCATTTTTGAATTTAACAAATCAAGTTGAAGAATTAGAACTATTAATAGAAATGGCTGTGGAAGATCCTGAGGATGAGGACACGCTAGGTGAACTTGAAGCAGGGGTTGCGAAGGCGCAAAAAGATATTGATGCTTATAATTTAGAGCAACTATTAACTGAGCCGTATGATGCAAATAATGCCATTTTAGAAATTCATCCAGGTTCTGGTGGTACTGAGTCGACAGACTGGGGTGCTAACCTATATCGTATGTACACGCGTTGGGCACAGCAACATGATTTTCAAGTTGAAACCTTAGATTATCATGCAGGAGATGAAGCGGGTATTGATAGTGCAACGATTAAAGTAACTGGACATAATGCCTATGGCTTTTTACGAAGCGAAAAAGGTGTGCACCGTTTCGTAAGAATTTCTCCTTTTGATAGCGCTGGTCGACGTCATACGAGTTTCGTATCAGTTGATGTAATGCCTGAGCTAGACGATTCAATTGAGGTTGAGGTACGTGATGATGATGTTAAAATGGATGTGTTCCGTTCTGGTGGCGCCGGTGGACAAAACGTCAACAAAGTTTCAACAGGTGTTCGTCTAACGCATGAACCGACAGGAATTGTTGTTTCATCAACTGTAGAGCGTACTCAGTATGGTAACCGTGATTATGCCATGCGTCTGTTGAAAAGTAAGCTATACCAGTTGGAATTAGAGAAAAAAGAAGCTGAGCGTGCGGCGTTGACAGGCGAAAAAATGGAAAATGGTTGGGGATCACAGATTCGCTCTTACGTTTTGCACCCCTATCAAATGGTTAAGGATCATCGAACAAATTATGAAACTAACCAACCACAAGCAGTACTGGATGGTGATTTAGATCCTTTCATCAATGCGTACTTGCAGTGGCAGTTATCACTTAAAAATCCTAATTAATAATTAGTCGAAACATTACTGTTTCGACTTTTTAAATTTTATAAGTATAAAATAGACTAAACAAAAAGATTTCCTAATAAATGTTTAATAGGTTATAATATAAGTCAATATAAGACGTAGGCAGCCTAATTTTAAGGAGGCAAACATGGATAATAATTATACACCAAGTGCGCAAAATGTATTGGTTTTGGCACAGGAACAAGCAAAGTATTTTAAGCACCAAGCTGTGGGTACAGAACATCTTTTACTCGCCCTAGCAATAGAAAAAGAAGGCATCGCCAGTAAGATATTAGGTCAGTTTAATGTTATGGACGATGATATTCGTGAGGAAATTGAACACTTTACAGGATATGGTATCACTAGTCGGTATGATAAAAACATCTATTTACCTTATTCACCAAAAGCGGCAGATATTTTACATCAAGCGAATGAAGAGTTGCGTGCTTTAGCACAATCAAAAGTTGGAACAGAGCACATTTTGTTAGCTTTATTACAGGATGAAAGCATACTATCTTCACGAATTTTACTAGCATTAGACGTTAATTTACAAGATATGCGTCGTGCAATTCTTCGAAAATTAGGCATTACTGATGTGCGGAAGCAAATGAAGCAACAGGAGAAGCAGCAAGCATCAGCGGGAACGCCTACTTTAGATGGATTGGCACGTGATTTGACTCAAATGGCGCGAGACAACAAAATTGATCCAGTAATCGGTCGCCCAAAGGAGGTTCGTCGTGTTATACAAATACTATCCAGACGAACAAAAAATAATCCTGTATTGATTGGAGAACCTGGTGTTGGAAAAACTGCCATTGCTGAAGGACTGGCACAAAAAATCGTAGACGGTGAAGTACCTGAAAACTTAGCCAAGAAACGGTTGATGGCATTGGACATGGGGTCACTGGTTGCAGGAACAAAATATCGTGGAGAATTTGAAGACCGATTAAAAAAAATCATTGAAGAAATTTATAATGATGGCGAGGTTATTCTATTTATCGATGAGTTGCATACATTGATTGGTGCAGGTGGCGCCGAAGGCGCCATTGATGCATCGAATATTTTAAAGCCAGCATTAGCACGTGGTGAATTGCAAACTTTGGGTGCTACGACATTTGATGAGTATCAAAAATATGTCGAATCCGATGCAGCTTTAGAGCGCCGCTTTGCATCAGTAACAGTTGATGAACCAACTCAAGATGATGCTATTGCTATTTTGAAAGGAATTCGTTCTCATTTTGAGAAACATCATCAAGTTCAGATTGATGATGCAGCTATTGAAGCGGCTGTGAAACTTTCGGCTCGCTATATTTCGGATAGATTTTTGCCCGATAAAGCCATTGATTTGATGGATGAAGCTGGAGCAAAAGTACGTATTGATGCCACTGGGAAAGCAACACCAATATCGAAAGCCAAGGTTCGTTTTGCAGAAGTTCAAGCGGAAAAAGAAGCTGCTATTACGTCATTGGACTTTGAAAAGGCAGCCCAGTTGCGCACTGAAGAGATGAAATTGAAGCAGAAACTGGCAAAGTCAGAAGCTAAAGATACTCAAAATAACCAAAAAGAAAATGCTGAACGATATTCGCTTCATGTTACAGAAGAAGATATTGCTGAGGTTATTTCGCAACAAACCGGTGTGCCTGTTATGCAAATGGAAAAGAACGAGCAACAACGTTTGGTCAATTTGGAGTCAGTTCTGGGGCGCCGTGTTATTGGACAAAAGACAGCTATATCCGCAGTGGCTAGAGCAATTCGTCGTGCTCGTTCTGGATTAAAAGACCCTAGTCGCCCGATTGGTACATTTATGTTTTTGGGACCAACTGGTGTTGGAAAAACAGAACTAGCTAAAGCGTTAGCTGAAGCAATATTTGGCAGCGAAGATAACTTGATTCGAATTGACATGTCAGAGTATCAGGAACGTTGGTCATCTAGTCGTTTGATTGGTTCGGCACCCGGATATGTTGGTTACGACGAAGGTGGCCAATTAACGGAGCAGGTTCGTAATCATCCCTATTCTGTTGTCCTATTGGATGAAGCGGAAAAAGCGCATCAAGACATCTTTAATTTAATGTTACAGGTGTTTGATGATGGTTATTTAACGGATTCAAAAGGACGAAAGGTTGATTTCAAAAACACAATCATCATTATGACTTCCAATCTTGGTGCAACACGATTGCGTGATGAAAAATCAGTTGGGTTTGGTGCAGTTGATTTGAAGGACGATCACGAAGCAGTAGCTGCAAAAATACGTGAAACCTTAAAAGAAACATTCCGACCAGAATTTATTAACCGACTAGATGAAGCTATCGTGTTTGAAAGTTTGACGAAGCCTGAATTGCATGAAATTGTCAAGCTAATGAGTCGTTCAGTTCTACAGCGTGTTGCTGAGCAAGGTATCAGTGTTAAGATAACACCAGCAGCAATTGACGTAGTAGCTTCAGCGGGATTTGATCCCGAATATGGTGCGCGTCCAATTAGACGTGCACTCCAAACTAAAGTTGAAGATGCATTAAGTGAAGAATTACTGCGAGGTAATATCACAACTGATGATGCGGTAACGATTGGTGCCAAAAATGGTGAAATCAGAATTAGCACAAAGCCATTAAAGAAAGATACGACAAAAGCGTAAGTTTTTAAAGTAAAAATAATATGTAAAGATTAGTGATTACCCAACCACCGCTTAAAAACGGTACAAAGGGTAATCTTTTTTGTTGTGAGTATAATAGATAGAGTAAAGCCAGGCAACAACTGATGAGTAAAGTACAAGAAAAAATAACAGGCGTGTTTGATAGTACTAAACTTAGTAGTACCGGTATATCACCACTGCCTAATGTGTGCCGATGTTTTACGAGAATTATAGATAAAATTAAAATGAGGACTGTTAAACACAGATGTGCAGCATCATGATGAAGTATAAGTAGATAGCCTATCCAGGGAAATAAAATATTCGCGTGTATGCTTTGTTTCGAACAGTCTTCTAACGATAAAAATAATAATAAGACTCCTGTAATCCAAGTTACAGGTGTAGCCCATAAGAGTGTGCCAATTAATATGTAAGACAATTCAAAAATAGCATAGTAGTGACCAAAATGAGCATGACAATAGCGACATTTGTTGCGTAGAACACATGCCGAAATAACTGGTATAATATCAAACCAAGCTAAATTATGATCGCAATAAAAACAAAAAGAGCGTTGTATTTTCAAAGAGACACTGTTGGACAACCGAGCCGCAGCACATATAATAGTTGAGACGATAATACTATTAAACAAAAAGACAAATATATTTTCCATAACTTATCATACGTTGTGGTAATCATTTTTTCATTTAGCATGGAAAGTTGTTAAAACCTATTGACAACACGGCTCAAAATGGTATTATATTGAACGTGCTTTTGAGTAATCTGTTCTGTGACATCGTCACACTGTGCTGAACGGCGCTGTAAAGGCAATTGTCAGCAGATTTTCAGTGATATGATTTTTGGAAATATAAAAATGATACACCTGGAACTGTGAAATTAATGAAAATTTAAAGGAGACTGTAGCATGCCTACAATTAACCAACTGGTTCGTAAGCCACGTAAGTCAAAGGTTTCTAAGTCAAAATCACCTGCTTTGAACTTTGGCTACAACTCAATGAAGAAGAAGGCAACTAATAATGCTGCACCACAAAAGCGTGGTGTTGCTACTCGTGTTGGAACAATGACACCTAAGAAGCCTAACTCAGCTTTGCGTAAGTACGCCCGTGTGCGTCTTTCAAACTTATATGAAGTAACTGCATATATTCCAGGTATTGGACACAACTTGCAAGAACACTCTGTTGTTTTGATTCGTGGTGGCCGTGTTAAGGATTTGCCTGGTGTACGTTACCACATTATCCGTGGGGCTTTGGATACTGCGGGCGTTGATGGTCGTATGACTTCACGTTCAAAGTATGGCACAAAGGCACCAAAGAAGTAAGAAGGAGACTGACTAATGCCACGTAAAGGTTATACTAAGCGTCAGGAAATTTTGCCTGACCCAATTTACAACTCAAAGCTCGTTTCACGTTTGATCAACAAGTTGATGCTTGATGGTAAGCGTGGTACAGCTTCAACAATTTTGTACGATGCTTTTGATCGTATCAAGGAAGCAACTGGTAACGATCCATTAGAAGTTTTCGAACAAGCTATGGAAAACATTATGCCAGTATTGGAAGTTAAGGCTCGCCGTGTTGGTGGTTCTAACTACCAAGTGCCAATCGAAGTTCGTCCAGATCGTCGTTCAACTTTGGGACTTCGCTGGTTAGTTAACTACTCACGTTTGCGTAACGAACATACAATGGATGAACGTTTAGCTAAAGAAATCATGGATGCCGCTAATGATACTGGCGCATCTGTAAAGAAGCGTGAAGACACACACAAGATGGCTGAAGCGAACCGTGCATTTGCACACTACCGTTGGTAAAAATTTGATACTGAGGCTAGTAGATAATACAACCCTTGGTATGCAGATAGTGTACAATTGTCATAGATGGTGTTTGTCACACACAAGCACCGTCAAAAAGCGAACACAACTATGTGTCGCTTTTTGTTGCATATAGAACTAAACCAGGAGATAACTCACAATGGCAAAACGTGAATACCCACTAGAACGTACACGTAATATCGGAATCATGGCCCATATTGATGCGGGTAAGACAACGACTACTGAACGTATCTTGTACTATACAGGTAAAATTCACAAAATTGGTGAAACACATGATGGTGCTTCACAAATGGATTTCATGGAACAAGAAAAGGAACGTGGAATCACTATCCAATCAGCTGCTACAACAGCTGTATGGCATGGTTTCTTTGACCAATTCGCTAAAACACCTTACCGTGTCAATATCATTGATACACCAGGGCACGTTGATTTCACAATTGAAGTTGAACGTGCATTGCGTGTTTTGGATGGTGCCGTAGCGGTTTTGGATGGCGCTGCCGGTGTTGAACCACAAACTGAAACAGTTTGGCGTCAGGCAACAACATATGATGTACCACGTATCGTATTTGTTAACAAAATGGATAAGTTGGGTGCTGACTTCCAAATGTCAGTGGATTCAATTCACGAACGTTTGCAAGTTAATGCAGAAGCTATTCAATGGCCAATTGGTGCTGAAGATGACTTCGAAGCGGTTATTGACTTAATCACACAAGAAGCATACTATCCTGAAGATGATTTGGGCGAAAAGTGGGCACCTCGTGAAATTCCTGAAGAATTGAAGGAATTAGCAGAAGAAAAGCGCAACACATTGATTGAAGCTGTAGCTGATGTTGATGATGATTTGATGGAAAAGTATCTTGAAGGTGAAGATATTTCAATCGAAGAATTAAAAGCTGCAATTCGTCGTGCTACTTTGGCATTGCAATTCTACCCAGTTCTTGCAGGCTCTGCCTACAAGGATAAGGGTGTCCAAATGATGTTGGATGCGGTTGTTGATTATTTGCCAGGTCCTTTGGATGTTAAGCCATATATCGCTAACGACCCAAAGACTGATGAAGAAATTGACTTGATTGCTGATGATTCAAAGCCATTTGCTGCTTTGGCATTTAAAATCATGACTGATCCATTCGTTGGTCGTTTGACATTTATGCGTGTGTATACTGGTACTTTGAAGTCTGGTTCATACGTACAAAACACATCTTCTGATACTCGTGAACGTGTTGGTCGTTTGCTACAAATGCACGCTACTTCACGTACTGAAATCGAAGAGGTATTCTCAGGTGATATCGCTGCTGCGATTGGCTTGAAGAATACAACAACTGGTGATTCATTGACAGATGTTAGTCATCAATTGATTCTTGAATCAATGGAATTCCCAGAACCTGTTATTGAATTGGCTATTGAGCCAAAGACAAAGGCTGACCAAGACAAGTTGTCAAATGCTATTCAAAAGTTAGCTGAAGAAGATCCATCATTCCGTGCAACAACAAACCAAGAAACTGGTCAAACTTTGATCGCTGGAATGGGTGAATTGCAATTGGATATCATGGTTGATCGTATGCGCCGTGAGTTTAACGTTGAAGCAACCGTTGGTGCGCCTCAAGTTGCTTATCGTGAAGCGTTTACCAAGACAGTTCAAGCTCGTGGATTCTTCAAACGTCAATCTGGTGGTAAGGGTCAATATGGTGATGTTTATATTGAATTCGCACCAAACGAAGAAGGCGCTGGCTTTGAATTCGAAGATGCTATTGTTGGTGGTGTTGTGCCACGTGAATACATCCCTTCAGTTGAAGCTGGTTTGAAGGATGCATTAAATGCTGGTCCTTTGGCTGGATTCCCATTAGTTGACTTGAAGGCTAAGTTGTATGATGGTTCATATCACGATGTCGATTCTAGTGAAGCTGCCTTTAAGATTGCTGCATCATTGGCTTTGAAGGAAGCTGCAAAGACGGCTGGTGCGGTTATTCTTGAACCTATCATGGCTGTTGATATTGTTGCACCTGAAGACAACCTTGGTGATGTTATGGGACACGTCTCAGCTCGCCGTGGTATGATCGAAGGTCAAGAATCACGTGGACCTGTATTGGCTGTTAAGGCTAAGGTTCCTTTGTCAGAAATGTTTGGTTATGCAACTACTTTGCGTTCAGCTACGCAAGGTCGTGGTACATTCCAGATGGTATTTGACCACTATGAAGCTGTTCCTAAGAACATTCAAGAAGAAATCATCAAGACAAACGGTCAAGAAGATTAATTCTAATATTTAAATATTTAACTGACAGATGGTTCAGTATAAACGGCGTCACTCATATTGAGTGACGCCGTTTTAATAGGAAAAAGTAAAATGCTGAAAAATAATAAAAATCATAGTAAATTTTTAGTACCCGGGATAATTGTTGTGGGAATGGTTTTACGCTTACCCTTCACGTCTATTCCACCGATATTGGGGAATATTGCGCGTTCATTGCATGTACCGGTTTCTAGTCTAGGAATCTTAACAACGATACCTTTATTGGCGTTCGCCATTTTTTCAGTTTTTGCGCCAAAGGTAGCACAAAAGTTGGGGTTAGAACGTGCTTTCACACTCATGCTTGGATTGCTTATTATTGGTTCGTTCATTCGAATCTTAAATACACCGCTTCTCTACATTGGTACGGCATGCATAGGAGTTGCAATTGCACATATGAACGTTTTATTGCCTAGTGTGATTCGAACGTATTTCCCACAAAAAGTTGGTTTTATGACTTCGATATTTACATTTAGTATGATGCTAGCGACTGCTATAGGGGCTGCGTTATCGGCACCTATTACTGCTGTAACTGGTTGGCATACATTTATAATTTTGTTAACAGTTTTACTAATAATCGCATTACTTGTTTGGTTACCTAATCAAAATTTTGTTCATAATAATCAAACAACTGTTAAAACAAAATCTGAGAATGTTTTGAAACCCAGTATTTGGCGAAATAAGTATGCTTGGCTATTGTTGTTTTTTAGTGGTGTACAGTCAATTATGTTTTATATTCTATTAGCCTGGGGACCAACGATGGCAGTGCAGACCGGTTTGTCGGCTTCTACGGCCAGCCTGTTTGCTGGCTTGAATTCATTGATTGGTCTGCCATTTGCTTTGTTTATTCCATCAATTGTTGCCAGACTTGATAGTGGGCAACGGCAGTGGCTAGTGGGGATGTTCTCAATATTGGGCACTTTAGGATATATGTTGTTACTTTTCCCGCAAGGAACGTTTACCTATTGGCTGATCGTTAATCTATTAATCGGGGTTGGCACATCAGCATTATTCCCATACTTAATGACAACGTTTAGTCTAAAAACTAGTAATGCAGAACAAACAGCACGGCTGTCTGGCATGGCACAAAGCGGTGGCTATTTATTAGCTGCAACTGGGCCACTGTTATTTGGTTATGCATATGGTTGGTTTCATTCTTGGATTCCGCAAATTATTATGTTAATTATCTTATTTATTCTGATGACAGTTGCAATATTAATTGTGGAAAATCAAGATAAAATTTTGGATTAAAAAGCGCAAGTCATCGCGCTTTTTTTGTTTTTATAATTAGTGTAAAATGTATTCTATTGAAAAGATTCGAGGGTGAGCAAGTGAGTGAGAAACAAGTACCAATTATTGCTTTTAATCAAGTAGATTTGTCTTTTGGAGATACACATGTTTTAAATAATGTTGATTTAGAGATAGAAGCTGGTAAATTTTATACTTTACTTGGACCATCTGGTTCAGGAAAATCAACTATCTTGAAACTGATTTCTGGACAGCTAACGGCTGACTCAGGAGATATATCTTTTGAAGGTCAACGTGTTAATGATGTACCTGCGGAAAAGAGAAAAGTGAATACCGTATTCCAAAACTATGCATTATTTCCAAATATGAATGTTTTTGATAACGTTGCTTTCGGTCCAACTTTAAAAGGAATGAATAAGACGGAAATTAAGAACAAAGTGAAAGAAATGCTTAATTTGGTCAAGTTAAGTGATTTTGTTGATCGCGAGATTGATGAGTTATCAGGAGGGCAACAGCAACGCGTTGCGATTGCGCGTGCTTTGGCTAATGACCCAGAGGTTTTATTACTTGATGAGCCTTTGTCAGCTTTAGACTACAAGCTACGTAAAAGTATGCAATATGAACTTCGAGAAATTCAACAGCGCTTAGGGATTACTTTTGTTTTCGTGACACATGACCAAGAAGAAGCATTGGCTATGTCTGATTGGATATTTGTTATGAATGATGGTGTAATTCAACAAAATGGTTCACCAGAAGATATTTATGATGAACCAATCAATCACTTTGTTGCTGATTTTATTGGTGAGAGCAATATTGTTGATGGCATCATGAAGGAAGATTATGTGGTCCATTTTGTGGGTAAAGATTTTGAAAATGTTGATGCAGGAATGCGCCCCAACGAGAGAGTTGAAGTAGTGTTACGACCTGAGGACTTAGATTTGACGTCCATTGAAAATGGTAAATTAGTCGTTACTATTGAAGACCAGTCATTTAGAGGAGACTACTATGAAATTACGGCTAGAGATGATGATGGCAATGAATGGCAAGTTCAGGCAACAAATTCGGCAATAATTGGTGCTAGAGTAGGTTTGACATTTGATCCTGAGGATATCCACATTATGCGATTTAATGAGTCTGAGGACGATTTTGATGCGCGTCTGGAAAGTTATGAGGACGATGATGAAATCTAAACAACAACGTCAAATATTTTATATTATTCCTTATGGCATCTGGCTATTACTATTTGTTATTGCGCCATTGATACTAATGTTATTTCAGTCATTTACTACTGCTAGTGGACATTTCACATTTAGCAATTATGCGGCCTATTTTGGCAGTGGAACATATTTGCGAATGACCTTCAACTCAGTATGGTACGCATTTTTGATAACAGTGATTACTTTAGTGATTAGTTACCCAACTGCCTATTTATTGAATCAACTGAAACAAAAACAGTTCTGGCTATTGTTAGTCATATTGCCTACATGGATTAATTTACTGTTAAAAACGTATGCTTTTATTGGACTATTGTCCAAGACTGGGACTGTGAATAATTTCATTTCACTTTGGGGCATTGCGCCCCAACAGCTCTTATTTTCGGACTGGAGTTTTTTGCTGGTAGCGGTGTATATCGAAATTCCTTTTATGATTTTACCCATTTTTAATTCGTTAGCGGAGATTGATTCAAGACTTTCTCAGGCTAGCCACGATTTGGGTGCTAATAAGTGGCAGACACTCCGCTACGTTATCTTCCCATTGTCGATGCCAGGTGTTAAGGCCGGTATTCAGGCAGTGTTTATTCCTAGTTTGTCATTATTTATGATTACACGCTTGATTGGAGGTAATCGAGTGATTACCCTAGGAACCGCAATTGAAGAGCACTTCTTGGTCACACAAAATTGGCAAATTGGTTCAACGATTGGCGTAGTTTTGATTGCTGCAATGATTGCTACAATGCTGCTGACACGTGATCGTGCACGTAAAAATCTAAGAAAGTGAGGTATGGCTAATCATGCATAAAAAATTTAGATGGTCTAATTTGTATTTAGTGTTTGTATTTGTTTTGTTGTACTTACCTATTTTCTTTTTGATTATTTACTCCTTTAATGCAGGAGATGTTATGCAAGGATGGGATGGCTTTTCGTTGAAGCATTACACCGAGCTCTTTGTCGACACAAGAATTTTAGAGATTGTGGTTAACACATTTCTGGTTGCGTTATTATCTTCACTACTGGCTAGTATAATTGGCACAGCAGGGGCCCTATATATCTATAATCAACGTCATCAATTGGCGAAAAATATTTTCTTGTCACTTAATAATATTTTACTTGTTTCTCCGGATGTTATTATTGGCGCCTCATTTTTAATTCTATTTACCGTTGTTGGTTTTACACTCGGTTTTACTTCCGTTCTACTTTCGCATATTGCTTTTAGTATACCGATTGTTGTTTTGATGGTATTACCTCGTTTACAGGAGATGAATCCTTATTTAGTCACCGCAGCCAAGGATCTTGGTGCCAATAATTTACAGATGTTGTCTAGGGTAGTATTACCAGTTATATCACCGGGAATTTTAGCGGGATTTTTTATGGCGTTTACTTACTCACTGGACGACTTTGCAGTGACGTTCTTTGTAACAGGAAATGGTTTTTCAACTTTGTCAGTTGAAATATATTCCCGTGCGCGCCAAGGGGTTAGTTTAGAAATCAATGCGTTATCGGCCATGATGTTTTTGGTTTCATTACTATTAGTATTAATCTATTATTTTATTTCCAACAGATCTTCTAAAGGCAAAAAGCGCGGCGGAACAAACCTTGTAATGCCAGCTACGGAGGGACTGTAAGATGAAAAAATTATTATCCAGTGTAGTGGGGATATTAATTGTTGTTGCTTTACTCATTAGTGCGCAGCATTATTTTTCGGCACAGACAGGCACGGGGGACAAGAGCGGCAAAGTTTTGAATTTATATAACTGGGGAGATTATATTGATCCTGCCTTATTAAAAAAATTTACCAAAGAAACTGGCTATAAAGTTAGTTATGAAACTTTTGATTCAAACGAAGCGATGTATATGAAAGTTAAGCAAGGCAGTACATCGTACGACTTAGCAGTGCCTTCAGAATATATGATTGAAAAAATGAAAGCAGATAATTTACTATTACCACTTGACCATAGTAAATTAACTGGTTTGAATAATTACGATAGTCGTTTTCTAAATCAATCTTTTGATAAAGGCAATAAATATTCGGTTCCCTACTTTTGGGGTACACTTGGCATTATTTACAATGATAAATATGTCAAAGCCAAAGACATTCAACATTGGGATGATCTTTGGTCATCAAAGTTTAAAAATCAAATCATGTTAATTGATTCAGCAAGAGATGTTTTGGGTATCACTTTAATTACACAAGGGAAGTCCGTGAATAATAAATCGGTAGCTGATTTAGCTGCAGCACAAGGAAAACTAACAACCTTGATGCCGAATGTCAAAGCGATTATTGCTGACGAGATTAAAATGTATATGGCTCAGGATGAAGCTGCAATAGCCGTCACCTATTCTGGTGAAGCTGCAGAAGCAATGGACAAAAATTCTCATTTGCATTATGTTGTACCTAATGAGGGATCGAATTTGTGGTTTGACAACATTGTGATGCCAAAAAATGCTAAACATAAAGCAGCAGCATATGCATTTTTGAATTTCATGAGTGAACCGAAAAACGCTGCTCAAAATGCAGAGTATATTGGTTATGCTACACCAAATAAGAAGGCGTTGTCGTTATTACCAAAATCAATTCGGGAAGATAAACAGTTTTATCCAGATGAAAAAACAGTCCGAAATTTACAAACATATGATGATTTAGGACAAAAATGGACAGAGAAGTATAATGATGCATTCTTAGAGTTTAAGATGACGCAGCGATGAAATAAAGTTAGTAGATTTAGTTGTGGAAATTTATTGAAAGAGGGTAATAAACATTTTTAAATTAAAAGAACAAAACCCTTGCCTTGCAAGGGTTTTTCTGTTATTATATTTAAGTACGCTTTTGGAACAGTAGTAGTAAAACCCTACCGAAAGCCTAGTGTATCAATGTTTAGCGATGATGATTAAGGTTGCGACACGCGCGGCCGCGTTGCCATGGGCGCGCAAAACACAAGCAGTGTTGTCGGTTTTTAATCGAAGTTAGCTGATTTACAAAATCAACGAGGAGGCATGAAATAATGGCACAAAAGAAGATCCGTATCCGTTTGAAGGCATACGAACACCGTATCTTGGACCAATCAGCAGAAAAGATTGTTGAAACGGCCAAGCGTACGGGCGCAGAAATTGCTGGTCCTATTCCGCTACCAACTGAACGTACATTATATACAATTTTACGTTCACCACATAAGCATAAGGATAGCCGTGAGCAATTTGAAATGCGTACGCACAAGCGTTTGATCGACATTGTGAACCCTACTGACAAGACAGTTGACGCATTGCGTAAGCTTGAATTGCCATCAGGTGTTGCAATTGAAATCAAGTTGTAATCCATAACGGATATAACTTTCATGCCTCATTGAGGCAAAATTAAAATAAGAAAAATATTTAAGGAGATTAGTCATGACTAAAGGTATCTTAGGCCGCAAAGTCGGTATGACTCAGGTTTTTACAGAATCTGGTGAATTGATCGCCGTGACTGCTGTTGAAGCAACACCAAACGTCGTTTTGCAAGTAAAAAATGCAGAAACAGACGGATACAGTGCTATTCAACTTGGTTACCAAGACAAGCGCACAGTTTTGTCAAACAAACCTGAACAAGGCCATGCTTCAAAAGCAAATACGGCCCCTAAGCGCTACGTTCGTGAAATCCGCAATGCGGGAGACGAATTTAACGTTGGGGATGAGATTAAGGTTGACACATTCCAAGCGGGCGAATACGTCGACGTAACAGGAATCACGAAGGGACATGGTTTCCAAGGTGCTATCAAGCGTTTGGGACAGTCTCGTGGTCCTATGACTCACGGTTCTCGTTACCACCGTCGCCCAGGTTCAATGGGTGCTATTATTAACCGCGTTTTCAAGGGTAAGCTTTTGCCAGGACGTATGGGTAATAATAAGCGAACAATGCAAAATATTGCCATTGTTCATGTTGATGTTGAAAACAATTTGTTGCTTTTGAAGGGTAACGTACCTGGTGCTAACAAATCACTTTTGACAGTCAAATCAACTGTAAAAGTAAACGCAAAGCATCCTGAAGTTAAGATGGCTAATGCATCTGCATCTGCTACTAACTCAGAAGAAGCTTAATATAAATTATATAGAAAGGAGAACAATCAATCATGACTAAAGTTGCTGTATTAAAGCAAGATGGTAGTCAAGCTGCAGAAATTGAATTAAATGACGCAGTATTCGCCATCGAACCTAACAACGCCGTTATTACTGATGCAGTATTGATGCAACGCGCATCATTGCGTCAAGGTACACATGCTGTTAAGAATCGTTCTGCGGTTTCTGGTGGTGGACGTAAGCCTTGGAAGCAAAAGGGTACTGGTCGTGCACGTGCCGGTTCAATTCGTGAACCTCAGTTCCGTGGTGGTGGAATTGTTTTCGGACCTTCACCACGTTCATATGCTTACCGTATTAACCGTAAGGCATATCAATTGGCATTAAAGTCAGTTTTGTCACAAAAAGTCGCTGATAACAAGTTGGTAGTTGTTGATGCTTTGTCATTTGAAGCACCAAAAACACAAGACTTTAAGAAAGTTTTGGCAAACTTGTCAGCTGATAAAAAGACATTAGTAGTTGTTGATGAAGACAACGAAAACGCAATCTTGTCAGCACGTAACTTGGCTAATGTTCAAGTTATGACAACAAAGGGTATCAACGTGCTTGATGTTGTTAATGCAGATAAGCTGGTGATTGTTCAATCATCAATCGAAGAAATCCAAGGAGGTCTTGCCTAATGGATGCACGCGATATTATCCGTCGCCCTATCATCACCGAAGCTTCAATGGCGCAAACAGAACGTAAGCGTTATGTCTTCGAAGTTGATACGCGCGCAACAAAGCCTGAAATTAAAAAAGCTATCGAAGAAATCTTTGAAGTTAAAGTTTCTGGTTTAAACACAGCGAACGTTCGTGGCAAGAAAAAGCGCCAAGGCCGTTATGTTGGTTACACACGTAAATTAAAGAAGGCAACCGTTACGTTGTCAAAAGATTCAAAAGATATTCAAATCTTTAACGAAGGTTAATCTAAATAGGAGGATAAGACATTGGCTATCAAGAGTTATAAGCCAACTTCTGCCGGACGTCGTAATATGACGACTTCAGATTTCGCTGAAATCACGAAGACAACGCCCGAAAAGAGTTTGTTGGCCAAAAAGTCAAAGACTGGTGCACGTAATGCATCTGGTCGTATGACAGTTCGCCACCATGCTGGTGGACATAAGCAAGCCTACCGTATCGTAGACTTCAAGCGTACTAAAGATGACAAGACAGCTACTGTAAAAGCTATCGAATATGATCCAAATCGTACTGCTAACATTGCTTTGTTAGTATACGAAGATGGTATCAAGTCATATATCTTGGCGCCAAAGGGATTGAAGGTTGGCGACAAAGTTCAATCTGGTCCTGATGCCGACATTAAGCCCGGCAATGCCTTGCCATTGAGTGCTATTCCTGAAGGTACTTTGATTCACAATATCGAATTGAAGCCTGGTAAGGGTGGACAATTGGCTCGTTCAGCTGGTGCATCAGCACAAATTTTGGGACGTGATGGTAAATATATCATCGTTCGTTTGACTTCAGGTGAAGTTCGTTTGGTATTAGCTACAAACCGTGCAACAATCGGTGAAGTTGGTAATGCTGAGCATTCATTGATTAACTGGGGTAAAGCTGGTCGTAACCGTTGGCGTGGAAAGCGTCCACACGTTCGTGGATCAGTTATGAACCCTAACGACCATCCACACGGTGGTGGTGAAGGTAAAGCACCAGTTGGTCGTCCAAGTCCTATGTCACCATGGGGTAAGAAGACTGCCGGTAAGAAGACTCGCGATAAGAAGAAGGCTTCAACAAAGTTTATCGTTCGCGGTCGTAAGAGTAAGTAAGGGAAAGGAGACAACTAATGGCTCGTAGTTTAAAAAAGGGACCATTTGCGGACCCACACTTGCTTAAGAAGATTGAAGCGCAAGTTGATTCTGAAAAGAAATCAGTGATCAAGACTTGGTCACGTCGTTCAACAATCTTCCCAAGCTTCATCGGCTTTACAATTGCCGTTTATGATGGTCGCAAGCACGTTCCAGTTTATGTGCAAGAAGATATGGTCGGACACAAGTTAGGTGAATTCGTACCAACTCGTACGTTCAAGGGACACAAGAACGACGATAAAAAGACTGGTAAATAAGGAGGAAGTGAAAAATGGCTGAACAAGTTACATCAGCTCGTGCGACTGCTAAGATCGTTCGCGTTGCCCCACGTAAGGCACGCTTAGTTCTTGACACTATTCGCCGTAAGAGCGTTAACGAAGCATACGCAATTTTGAAGTTCCTACCTAATACTTCTACTGAAGATATTTACAAGGTTTTGAACTCAGCAGTTGCTAATGCTGAAAATAACTTCTCATTAGACCGAGAAGATCTTATTGTGAAGGAAGCCTTTGCTAACGAAGGACCAACGCTTAAGCGTTTCCGCCCTCGTGCTAAAGGTTCTGCTTCACCTATTAACAAGCGTACAAGCCACCTAACAATTGTGGTTGCTGAGAAGGAGGCAAAGTAATGGGTCAAAAG
Source organism: Leuconostoc sp. DB-1 (assembly GCF_013414845.1). NCBI lineage: Bacteria > Bacillati > Bacillota > Bacilli > Lactobacillales > Lactobacillaceae > Leuconostoc > Leuconostoc sp. DB-1. Next base: position 1,959,972 of record NZ_JABFNJ010000001.1, read on the forward strand.
ATTAACCCTACTGGATTCCGTGTCGGCGTTATTCGCGACTGGGATGCAAAGTGGTTTGCTGACAAGGCTGACTATGCTAACCAACTTCACGAAGACTTGCGTATTCGTAAGTATATCGAGAAAAACTTAGCAGATGCCTCAGTTGATCGCATTGAAATTGAACGTACAACCAAGTCACGTGTTGACGTTTCTATCCAAACTGCCAAGCCAGGAATGGTTATTGGTAAGGGTGGTTCAGAAGTTGAAAAGCTTCGTACACAATTGGCAAAGTTGACAGACACAGATGAAAAAGGTCGCTCAAAGCGCGTCTTTATTAACATCGTAGAAATCAAAAAGCCGGATTTGAGTGCACATTTGGTTGGACAACAAATCGCTGGTGATTTGGAACGCCGTGTGGCTTTCCGTCGCGCCATGCGTGGTGCTATCCAACGTGCCACTCGTTCAGGTGCTAAGGGTATCAAGGTTATGGTTTCAGGTCGTTTGAATGGTGCTGATATTGCACGTATTGAACAATATACTGAAGGTACAGTGCCTTTGCATACTTTACGTGCCGATATCGATTACTCATGGGATGAAGCAATGACTGCTTATGGAAACTTGGGTATCAAGACTTGGATTTACCGTGGTGATGTATTGCCACAAAAAAAGAACAGTAAGTAAGGAGGGAAGCAAACATGTTAGTACCAAAGCGTGTTAAGTTCCGTCGTGTACACCGTGGTCACATGCGTGGCGAAGCAAAAGGTGGCAAGACGGTAACATTCGGTGATTTTGGCTTGCAAGCAACAACTTCAAGTTGGATTACTAACCGTCAAATTGAAGCTGCTCGTATTGCAATGACACGTTATATGAAGCGTGGTGGTAAGGTTTGGATTAAAATCTTCCCTCATAAGTCATATACATCTAAAGGTGTCGGTGTTCGAATGGGTAACGGTAAAGGTGCACCCGAAGGTTGGGTTGAACCAGTTAAGCGTGGCAAGGTAATGTTTGAAGTTGCAGGTGTTCCTGAAGCAACTGCTCGTGAAGCATTACGTTTGGCACAACACAAGTTGCCTGTACGTACAAAGATTATTGCTCGGGAGGCTGAATAATGGCTAAAGCAAGTGAATTGAAAGAATTGTCACTTGCGGATTTGCAAAAGCGCGAAGCCGAATTCAAGGAAGAATTATTCAACCTACGTTTTCAATTGGCTACTGGTCAACTAGAAAACACGGCGCGTATCGCACAAGTTCGTAAGGACATTGCACGAGTTAAGACAGTTATTCGTGCACAAGAATTGGCAAACGCCAACAAATAAGACGAAAGGAAGAAGCTGAAAAATGAGTGAAGAACGTAATACTCGTAAGGTTTACCAAGGACGAGTTGTTTCAGATAAGATGAACAAGACAATTACTGTTGCTGTTGATACTTATTTGACACATGATGTCTACGGTAAGCGTGTCAAGTACACAAAGAAGTTCAAGGCCCACGATGAAAACAATGCTGCCAAACAAGGCGATATTGTTCAAATCATGGAAACACGTCCTTTGTCTGCAACTAAGCACTTCCGTTTGGTTAAGATCGTTGAAGAGGCTGTTATTCTTTAATGCTCTACCCAAAACGTCGTAATTAATTGCTAACAAGGAGGAAGAACCATGATTCAACAAGAGAGTCGTTTAAAAGTGGCTGACAACTCTGGCGCACGTGAAATCTTGACGATTAAAGTGCTCGGTGGTTCAGGCCGTAAGTTTGCTGGTGTAGGTGACATGATTGTTGCTACAGTTAAGCAAGCTATCCCTGGTGGTAACGTAAAGAAGGGTGACGTCATTAAGGCTGTTATCGTTCGTACTGTTTCTGACGTTCGTCGTGCAGATGGCTCATACATCAATTTTGATGAAAACGCCGCTGTTATCGTGAAGGACGACAAGTCACCAGTAGGTACACGTATTTTTGGTCCGGTTGCACGTGAATTGCGTGACAACGACTATATGCGTATCGTTTCATTGGCACCAGAAGTGCTCTAATACTGACAAGGAGGAGCCAAATCATGTTTGTAAAAACAGGTGATAAGGTTCGCGTCATTGCCGGCAAAGATAAGGGAAAAGAAGGCACAATCACTAAGACTGTTGCTGGAAAAGATCGCGTCGTTGTCGAAGGCGTGAACATCGTTAAGAAGCATCAAAAGCCTTCTAACGAATATCCACAAGGTGGTGTTATCGATATCGAAGCACCAATCCATGTTTCTAACGTGCAATTGCTTGACCCTTCAACTAACGAACCAACGCGTGTTGGATTCAAAGTGGAAGACGGCAAGAAAATTCGCGTATCTAAAAAGTCTGGTAATGTACTAGGCTAATATCGAAAGGTGAAATCATTTTCATGGCTAATGCTTTAAAAGAAAAATATGTTAATGAAGTTCAACCTGCTTTGATCGAAAAGTTTAACTTTAAGTCATCAATGCAAGCCCCAAAGATTGATAAGATCGTCTTGAATATGGGTGTTGGTGATGCGGTTTCAAACTCAAAGAACTTGGATGAAGCGGTTGAAGAATTGAAGTTGATTGCTGGTCAACAACCAGTTATCACAAAGGCAAAGAAGTCAATCGCTGGGTTCCGTTTGCGTGAAGGTATGTCAATCGGAACAAAGGTTACACTACGTGGAGAACGTATGTATGACTTTTTAGACAAGTTGATCAACATTTCATTACCTCGTGTTCGTGATTTCCGTGGTGTATCATCAAAGGCCTTTGATGGCCGTGGTAACTATACACTGGGTATTCGTGAACAATTAATTTTCCCTGAAATTGACTTTGACAAAGTTAACCGCGTACGTGGTTTGGACATTGTTATTGTTACGACAGCGCAAAACGACGAAGAAGGTCGTGAGTTGTTAACACAAATGGGAATGCCATTTGCTAAGTAATTGGTAAATAAAAATGTTGTTGCTCTAAATGAGTGACGCGTTTTTAACTGTTATTGACAGAAATAGTCTATAATAGTTAAGAGCGTGTCATTTTGCATGATTACGTTCAAAATAAAAAGGAGGATATCGATAGATGTCTATGACTGATCCAATTGCTGATTTTTTGACTCGCGTTCGTAATGCCAATTTGGCACGTCACGAAGTAGTTGAAGCTCCAGCATCAAAAATTAAGAAGAGCATCGCTGAAATCTTGAAAGCAGAAGGTTTTATCCGTGACTTTGAATACATCGATGACAACAAGCAAGGTGTTATCCGTGTATTTCTCAAGTATGGGGAAGATCGTAATCGTGTGATTACAGGAATTCAACGTATCTCTAAGCCAGGCTTGCGTAAGTATGCTAAGGCTGAAGAGTTACCAAAAGTTTTGAACGGTTTGGGAATTGCTATTATCTCAACTTCTGCCGGTGTTATTACTGACAAAGAAGCACGTTCTAAGCAAGTCGGTGGCGAAGTTATCGCTTACGTTTGGTAATATATCTAAGAAAGGAGACTTACCATGAGCCGTATTGGAAACAAAACAATCACTTTACCAGCTGATGTAACTGTATCTCAAGAAGGTGCAGTTGTGACAGTTAAAGGACCAAAGGGTGAATTGTCACGTGAAATTGTTTCAGCTATCACAATGACTGTTGAAGGGAACGAAGTTTCTTTCAGCCGTGATAGCGATGACAGCAAGACTCGAGCATTACATGGCACAACTCGTGCTAACGTTGCAAATATGGTCGAGGGTGTATCTGAAGGTTTCACTAAGACATTGAAGCTTGTCGGTGTTGGATATCGTGCAGCAAAGTCAGGATCAAAATTGACTTTGAGTGTTGGATACTCTCACCCTGTTGACTTTGAAGATCGTGAAGAATTGAGTGTTGAAGTACCAGATGCTTTGACAATCAAAGTTTCAGGAATTTCAAAGCAAAAGGTTGGCGATTTAGCAGCTGAAATTCGTGCCGTACGTTCACCAGAACCTTATAAAGGTAAAGGTATTCGTTACGAAGGCGAAGTTGTACGTCGTAAGGAAGGTAAGACAGGAAAGTAATTTATTACTTTTTGTCTGCCAAAACTTTATTAATAATAAACTTAAAATGGCATTTGCCATAAGAAAAGGAAAGCACAGCTATGATTTCAAAACCAGATAAGAATAAGCTCCGCGTAAAGCGTCATAAGCGCGTTCGTGGAAAAATCTCTGGTACTGCTGCTCGCCCACGTTTGAACGTTTTTCGTTCTAATGCAAACATCTACGCTCAATTAATTGATGACGTAGCGGGTGTAACGCTAGCAAGTGCCTCAAGTCATGATGCCGAAGTAACGGGATCAAAGACAGAACAAGCAGTTAAAGTTGGTGAGTTGATCGCTTCACGTGGTAAGGCCGCAAAGATCGAAGACGTTATTTTCGATCGTGGTGGTTACGTTTATCATGGACGTGTTCAAGCACTAGCAGATTCAGCCCGTGAAAACGGCTTGAAGTTCTAAGGAAAGGAGGAATATAAAAATGGTTGAATTCGTTAATCCTAAGTCACTTGGTGAATTAGAAGAGAACGTTGTTGCTATTAACCGTGTCACAAAGGTTGTCAAAGGTGGTCGTCGCTTGCGTTTCGCAGCTTTGGTCGTTGTTGGTGATAAGCAAGGACACGTTGGTTTTGGTACTGGTAAAGCACAAGAAGTTCCTGAAGCTATCCGCAAGGCTATTGAAGATGCTAAGCGTAAGTTGATTACTGTGCCAACAGTTTCTACAACTATTCCTCATGATGTCCTTGGTGAATGGGGCGGCGGTAAGATTTTAGTTAAGCCCGCCGAAGAAGGATCTGGTGTTGCCGCTGGTGGTGCAGCACGTTCTGTTATGGAACTTGCTGGTATTGCCGATGTGACTGCTAAGTCACTTGGTTCAGCAACACCAATTAACGTTATTCGTGCTACTTTCGACGCTCTTACAAGCTTGAAAGATGCCGAAGAAGTTGCTAAGTTGCGTGGTGTTTCTTTAGAACACTTAGCTGAATAAGGAGCGATAAAATGGCTGATTTGAAAATCACTTTGATTAAGAGTGCGGTTCATCGCTTACCTAAGCAACGCGCGATCGTTAAGTCTCTTGGACTTGGACGCGTATCTAGTTCAGTGGTGAAGCCTAACAACGAAGCTACACGTGGTGCGATTTTTCATATCGCTCACCTAGTTAACGTTGAAGAAGTTAAGTAATTACACAATTAAAATAGGAGGTACCGAAAGATGAATTTGAACGAATTACAACCAGCTGCCGGTTCACGTCATGTACGTAACCGTGTTGGTCGTGGTACATCATCTGGAAACGGTAAGACATCCGGACGTGGTCAAAAGGGTCAAAAGGCTCGTGGCAAAGTGCGTTTGGGGTTTGAAGGTGGTCAAATGCCTTTGTACCGTCGTATTCCAAAGCGTGGATTTACTAACATTTCACGTAAGGAATTCGCAGTTGTTAACTTGAACAAGTTAAACAGCTTTGATGATGGTACAGAAATTACACCAACACTTTTGATTGAAAACGGTATTGTTAAAAATCAAAAGTCTGGTATTAAGATTTTGGCTGTTGGTCAACTTGAAAAGAAGTTGACTGTTAAGGCACATAAGTTCTCTGCAGCAGCAGTTGCTGCAATCGAACAAGCCGGTGGGTCAACTGAGGTACTTTAATGCTTAGCACGTTATTTAATGCAGTACGTGAAAAGGACATTCGTAAAAAATTAGGGTGGACGTTTTTTATTCTGTTTATTTACAGAGTTGGAACGCACATAACTGTGCCTGGTGTTAACCCTTCTGCTATGTCTGAGATGGCTAGTTCCGGATTAATGAACATTTTGAACATCTTTTCTGGTGGTGGCCTGACAAACTACTCGTTGTTCGCAATGGGCGTGTCACCATACGTGACAGCACAAATTATTGTACAACTTTTGCAATTAGATATCGTGCCTCGCTTTGTTGAATGGAGTAAGCAAGGTGAAGTTGGTCGCCGAAAATTGAATAACGCTACACGGTGGTTAACGCTTGTTCTTGCGTTTGTTCAATCTGTTGGTATCACAGCTGGATTTAATTCATTGTCATCCTATGGATTAGTGAGTCAAACCAATAGCGTAATGTCATTTGTTGTAATCGGTTCTGTTATGACTATTGGAACATTTTTTGCAATGTGGCTTGGTGAAATGATTACTGAAAAAGGCTTAGGAAACGGCGTTTCAATGATTATTTTTGCGGGTATAATCGCCCAAGCACCAGAAGGTTTCTATGAAATTTTCAAAGAAAATATTCTGCAAGCAGACAGTAGTGACATGCTTAATGGTTGGATATTTGTTGTTGTATTAGTTATAGCGATGATTTTAGTGGTTGCATTTACGACATGGTCTTATGAAGGAACTCGTCGATTACAAATGCAGTATACGCGATCTGCCACATCATATGGTAGCGAAGCATATCTGCCACTAAAAGTAAATGTTTCTGGCGTTATACCGGTCATATTTGCCTCATCATTTATTAGTACACCACAAACGGTTATGTTAGCTTTTCAAGACAAATATTCATCAGCCCAGTGGTACCAAATTATGCAACAGATATTCAGTATGACAACGTTGCCTGGTGCAATTTTATATACTGCATTGATTGTTGTTTTCACATATTTTTATGCCTTTGTTCAAGTTAATCCTGATAAGTTATCAGAAAATCTACAAAAGCAAGGTGCATATATTGTTGGTGTTCGTCCCGGTGCAGAAACAAAAGCTTTCGTTTCAAAACTCTTGCTAAATTTGAGCTTTGTGGGATCAATTTTCTTGGGTGTTGTTGCATTGGTTCCGTTGATTGCATCGGATGTCTGGGGACTCAATGAAAAGATTGGTCTTGGTGGTACAAGCCTGTTAATTTCAATAGGTGTCGCTTTGGATCTAATTCGCCAAATTGATGGTTTGATGCAGAAAAAGAATTACGTTGGATTTATTACAAAAGATCAGTTAGCAGCTCGGGAGGCAATCAATGGCTAAAAATTTGATTTTGTTGGGTTTGCCAGGTGCTGGTAAAGGCACACAAGCAGACTTTATTGTGAAGGATTATTCTATTGTTCATATTAGTACTGGAGATATTTTCCGTGCTAATTTGGCAGAGAATACTGAATTAGGACAAAAGGCGCGTCAATTCATGGATGCGGGCGACTTAGTTCCTGACGAAATCACAAATGCTATGGTTGCTGATCGTTTAAACCAACAAGACATTGAAACTGGTTTTATGCTTGATGGGTACCCTCGTAATGAAGCACAAGCAGTATTCCTAGATAAGTATTTATCAGATAACGGTAAATCTGTGTCAGCAACATTATATTTTGAAGTTGCTGATACATTGTTGCGCGAACGTCTTTTGGGACGTGGTCGAGCAGATGATACACCCGAAGTTATTGACAACCGTTTGGCAGTTAATAAAGCGGCTAACTTGCCTTTGGTAGATTATTATCAAAAAGCAGGTGTGTTGCACACAATCGATGGCGGTCGTGAACTTGCTGATGTGTATCATGATGTTAAGGAAGTTTTGGACAATTTAAATTAATTATTCAAAACGCCATTGTTGAGAGATATCAGTTTTTCTGGTATAATTTGATAGGTTAAGCACTTATCAACAATGTTGAACATTATAAGCACAGGAGGTTAAGTGCGTGGCCAACGATGTCATTGAAATCGAAGGTAAAGTGAAAGAAACTTTGCCAAATGCGATGTTCCAAGTGGAACTCGAAAATGGTGCTGTGATCTTAGCGCATGTATCTGGTAAAATTCGAAAGAATTTTATCCGTATCTTGCCAGGTGATCGTGTTACCGTTGAAATGTCACCATACGACTTAACGAAGGGTCGTATTACTTATCGTTTCCGATAAGTAAAAGATATAATAATCAGTTAACCGAATAGGAGGAATAGATTATGAAAGTACGCCCATCAGTTAAAAAGATGTGTGATGCTTGCCGTGTTATCAAGCGTAATGGTCGAACAATGATCATTTGTTCTGCTAACCCCAAGCATAAGCAACGCGCTGGAAAGTAATTTCTGCGTGTTATAAATATTGATTGAATAAAGACATAACTGTCATTTTCAAAAATACTAAAGGAGGTAAATTGTTATGGCTCGTATAGCAGGTATAGATTTGCCACGTGACAAGCGAATTGTCATTGGCTTAACTTACATCTACGGAATCGGTAATACTACTGCACAAAAGGTCTTGGCTGAAGCTGGCGTTTCTGAAGACGTTCGCGTACGCGATTTAACGTCTGACCAAGAAGATGCCATTCGTGCAACAGTTGACAAGTTAAACTTGCAATTAGAAGGTGACTTACGTCGTAAGGTATCACTTGATATTAAATCATTGCAAGAAATTGCATCATACCGTGGCATTCGTCATCGTAAGGGCTTGCCCGTTCGTGGACAAAACACGAAGAACAACGCTCGTACACGTAAAGGCCCAGCTAAAGCAATTGCTGGAAAGAAAAAGTAATTTACTTTTTCTTGTTGTATCCTCATCGATGCGACACATGATTATCGCAACCAAAGTTGTGTAATGTTGGTTAATTTATTTTAACCCGAGAAATTATAAGAAAGTATTGAAAAGGAGGCAAATAAATGGCAGGTCGTACAACGCGTAAGCGTCGTGTGAAGAAGAATATTGAATCTGGTGTGGCTCACATCCATTCAACATTCAACAACACTATTGTAATGATTACTGATGCACAAGGTAACGCAGTTGCTTGGTCATCAGCTGGTGCACTTGGCTTCAAAGGAAGTCGTAAGTCAACACCATTCGCTGCTCAAATGGCGGCGGAAGCTGCAGCAAAAAGTGCCATGGAAATTAACATGCGTACAGTTGCAGTAACTGTTAAGGGTCCTGGTTCAGGTCGTGAATCAGCTATCCGTGCTTTGGCAGCAGCTGGCTTGGAAGTAACATCAATTAAGGATGTTACACCAGTTCCCCATAACGGATCACGCCCACCAAAGCGTCGTCGTGTTTAATTGAATTTCATTGCTCTTGCTGTGAAAGAAGGGGTAAGAATTTACAGATGATTGAATTTGAAAAGCCAAATATTCATAACATCGAAGAGGATGCCCGCTACGGCAAATTTGTTGTAGAGCCTCTTGAGCGTGGATATGGTACGACACTTGGTAACTCGTTGCGTCGTATCTTATTGTCTTCGCTTCCTGGCGCAGCCGTTAATACGGTGCAAATTGACGGCGTGGTTCACGAGTTTTCAACCGTGGATGGCGTTGTTGAAGATGTCACACAAATTATCTTGAACCTCAAGAAGGTTGTGTTGGCGATTGACTCAGATGATGAACGTTCACTTGAAATTGATATTCAAGGGCCGGCAGATGTAACAGCTGCAGATTTGCAGGGTGGTGCTGATGTTGAAGTTTTGAATCCTGATTTGCATATCGCTACTGTGGCAGCAGGTAAGTCATTACATATGACAGTCACGGCGGTCAAAGGTCGTGGATATACATCAGCTGATGAAAATAAGAAGTTACGTGATGAAATGCCCATTGGTGTTTTAGCCGTTGATTCTATTTATACACCTATCGAACGTGTAAACTACCAAGTAGAAAACACACGTATCGGTGCGCGTGACGACTATGATAAGCTTACTTTTGATATTTGGACAAATGGTTCTATCAAACCAAGTGATGCCTTAAGTTTGGGTGCTAAGATCTTAGCTGAGCATCTTGGTTTGTTCATGGATATTTCTCCTGTAGCTGCTGAAGCTAGTGTTATGGTTGAAGCAGAGCCTGTTGCTGCTAGTGCATCAGATTCTGCACCAATTGAAGATCTAGATTTATCTGTTCGCTCATATAATTGTCTCAAACGGGCCGGTATCAACACTATTGTAGAGTTGACGGATCGCACTGAAGCTGACATGATGAAAGTGCGTAACCTCGGTCGGAAATCACTTGACGAAATCCAAGAAAAGCTCACTGATATGAACTTAGGATTTCGCAAGGAAGATTAACACATGTCTTTAAATTAAAAAAAGGAGGATTCACCAATGGCATATCGTAAATTGGGTCGTACATCTTCACAACGTAAAGCTATGTTGCGTGATTTGACAACTGATCTTTTGATCAATGGTCGTATTACTACTACTGAAGCACGCGCTAAAGAAGTTCGTAAGACAACTGATAAAATGATTACATTAGGTAAGCGTGGCGACTTAAACGCTCGCCGTCAAGCAGCTACTTTTGTTCGTAACGAAGTTGCGGACGTTATAGAAGATGGCGACGATGTTAAAGTACAATCAGCTTTGCAAAAGTTGTTTGATGATGTTGCACCTCGCTTTGCAGAACGTAATGGTGGTTATACACGAATTCTCAAGACAGTCCAACGTCGTGGCGATGCTGCGCAACTGGTTATCTTGGAGCTCGTTGATTAACAAAAAAACTTGAGAATTTATTTCTCAAGTTTTTTTTTTTGCTAATTTTTACGATTTAATAATAATGTGGCAAGATGGATTAATTTTTGTCGTAATGCATTATTTGGCAATTTATTCAGGAGATCATCAAGTTCCTGACTATATTCAGCTAAAAGAGAATTTAGACGCGACATGGCATCACTTTCAAGAACAACATTGTGAATGTGTACGAGTTGATCATCGGTAATTCCATCTCTCAAAGCCAGTAGTTCCTTCAATTCTGCATTGATATCTGGATTTTCTAAAGCAAATAAGATAGGTGCTGTGTATATGCCATTTCGAATATCTTGACCAGCAGGTTTACCGAGTGAAAGCTGTTCAGTAATTGACTCAAAATCAAGATAGTCATCTAATAACTGAAAAGCAATGCCAAGATTCTCACCCAGTTTACCTACAACATCAAGTAATTGAGAACTTACACCATCTGAGCTTGTGGCTCCAAATAGGACACTGAGTTTAAATAAAGCAGCTGTCTTACCGGTGATTTGGGTGAGATAGTTATCAAAAGAAGTGTCAGTTGAATATCGATTGTGTTTTTGTGTTAATTCACCAAACAAGATATTTCTTAAAGCTTCTAATGCTAGCTTATTTGCTTGAATATTATCAGCATCATTTAATAGTGATAACATTCCAGTAAGCAAGTAATCGCCGGCATAAACAGCTGTATCCTTACCAAAATGTGCTTGAATACTATCTTGTCCGCGTCTCAGTTTGGATTCGTCAATGATATCATCGTGTATTAGTGTAGCAAGGTGCAAAAGCTCAATACTTGCTCCTAACACGATAGCTTTCTGATTGTACGGCGCATCAGTTAATTCGGAAAAAAGTAATGTCAGTGCAGGACGAACTAATTTTCCAGCACTAGCTTGTGAACGAATAGCATTATCAATTTCTGAAAAACCAATACGCCAACTTTCAGACATTTCTATTAATACATTTTGAAGCGGTGGGTTTAATTCTGGGAAAGTGTCCCAAATTTTTGGTAACGACGGCATTGCCATGGGAGTCTCTTTTCATTGATTATGTACAAAGTGCGAGAGTAATGATCCTCACACTTTATTATTATAACTTATTTTTCTAATTCATTATATGTTGATTTTGCTTTACCATACCAGAGACCACCAAAAATCTTTTGGAGTAGCGGCACGACATAAAAATCTAAACCAAATCCACGACCAGAACCGTTCATAATTGCCAAACCACTCAACATGACAAACCAGTGCGTGAGTTCAAACGAATGTGTTGCTCCGGAAACAATCGTAAGGAGGATTGATAATAAGCCCAAAGGCCACGTAAATAGTCCAAGTAAGATACCTGCGCCAGTAACAATTTCAATAAAGCTAGCAAGACCACTTTGCCAGAAGAAATTGTTTAAATCACCGGCATTTCCTAGTGCAACTAAAATCCAGAATATACCTAAAAACAAACGTAGTGGTGTTGACCATAGGACATTGCCAAGACGTGATATGCTTCCCTTGAACGGGTTACGGCCGTCTTCTGTACGGAAGAATTCATCCAACATATAATGGAAGATGGAATAGGCTGAACGGATTTGAGAGTAGAAGAAGAGGTTGATACCGTGCTTTGCAATGCTGGCGATAAATCCTGAAAAGTTAAGGCCCATTAAGCTAGCGACAGTGTAATGGGATCCAATTGAAACCGCGAAACCGTGATACTTTACAGCTTCAGAAAATGTTTTGGCTTTGCCTAGGCCAAAATCAGCAAGGATATTAGCAGACGCTGCACGAGCAGCACTTTCAGCACCTTCAACGGTTTGTGGGATTGGCCCGGTTTTTTCATCAACGTAAGAAAGTGTATCTCCAGCCACATAAATGTCCTTTTCTGGAGTGCCATCTTCTTTAGTGGCGCGCATATAATCATCAGCCTCAATACGACCACCACGGCCATATTTGAATCCCCAGTTTGATATGAATGATTTGGCTTTGACACCAGCAGTCCATATTAATGATTTTGTTGGTAATGTCGATCCGTCTTGGAAGAATACACCATTCTCATCGACCCCAGTGACTCTTGAGTTCAATCGTATATCAACACCATTGTCCTCCATATATTTGAAAGCCTTGTCAGCTAATTTGCGGTCTTTTAACATGTTTAGGATAGAAGGAGATGCCTCAAGTAGGACAAGCTTAATTTCGCTTTCATCTAATTTGTAAGTTTGAGCCAATACTTTACGTTGTTCGATAAATTCGCCCATTAGTTCGGCGCCCGTGAAACCAGATCCTACAACGGCAATAGTTAACATTTGTTCACGCTTGTCGGGATCAAGCTCAGCGGCTCCTTGACCAATAATGTTTTCAACGTGATTTCGAATTTTCAGTGATTCTTCCATTGACCACAATTCAAATCCATGTTCTTTAACGCCTGGCGTACCAAAATCGTTTGACTGACCACCAACTGCTAAAACAAGTTTTTCGTATGGAATATCACCCTGGGTTGTTGAGATTGTCTTTTTATCTTTATTGATATTTGTTACTTCAGTCGTTAATAATTTAACATTCTTATCTTGGTAGAAGAGATGTTCTAAATCTTCTTGCACATGTTTTGGTTTAACACGTTGAGAAGCAACTTCATGTAACTCTGTCATGTATGTAAAGTATGAATGCTTATCAACTAAGATGATATTATATTCTTTATGACTTCTTAGCTTTTTAGACAATGTTTTTGCTGCGAAGACGCCACCAAAACCGGCGCCGACAATGACGATATTTTTCTCGTTCATGGGATGCTTCCTTTGTGAAATTTATTGTTTATTAGCGTTTTACCTCTTCTAGTATAGACTAGTTTATGCTAATTTACTAGGTTTATGAGAGTAGTTCTTTGTGAAAATATGGAATTTGTATTGTGAAATGGTTCCACCTATTTTTTAGAGAAAAATATGCTAAAATAAGTAGTAATGGTTAAAGCGATAAAGATAGACAATTTAAAGTATAGTTATGACGAACGCTCCTTATTCAGCGATTTTAATTTAGATATTGATGCTGGACAATGGGTTGCTTTGGTGGGACACAATGGATCTGGTAAATCAACTTTGGCAAAACTGATTTTAGGGCTTTTAGTGGCAGAACAAGGTGATATTGATGTTTTTGATGAACGTCTGACTGTCGAAACTGTGCACCATGTCCGATCAAAAATTGGCATGGTTTTTCAAAATCCAGATAACCAATTTGTTGGTGCAACTGTTGCTGACGATGTTGCTTTTGGTCTAGAAAATATCCAGGTTGAGAGCTCGGAAATGCCTCAAAAAATAGATAATGCACTGACTATTGTTGGCATGCAAGAGTTTAAAAATCGGGAGCCACATACACTGTCAGGTGGACAAAAGCAACGCGTTGCCTTAGCAAGTGTGTTAGCACTACAACCCAAGATTATTATTTTAGATGAAGCGACTGCAATGTTAGATCCTGATGGCCGCGCTACGGTCATGGAGACATTACAGAAATTAAAAAAGCAGTTTGGGAAAGAGTTAACATTAGTGACTATTACGCACGATATGGATGAAGCGACACTCGCTGACCGAGTAGTGGTTATTAATGACGGGCAAAAAATCCTAGATGGTACACCAGCTGAAGTTTTTTCACAACGAAAAGCGCTACATGAAAATGGATTAGAGCTACCTTTTGCTAATGAGTTAGCATTTCATTTAAACGAGAAACCTAATAAATATATGGACGAAAGAGAACTGATACAGTGGCTATCAACTTTGAACAAGTGAATTTTAGTTATGGTGCTGGTACAACTTTAGCGCAGCCAATTCTGCATGATATTAATGTAACGATACCGGATGGACAAGTAACGGCAATTATTGGTCAGACTGGTTCGGGCAAGTCAACTTTCATACAACATTTAAATGGCTTATTGAAACCTACAACAGGACGAGTAGTTATTGATGATTTTGTTTTGACGAGCGACTTGAAGGAAAAAAACTTAACCTCTTTGCGGGCCAGAGTGGGTATGGTTTTTCAATTTCCAGAAAATCAGTTGTTCGCAAATACAGTCTTAGAAGACGTCATGTATGCCCCAATAAATTTTGGTTATGCTAAAGCAGATGCTGAGTTTGCGGCAAAAACTGCCCTGAAACAGGTGAATGTCTCTGAGGAATTATGGGATAAATCACCTTTTGAACTTTCGGGTGGACAGATGCGTCGTGTTGCTATGGCAGGGACGTTGGCAAGTAATCCAGATATTATTGTTTTAGATGAGCCAGCTGCTGGCTTAGATCCAAAAGGGCAAAAAGAATTGCTTGCAATTGTGAGAGGACTGAAAGAAGCAGGTAAACTGGTAGTTTTCATTTCTCATCAAATGGATCATGTAATTGCTGTAGCTGACCATGTAATTGTGATGCATGATGGTGGTGTTGTGGCAGAAGGAACGCCAGTTGAAATATTCAATAAAGATCTGGTTTGGTTTAAAACGGTTGCTTTGGATTTGCCTAAGGCAGGACAGTTTGCGGAGCAGTTGCGTCAAAAGGGACATATATTGCGGCATCGTCCATTATTATTGACGGAATTAGCGACTATGTTAAATGAGGAAAAACGGCATGAATAATATTATGATTGGCCGTTTTGTGCCAGGGGATTCTTGGATTCACCGTTTAGATCCAAGAACTAAAATGATTGGAACCTTTATTTTTATTTTTGTGATGTTGTGGTCAACATCGTGGGCGACCTATGCATGGTCAGCGGCTTTCGTTGTTTTAGCAATACGCTTAACAAAGCAGCCATTTAGACTTTATTGGGATGGATTAAAACCAATTTTTTGGCTAATTCTATTTACAGTGGTCTTGCAGCTTTTTTTTACGCCGGGAACACCAGTATTATTACATGCTGGACCACTAAAAGTGACGATTCCGGGCATTATTAATGCTATTTATGTTATGATTCGTTTTGTTTTAATCATTTTGATGTCAACAATTTTGACGTTAACAACGCCACCGACAAGTATTGCAAACGCGTTAGAATCTTTATTGAAGCCTTTGAAAAAGATCCACGTACCAGTAGCTGAACTTTCATTGATGCTATCAATCGCGCTGCGTTTTGTACCACTGTTAATGGATGAAACGCAAAAAATCATGAATGCACAAAAGTCACGTGGTATGAGCTTTTCAACAGGGGGACCAATTAAAAGAGCCAAAGCTATTGTGCCATTACTTATTCCGCTGTTCGTGGGTGCATTACAACGAGCACTAGATTTAGCCAATGCGATGGAGGTTCGTGGATTTCAAGACGCCACACAACGAACAAAGTATCGTGTACTATCTTATGGCAGCAATGATCGCAGCGCGTTTATAGGATTAATCGGGTTTACGATTATATTTATTGGTATTAAATTTTTTATAAAATGAGGCAATAAGAGGAGAAATTTATGCCACGATATAAAGCAGTTATAGCTTACGATGGTGCTGAATTTTTTGGGTTTCAATTGCAAACAAAAAACGGTGTTGAGTCTGTACGTACAGTCCAAGGGGAGCTTAATAAAGTCATCAATAAAATGGCAAAGAACCCATCACCGCAGATTAAAGTAGTAGGTGCATCGCGCACTGATACGGGTGTTCATGCTTTTGGTCAAGTAGTTCATTTTGATTTGCCATTCAATATTGATCCAGAAGGCGTGCGCAAGGGGATGAATACGTTGTTGCCATTTGATGTGGTTGTAAATCATGTAGAACATGTTTCTGATGACTTTCATGCACGATTTAATACACATTCTAAGCGGTATATTTATCGTGTATCTACGACTGACTACAAGGATCCTTTTAAACGCAAATACACGGGACATTTCCATTGGAAACTGGATATAAACAGAATTAAAGCTGCTTTACCTGACCTCTTAGGTGAGCATGATTTTGCTAGCTTTGCTGCCTCAGGAAATGAAACGGCTACAACTATTCGTTTGATTACTCGGGCTGACGTTGATGAGAAACCAGAAGAACATGAGATAGTATTCACCTTTGAAGGGAATGCTTTCTTATACAATCAAATCCGTATCATGGTTGGTGTACTATTAGAAATTGGTACCGGAAAACGACCAGTACATGATATTGTTCGACTGATAGAAGTTAAGGATCGGGAACAAGCTAGGTATACTGCACCAGCAAGTGGCCTATACTTGGACGAGATTGATTACAATTGAACAATATTTGTTATAATGAAACCAGTACTACTTTAAGGGGGAGTAATTATGACGTTTTTTGAAGAGTATATTCAGGCTTCACGAGGGCTTGTTTTCGTGGCAACAACTAGAGATAATCAACCAAGTATTCGAATCATGGGATTTGCGGTCAGTCCAGAACGTGAAAATCTGTGGTACTTTAACGTTGATCCGACATCATATAAAGTTCATGATATCGATAATAATGACAAGGTAGCTATCATTACGCCATTTAATGAAAATGGCGCACGTATTGAATCAAATAATGCAACTATGAGACGTTCTGATAAAACATGGGCAGATGTTAAACCATTATTTATTGACAACAAATCTTATATGCAGGGGCACCCAGATATCGAAAATGAGATTGTACTGGAACTCCACATTCATTCTGCTAGTCTTGCGTCATATGGGTATAAAAAAGATGTTAATTTTGAGTAAAATAATTGACATGAGACGCTTTTTTGGTTAAGATAGAAGACGGTATTGTTTACCTCACGATAAGCCCCGGAAACTTATTGTAAATGCTTGGCAAGGAACGGCTGAGTCAGTAAACAACTAATCAAAGGAGCGCAAACATGCGTACAACATTTTTAGCAAAACCAGGTGAAATCGAAAAGAAGTGGTATATTATTGATGCAAAAGACGTCGTTTTGGGACGTTTGTCAACAGTAGTAGCTTCAATTTTGCGTGGTAAGAACAAGCCAACGTTCACACCAAACGTTGACATGGGTGACAATGTCATCATCATCAATGCAAGCGAAGTTAAGTTGACTGGTAAGAAGGCCACTGATAAGGTTTATTACCACCACTCAAACCACCCAGGTGGTTTGAAGGCTCGCACAGCTGGAAACTATCGTGAATTCAACCCTGAAAAGTTGCTTGAATTATCAATCCACGGTATGTTGCCAAAGAACACTTTGGGACGTAAGCAAGGCTTGAACTTGCACGTGTATGCAGGATCAGAACATGATCACGCCGCACAAAAGCCCGAAGCACTTGACATCAACAAGTTAGTTTAAGAAAGGAGAATCTCAATTATGACTACAGCAGTACAATATGCCGGCACAGGTCGTCGTAAGAACTCAGTTGCTCGTGTACGTTTGGTTCCAGGTAATGGCCAAATCACAATGAACGGCAAGTCAATCGAAGAATATATTCCTTTTGCTAACTTGCGTGAAGTTGTTTTGCAACCATTTAACGTTACTGAAACATTAGGTAACTATGACGTATTAGTTAACGTTATTGGTGGTGGTTATTCTGGTCAAGCTGGTGCAACACGTCACGGTATCGCCCGTGCTTTGTTGACAGTAGATCCTGATTTCCGTGCAGCATTGAAGGCAGCAGGTTTGTTGACTCGTGACTCACGTATGAAGGAACGTAAGAAGCCAGGTTTGAAGAAAGCCCGTAAAGCATCACAATTCTCAAAGCGTTAATATTTTTATTATATCGGCGTTTAAAAACACTTTTCTTTTATTGAAAAGTGTTTTTTTGATTTGATATCACGTTGCTAGTAATTTAAATGTGATATACTGTTCATGAATTTAATCTTCATTTTGAAGCACTTAAAACTCTGTTTTTTAGTTTTTGTTTAGATACAGATAAATCATTTGAGGAGTACATCCATGAATTTTGACCAACTACTTTACGCGGAAGTTTTGGCTCAGCATAATTCTATGCAGAAAGCTGCTGATGTACTACACATCAGTAAGTCTGGACTAAGCATAGCCATACATCAACTTGAAAATGAATTAGAAGTAACTCTTTTTGATAAATCATCATCTGGAACTAAGCTAACCTCAGAAGGAAGACAATTATTGTCTTCAATTTCCGATATTTTACGTTTTAAAAATAATCTTGAGAAAACTGCTACGATTGTTGCTAATCCTCAAAAGCATCAAAAAGTTTCAATTCATTATATGAACACAATGTTAAAACCTTTTATCAGCACCTTTATTGATAATTATGTCGCTAAATTTGAAAATGTTCAGGTAAATATTAGTTGTCACGAATTTGAATCAATTGTTCGTCGTGTACGTAGTCAAGAAATTGATGCCGGCTTTATCGCAATAAATAATATCAATGATGAAAGCATTAAAAATTTAGATTTCACACCAGTTTGTGACAGTAAGTTAGTTTTATTTTGCGCACCGAATAATCCGCTAAATGCTTTGAATCGGCCGATATCTTTAACAGATTTAAAAAAACAAAAATTTAGTCTTTTCAATGATAAATTCCACGATGAAATTTTCGAAAGATTACAATTTCAATGTGGACCGTTATCACTTGTGTTAAGAGTCGATGATGCTTGGGCAATGAACCAAGCAATAATTAATTTAAACACCGTCTGTTTTGGTAGAATTGTTCAAGGGAATTTATCTAGTAATACAGATTTTTCGAAGCTTAAGATCATTGATATTGGTCATGTTTTTGATGATGATTTCAAGCTCGGTTGGTTAACTAATCCAAATTATATGATATCCGAGAAAGCCCAAGAATTACTGAGAGATATTACTGCAGAAGTAAAAAAAGATGCTCAATAAAGAGCATCTTTTTAAGTTAAATTTATTTTGTTCCGTCGTGAGTTACAGCGTCGCCTAGTTTAACATCTGTGAGCGTTTTAAGATAGTCTATGCCAGGCATATCGAAATATGCTGTGTTTGCAAGTAGATCAATCAATCCTGGTGTTAGATGTGATTCTTTCACTGATTCTTCGTTGAATTCTAAGAAAATATGGTCAGCTTGACCGTTTTTGATTTTATAACCAATTTGGTTGTCAATTAAAGTGGGGCGTCCTAAACTTACAATATCAACATATTGCAGAGCATCCTTCATTTTCTCAACTGTGTGGATACCGCCAGCAATCATCAGAAGAGCTGGCTTTTTTACTCGTTCTCCGAGTAGTTGTGCATAGTTTTTATCAGAATCGGTTGGCGTCGCAGTATAATCATTTGTCGAAAGGTGGACATAGTCAAATTCAAAATTTTCGGTCAATTGGTTAACTAGTAATTGAGCTTCGTGCCATGTATAGCCGATATTATCTTCGTGAACCTCTTCGGGGCTAATTCGATAACCGATAATAAAGTCTTTTGGGGCATTTTCCTTGGCTACCTTGAATACTTCTCGTGCGACTTCGAGGGCAAAATTCATCCGTTTTTCAAGACTACCGCCCCAAAAGTCAGTGCGAACATTAGAATAAGCAGAAAAAAATTCTTGATGCAAATAGTGATTTGCTCCGTGAATTTCGATGCCATCAAAGCCACTAGCAATTGCACGTTTTGTTGCGGTACCGAAATCTTTTACAATTTGCCAGACTTCATCTTCGGACAACTCGTGTAAAGGATAACTAATCCATGGAAAATCAATGTTTGAAGGTACCTCTACTTGTCCGCCGAGCGCATAGCGATACTGTGCCTCACGTCCAGAATGGACTAGTTGAAGGATAGCTTTATTACCATCTTTTTTTAATTTCTCAGTAATTTTTTTAAATCCTGGGACAAAACTATCGTCATAAATTGCTAATTGTTCACGGTCGGGTGCCCAAGAACGTGATGGACCGCCATTAGGACTGACGCTCGTGTACTCAACAATTACCATACCAGCTGATTGTGAACGGGCATTATAGTAATTGATTGTGTCTTGTGTTACTTTTTCATTTAAGCCACTATTTGTCAGCATAGGTGACTGAGCAGTCCTAGTATCTATTGTTGCGCCATGCCGAAAAGTTACCTTGTCTATTAAGTTTTTCATTATAAGAGCCTCCGTTTCATAAACAAAGTATAACATTTCACAAACTTTTCGGAATTTCTGAAAAATGAATGGATCGTCAACTTTTATTGAACACAACAGAATTTGAACGTGATGTGATGCCTAATAATATATTCATTTTATATTATTCTACATTAAAAAAATGGCTTCACCATATGAAAATAAAGCTTTTTCAATTTTAAAATAATTATGCTTCATTCGATGGATTATGTCATTCGTTCATAAATAATCCAAGCGATTAAGTATGTTAAAAACACAAGAGTCAGCATATTTGTTAACATTACAATAATAAAAATGCTTATACTTGTGATGTTTGTACTTATTGATAGACTGCGGTGAAAGGAATATGGATTGTATCATTGCAAATGCTATCAGCGGGGTAGTAATAATATTGCCTGTTTGCTCAAAAATAATTTTTTTCATGTTTGATTTTCCTCATTAATAGTGAATAGATCAGTCAGTGGTGTTTTCAGTGCTTGTGCTAACTGGAAGGCCAATATCAAAGAAGGTGTATAGTTTCCTTTTCTATAGAAACAATAGTTCGCCTTGAAACACCAATTTATTTTGCTAGAGATTCTTGCGTCAAATGAAGCGATTTTCTAACGGGTTGAACATTGTTATTAATTTTCATTAGAGGCCTCGCAATATTGATGAGCAATCTACTTCACTTTTAAATGTAATCACAACATGTAATTATCACAAAAATGCTTGCCATGTCTCTCAGTATTTGGTATACTATTATAGTTGTTTGAGATATGGGAGTGTAGCGAAGTCTGGCTAAACGCGACGGACTGTAACTCCGTTCCTTCGGGTTCGTAGGTTCGAATCCTACCGCTCCCATTGCCGATAAAAGCTAACGGCAAAATAAATTAGCTATTGCCCCTTCGCCAAGTGGTAAGGCATCGGTTTTTGGTACCGACATGCGCTGGTTCGAATCCAGCAGGGGCAACTATTAAAGGAATCCTTCGGGATTCCTTTTTTTGTATAAAATAAATTTTCAACACAAAGAAAAAGCTATACAATTAAGTATAGCTTTTGTTATAGTGCAGCTAGCGGGAGTCGAACCCGCACGCCCTAAACGGGCACAGGATCCTTAATCCTGCGCGTCTGCCAATTCCGCCACAGCTGCAAATATGAATTGACAACTATATAATTATACCCATTAAATCTAATCTCGTCAATAGATATTCAATGACAGCGAGCGTGTAATTTTGATAGAATAGAAGTAATGGAGAAAACACATGAGATTTTTTAATCGAAAAAAAACAGAAGTAATCACACCAGAAATACAGGCCCATAATGAAGCTTTACAAAATGAAAATGATGATTTATTAGATCAGATTGAAGCTTTGAAATTAGATGTTTCAGAACTGAAATCGGAAAACCAACATTTGACCGAACGCCTTTCACGTAGTAAGTACCAGCAAAAGTTAACTAAAACAGGTGGCGGACTGGCCGTTTTGTTTATTAGCTACATGTTGCTATCCTTGCTGGGTGAACCTTCTCGTTATATGATTTGGTTATTATTAATTGAGGCGGTTTTTATTTTTATGATGCTTAGAGGAGACGAAAAATGAGTCAACATAATGCTTCACGTATACCTTTTGTAGTTGCAAATTGGAAAATTAATAAGTTGCACGCTGATGTTGCAGAATTTTTGGACAAGGTGAACGGTAAGGTGCCTGCTGAAAATGTTGTGGAAACAGGTATTGCGGCACAAGATTTATTCTTGTCAGACATGGTTCGAGCTACAGCACAGTCACCCATACATATTGTCGCAGAAAATGTTCATTGGGAAGACAGTGGAGCTTACACAGGCGAAACATCACCAAAAGCATTGAAAGATATTGGCGCCAAATATGTTTTAATTGGGCATTTTGAACGTCGAAAGTTTTTTAATGAGACTGATTCAACAGTTAATTTGAAAGTCACTGCTGCACTTAGAAATGGCTTACGCCCAATTATCGATGTCGATGAGGATATGAGTACCTATGCCCAGTTTATGGACGCGGAACCCTCAGTGGCTCAAGTGGCTGCCGCGTTGGCAGGCGTCTCTGTTGACCAAATCCGCAACGTTACACTTGCGTATGAGCCCACATGGGCAATTGGATCAGGTGAGGCCGCAAGTGCGGTCCAAGCGCAAAAAGCAGCTCATCTGATACGTCAGACGCTGGCCAAGTTATATTCACCTGTTATTGCTGAACAAGTTCGCGTTTTATATGGCGGATCGGTGACACCAGACAACGCTCGCGAAATAATGTTGCAAAAAGATATAGATGGTGTGTTGGTTGGCACATCCGCTCTTGATCCAGAAAAGTTTCTACAACTTGTTGCCATTGCGCAAGATCCAGAAGTCCCAGAATTTAATATTGAGAATACTTAAAAAGCAGTGCCCTAAAAGGGTGAACTCAATAGTTGTTGCACATTACTTTGCTTTATGTATTGAGGAAATTTTTGGCTATGACTCTTACCCTGTGATATAATATACA
This sequence comes from Leuconostoc sp. DB-1, assembly GCF_013414845.1. Lineage (NCBI taxonomy): Bacteria > Bacillati > Bacillota > Bacilli > Lactobacillales > Lactobacillaceae > Leuconostoc > Leuconostoc sp. DB-1. Next base: position 1,982,794 of record NZ_JABFNJ010000001.1, read on the forward strand.
TGGTATATAACCGAAAACCAAAGGAGAATTAAAACATGTCTTTAATCACTGATATTATCGCACGCGAAGTCCTTGACTCACGTGGAAACCCTACACTTGAAGCTGAAGTTATCACAGAATTGGGTGGCTTTGGTCGTGGAATGGTCCCTTCAGGTGCATCAACAGGTGAACACGAAGCTGTTGAATTGCGTGATGGAGACAAGTCACGTTTTGGTGGTAAGGGAACAACAAAGGCTGTTGCCAATGTTAACGATGCTATCGCTAAGGCTTTGGTTGGTAAGTTCGACGTAACTGACCAACGTGCAATCGATCAAGCTATGATCGAACTCGACGGTACAGAAAACAAGGGTAACTTGGGTGCAAACGCTATTTTGGCTGTTTCAATCGCTGCTGCCCGTGCTGCTGCTGACGAATTAGGTGTACCTTTGTTCTCATACTTGGGTGGTGCAAATTCATACGTATTGCCAACACCTATGATGAACGTTATCAATGGTGGCGCTCACTCAGCAAACAAGGTTGACTTCCAAGAATTCATGATTATGCCTGTTGGCGCACCAACAGTTAAGGAAGCAATTCGTTATGGTTCAGAAACTTTCCACGCTTTGAAGAAGTTATTAGAAGCTGATGGTAAGGCAACTTCAGTTGGTGATGAAGGTGGATTTGCTCCTGACTTCGCTGATAACGAGGAACCTTTGAAATATTTGATCCGTGCGATTGAAGCCGCTGGTTATAAGCCTGGTAAGGATATCGCAATCGCTGTTGATGTTGCTTCATCAGAATTGTATGATGCAGAAACAAAGACATACAAGTTGCGTTGGTCAACTGGAGAAGAATTCACAACACCTGAATTTATCAAGTATCTTGAAGATTTGGCAGATCGTTACCCAATCATTTCAATCGAAGATCCTATCGACGAAAACGAATGGGAAGACTGGGCTGCAATTACAGCCGAATTGGGCAAGAAGGTTCAATTAGTTGGTGATGACTTCTTCGTTACTAACACACAATACCTTGAAAAGGGTATCAACATGGGTGCTGCTAACTCAATCTTGATCAAAGTTAACCAAATTGGTACTTTGACAGAAACTTTCGAAGCTATTGAAATGGCTAAGGAAGCTGGTTACACGGCTATCGTTTCTCACCGTTCAGGTGAAACAGAAGACACAACAATTTCTGACTTGGTTGTTGCTACAAACGCTGGCCAAATCAAGACAGGCTCATTGTCACGTACTGACCGTATCGCTAAGTACAACCAATTGATCCGTATCGAAGAATTGTTGGACACAACTGCTAAGTATAAGGGTATCCATTCATTCTATAACTTGTCAGCTGCTGCCCGCGAAGTTATTGAAAACAAGTAAAAAAAACTAAATCGGCCGTTTGGTCGTTTTTTTTTATATGAAATGATTAAAAACTATTTTGTCTTGCAAATATAAGTGAAAAAGGAGCAAGCACAATGGATGATTTGAAACGTTGCTCCTGGGTAGATAATTATCCAGATTCCAATATTATGACAACTTATCATGATGCAGAGTGGGGACAACCTAACCAATATAGTGACGAAAAGTTATTTGAACTGTTGACTTTAGAAGTGTTTCAAGCTGGGTTAAGCTGGGAGACCTCGTTAAAAAGACGTTCAGGGATGAACACTGCATTCCTCTCCTTTGATATTGATTTAGTGTCTAAAATGACAAACGAGGACATTGAACGATTAAAAAACAATCCTAATATTATTAGCAATAAACTAAAAATTACATCAACTATTCACAATGCACGAGTCATTAGACAGATTCGTCAGCAGAGGGGGAGTTTTTTTGACTATATGTGGTCGTTCACTGATGGTCAGATTATCAATCACCATATTACCAGTGGGGATGAAATTCCCAGTCAAAATGAATTATCGCAACAGATAACGAAGGACATGAAGAAACAAGGGTTTAAATTTATCGGACCGGTAATTGTGTATTCTTACCTGCAAGCAATAGGCATCATCAATGATCATGAACAGTGTTGTAGTTTTAATCCAGACAATGCAAGATTATAAGTAATAATGTAGTCATATTTTTTCTAATACAATCCTAATATTAAATGTGATAAACTACCCTTAGAGGGCTCAATCTATGGCAAAATTACAGGGTGTTATTCTTTTAAACACTGATGCTGCTGCATTGCAAATTGTTGACAGTCGTGGGCGTCAAATTGAGCATGTTAAGCGCGAATATAGCGAAAAAAATTTACCATTAGCTAGTTTTTCTGCTGAAGTGATGCAGCGTGCATTATCACAGCTACAACGATTCCAACAACTTCTTCGTGATTATGGTGTAGAAGATGTGCGTTTGTACGGTAGTGAAAACTTGTCCAAGATGCTGAATGCTATTTATTTTGTCGATCAAGTAGAAAATGTAACGGGCCTTGAATTACTTTGGCTAAATGCCAATCAAGAAAATTATTATCGGCAGTTGGCCTTGCGCGTTCATGATGAAAAAATTTTAAATGAACGGTACGCATTTGTACTAGGTGTTAGCTCTACAAGAATAGACTTATCCTATTTTGAAAATAATCAGTTTAAATTCTCGCAGCATTCAGCCATTGGACCAGTGCGATTAACACAGTCCATCAGAGATATGGCTGCAGAAATTACTGAAATACCAGATTTAATACCAGAATTTATTGATAGTAAATTAGCAGATTTTTGGCATATGTTACCGCCTTTTCAAGCAACTGATACAATTATTTTGCTTGGTGCCGATGTATTAAATCAGCTGTTTTTAAATAAAAAGCCCAAAACTACAATTCATAAATCAGAGCTGCAATCATTAATTCGTAGTTTTAATCAGAGGAACAAACAAGCTATTGCTGAGCAATATAGCATTGATTTGAATGATATTTGGATGGTCTTCATGGAAGCTGTGTTGGTTGTCGAAGTGATGTCAGCTGTTGGTGCTAGTAATTTACATATGAGTAGCTTGACAGTCTTAGATGGGCTGGTCGTTAAAGACAACAATGCACAAAATGATATCATTACTGCCGCACGTGGTATTGCAGATAGATATATGGTTGAAGAGAAGCATCGAGAGTTGGTTCTGAGATATGCTTGGCGACTATTTGATCGTTTAAAAAGAATTCATCGATTGAGTGCGCGTGACCGTCTCTTATTAGGTGTCGCTGCTTTGACGCACGACGTTGGTAGTTTTATTAATTCTCAGAAGCATTATCAATATTCTGAAGAAATTCTAGAAGGAATTGATTTTCATGGATTATCAACCTCTGAGCAACGAATGATTGCGTCAATTGCACGGTATCATAGCGCTGAAACTCCTGATAATGCACTGCGATCAACGCAAGAGTTTTCCCCAAGACAACGTATGCGCATTGCTAAAATGGCCGCATTATTACGCTTGGCGGATGCCCTTGATGATAGCCGATTACAAAAAATTAGTAAATTAACTGTGTCTATCGGTACAGAAAAAATTACAGTAATCGGACAATCTGCCGCGGATTTGCAATTGGAAATGTATATATTTGCACAAAAAGCACATTTTTTTGAGGCTGTGTTTGGATTGCCCATTGTATTGAAACGTCAGGGGAAAAGGAGCTGAAAAGCACTATGACAGATCTGAAACAACACAAATATTATGTTAATCGTGAAATGAGTTGGTTAGCTTTTAATAAACGTGTGCTTGAAGAAGGGCGCGATACACAAAATCCTATCCTAGAGCGCGCTAATTTTTTGGCGATTACACAAAAAAACATGGATGAATGGTTCATGGTTCGTGTGGCAAGCTTACAACAACAAATGTTTGTAGGTCACGATAAGGTGGATGCATCTGGTTTATCGCCCAAACAACAGCTAATTAAAATTTCTGCCGCTGCAGGAGAACAAATTAAAAACCAGTACCAAGTATTAAATCGTAGTATTATTCCGACCATGAAAAAGTTAGGTTTTTCATTGGTCCATAAAAATGATTTGACGAATGCACAAGTTAACTTTTTGAAGAAATTTTTTGAGAAGGAGTTACGTCCAGTCTTAACGCCGATGGCGATTGATAGTACACGACCATTTCCTTTTTTGGCAAATGATACGTTAAATATTGGTGTCCGTCTGAAAAAAAACGACGAACAATCTGAAAAATATATTGCAGTATTACAGGTTCCAGAAACCTCTGGACGAGTAATCGCACTACCAGAAGAAAATCAAGTGATTTTAGTAGAAGATGTTGTGCAACTATTTTTAGATGCGCTTTTTCCAGGTTATACCATTAAAGAATCAAATGTTTTTCATATTTTACGTGATATGGAATTAGATGTTGCTGATGATGAAGATACGCCCAATATTTTGCAAGAAGTACAAAGTAAATTGCAAGAACGGGAGCGTGGACGAGTTATCCGTGTGATTGTAAGTGCGAACACGGGTAAAATGTTGATGACCCAACTCATCAAAGCCTTACAGGTCCCTGATGATAGAATTTATGAAGTGAGTGGTCCGATTGATTTAACATTCATCAGTTCATGGTTGAAAGTAATTGATGCACCTACACTAGAATATACATCATTTCATGGGTACGAAAATCCCGACTTGACCGCTGATAAAATATTTGAAAGTATACGAAAACGCGATTATCTGTTGCATCACCCCTATGATTCATTTAAGCCAGTAGTTCAGTTTATTCAAACAGCTGCTATAGATGATGATGTGCTAGCCATTAAAATGACTCTATACCGTGTATCCGGCAATTCACCAATTATTAAGGCACTCTCTGATGCTGCTCAACGTGGCAAGCAGGTAACGGTATTGCTTGAAATCAAGGCACGCTTTGACGAGGAAAATAATGTCCATTGGGGGCGTGAATTAGAGCAAAAGGGCGTCCATGTGGTCTATGGACTTCGTGGACTAAAAGTGCATGCTAAAATGGCCATGGTAGTGCGACGGGAAAGTGATACTATTCGTCGATATGTCCATCTCGCTACTGGAAACTATAATGATGTTACAGCGAATTTTTATACGGATCTTGGATTGCTAACAGTGGATAGCGAATTAGGTGCAGATGTGGCTTCGATTTTTAATATTCTAACGGGTTACTCTGATCCGAGTTTTTTTCATCAACTGCATATGTCACCTAATGGCATTCGTGAGTTTATTTATGAAAAAATAAACGTCGAAATTAAGAATGCTAAGGCAGGAAAACCATCCGGTATTAAGATGAAATTCAATTCGTTATCTGATGAACGAATGATTCGTCATTTGTACGAAGCAAGTGAAGCTGGTGTACCAGTAGAATTGATAGTTCGAGGAATTACAATGCTCAAGGTTGGTATTCCAAAAGTCAGTGAAACGATAGCTGTGCATTCAATTGTTGGCCGTTTTTTGGAACATAGTCGGGTGTTCATCTTTCATAATGATGATAGTCCACAAGTTTATTTATCTTCTGCAGATTTAATGACAAGAAACTTAGATCGACGTGTTGAATTGTTATTCCCAATTCGCAATGCTGGTTTGTCTCAACAGGTGATTAATATTTTTGAAATCATGTGGGCAGATAATGTTAAAACACGTGTCTTACAACCAGATGGATCGTTTGATAAAATTGATCGTAGAGGCTTATCCTCTGTTAACGCACAAGAAATGTTTATAGCTGAATCTATGGTCAAACAAATTGAGTTAAAGCAACAACAGGACCGAGAAAATACGCAAAAAGAATTTGAGCCAATCAACAACCCGTTTATAGGAGGTGAATCATGACTGTTATAGCAGTAATAGATTTAGGATCGAACTCAGTACGGATGACAATTAGTAGATATCATCAAGATGGTCATTATGAAGTATTGAATAGATTACAAGAGATGGTACGCCTCTCTGAAGGAATGGGTGAAAATAAAGTTTTACAACCTGAGGCTATTAAACGTACGATGAACGCCTTGAAGAATTTCAAGGAAACGCTGGACAAGTATCCAAAAGCGAAAATAAGAGCAGTGGCCACTGCAGCTGTCCGACAAGCAACAAACCAAATGGCATTTTTGACGGAATTTGAAGAAACAATGGGTTTCACGCTGCAAGTACTAACAGGTGAAGAAGAGGCACACTATGATTACGTTGGTATTGTTAATACACTAAACATAAACGATGCCTTAATTTTGGATACTGGTGGTGCCTCTGCAGAATTGATTTTAGTTCGAAACAAAGAATCAGTTCACGAAATAAGTCTGCCTATTGGCGCAGTGACGATTAGCGAAATGTTTCTTGAGAAGGATGTTATTAATGCGGATTCTTTGTTTCAAGCAACTGTAGCCTTAAGGCAAATGTTTGGAGATGTTTCTTGGCTCAGTGATGCCATGCATTTGCCGTTGGTGGCATTGGGTGGTAGCAATCGTACTTTAGCTAAAATTTCTCGACGTCAGCGAAAAATCACTGATATGCCAATTCATGGATACCATCTGAGTAAGCAAGATGCAACAGATATATATCAAAAGATATTAAGTAAAAATCTAGTTGAACGACAGAAAATGGCTGGCTTAGCCAAGGATCGTGGTGACATTATTGTCGGTGGCTTATTGCCGTTGGTAGAACTGCTGCTTTTTCTAGGCGGACAGCAGGTCATATTCTCACAAGCTGGTCTGCGGGAAGGTATTTTATTTGAAACGATTAGGCAAGAGACAGGGCAACATGTTATTGCGCCAGAACCCGCTTCAATGACGATAGACTAATAAAAAACAGCCAATATGATTATTGGCTGTTTTTTATTTATTTAATGATCCACCCGGGAGTCGAACCCGGATTTCAAGAACCGGAATCTTGCGTGCGATCCATTACACTAGCGGATCATAACTATTCAATTATAGCCTATTTTACTGGAATTTCAAAGTAAGTTTCGTCACCAATGTCAAATAATATATGCCCAGAAAACTGGTTCATCAAATCTGATTGAAACTTGGTCAAGTCTTCTTCAGATACTGGGACTACGACGTGAACATTTGTATCATACTGTGTGTCTATTATTTGATAATTATGGCTGTTTAGCCAATAATTTAATGTTTCGCCATGCTTATAATCAATGCTGATAGTAACTTGTAGACGTGTTAGTCGTTCCACAAAGTCAATTGACTCAAGTCCTTCAGCAATCGTGCCAGCGTAAGCACGGATCAGTCCGCCTGCCCCTAATTTAATACCACCAAAATAGCGAGTTACTACTGCAATAACATCATGTAGATCATTTTTTTGTAAGACCTCTAGCATTGGTATGCCAGCCGTACCACTCGGTTCACCATTATCACTATAGCGCTTAATGCTATCATTGTCACCTAAGACATAAGCAAAAACATTATGGCTGGCTTTATAGTGGATTTTATTTATTTTTTCTATAAAATCTCGAGCGTCATTTTCGGAAGTAATACGTGCCATGTTTAAAATGAAACGTGATTTTTTAATTTCTTTTTCCCATGTGAATGCTGTGGGCTTAATTGTGAAATATTTTACCATATAACGTATTATACAGCATGAATGATGAATATTTCTATGGTCGTCAAATTGTCCAACCAAAAGTGGAAACAACGACTAAACATATTATTGAACCTTTTATTGGGAAGAAGTGCCAACGGTGCGGACAGAAGAATACCGAGGAATTGCCTAACCAACATTATTACTGTAACGCTTGTTTGATATTAGGGCGAGTTAGTTCTCTTGATAATTTAGTTTCGTTACCGGAACCAAATCAATTTTCTGGTACTGCTAAAATGACATGGCAAGGTGAATTGACGCAACAACAGGAAAAAGTTAGCAATGAACTATTGGTGACTTTGTTTCAAAAAGGGGAACATTTAGTGTGGGCGGTTACTGGTGCGGGTAAAACTGAAATGTTATTCCCGGTTATCCACAAAGCATTGTGTCAAAGACTACGTGTAGCGATTGTTTCACCACGCGTAGATGTCATTGTGGAGTTAGCACCACGAATTCAGTCGGCATTTGAAGAAACTGAGCTAATGATATTACATGGCAACCAAAAAGAAAACTATCGATATACACAGTTAGTTTTAGCGACCACACATCAGATGTTGCGGTTTTATCATGCTTTCGATCTTGTTATTGTCGATGAAGTTGATAGTTTTCCGTTTGCAGGGGATGCCATGCTGGCTTATGCGGTGAATAAAGCCCGAAAGGAGAACAGTGCTTTAATTTATTTAACGGCGACACCAACACTAGCAATGCGAAAAAAAGCAGGTAAAAAATTACCGACCTCTTATTTGCCATTAAGATTTCACCAGCATGTCTTACCTGAAATAAAAGTAAGATTAGTTAGCAACTGGCGTAAAAGGCTACCGAACGTCATCAAAAAACAAATTATTCAGCTCATTACATCTAAACAACGATTTTTAATTTTTGTGCCAAAAGTCTCTGATTTAAAACCGCTACATCAAAAATTACATCAATTATTTCCAAGTGTACAAAGTGATTACGTACATGCAGCTGATCCATTTCGACAAGAAAAAGTTAAAAAAATGCGTGACGAAAAGTTACAGTATTTAATTACGACTACAATATTAGAAAGAGGGGTTACTTTCCCAAGAATCGACGTATTAATTATAGGAGCAGACGATAAAACATTTAGTGAAAATGCGCTAGTCCAAATTGCAGGTCGTGTAGGGCGTAGTGCCGATCGACCCACTGGTTTAGTACAAGCATATGTACAACATATCAATTTAAAGGTTAGGGCAGCACAAAAACAGATTATCATGATGAATCGTCGTGGGGAAAAATTAAAGCGTAGAATGGACAACTAAAAAAGGAGAAGCTATGCATTGTGCATTGTGTCAAACACAATTATTTGAAGTAAATTCATTTTTGCAGTTTTTTGGCCTAATAAGACATGAAAATAGTGTGTTGTGTGAAAGTTGTCGTCACAATTTTGATGCAATCAATGATCAAAGTTGTCCAGCGTGCGGGCGACAGCAACTAAATAATGACGCATGTTACGATTGCCAAAGGTGGCAATTGAATAACAGGCCCAGCCTTCATCATCGTGCATTGTATCAATACAATGATGCCATGCGATTATTTATGCAACAATATAAATTTAATGGTGACTACAAACTACGTAAAATTTTTAATCGTGAGTTAATAAACCTAGTTCATACTTCAGATATGGATTTGGTAGTAGCAGTTCCTGTTAGCCAGCATACGATGATGACACGTGGATTTAATCAAGTAGCTAGCCTTCTAGAAGGCATTGAATTAACAGAAGCCTTACAAGTTAAGGTAACGAAAAAAATGCAACAATCACATTCTAATCGCAGAGCTCGCATGAAAAGAGAACAGCCATTTTCCATAATAGACGAAAAAATTATTGAAGGACAAAGTATTTTACTTGTAGATGATGTATATACGACTGGTAGTACATTGCACCACGCTGCCGATTTATTATTAGCACATGGGGCTGATTCTGTGAAAAGCATTTCATTAGCACGATGAAAATGAAGAAATTGTAATTTCGCGGTAAACGCTTACAGCTATGTTATAATGATGATAGAACCAATATAAAATAACTGACTTGATGATAATATTTAGAATTTTATCATTAAAGAAGGAAATTTGGAGGAATTAGTTTATGTTAGATTACAATGTACGTGGTGAAAATATCACAGTCACAGATGCAATTCGTGAATATGTGGAAAAACGCTTGACGAAATTAAATCGTTATATCGAAGAAAATGCCAAGGCCAACGTTAACTTGCGCACATACAAGTCTGACAATTCTGGTAAGGTTGAAGTAACTATTGTGTTGCCTTACGTAGTTTTGCGAGCTGAAGATACTAATCAAGATTTATACGCAGCTGTTGATAATGTTTCTGAAAAAGTAGAACGACAAATTCGTAAGTATAAGACAAAGATCAATCGTAAATCCAGAGAAACTGGATTTAAAGGTATTGATTCGAAGGGTGAAATTCCTGAAGAAGAGGTAGATGATTCTGCTCTACAAATTGTTCGTACTAAGCAGGTTGATTTGAAACCTATGTCACCTGAGGAAGCTGCCTTGCAAATGGATTTACTAGGACATGTGTTCTTTATCTTCAAAGATGCAGAGTCAAATACTGATTCAGTAATCTATAAGCGGGCTGATGGAAAGTATGGCTTGCTTGAAACAGCTGAATGATATGCGTCATTGTGTATTATCAACTGCAAAGTGGGGAACATTTTTCCATAATTTAGTTAAGAATCGTAAAAGTTTATAAAGTTATCCAAAAGACCAGTTCAATTGCGTATGCTATATTAAGCAGAGTTTAAATTGAAGAGGTCTTTTATGTTTGGTTGGCAAACGATATTAAAAAATAAACACAGTTTAGTTAAGTGGCTATTAGCAATGGTGATTCCAGTAATTTTAGTTGCTGGGTACCTTGGAGCAACTAGTCATGTAACTCAGCATGCGAACCGTTTAAAGGTCGCTGTTGTTAATTTAGATAAGCCAGCGCAGTTTGAAGGTGAACAACAAAGCGTTGGTGCTAAATTGACTGATCAATTTAAGGCCAGTAAAAAGTTAGCGGTCAAGAAGTATAGTTCAGAGAAGTCAGCTCGAGAAGCCTTAAAGTTGGGACAGATTAGTAGTGTTATTGTTTTCCCAAATAAGATGACGCAGCAGTTGGCCAACTTTAAAAGTTCAGGCAAGAACGTGAATGTTAAACAAGTCATAGCTACTGGTAATAATCAATTTGCTACACAATATACGAGTCGTGTACTCGAAGACTTGATTAATGAAGCCAATGTAAAGTTGAGCATGGGTATCTCAAACGACTCTACCTTGAAAAATTTAGCAAAGCAAAGCAATAGTTTGGCGGACAAAACATCCGATTTGCAAGCCAATTTACAAGCTGTTGGGAATGCTATTGATACAGATACAGCTAAAGATTTGCAAACAGATGCAAGTGATTTAGCAACACAGTTAGCAACTTATTCTGTTGAGCTTAATACGGCCATTAGTAATAGTGACACCGACAAAATTAAAGAAGCAGCAGCTAAGATAAACGACGTTTCCTACAAAATGCAAACAACGGTAGTAGGGGGAATTAGTAATATTGTTGTGAATTTGAATAATACACAGGCTTTGAGTCAGAAGTCTGGTATTATCCAAACCGAAGCCACATCCGTAAAAAACGGTCAAACTGCTATCTCCAATAAATTAAAATCACTGCTTGGGGATAAGTCCGAGACGACCACTTCCTTGACGCAAATGCTTACGCTAAACATAACTGACATTAAGCCAGTTAAAAACGATGGACAAGTCATTTTGCCACAGGTATTGGCAGTTGGTGTGACAGTAATGGCAATACTATTTGGTTTGGTATTACCAATTAAACCAGAAAAGCCAGAAGCACTTGCGCTTGAACAATGGTGGGATAATTTCCAAATTGGTGGTCTATTGAGTGTTGTAGGTGCGTTGTTAATGACAACCAGTGTATTATTGTGGAAAATACCAATCACTCATTTTTGGTTCATTGTAGGAGTTGTCATACTAGCCGAGTGGATAATGCTAAGTTTTGTTTGGTACCTGAAACAACTATTTGGTCAAGCAGGCTGGTGGTTAGCTACAGGAATATCTGTTTTACAACTGATTATAGTTGCTGTTAGTTATCCAGCAATTGTACAAGATACAGCATTTGGTATTTCTAGACCATTTTGGCCATTAACAGCACTAATAAGTGCTGTCAACCACATTACGTTTAGTGGTGAAATACAGCAAAACGTAATGATTTTAGTAATTTGGTGGATTATACTTACTATTTTATTAGTCTCACAGTATCGTTTTAGGCAACGAAAAAGTTTGACAGAAAAAATTGATGAATAAAAAAGCGAGCACATTTGAGCTCGCTTTTTTTTTGTCAATAAATTATGAATTAAATATAGTTGAATCATCGTTAAAGCTAGTAATTTTAGCATGGTCAGCAGCTAATTCAAGTTGCGTAACAGCACCATTTTTAACACTAATCTTGGCAAAATCATGATAGCCAAAATAATCAACAATAGCACGAATAGCTGTACCATGAGAGACAATTAGTACATTATCTCCATCTTGATGACGAGAAAGAATATCGTCAAAACCGTGTTGTATACGGTTTATAAACTGTTGATAGTCCTCTGCAATTTTGAAAGGGTCGCCTTCACGAATCAAATCCATTGCTGCAGGCATACCATATTTAGTGATAACATCGGAAAAATCTGAGAAGGTATCATTTTTATAAGCACCAAGAGTTGTTAAGGCTAAGCCAGTGTGTACACCTTCAAAATAGCCAAAGTTTTCTTCACGGAAGTCTGGTAATTGGATAGCTTGATTAGGTGAATCAGATTTATTGTTGGCTAAGATATATTGTGATGTGTGGATAGTTCGTGTTAAGCCAGATGAATAGGCACCATCGAAGTGTACGTTGGCCAGTCGAGTACCGGCTGCATAACCGTCTTGAATCCCTTTTTCTGTTAAGGGTGCATCGGACCAACCTTGGAAACGATGCAAAAGATTAAAATAGGTTTCGCCATGGCGTACCATGTAGATGTTGACTGTCATAAGTTTCCTCCTGAAGATAACTATTTCCATTTTACCACAAGTGTTTTGGTAGCAGAATGAAAAAGATGCATTCCCGAAGGAATACATCTTTGATTAATTGGCAGCAACTTCATCTTCAGAATTTTTTTCTGAGGCTGCTTCATCCTCGTCGAAAATACCATTTTGATTTAAATCATCTTTTGGTAAAGGCAATTCTTTGACAATGAATTGAGAAATATAAGCATTATCATAATCCAATGCTGTCAACTCAAAGTTGGCGACTTTCATAGTGTCTCCGGCACGGAATTCGGGGTCATGATTCAAGACATATCCAGTTAAGGTAACTGCATCGTCATTTTCAAGTTCTTTGATATTGCGATTAAAGTAACGTTCAAAATCGTATAATGTCATCTTACCTGAGATCTTAAAACGGTGATCTCCGAGCTTTTCGATATAGTCATCAGAAACATCATCAATTTCATCACGTACGGTACCAAACAGTTCTTCATAAATATCTTTGTCAGTAATTAGTCCAGAAGTACCACCATATTCATCAACAACAATTGCAATAGGAGAACGCTTTATAATCATTTCATCCATGACATCATGTAAATCCATATTTTCTGGAACAGCTGGAATATCACGCATAATTTTGGAAACTGGATCAGATGACTTAATACGTGCTTGTCGTACTAAATCATAATTGAAAACATAGCCCAAAACTTTATCTTTATCGTTATCCGCTACAACGGGAAAACGTGAATATCGTTCTTGTAAGTATAAGTTGAGTCCATCCGCAATTGAGGCCGTAACATCGATGATGGTCATGGATGTACGATCGATCATTATGTCCACAGCGACTTTATCATTCATTTCAAACGCACGTTGCATGAAAGTAAGGTCTTCTTCATCTAGTTCACCAGCTGCTGCTGCATTCTTAGACAACGACAAAATTTCGGTTTGAGAATAAATGTCCTCTTCACCGTCTGTCCGGAAGCCAAGTAAATGGGTAATACCGTTTGACAAGTGATCTAATGTCCAAATCAAAGGAAACAAAGCAATATGGAAGAATCGTACAGGACGTACAATAAAGAGTAACACCTTGACCGGTGACTCAATTGCAATGTTCTTCGGTACTAAGTCGGTAAATACAGCGTGGACAATCGTGAAAATGATCATAGCGGCGACAGAAGCTACCGCGTGAGCATATTCAGCTGGGATAATCCCAGATCCAAGTATGATTTCAGCAACGGTTTCTTCACCAATCCAACCTAAAATCAAACTTGTTAACGTAATTCCGACTTGTGCAGTTGAAAGATATTCAGTTAAATGTGTTGTCATATAAATAGCATTGCTAATGTTACGTGAAGGCTTTTCACGAGTTTCTTGCAATGCCTTTAATGCACTTAAACGTACTTTTACTAATGAATATTCTGTTAAAGTAAACAAAATAGCTAGTAAAAGGACCACCAAAATAATGAAAAAATTGATGATCATAGACGGACCAGAATCCAAATTCGTAAACCTCTTTTCATATTATAACTAATACACATTATAACAAAGATCGTATGAGGACGTTGGATTTTATAACTTTCTTAAGGGTGACTATTATCAGTATTAGACGTTTCTATGAGGCTGATGGGAAGGGAACAAACATATGGTTCTTATGAGCAATTCAATATGATTTATAAAAAAAGTATGGTATTATAGAAATCTAAACAACATGCATGCATCAATGGAAATCCTTGATATAATAGGATTCTTTCCTTTTTATTGTCCTTTTATTTTCTAGCAGCCTTTTTTAAATAGGTTATTCAATTCATGAGAACATGCGTTCGCTGAGACAAAATTAGGGCTTGAAGAATTAATTAAAAAGGGTAAACTTAAAGTCAGTAGTTATTAGATTCAAAACAGAGGAAATAAATATAAAAGAGGTCGGTATCATGGAAAAAGTTACAGTATATACAAAATACAATTGTGTGCAATGCAAGATGACCAAAAAGTTTTTAGAAGCGCAAGGTATACCTTTTAAAGAAATTAACATTGAAGAGGAAACACAATTTGTTGAGGAATTGAAGGCTAATGGTCATCGCCAAACACCGGTTGTGGCGGTGGAAGGCCTACCAGCATTTTCCGGATTCCGTCCTGATGTGCTAAAGAAAATTTCTGCTTGATTTTCGTTAACATCGTGCGGTGCAAAGCTTAGCGGTGTTTTTTATTACATTTTTTCTAGTAAGAGTGTTGATAAATTGCAGAAGTTTGTTGTCAATCAAAGGTAGTTTAAAATATAAAGTGTCAACACGGCAATCGATCACATTCAAAACCAAAGGACAATAAACTGATGTCATTAAAAGAGTTAGATTTAGAAAACGTAACATATTTTGATTTAAACAATCAAGTAAATATTCCAAAGAACAATGAAATTCAGCTTGATAAAGATCAAGAGGCATTGAACGCTTTTTTGGATGAGAATGTTTTGCCTAATGTGATGCATTTTGATTCCTTGCAAGAACGTCTGGATTGGATGTTTGATCATCGCTTCTTGGAACGTGAATTTATTCAAAAATACAACCTAACATTCATTGAAAAGTTATATACATATTTAGCGGGTGAACATTTTAAGTTTAAATCCTTTATGGCGGCCTTCAAGTTCTATAATCAATATGCGCTTAAAACTAATGATGGTGCATATTATATTGAAACATATGAAGATCGTGTTGCCATGAATGCTTTATATTATGCAGATGGGAATGAGAATTTGGCACTGCGTTTGGCTGATGAAATGATACATCAACGCTATCAACCAGCGACACCATCTTTCTTAAACGCGGGCCGAGCTCGACGCGGAGAATTGGTATCGTGCTTTATTATTCAGACTTCAGATGATATGAACTCAATTGGGCGGACCATCAATTCAGCGCTGCAACTATCCAAAATGGGTGGTGGCGTTGGTATCAATCTTTCAAATGTGCGTGAGGCTGGTGCACCAGTCATGGGTATCGATAATGCTGCCGGTGGTGTAGTGCCAATTATGAAATTGTTAGAGGACTCGTTTACATTTTCATCACAAGTTGGTGCTCGTCAAGGAGCCGGCGTCGTTTATTTATCAGTTTTTCACCCTGATATTTTATCTTTCTTATCAACTAAGAAGGAAAACGCTGACGAAAAGATACGAGTAAAAACATTATCTCTTGGGTTGACTGTCCCAGATAAATTTTATGATTTAGTCAAGCAAAATGAGACAATGTACTTGTTTAGCCCAGACGATGTTGAGAAGGTTTATCAACAACCGTTTAATTACGTTGATATCACTGCCGAATATGACAACATGGTCGCTAACGATAAAATCCGCAAGCAACGTATCGACGCGCGATCCCTTGAAGAAGAAATATCTAAGTTACAACAAGAATCGGGTTACCCGTATATCATTAATATTGATACAGCTAATCGAACTAATCCAGTTCCTGGTAAGATTGTATCTTCTAACCTGTGTTCAGAGATATTACAAGTACAAACGCCGTCCGAAATTGACAATGAACAACATTATACAAAATTAGGTTCGGATATTAGTTGTAACTTAGGGTCGATTAATATCGTAAACATGATGAACACGAATGATTTCGGTGGATCTGTGGATACAATGGTCCGGGCACTAACCTTTGTATCCGATTCGTCTAATTTGGATGTTGTTCCTTCAATCGATTTAGGTAACAAAGAAAAACATGCCATCGGCTTGGGTGCTATGGGACTAGCAGCATATTTTGCACAAAATAAGATGTACTATGGAGATGAAGAAGCATTAGACTTTACATCAACATTTTTCATGATGCTGAATTATTATTCTATTAAATCTTCAATGGGCATTGCAAAAGAACGGCATGAAACGTTTTATCAGTTTGATCAATCGGGTTATGCGGATGGAACATACTTTGACAAGTACGTTGAAAAGAATTGGACGCCAAAAACCGAAAAAGTGGCAAAAGCCTTTGCTGGTTTTGATGTGCCAACAGAACAAGACTGGGCACAGTTAAAAGAAGACGTAGCAAAATACGGTATGTATAATGCCTATCGTCATGCAATCGCGCCAACAGGTTCTATTTCTTATGTTAACGATGCAACGGCCTCTTTGTTGCCAATTGTTAACAAAATTGAAGAACGTCAAGAAGGTATGATTGGTAAGGTTTACTATCCAGCACCGGGATTAAGCAATGAAACAATGCCATATTATGTTTCAGCGTACGATACAGATATGCGTAGAGTAATTGATGTATATGCTGCTGCACAAGAACATATTGATCAAGGAATGGCGTTGACATTATTTATGCGTTCTACATTGCCTGAACATTTGTACGAATGGAAAAATAATCGTACAAATAAAATGACGACGCGCGATTTGACCATTTTGCGTAACTATGCCTTTAACAAGGGGATAAAATCGCTTTATTATGTCCGTACGTTCACAGATGACAACCAAGAATCAGGTGTTAATGAATGTGAAAGTTGCTCAATTTAATTTAAAAGAGCGCTTAGCTATGAAATGAAGGAATGAATGACAACTATAAATATTCTTTATGCCTCTACTGAAGGTAATACAAAAGCGTTTATTGAAAAGTTAGCAGCTGTTGCTGAATCTAATGGTGATGGATTTTCCGCGCGTTTAATTGGTGATGAAACAGAATATGCAAATGAAACACAACCCTATGTTGCTTTCGTGCCGACTTATCTAACAGGCGGTACTGGAACAGGACCGGAAGTTAAAGAAATTTTTACAAATGCCTTGGGCGATTATATTGCATTTGGTAATAATGCGCGATACTTAAAAGGGGTGGTTGGTTCAGGAAACCGAAACTTCAACATCCAATTTAACTTGACAGCGATTCGCTATGGAAAAAACTTTGATGTTCCAATGATTGCAGCCTATGAATTGCGAGGTAGCAAGTTTGATGCAGAAAAGATATATAATAAGATAAAACCTTATTTTGGAGAATGACAATGGCACATATAAACAACGGTTCATACACAGCGATTAACTGGAATAACATTGAAGATGAATTAGATAAGGCGACATGGGAAAAGTTAACACAACAGTTTTGGCTAGACACCCGAATTCCTATTTCAAATGATTTACGTACTTGGCGTGGTAACATGTCCGAACAAGAACGCCAAACAATGAACTTGGTCTTTGGCGGCTTAACAACTTTGGATACATTACAATCACAAGATGGTATGGCGCAATTAAAGTTAGATGCCACGAATCAAAAAGAAGAAGCGGTATTGAATAATATTCAATTCATGGAATCAGTTCATGCCAAGTCATATTCATCAATTTTCGAAACACTAAATGAAAAAGTTGAGATTGAAAAGATTTTTGAATGGGCAGATTCTAACGAGTTTTTACAATATAAGGCGAATAGAATTAACGATATTTACCATAATGGTTCAGCGTTACAGAAAAAAATTGCTTCGGTTTTCCTAGAAACTTTCTTATTCTACTCAGGTTTTTACACACCATTGTATTTCTTGGGGCATAATAAAATGTTAAATGTGGCGGAGATTATTAAACTAATTATTCGTGATGAATCGGTTCACGGTACGTACATTGGCTATAAGTTCCAAATTGGGTTTAATAAAATTTCGGCTGAAGAACGTACAGAACTACAAAGCTGGATGTATGATCTGTTATATGAATTGTACGAAAATGAAGAGAAATATACACACGAGTTATATGATGACTTAGGTTGGACTGAACAAGTGCTCACATTTTTACGGTATAATGCTAATAAAGCTTTGATGAACTTAGGCCAAGAGCCAATGTTCCCTGACGGGGCTGAAGATGTTAACCCGGTTGTTATGAATGGTATTTCAACTTCTACAGCAAATCATGACTTCTTCTCAGGTGTTGGAAATGGTTATTTATTGGGTGAAGTTGAAGCAATGAATGATGATGATTATAATATTGGATTAGAATAAAAAAGAATCGCAATTGCGATTCTTTTTTATTTAAACTTCATCATGTGAGAAGAAGGATAGTGATGTAAGAAGTTTTGCTAATACTGGGTACAACTTCCCAGCAAATATAATCCAAGCATATGCAAACAAGACAGCAGCTATTGTATCACTTAAGTAATGTGCGTTAAAGTATATTCGTGACATTAAAGTCATTGCGCCAATAACAGTTATTACCCAAGAAATTAAGAACTGTTTTCGTGGCGATTCGATGTTAGGAATAACAAGCAAGGAAAGGATGAATATGACTGAAAATATACCAAACACATGACTGCTAGGGAATGAGGACCCTTGGTCGCTGAGTAAATGACCAACTGGACGGCTCCTATCGACGCTAAGTCGAATAATGGCATTGAAAATATTTCCTAGAATAATTGTGGTAACCGCCCAAATGGCTGGAATACGCAAATTAGCAAGTAGTAAGATGGCCGCTAGAATCAACATATAAATGACATCAAGGATGGGTGAACCTAGAAAGGAAAATACAGTCATCAAGATATCATTTAGACCAGTTTGAATGCCTGCCATGAATGAATGAATGCTATTATCAATGATGGTTGGAAATATAAACTTTATTTTGACAAAAACACTAATAATAAGGGCAGATATAAAGCAGATAATCGCATAACGCAATTGCTTATTTTTTACGGAAATAATCATTGTACTGATCTCCAGAAAGAGTTTTTTTAACTCCTTCTAGTATAAGGGATTCGCTATAGAAATTACAATACTATCATTTCTGCAATGCACAATCTTTATCTTCCAACGATGGAAAATTAGTTGCCTTTATAATCTGGGGCTAATTTGTTTACGGGTGGAGTGAACTTACGCATCGATTCAGCTAGATGTACAAAATTTGTTACTAAATGTTGGTTAGGTGCATTAACACCGTTTTTATCAGCCAAGTCTGCAATCCAACCGTTAATATAGTCCACTTCAGTTGGGCGTCCCTTGACAAAATCCTGATACATTGATGGGAAATGAAGCGGGTTACCAATATTTGAAACATAATCAACCTGCTTGACCATTTCATCGCGTGTTTCAATTAGTGTAATGCCTGCTGCCTCAGCAGCATCGTAAGCTTCATTAATTAATGGGCGAGCAATACCTTCAAGGAAGTTATCGTAGGCCATTAGCTGACCCATTCGTGACTGAAACATTGTGGCGATGGAATTTTCAACTGCGTTGAAAAATACTTTAGTCAATAGTGTACCCATAAAGTTTTCCGTATAAGAGGGGTTTAAGTGCGCTGCCTTGAAATCTTCTTGGATCTTATCCATAACCGTTGATGGTTTTTCGGTTAGATTAGCATAAACAGAGCTACCCATACTTTCTCCGCCCATGAAATCAACGTCGCCGTAATCATTTAAGACGGTGGCGATCATTGCTGTACCACCAATAATGTGTTCATCATCAAAATATTTTTGCAACTTTTCAATATGACCCATGCCGTTCATTGCACCAAGGGCAGTCTGTCCAGGTTTGAATTTTGGTGAAAGACGATCCAAGGTATCTTGGAGTTGCATTTGCTTCATGAAGAAAATCCAAACATCAGGGCTACCTTCATATTCTTCAGGAGAAAAAATGTTAATTTTAATTTCGTGACGGTCTTTGTGATCACGGGATTTCCAAACTTTATCACCTTGTTCGTGAATCTTATCGAGGCTTGCTTGCGTTGGTTCGACAAAATCAACGGGGACACCGGCATTTTCCTGAAGCAAAATGCCGTAACGAAGACCCATTGCACCGGCACCAACAACTGTGTATTTCATAATTATAATAACCTCCAAAGACTTGATGAGATAATACTAATCCTTTTATCACAAAAAGTCAATGTGATGGATGTATCAAATGGGAACTTTATTGACATCATGATGGCGTTTTTAATTTAAAGTAATCAATTAGCAAATCATATAACGTTCATTTAGCCTAGCTGATATAATATTAATGTATGCATATCGTATACTTAAACAATCAACAATATATCGCTCAAAGTGTGCACGCAACAACAATAGTTTCATTATTGTGTGTGTGTATTTTGTTACGTCACACATTAAAGTCACTGCGCAATAAAAGCTTTTCATGGCGGGGTTTACTGGGACGGGCTATTCTCTCGGTATATGCAACGTTGGTTGCTGCTTTTACACTAACCTTTTATAAATGGACATCATTTGCAACATATTTGGCAGTGATAAAAGGATATGGCGGTTTTGGTCAGTACTCATTCGTCCATTTATCGCTGTTTAATGCAGATAATGTTGCCCTCAGCTGGTACCAGCTGACTGGTAATTTTATGTTACTGCTGCCGTTAGGGTTTATAGCTCCGTTCTTATTTCCAAAATGGCGGGGATTGCTTCGTATTGTGCCAAGAATATTTTTAACAACGTTAACTATTGAAATCATTCAGGGAACTAGCACATTCTTTTATCTTTCAAATCGTATCTTTGATATGAATGATCTTGCTGTAAACACAGCTGGCGGTGTGGTGGGCTATGTTATCTATCTGGTAACAGTTTTCGTTATGAAAAAAGATAAAAATTTTGTTCCAAACCATGTTGAGAAAGGCAATTTAAATGAGCACAATCTTTATATTAAGTCTTAATCTTGTATGTATTTATTTTTTATTTTGGCTAATTAAACCAATAAACTTTGCCAGATTTATGCCATATACACCGCGTCAAGCAGCTTTTTTGAAAGTGGTACTCTCCATCATAGGAGGATATCTTTTGGCTAGCTTTTTTGTTTCAGCAACAAATTGGGTTATTCAAATACCAAGCACAATATTGGGAAATTAGCTTTTTTAAATTATTAAAGATATTTTTAGTTGAGCATCCCACTTGTATGAGAATCAAGCGTAAAAAGGTCTTTACAATATGTTATAATTTAATAGATTGTATATGAAAATAATTAACATTAATAAAAGTTAAAGTCTCGGAGACATGAAATGGCAAAAGATATTGGAATTGATTTAGGAACAGCCAATGTTCTCATTTACGTAGAAGGAAAAGGTATTGTACTAAACGAACCGTCAGTTGTTGCGGTTGATGATAAAACAGATCGAGTTTTGGCTGTGGGATCAGAAGCTTATCGTATGGTAGGACGCACACCAGGTAATATTCGTGCGGTGCGACCGCTTAAAGATGGTGTTATTTCGGATTTTGATGTCACAGAAGCAATGCTAACCTATTTTGTTGACAAACTTAACGTTAAAGGATTCATGTCGAAGCCTAACATTATGATTTGCGCACCTACTAATATCACAGAGATTGAACGTAAAGCGATTATACAGGCTGCTGAAAAAGCAGGTGGGGCAAAGGTTTATCTTGAGTATGAACCTAAAGTTGCTGCAGTTGGTGCAGGACTGGATATTTTCAAGCCAATTGGTTCAATGGTGATTGACATGGGTGGTGGTACCTCTGATATTGCCGTATTATCATTAGGAGACATTGTTGTTTCTGAGTCCATTCGAATTGCCGGTGACAAAATGAATTTTGATATTGTTAACTTCTTAAAGCGCCGTCACAATTTAATTGTTGGTGAGCGTACTGCGGAAACAATCAAAATTCAAATCGGTTCTGCGCTGCAGGCTGATGAACCATTAACAATGGAAGTGCGTGGCCGTGATAATTTTGAGGGTATGCCTAAAACTGTAACGATCAACTCAAACGAAGTTGAAGATTCATTACATGATACGTTGCAACAAATTGTTCGTGCTGCACATTCCGTTTTGGCTAAATTACCACCTGAATTAGCATCTGACATTATTGACCGTGGTATCATGCTGACTGGTGGTGGCGCATTACTGCATGGCATGGATCAATTGCTTTCAGATGCACTGGAAGTACCGGTGGTAGTATCAGATTCACCGCTAGATAATGTTGCTAAAGGAGCAGGAGCCCTACTTGAACACATGAAATCAGGGCGCCGAGGATTATAATGAGAAGAAAAAATCAGAACTTTGACGTTGAATTAATTGTAAATGACCAACAAACACAAGTTTTAGTTGATAAGAAACAAATTGGATACATTGAAAAAGCTGATCGTGGTTTTGTTGGATTTTTTGGTCAACAAGCGATTATTAATCAAGCCAAAGACGAAGACGAAGCCTTGCAAGCTATCTTGGCAAGCTTTAATCTAAATCACTAAAAATAAGGCACGTTGTGACTAATCATGACGTGCTTTGTACATAATTTTTTTAAAGAAATAAAGCGGCTTAACAAAAATTGAATTGATATTTTTTTCTTTCAGTGTGCCGTTTTATATACTGGAGATGCTATGCAACAGACACGACAAACTTCAAGACGAACATCTGGATCAGAGCTTGATTGGGGAATCATTCTAGCTTTGTTGCTATTTATGATTATCGGCTTGAGTTCATTATATGAAGCAGCGACACATATGCAGGGTGCGACAACCTTAAGTGCTGTAAAAGTAGTGATGAACCAGGGCATATTCTGGTTTATAGGCGTATTATTAATTGTTTTTTTAGTCAGGTTCGACGGATCACAATTGTGGAAATTAGCACCTATTACCTATGGATTAGGCATCTTTTTGTTAGTAGCAGTGCTAATATTTTATAATCGAGCAATGTATGATTCTACGGGTGCTAGATCATGGTTTGTAATTGGCCCCTTATCATTCCAACCTTCTGAAGTTGTTAAACCGGCGTTCATTTTGATGCTGAGCCGTGTGGTTGCGCAGCATAATAGAAATTATCCGAATCATGCACTATCAACAGACTGGTTGTTGTTAGGTAAAATGGCGGTTTGTTTTATACCTGTTGCGGCATTAATTGCTTTGCAAAATGATTTGGGAACTTTATTGGTTTTCGTTGCTATTTTTGGTGGTGTTGCACTTGTTTCTGGGGTCACCTGGCGAATCCTTGCTCCGGTAATTATCTTGGGTGCGACCGTTGGCACAACGTTGTTAACTTTGGTTATTTCTTCAGCTGGTCGGACTATATTGAGCAAGTTGGGATTCCAATCTTATCAATTTTCTCGTATTGATACATGGTTAAACCCCGCAAATGATACGTCAGGGAATGGATATCAAACTTATCAAAGTTTAAAAGCTATAGGTTCTGGTCAATTAACAGGCAATGGATGGGGAAGTCTTAAGGTGTATGTACCTGTGCGCGAATCAGACATGATTTTTTCTGTTATTGGGGAAAGTTTTGGCTTTATAGGTGGTGCGTTCCTAATAGGGTTATATTTCGGTTTAATTTATTTATTAATTCGTGCCACTTTTAGAGCACAAAGTGCCTTTTATGCCTACATTGCCACTGGTGTTGTAATGATGGTATTGTTTCACGTCTTTGAAAACATTGGTATGAGTATTGGATTATTACCACTGACAGGTATTCCATTACCGTTTGTTTCACAAGGTGGTTCCTCATTGTTAGGAAACATGATTGGTGTAGGATTGATTCTTTCTATAGGTTACCAGCGTCAAAATAGCACGTTTACAGAAACGACAGGTTTTTTTATTTGATGATAGAATTAGATGAATTAAAAAAAGAATTTATAACATTGCGTCAAAAGGTGCGTAATGGGGATGTGTTCCAATCATTAGGAGAATTAATGAAGGAATCACTACATAAAATGCCCCCGCAATCTTTAACAACTGTGTCGTTGCCTGTTGATGGTGAATTTGCGTTAAAACGTATGCAGAACTATACGCAACGGGCAGATCAAATGACCGAATCAGAAACAGCGACGGAAGATTTTGACTTTCAAGTGAAGGACGCAGATTTGGCGTTGATTGTTGAACAGTTAGCTAGTCCGTTGCCAAAGTATCGAGATACGGGAGCATTCTTTTTCTTAAGTGATATGATTCAAAATGATTTGCTGTCAGAGGAGCAATTACGTTGGCTAACAGATTATCTTGTTTCGGATGAGCAATTATTCGCTCATATCTTAGAACCACAGAATGACGCCATTTATCGTCGTTCCTTTAGTGTGTTAGTTTTATCTTTGTTATTATTTTCAAACCGTATAAAGACACCTTTTATGTCTGAGACGCAATTAAATCATGTTATCGATCAAGTTGCATTGTATGCCACTTTGGAACGTGATGGACGTGGCTTTATTGATGAAAATGGTTGGGCGCATGCTTTTACGCATATTGGAAACGCTGTCGCAGAGATCTTCTTAATGCCTGATTTAGTAAGGGCCGATAAGGTATTTGTTCTGGGTGCGGTTCTCGCTGGTTATCATGAATTATCACAGCCGTTGACTTTTGGCGAAACAGAACGTTTGGTAGAAGTGATTACCCATATCTCCAAGCAACATGAGTTGTATGCAGATTATCTATTATTAACTTTAAAAATGTGGCGAAAAGATTTAGTGACCCAAACGCCACCAAAGACACAACAACAATGGCAACAATTGTATAACCGATCACAGTTTTTCCATGAAATTTTGCTACGTGGAAAAAATGAAGTACCAGAGGCGGTATTTGATTATGTGAGCGTTACAAAAAACTATTTAGCATAATAATTTAAAATGTTTATTGCACATACAAGGTGAGGACGGAAAGATGACTAAAAAAAGAGTAGCGCTTATTTTTGGAGGTAATTCCTCTGAGCACGACGTATCAAAGCGTTCAGCGCAAAATTTCTATAATGCAATCGAAGCAACTGGTAAATATGAAATTATTGTTTTTGCAATTGCCCAAAATGGTTTCTTTTTAGATACGGAAAGTTCTAAGAAAATACTTGCGTTAGAAGATGAACAGCCCATTGTGGACGCCTTCATGAAAACTGTCGATACTAGTGATCCATTGGCGCGCATTCATGCTTTAAAGAGTGCGGGTGACTTTGATATTTTCTTCCCTGTAGTTCATGGTAACTTAGGAGAAGATGGTACACTGCAAGGTTTATTTAAACTATTAGATAAACCATATGTGGGGGCACCGTTACGTGGCCATGCGGTAAGCTTTGACAAAGCTTTGACTAAAGAACTATTGACGGTAAATGGTATTCGCAATACTAAATACATTGTGGTGGACCCTGAGTCAGCAAACAATTGGTCGTGGGATAAGATTGTGGCTGAATTAGGCAACATCGTGTTTGTTAAAGCTGCTAATCAAGGATCTTCAGTGGGAATTTCACGTGTAACCAGTGCCGAAGAATATACTGAAGCATTATCAGATTCATTCCAATATGATTATAAAGTTTTGATAGAAGAAGCAGTCAACGGTGCCCGAGAGTTGGAAGTTGGTGTGATTGGTAACGATCAGCCGCTTGTCTCTGAGATTGGCGCACATACAGTGCCAAATCAGGGTAGTGGGGACGGTTGGTATGATTATAATAATAAGTTCGTTGATAATTCCGCTGTTCACTTTGAAATTCCTGCTCAGTTATCCCCAGAAGTAACAAAAGAAGTTAAACAAATGGCTTTAGATGCTTATAAAGTATTGAATTTACGTGGCGAAGCGCGAATGGATTTTTTGTTAGATGAAAATAATGTTCCCTACTTAGGTGAACCAAACACGTTACCAGGGTTCACGAATATGTCGTTATTTAAACGTTTGTGGGATTATTCTGATATTAACAACGCCAAGCTAGTTGATATGTTGATTGACTACGGGTTTGAAGATTTTGCACAAAATAAAAAATTGAGTTACTCATTTGTGTCACTTGGAGAAGAAAAGATAGGGAAGTTTAACTAATAGAATTTAGTATTAGTAGCATTTCCACTTAGATTTATTTAAAAAATTTATTAATAAATACTTTAGCCCTGCAATGGAGAAGTTCATGGTACAAGTAATTTCACAAAATGAACATCGTCGTCAACAGATTATTGAAGCGGCGACAACAATCTTTTTATCAAAGGGTTTTGAGCAAACAACAACGCGAGATATAGCAAAGAAAGTAAACATTAGCCAACCCGCTTTGTATCATCATTTTGGTGATAAGGAGTCATTATTTGTTGAAGTAATTTCACGTGTTGGCGAGTCGACCTATACGGATATGCAAAGTATTTTATCACAAACGTATGCTGAACCAATCGATCAACTGGTTGATTTAACACAGGTTATTGTACTTCGGCATCCACGTGATG
Source organism: Leuconostoc sp. DB-1 (assembly GCF_013414845.1). Classification (NCBI taxonomy): domain Bacteria; kingdom Bacillati; phylum Bacillota; class Bacilli; order Lactobacillales; family Lactobacillaceae; genus Leuconostoc; species Leuconostoc sp. DB-1. The sequence goes on from NZ_JABFNJ010000001.1 coordinate 2,009,384, forward strand.
TATTTAGATTAATACATGACAGTTTTGATTCATTATCAGCAACGCACCGAAGTAAACTGGGCATGATTTTTGGACGGGATTACGTCGGTCCAATTGCACAATTTTTTGAAAGTATACAGTTGCGTGATAATGTTGATGCACAAATAGCTAGCTCATTTTACATTACTAGCTTATCGCCACTGTTTGGTGAATTTCATTCACTGGGCGAACAAATAACAATGCGTGAAAGAATTCAACAATTGTTGGACCTCATTTTATATGGGGTAGAAAAAAAATAGTATCAATGGTATGATACTAGAAGAATATGGAGGCTGTCCGATGGCTAGTCACAAAGTATCATTAGCGTGCACAGTTTGTGGATCACGCAATTACACAGTAACATTATCAAAAGATCGAACAGAACGTTTGTCAGTAAGTAAGTTTTGTCAACACTGTGGCAAGCATACATTACATCAACAAACAAAATAAGGGATTCAAAATGATTAACTATTTTAAAAACGTTGCACAGGAAATGAAAAATGTCACTTGGTTAACAGGTGAACAGACATCTAAGGAAACAATTACAGTTATTACTGTATCGATTATTTTTGCGTTGTTCTTAGGTGGCGTAGATTGGCTATTGCAACAAGGATTTAACTTCTTACTGGCGAAATAGTTTTTTTTTTGATATACTAATAATTACTGATACCAAGGACTCTGATGGGTTCTTTTTTATTTTGAAAAGGGGTAAACAATGTCTGAAGAAATTGAAAAATCATGGTTCGTTGTGCATACATATTCAGGGTATGAGCACAAGGTTAAGGCTAACCTAGAATCACGTACACAAACAATGGGAATGTCAGAGCAAATATTCCGTATCTTGGTTCCCGAACAAGAAGTTACAACCATCCAAGACGGTGAAGCTAAGCAAACTGTTGAAAACGACTTTCCAGGTTATGTATTAGTAGAAATGGCGACGCCATATGAAGATAATATGACAGACGAGGCTTGGTATGTTGTCCGTAACACACCAGGTGTTACTGGTTTCTTAGGCTCCCATGGTGCCGGATCAAAGCCAAATTCTTTGCTTCCTGAAGAAGTCGATTTGCTTATGAAGCGTATGGGTATGGTTACACGTGAGCAAGTTGATTTGGATGTTGCAGTAGGACAAACAGTTAAGATTATCTCTGGACCGTTTTCTGGTATGGAAGGCGTAGTAACCTCTATTGATCAAGAAAAGCAAACTTTGGAAGCTACTGTAGCAGTGTTTGGACGTGAAACACCAACAGAACTAGACTTTTCAGATGTTGATACAACGTTAGATTCTTTATAATTAGAAAAGACGACTAAAAGCATTGAGTTTTTGGTCGTTTTCTGTTATGATGTTATGGTATGTCATTGACATGCGTGGGAGCAGCACTAAAGCTGTGTTTCACCACAACACGAGGAGGAAAATATCGTGGCTAAAAAAGTTGTAAATGTAGTTAAGCTACAAATTGCCGCCGCTAAAGCAACGCCGGCACCACCAGTTGGACCCGCATTGGGACAAGCTGGTATTAACATTGCGCAATTCACTAAAGAATTTAATGCGCGTACTGCAGACCAAGCTGGATCAATTATTCCAGTTGAAATCTCTGTTTTTGATGACCGTTCATTCGAATTCGTCACAAAGACACCACCTGCAGCTGATCAATTACGTAAGATTGTTGGTAAGGGTTCAGGTGAACCTAACACAAAGAAGGCTGGAAACGTTACTCTTGACCAAATCCGTGCTATTGCGGAAAACAAGATGTCTGACTTGAATGCTAACGATATTACAAACGCTATGCGTATGATCGAAGGTACAGCACGCTCAATGGGTGTAACTGTTGACGGTGTTGACTTGACTGTTGAAGGTACAGCAATCAAGGAGGACGCAGAATAATGACTCAAAAGCATGGTAAAAATTATGTAGCAGCAGTTGCAAAGGTAGAAGCTGAAAAAGCTTATGCTTTAAACGATGCTGTTTCATTGGTAAAAGAAATTGACTTTGCTAAGTTCGATGCTTCTGTTGAAGTAGTTTTCAAGTTGAACGTTGACACACGTCAAGCAGACCAACAATTGCGTGGTGCTGTTGTGTTGCCAAACGGAACAGGTAAAGATAAGACAGTCGTTGTCTTCGCGCAAGGCGATAAGGCTAAAGAAGCCGAAGCTGCTGGTGCCGATGTTGTCGGTGCTGCTGATTTGGTACAACGTATCCAAGGTGGATGGTTAGACTTTGATGTAGCTGTTGCTACACCTGATATGATGGCTCAAGTCGGTCGCGTAGGTCGTGCATTGGGTCCTAAGGGATTGATGCCAAACCCTAAGACTGGCACAGTTACAATGGACGTTACTAAGGCTGTTTCAGATGCCAAGGGCGGACAAGTAACATACCGTACAGATCGTGACGGAAACGTCGCAGTTCCTGTTGGTCGTGTATCATTTGAAGAAGGTAAGTTGGCTGAAAACATTAAGTCAATCGCCGAAACAGTTCTTAAGGCTCGTCCTGCTGCTGTTAAGGGTACTTACGTACAACACGTGTCAATTTCATCAACATTTGGTCCAGCCGTAACGTTGGATATTAATACATTGTAATTTGACATTATCAACTTCGTTTGGTAAAATTTATTAAGTAATTGAATCCATTTTGCCTAAGACTCAGGTGATGCTTGCATCTTAATATCCTGCCGAGGAAGTTTAAAAAAACTTTTCCCGTGTGTCTTCTAGCGCACGGGATTTCTTTTGCAAAATAAATTTAAAGAAAGGAGATATATCATTATGAGTGAAAAAGCTATTGCAGTTAAAGCACAAAAAGTTGAAGAAATTGCTGACCAATTTAAGGCAGCTGCTTCTGCCGTTGTTGTTGACCCTCGTGGATTGACAGTTGCTCAATCTACTGAATTACGTCATCAATTGCGTGAAGAAGGTGTTGTTCTTGAAGTTATCAAGAACAAAGTTTTGACACGTGCTGCTGAGAAAGCTGGTTACGCTGAATTGAACGACATCTTTGCCGGACCTTCAGCAGTTGCCTTTTCAAACGATGATGCAGTTGCACCAGCACGTATCTTGAAAAAGTTTGCTGATGAAAACGAAGCCTTGGAAATCAAGGGTGGTGTCGTTGACGGCACTATCGCTAATATCGATGACATTAACAAGTATGCATCATTGCCTTCACGTGAAGGTTTGCTTGGTCAATTGATGGCAGAATTCCAATTCTCAATTCGTTCATTTGCATATGCTGTTAAGGCAGTGCAAGACAAGTTGGAAGAGGAATCTGCAGCTCCTGCTGCAGAAGCATCAACGGATGCTGAATAATATTTAACTAAAAAAACATAAAAAATCATTTGGAGGATTTAGATCATGGCTTTTGATAAAGACGCGATCATCGCATCATTGAAGGATGCAACGATCTTGGACTTGGCTGACTTGGTTTCAGCTATCGAAGAAGAATTTAACGTTTCAGCAGCAGCTCCAGTAGCAGCTGCTGGTGCTGCTGACGGTGCTGCCGCAGCAAAGTCAGAATTTGACGTAGAATTGACTTCAGCAGGTACTGCTAAGGTTAAGGTTATCAAGGCAGTTCGTGAAGCAACTGGCTTGGGCTTGAAGGAAGCTAAAGACTTAGTTGACAACGCACCTTCAGTTGTTAAAGAAGGCTTGAGTGAAGACGATGCCAACGCATTGAAGGAATCTTTGGAAGCAACTGGTGCTTCAGTTACTGTGAAGTAATCTTTCTCAACATAAAAAAAGGAGTACTTTTGTACTTCTTTTTTTGTACATAATACATATTATAGGCAGTTATTATTTTAATCTAAAGGAGCTAGTACAATGACAGAAAAGAACATTTCTGGAGAACAGTATTTTACAGCTAATCCCAACGCAGAACATCATTATCAAAATTTTGATTTTGACTTGCTAGGGCATGAATTGCATTTTACAACGGATAGTGGCGTGTTTTCAAAATCTACCGTTGATTTTGGGACAAGAACAATGTTGGATGCTTTAGAAAAAACAAGTATACCTATTGGGAAGGTACTGGATTTAGGAACAGGCTATGGTCCTGTAGGTCTTACTGTGGCAAAAGCATATCAGCGTCATGTAGATATGGTTGATGTTAATGAAAGAGCGTTAGATTTAGCACGCAAAATGCCCAACAAAACGGTGTTGCTCAACGAGTGAATATTTTTAAGTCGGATGTTTACGCAAGTATTAGTGATAAATATGCACTGATTTTGGTTAATCCACCAATTCGCGCTGGAAAGCAAGTTGTGACTGCAATGCTTCAAGAAGCAGCTAACTATTTACAAGATGGCGGAAAGTTAATTGCGGTGTTGCAAAAGAAGCAAGGCGCACCTTCGGCTCAAAAAAATATGTCACTTGCTTTTGGTAATGCTAAGGTGATTCATAAAACAAGGGATATTACATTTTGGAGAGCACTTATGGCACAAATACCAGCATTTAGTGACGAACAAATTGATTATTTCATGCAAGAGGCGTTGAACGAAGCTAAAATTGCTCAAAGTGAAGGTGAAGTGCCAATTGGTGCTGTTATAGTTTATGAAAACCAGATGATTGCGCGTGCGCACAATCATCGGGAGGCGGATCAGTTAGCCACTGCCCATGCAGAATTACTAGCAATCGAGTCTGCCAATACAAAGCTTAAGTCTTGGCGGTTAGAAAACACAGCATTATTTGTGACGTTAGAACCTTGCATCATGTGTGCTGGCGCAATTATTAATGCACGCATTCCGGTTGTTTATTATGGTGCTAATGACCCTAAAGGTGGTGCTACGCGCTCCCTATATTCTCTATTAGAGGATAATCGGTTGAATCATATGGTTAAAGTGTACGAAGGCATACGTGGTGAAGAATCTGGTCTATTATTGCAGCGTTTCTTTAGCAACATCCGTGCGAAACGTAAAATTCGTAAAGCAATTGCAAAGTAAATAATTGCTATTTAACATAAAAAAGTTTATAATAGCATGTAGAAATAAAAGAGGCAAATGAATGCAAAATCCGAACGCATGGCGTACTGATAAGGACTATATAAATATTATTGATGATTTGTTACAGCATGAAGAAGTGCAACAACTGGCACTCTATACACAACATCATTTTTCTAACCGTTTAACTCATTCAATTTCTGTATCATACCAATCATATTTAATCGCAAAGAAGATTGGTGCTGATGAAGTGGCAACTGCACGAGCAGGTTTACTTCATGATTTGTTTTACTATGATTGGCGCGTAACAAAGTTTGACGAGGGATCACATGCTTATGTTCATCCACGTATTGCGTTGAAAAATGCGCGTAAAATTACAAATATCAGCGATAAAGAAGCTGATATTATTGTAAAACACATGTTTGGTGCAACAATTGCCTTACCAAAGTATCGGGAAAGTTGGATTGTTTCATTGGTTGATGATTTTGCGGCAGTTAATGAATACCTAATTCCTAAAACTTATCTGACTTATTTTAAGTGGCAAGAAAAATTGGCAACGAAATTTGTATCTGTATTTGCTTAAAGTCACAAAATTAGATATAATATAAAGCAGGCAAATGTCGGCTCTCGAACCGGGTCAGGACAGGAATGTAGCAGCCCTAAGGTTGTTCGATGTTGTGCTTGTGTACATAAGTGGCCGCTTAGCGGTCTTTTTTATAAAAACAAATGTTATAAATCGGTGGTTTTATGCAAACTAAGAACCCAATATGATATAAAACATATAGCCGACAAGTAGCACCAAACATGTTTACCAATGATATATGGAGGTGATGAAATTGGCATATCAAGCATTGTATCGCGTCTATCGACCACGTTCTTTTGATGACATGGTTGGTCAAAAAATCATTACACAGACGCTAAAAAATGCAATAGCGACGCAACAAACAGGACATGCGTATCTATTTAGTGGTCCTCGTGGAACTGGTAAGACATCAGCTGCTAAAATTTTGCACGTGAAGTTAATGGTATAGCGCCGGAAACTGATGATTCACAAATTCCTGATATTATTGAAATAGACGCTGCCTCAAATAACGGTGTTGACGAAATTCGAAACATTCGAGACGGGGCAAATTATGCGCCAATAGAATCTGAATATAAAATTTATATTATTGACGAGGTTCACATGTTATCCTCGGGCGCTTTTAATGCACTATTGAAAACATTAGAAGAACCGCCAGCTAACGTTAAGTTTATTTTAGCAACGACGGAGCCACAAAAAATACCAGCAACTATTTTATCTCGGACGCAGAGATTTGAATTTAAACGCATTGATAATGACACTATTCAAGCTAGGATGGCTGAAATTCTGCAAAAAGAGGGCGTCTTGTTTGACGACGATGCACTTCATATTATTGCAAATGTTGCAGAAGGTGGGATGCGTGACGCTTTGTCAATTTTGGACCAAGTGTTAGCTTTGGCGCTGATCATGTAACGCTTGAAAATGCTTTGCAAGTTACCGGATCCACAACAGCATCACAGTTAGTGACTATTTGCAGCAAGTAAGTAATTACGATACAGAATCTGCCCTTCAGACACTACACGATATATTGTTAGAAGGAAAAGATGCAGTACGTTTTGTAGCAGATTTGTTAGGTGTGTTGCGTGATGTGATGTTAGCGGAAGTTGCCCCAAATTTAATTAAAACGACGGCACCATTGGCTGATTTGAAGGCCTTAACAATCAAGTTGGGTACTTCCCGTATTCAGCAAATGATGGTCACTTTGGATGATATTCAAAACAGTTGTTACAGACTATGCAGAGTGATGTATATTTGGAGCTACTCACTGTTAAACTGTCTATGCCAGAACCCGAACAAACTGTACCCGCAAAACAATCCTCCAACGTGATTAAAGAAAAACCTCAAAATATTGATGATATTGTTAAAGCGTCAAAAAATACAGAAGTTCATGAGGAACAAGTTGTTGAACCAGCAATAGAAAAAACACCGTAGAAGTGCCTGCTGTAGAGAATGCTGAATACGAGGATTTGTTAGTGCGTACTGGACAAAATGCAGTATTTGCAGTCTAATTGCTGCGAAACGTGATGCCTTAGCACGAGTTAAAACGCTTGGTCCGACTTATTGCGACAATTTAATGTTACGCAACAGGCAATGCTGACCATAGCCGAACCCGTTGCAGCAAGTGAACAGGCTGTAGTCTTGGCTTTTGATTATCCTGTGTTATTAGAACAGGCGCTACACGATGCTACATTACAAAACCACTTGGTGCAGCAACTACAATCACAGAATTTACCAAGCGAACTAGTGTTTATTTCACAAGACGAATGACCTTGATCGTGCATCGTATGTGAATAAATTAAAACTGGCGAAACACCTCAAATTCAATTAGAAGATGTGCCTCGAGTGAAAGCTGCCCATTTATCAACGATTCCTACAAAAACTCCGCAAGAATCAAGCAATAAGGAGTTAAAATTGTTAGTGAGGCTAAAGAATTATTCGGCGAGGATCTCGTGAATATCGTTGACTGATTAATATAGGAAGGAATATGTTTAACGCAGTGCGCGTGAGGCATTTTGAAAATATGCAATACCCTGAACCTATCGCTAAATAATAGATAGTTACACGAAGTTACTGGCATGGTCCCAAAACGGCCACAAGGCTAGCTTTTATACATTAGGTATGAATGAAGAAGAT
>NZ_JABFNJ010000002.1:0-31099 GCF_013414845.1 Leuconostoc sp. DB-1
GCAAGCGTTTCGGATTTTGTCTCTACGGTTTTGTTTGGCCAAACACCAGTTTTATCTATTGGACACTTAAGCGTTTTCCCGGTACAGTTATATGGTTTATTGTTGGTATTTGGTATTATATTAGGCTTATTTGGCTTTTTATATCAAAAATTTTTACTATTCAGCTTAAATTGTTACAGTAAAATTAGGGTTCCTAAATATTTATACGGTATCGTGCCGTTTATCTTGGTGATACCGATTGGAATTTTATGGCCAAATCTTTTAGGTGGGGGAAATAATTTAATTTTATCACTGAAAGAAGCACCTATGACAATGAAAATGATCATCGTAATTTTGTTAGTTCGATTTGTTTTCTCAATGATTAGTTACGGTTCCGGTCTGCCAGGGGGAATATTTTTACCTATTTTGACTCTAGGTGCACTAAGTGGCGCATTGATGGCTCATATATTTGTCTATTTACATCTCATGAGTGCAAATTATGCTTTAAACTTTATTGTGATCGGTATGGCAGGTTATTTCGCATGTATTGGTAAAGCACCATTTACTGCAATTATTCTTATCTTTGAGATGGTTGGGAGTGTGACCCACATTTTACCTTTAGCACTTGTAAGTTTAGTAGCCTACTTAGTAGTTGATCTATTAAATGGTGCACCAATATATGAATCTTTATTAGAACGTTTGTTGAAAAGAAAACCAGCGCATCTAGCGATGTCCTCCATGATAACTATGGAAGTCACTGTTCTTGCTGGTGGTATGCTAGAAGATCAACAAATAAGAGACTTACAACTGGAATCAAATAGTTTGATTACACTGGTCAGAAGATCTGAAAATGTACTGATTCCCAAAGGAGACTTAGTATTACGTGCTGGTGATATTATTTATATTAGAATGAACCAAAAAGATGCAAAAATTACTAGAAATCAACTATCACTTAACAACTAAATAAATTTCAAAAACACGATTTTAGAGTTTTTGCGTCGAAAAGATAAATTCGTTATCAATTAAATTACAATTACAGAAATAATTACCAGGAGATTCTTTTTTACAAATAATTGGAACCAGCTTTAGTTTCAAATTCAATTGAGATAACATCACTTTATCGTAATTTAGAGTGTTTTGATTGAGTGAGCACATCGTAATAGTGAAATTATATTCAACATAATTGTATCAAAATAAAAATTTGCCTAAGAAGAGATGGAGTATGATGATATAAAAATTAGTTTTGTACTAACCATCAGCTTTTTTTGGTGTAAGTTCTTTGTTTAAACAATTTCTATATATTCCTTTTTTGCTAATAAAAAATCATATTTTTTTAATTAGAGACAGAAAATGTCTTTTTAAAAATTATATCGTAGGATCAGGACAATAATATATAGCGAAATTTGATTTGAATAATAAAACTATGGTATATTTAACTTAATTTAATTTAAACGGTTGGGCGCAAGCTTCAAGAATTGTTAGTCGGGGAACTAGCATTTTTTGGAGCTTTTTAAATATTAGGAGAAATAATGGAATATCTATTAATCATGTTCTTAGTCATAGTTACTATTTTTCTGGGAAAGGTAGGCACCTGGTTTGGTTTTTCTGAAGTTGTTGGGCAACTATTTTCAGGTATCATTTTAGGATCCAGCATATTTAATATAGTACAGTCAAGTAATTTAATCCACTTGATAGCTGAGATAGGTATTTTTTTACTGATGTTAAATTCGGGACTAGAGTCGGATTTAAAGGAAATGAAAAGATACATTAAAGCATCGTCACTCATTGCAGTTATGGGGGTACTACTACCCTTAATTACTTTCCCGATTGCATTTTTATTGCTTGGATATAATATACAGACTTCCATATTTGCCGGTGTTGTGTTCTCTGCAACTTCAATCTCTATAACGTTAGCTGTACTATCGGAACAAAAAAAATTAGCCACTGCAATAGGAGCAATCATACTTTCGGCGGCTGTAATAGATGACATAATTGCTTTGTTTGCGGTGACTTTATTTTCTGTTTTAGTAGGTGGAGGTGCACTGGGGATAAACAGTATTTTACCATTACTCGCTTTTGCGTTAGGTATACTACTCAGGAAGTATAATTTTTCTGATAAAATTGGTGTTATCAGTACGAAAATGGGTAATTCTTTCTTTTACCCTGTATTTTTCGGGTCCATCGGTCTTGAAATCGTAATCCAGGGACTGGGAGATAAGATAACAGCTATTATAATTTTTAGTATTTTAGCTATTGTCACAAAATTTGTTGGCTCGTTATGGGGAGCAAAAATTTCTGGTCTAGATACCAGAGTTTCAAGTGCAATTGGGGCAGGCATGATTTCTAGAGGTGAGATGGCCCTTGTGATTATTCAAATAGGTATATCATCACATATTATTGATGATTATACTTCAGCGGAGTTTATTGTTGCTGTCATCGTTTCAACAATAGTAGCTCCGATAATCATGAAACCACTGTTCAAAAAGATTTGATATTACAATTATAAAAGTTGCTATATTAGCAGATGGCTGATTGGTTTCTGTCAGGTTATGCGTTATAAAATTTCATTTTGCTACTTAAATAGGGTTCCAAGCCAATAAGTGAAGGCCATTGTGAGCACTCCTGTGAATATGTTGCGCAAAATAGCTGGAATTATTGGTGCTCGTCCCGCCCAAGCGCTTAGCCAACCAGTTAAAAAAAGTGCCCAAAGCGTTGCCAAAATTGTTCCTATAACTTTCAGATTGTCGGGTAGTAATATCACGGATAGTAATGGCCAGATACCACTGCTCTTATACTAAAAAAATGGACTATTTTTATTCAGTCCGTAAAATGAAAGTATAGGAGTATTTTTATGTCAATTCGTTATTCACAAGATTTCAAAGATTCATTGGTTAAACTTCACCAAGAAGGCCGTTCACTTAAATCATTAGCAGAAGAATTTGGTCCGTCGAAAGATTCTATTGCTATTTGGCTTAAACAAGCTACCCCAATCATGATCAAGGGTCAGTCAAAGACTTTAAAAGACGTCAAGCAACTAGAGAAGCGCCTCGCTATTTTGGAGGAAGAAAACGAAATTTTATCACACATAGCCTGACAGGCATTGAGCGGCCATCTTACTAGCCAAAAAATAGTCCGTAATGTGGGATTGCCGCTCGTTAACCAATTTTTAGCACAAGGCTACGCGCTTGTGCGTATTTTAAGTGCACTTAAAATCAAACCTAGTACCTATTACAACTGGCGCCATTGGCAGCCCAGTCGACAAGAAAAGCGTAGAGAATCTCTAAAACCTTATATTTTAGACGTTTGGAAAACCTTTAAATTTTATGGTTATCGCCGTATTGCTGCTTATAGTCAACAAACCGACGGTCCGAAAGTATCTGGGTATATGACACTCAAATTGATGCGTGAATTAGGGATTAAATCCCGCATGCAAAAACGTTATCGCAAGCCAAAAACTGTGGTGACTGTTGATCAAAAGCCCAATTTGATTAGACACTTGCATGATTTGAGCGGTGTTTGGCAAACAGATATCACTTATATTCAGTTGACTAATCACAGATGGGTCTATTTAGCGACCGTTTTGGATCCTGAGAAGAGAAAAGTATTGGGCTATAAAATTGGCGATACAATGACAGCCGAGCTAGCCACAAGTGCCTTACAGATGGCTTTAGATAAGCATCGAAAGCCATTAATTATTCATTCAGATATGGGGTCACATACACGAGTGCTGAATTTAATATTAAATGTCAAAATTATGGCTTGAAACATTCATATTCACTCAAAGGACATCCATACGATAATGGCCGTATGGAAGCATTTCATTCAATATTGAAACGTGAAGAGGTGTATTTGAAGGCATACGAAACATTAACGCAAGTCCAAGCAGCCATTGGTTGGTATATCAATTTTTATAATCGCAATCGTATCTCAAATGTTGCCTAAGTAACTGAATAAAAATAGTCCAATTTATTGACTTCTGAGCAAAAAAAGGCGCTCTGTTGCTCGTAGGGCGCTTCTGCAAGTTCTTCAGGTAAAAGTAACAATCCAAGTGGCTAACGCCTTCACATCGTCTCTTTTCATGCAATAAACGTCATTTAAACGCGCATTGAAACGTGACAGCATATCTGAACCATCCGCCATGAGCTCTTGATTCAGATAGGTTTTCGACACATCAATTTCTTTGTTAGTGTGATGGTCAGTTTTACGTTCAAAATGGACTGCTAAACCAGGGACTGCGCCACGCGTATTTTTCTTTAAATGCGCCATCAAAAATGCCTCCTCGAAAAAGGTTTTCCAAGACCAGTATAACACCGTTAAAAATCTGGTATAGCCTGTTATACCAAAATTCTATTTTGGACAGGCTCTGCGAGGCGCGTCATCGACAAGCGATGCCAGTAGCGTTTCCCCTTCCTGCTGGGGAAACTGCTATTTTACAGCGCCACTTATCCGGCTTGTAAAACCTCCGGCGGGTCACGCCGTGACAGGGCAATTTATCATTGCATGATCACCTTCAGTGGGAGCATGTCATGCAGAACGCTACCCGCGCGGGGCAAGCTGATGTCAGCTTAACCACATTAAAATAATCGGTAAACGTAAGTGTATAATAACAAAAAAATTGTAGTGGACTATCGCAATTAATAGGTGTTATACAATAAAAGCAAACAAAAAGGCACCCTTAAGGTGCCCACATTATTTTAACGATCATTAAGATCATCAAAATAATGTTTGATTGCGAACGTCACAACAGCAACACAGATTGCGTTGAACAATTGTGTGAGTTCTTGGAAGAAATATATCATGGAGTTTCACCTCCTTGCCGTCGCGTATAGTAGGAAACAACAGCTTTTTAAGTATATCATGTTTTGAAATGATACTAATACAATGCTATAATATAGACAGGAAGAAATACATGGAGATTAACCTCTCTAGTAAAAAGGGCTAGTGCGTAGGAACACCAGCTCTTTTTGTTTGTCTTTTTTTGAAGCAAGTTTCCTTTCAGGGCAAGACAGTGTATAATTATAAACAATAATTGCCATGAAACAGCTCTGCTGTTTCAAAGGCTTGGGCCAGTACGCTGGGCAAGCCTGGTGGCCCACTTTAAAATACAGTGACGCTGATAGTATGATGGCTAGACTGTTATTTTTGACAATTAAAGGCGCTTCAAAAAATTTCTTTAACCCCCAAATCACTAATAGGGGGGTTAAATTTACAAAAAAGCCAACAGGCAAACAACCCTCATGCTTACGGGGAGTAGGGTTACAGCGAAAAAATATTCGTGTAAAAATCGCTGTAATAATGAAAATATGATGATAAAAATCGCCTGTAAGATGGCATTTTTTATTATATAAATCATTTTTAGGTTGCTATCAAGCTATTTACGATTAAGGAGGATTATATGACATACAATGCGATTAAAGGACGCTTTACACGCGTTGCGCCCGATAAATCGATAGTATACGGTGATAAGCAGTACACCTTTGCCTTAACACCAGAACAAAGTGAACAGATTGACCAGGCTGTTTATGCGGTTGTCCTGGCCAAAAATTACAAAACGACCTCGTTCTCAATTGATGAGAAGTTAACGTTGTCTGACGAAGAAGTCGCCCAACACAAATTGGTGGTCCGTTTACGCCTCCGCAAAAAGCACAAACAGCCGTCTCATAAACCGCTCACGGACTAAAATTTCACAAATCCTAAAAGCCTTGCTACCAGCATTGTGAGAGCTAGACCAATTATTTTTAGCTCAATTCACAAGAACAGATCACAGAAAAAGCGCCAAACCCTATTTATTTCAGGTTTGGCGCTTTTTAGTTTAGATAAGCTACATTATGTTAATTCGTTAAATTAATAATACCCATATGGACTATATTGGTGTCCAGGTTTAGGTTGCGTCTTGCCATTCAATTGATCTAGAACCTTTTGAGGGTCGGCTGGATGGTATACATGTCCAATTGCCCCTAAAACGTCGCCAATCCAATGTCATCCGCTAATTTTGTTGCGCTCTAAATTAGATAACTTTTTATAGTTACTTAAATAGCTTTTCATAATATCGACTATGAGCGTAACATGATTAAATAGTTAAAATAATTACACTCTTCAGAATGCTAATATTATTCATAATTACTAAAAAGTGCTAGAATTTGAGATGAAGAGTGATCATTCATATCCTGTAATTTCAATTTTCAGTAAGTACACTGCTAAAAATATAGAGGAAAATTAAAATGGAACAGTCCAATAAAAAATATTTCTTTGATGAGCCGGCTTTTGATCTACATGATGGCGGATATGTACCTCTCATAGTAAATAATGCCCCGGAAATGCCTTTAAATATACCACCTATTTTAAAAGCAGATAGAGAGTCTAAAAATGATATCTACTATACCGTCACTGCAAAATCAGGGAAATCGCAAATATTGCCAGGGGAAAAGACACAGACATGGGGTTATAATGCTAATTTTTTAGGTAAGACTATTATATTTCACCGCGGTCAAAAAAATCATATCACTTTGAAGAATGACCTGCCAGAATTAACTACTTTTCATTGGCATGGAGCTGATGTTAGTGGCCCTTATGTTGATGGGGGTTGTCACGCGCCTGTTTACCCAGGGGAAATCAAACATATTAATTTTACGTTGAATCAGCCCGCTGCGACATTATGGTTGCATGCTCACCCATGTCCATCCACAGCAGAACAGGTGTGGCAAGGATTAGCTACAATGGTTATTGTTCAAGATGAGCATGAATCTCAATTATCAATACCAAGAAATTATGGAGTAGATGATATTCCAATTATTTTACAAGATAGACATTTTCACAAAGATAATCAGTTTGATTATCGTGCCGATTATGATCCTGATGGTGTTGCAGGTCCCACGGCTGTTATCAATGGAACAGTCAACCCATACTTCGATGTCACAACACAAAAAATAAGGTTACGTTTTCTAAATGGTGCTAACCGTCGGGAATGGCGTTTGCATTTTTCCGATGATTTGCCATTTGATCAGATTGCGGGGGATTGTTCTCTATTACCCAAGCCAATCAAGCTGACAGGTTTAATGTTGGGCTGTGCTGAACGTGCAGAAGTCATTATTGATTTTAGCCAATATCATGAAGATGATGAGGTAACCTTATATACTGATCAAGTGCCACTATTAAAGTTCCGCATTCACAATTTCGCAAAAGATACTACAAAAATTCCCGATCATTTAATTAATTTAAAGAAACCGTCAGTTGAAACGTCATTACCCATTCGACATGTCGTCATGCAAGGAATGGATGAAAGTGTTGCCATAGATGACAAGAAATTTGCTATGGAACGCATTGATGCCGAGCAAATAGTTGGAGAGTATCAGTATTGGGATGTCACGAATAGTAACGAAAAACCGGGAATGGTTCACCCATTTCACATACACGGCACTCGCTTTTTAGTAATAACACGTAATGGAAAAGATCCATATCCAAATGAGAACGGTTTCAAAGACACCATTGGAGTTAACCCAGGAGAAACTGTTCGAATACTAGTTAAGTTTGATTTACCTGGTATATATATGTATCATTGCCATATTTTAGAACATGAAGATGGTGGTATGATGGCACAAATAGAGATAGTAGATCCAAAAAAGCCGCATCAGAAGTATCAGTTAATGGATATGAATACTTTAATGAACGCGTTAGCTGAGGAGCGTGGTATTGAGTTATCTAATCTTTGGATGGCAGGTATGGAGTCGTACGAAAAAATGGGAATGAAAATGTAAGATTTTGCTAGAATACTTCCGATGAAAAATGGTTGATCAATCATATTCGATGTTAAACTATTGGTATGTTAAGATTAAGGGAACAACATATTTAAAAACAAAACATCACTTTAACTACACTACAGTTTGCCGTTTGTTAAAAATCGGTGGACGTGTGTCACTAAGCACGCCCGCAAGGTGATTTTGACGTTAGATAGCCGCATCCAAGAACAATTCGATGGTCTGTTCTGGCGAGCTTGGGAACGACTAAATGCTTTGTGGCAATAAAACAACGAAGTAGATTTTCAAAAAAATAGCAAAATCTGGCTGGCTTTAGTGTTCCTATTTTTCTCAAAAAACGCTCAATCGAAAAAACACCTTGAAACTGTGCCAAGGTACTGGCAGTTTCAAGGTGTTTTATCGTATTTTACTGATTTAGCTGTGGTTAAAAATTTAGTGCATGAATAATCCGGGTTTTATTTGTTTCGTTTTTGAAACATTTTTAATCCGATGTGAAATTACCGATAATTGGTCACTTTTTTCTTATATATTGGTTTTATCACCACTGAGAGAAACTGGAGAAAATAAATGAAAAAACACGTTTCAGCCATCGTCTACGGTGGCTTAGATGGCATTATCACGACGTTCGCAGTCGTTGCTGGATCGGTCGGTGGTAACGTTTCAAACATCGTTATCATCATTTTGGGATTCTCAAACTTATTAGCCGATGGCTTTTCAATGGGGGCCGGTGCCTACCTGTCAGCAACATCGGATAACAATCAATCAAAAAGTAAAGCATTGGCAGCTGGTATCGCGACATTCATTTCGTTTAACGTCTTCGGTTTAATTCCACTAGGTGCCTACTTAATTACAAATGCGTTCATTCACGACAAAGCCATCGCCTTTCCAATCGCCTTTGTCATCGTCGGTGTCTCTTTGGCGTTGCTAGGCTGGGTGAAGGCCAACCTGTCAGAGCAGAAAGTAAGAACAGAAATTCTACGCACACTTTCTATCGGGTACGTCGCTGCAATTGTTGCTTATGGCGTTGGTATCTTACTGAATTATTATTTGTAGACAAAAAAACACCTTGAATATTCAAGACGTTTTTCTTTTTAGATATTTAGTTATATGGTAATCAGTTATAGATTATTTAAGTCAAACAATCCTCGACGCTTAGCTTCTTCTTTAGCTGCGTCCATTAAATCAGCAGAGTATAGCGCATCAGGGTGCTTGCCTGTCGATTCGTTAGAAATAATCCGGGTAAAATTTTAAATTATATTTTTAGAACACCTTTAATTGAGTCGACCTGTAATAGCTAACCATGTATACAAAGAAACGATATGTTATATTACGTCATCGAAAATGGTGTCCTTAGGGAGTTACTTTTAGTGGTTACCAACACGCCTGCTGACAAAAAACACTTTTTTGTAAAGAAAACCCCAAACAGGTGAGTAAATCTGTTCGGGGATATCTAGAAAAACGCTCTATGGTCGAGAAAAGTGAGATGGTGTAGAACTTAATACCCGGATTATTCATCAAGACAAACAAAAACCCGCTGAAACAGCAAGTTAATACCGTTTCAGCGGGTTTTGCGCTTTCACCCGTTGGGTGAAAACCATAGGATCTCTTTGTTATGATATTTTGTTAGTGAAAAACAAACCAAATACTCAAAAATTGGAGCGTCTAAAATTATGACTCAAAAAGTATTACCTAGCAACCCTTTAGTTGCAGTTTCAGACAATGGGGCACCAATTACCTCGGATGGTGGCAACGTGTAATGATGTTGTCTAATTGTGCCTTAGTAATCCTAGTCATTAAAAATACCTCCATAGTGGCGTCAAAATGAACAAATACGGGCTAATTCAGGGAGATTAGTTGGCGTTATTACCCAAAATCAATTTGATCTAACATTGTTTCGCGACTTGCTTGATCTAACCCCAGATAAGTAAGCGTCATAGCCTCACTCGAATGATTCAATAAGTGCATGACTAAACCAATATTGTAGTTTGATTGCGTATAAACGCGATAGGCGCCTGTTTTACGCATGGTATGTGTGCCCAGATAGTTGATGCCTAAGAGATCACCAACGCGTGCCATCACCTTATAAAACTGCTTCTCAGTGATATGACGGTCTGGATGGGCCGTTGAGGGAAATAACCAGTCTGAATTGATATTCTGTTGGACTAGCCAATCATGATATTGCAACAAGTCTTGTTGCACGGGCTTTAAATATAGTGTATTTGCTTTACCGGTCTTTTTATCATGAATAAAGGCCGTGTGTTTAACAGAGCCATCTGGATTATAGACATCGGATTTCTTTAACGTCATCACATCACTCACCCGCAGCAGGGTGGCTTTGCCAACTTGAAAGATGGTGTAGTTACGGCGACCTGCCCGAAAACTATCTAGTAAGGTGTCTTGCACCATTTTTAAGACGTTAGAGTCTTTGATTGGGAGTACGATTTGTTGCATATCTATTTAACCTCAATAATAGAACAGTCCTTGCCTATAATTGGTTCACTTTTGTCAATGAATGACCAATTATTTTTATCGTAGTGGTAGATTGTAAAATTAATCCGAACGCTGTTCGGACAAAAAAGATCAGTTTCCATCATAAAGGACTCCCCGCGGGACTGCAATCAGGAGTCATTACTTCAACTGTTTTTGTTCATTATAGAAATTACGGTAAGCTAAATAGCACGCAATGATTGACCCCAAACTAGTCGCTGATAAGAGCATGAACGTGACCATAATTTGATACCTAATGGCCCGTACTGGATCGACCCCTGCAAAGATCAAACCGGACATCATCCCTGGCAGACTGACTAGACCCACAGTCTTTGCCGAATCAATGGTTGGTGACATACCCGTACGAATCGCCTCACGCACGATGGCAATCGAAGCATCAAGTAGACCAGCCCCTAACGCCAAACGTTCAAGCACAGCTTGCCGCTGGTCATGAAACTGACTATTGAGGCTGCGATAAGCCAGCCCAATTGCGACCATTGAATTCGACGCAATCATACCAGAAATGGGAATCATTTGCGATGGCACAAACTTAATTGCACCAGATAGCACGAGGACGCCGAGTGTTACCCCCGTACTAACAAAAATGGCTAATAACGAAATGGCTAATGCATGGTCAATCCCCGGCCCCCGTTTTTTCGCATTCCAAGCCGCATTGAAGATAATGAAGCCTATCATCGCCAGCGTTAGCCACAAATTGTTGACTCGGAAAATATACTTTAGCAAGTAACCCACGATAAATAGTTGTACAACAGCCCGCACGACACCAATGACGATGTCCCTATCTAAGCCAAGTTTCTGCCACAAACTAATTCCTAACGCGACGAGCACTAACATTGCCGCCAAAAATAGCGACGTATTATTAACTGCTAAATTCATGCGTGTACCTCCAATCTGCCAGCAACCACTTTCGCTAACTGATCTGCCGCAGCAATCTCTGTCGCGTCATGAGTAATCATGATCGTTGTCACGTGATTCTGCTCATTTAACTGTCGTAACCAGGCGTGCACGATTTGCTTATTATTTTCATCCAAACCAGCTGTCACCTCATCTAATAACAACACTTTTGGTAAGAATAAGATGTTGCGAATCAGCGCGACCCGCTGCCGTTCACCACCGGAAAGCTCGATAATCGGCTGATGCAGGGTTCGTTCGGACAGCCCAACATTATTTAACGCCGTTACCACTCGTTGCGTATCCATGACTTGCTTACGAATTTGGTACGGGAAAGCTAAGTTATCTGCCACCGTCTCACCAAATAACGTCGGTTGTTGGAAACAATATGAGACTTGCCGCCGATACATGATTGGGTCATAACTTTCAATCGGCTGCCCATCAAAAATCAAGGTCCCACTTGTTTTAGAAATCATGGCCGCAATGATCCGTAATAACGTACTTTTCCCACCACCGGATGGTCCCGTCAATGTAATATGAGCCCCAGCTGGAATCTGCCAATCAACATCATGTAAAATATGTTGATCAGCGATTTGATAATTAACTTTTTCTAAACTAATCAATGAATTCATATGCCCACCCCCGATCGCACAATGATCGGCGCCGACAACAGCCGGATGAAAAAGTGCTCAGAAGTCAATAATGTTTGATGTATTAATACACGAACCTGTGTAGCCATTGGCAAAGCCATATGAATCATACCTGAGTCAAAGTGTTCCGTATAACTACGGAGGAGTTCTAATTGAACTTTTAATTTATCATTATTTTCCTTGATTGATCGTTTTTGTCTAGACATACGTTTTCTCCTATCTAGGGAGTATTATATCATTTTATAAAAAAACAACCCCCGGTATCTACTAGTCAGATAATGAGGGTTGTTTTAATAGTCTTTTTGAGGGGTCATTAATCACAAATAGACCCTCTTGTTGTTAAATTAATGTTCTAATTTTATATGCTAAACCAGGGAAAGCCATTAGCATCTTTTCTTTCCAAACCTCTGGATCAACATCAATTGCCATAACAGGAATTAGTGAATTGATATCATCTACTGCTGTTTGGCTAATTTCAGCAGCGCCCACGAGATGATTTTGCTTGTCAAAGACTAATGATAATCGTGCGTGATCATCTGTTCCAGCATAAAGAAAGTCACCTTGAGTAATATCAATATCTTTAATTGAATAATTACTGTCTTCCTTTGCTTTATCAATACTAATTCCAGCTTGAGCGAGTTGGGGGAATGTGAACGTAACGGTTCCAATTACTGGGTACCTAAGAGGTTCAGTTGTTTTATTAGTAAGTAAGGCACTTAAGTAGTCTGCTTCAAACTGTGCCGTAGAGGTTAATGCTGGTGCGGTTTTATCAACAATATCGCCCATTGCGTAAATGTTATTTGCTGATGTGGTCAAATATTTATCAACTTTAATTCCGCGGTTGCTGTACTCTACACCAGCATTATCAAGTTTCAATGCATTAATTTCAGGAACTCTACCACTGGCATTAATAACTTTATCAAAAGTGCCAAGGTTGCCGTTAGCTGATTGAACCTCATAGCCAGTTTGTGCTTCGGTAACAGCTGTAACATTTGTGTTAAATATAAAATTAATACCAAGTGAGTTTTTCATTTCATCAACTAACTGATGAACGTGTTGGCTGTAAAATCCCTCTAGTGGTTGGCCAGATCGGACAATAACTGTTACTTTAACCCCGGCAGCAGACAACAATGTAGCAAATTCCATACCAACGTAACCACTTCCGATAATTGCGACGTTCTTTGGAGTATCTTCGAGTTCAAAAAGGTTAGTACTAGTAAGTAGGTACTCGTGGCCAGGAATGTTAAGAGGATGCGGCTTTTTTCCGGTTGCGATTACAAAATTATCAGCAGTGATTTTTTTATTATTAACTTCAATG
Source organism: Leuconostoc sp. DB-1 (assembly GCF_013414845.1). NCBI lineage: Bacteria > Bacillati > Bacillota > Bacilli > Lactobacillales > Lactobacillaceae > Leuconostoc > Leuconostoc sp. DB-1. Next base: position 13,101 of record NZ_JABFNJ010000002.1, read on the forward strand.
GTATGTTGATCAACAAATGATGCTTCACCCTTGATGGTAGTCGCACCCAGGCCTTCATACATACTTTGCATATTATTTAGGAATGACGCCATAGCCTTATTCTTTTGCTGAATAAGTTCTTTCCAGTCAAGCTTAGCTGGTTGAGTAATTCCCTTACCTTGCAAACGCATTGAAGTTAAGGTTGCTCGTGCTGCTCCTTCTAAGAAAATCTTGGGTTCGCAGCCTTCGTTAGGGCAAATTCCGCCAAACCGATTCTTTTCAACAACCGCGATTTTCTTTCCGCTATTCTGCATTCCCAATAGGAAACGATAAACTGATGGCCCACTGCCAATAACAACGTAGTCAAACTTCATTTATAGCTTTCCTCCATTTATTTTGTTTTCTTCTTATCCTCAGTTTGCTTTTGATGTTCAGCGATATTACAACCGTCTGGCCCACATACAGCAGCATCATTATTATCGCCAAATATTGTATTAAATTGTGGCTTATCTTCGGTCATCGTAAATTCCTCCTAATTTTCTTCTGCTTGAACTCCCTTTAAGGCTTTAACAAAGACTTCATATGGTTGAGCACCACTAATTGCATACTTATTATTGATTACAAAAAAAGGTGCAGCATGAATACCGGATTGTTGAGCCTCTGCCTCGTCATTGACCACAGCTTGATGATATTGGTTAGAATTAAGCACTTTTTCTACTTCGTCTTTAGCAAGCCCAGCTTCCATTGCCGCATTTAATAGCACATCATGGTCAGAAATCGATTGACCATCACTAAAGTAAACTTGGTAGAAGCGTCTAATTACTCGTTCAGTCAAATCAGGATCATTTGTAGCTTCTGCGAATTTAATAATCCGGTGCGCATCCATAGTATTTGTAGGTACTACACTGTCAAGATCCATTGGTAGACCATCGTTATGCGCCATTTGTTCGATGTAAGCCATTTGCTTTTTGGCCTGTGGCTCCATTGCCTTATTTCCCTGAGTGAAGTGATTAATGTATCCTTCATCGGTTTCCTTTGGTGTTGCAGGGTTAAGCTCGAATGATTTGAACTCTAATTCAGTTGTGTCATAAATACCAATTTCCTTCATTGCTCGTTTCATTCGGTTAGAACCGATATAACAAAAGGGGCAAGCAATGTCTGACCAATATTTGATTTCCATAAAGTAATTTTCCTCTCTTTAATCTTTAACCGTTTGCCGATGCTTTATGGCTTCGAAATATTCAAAGGCGTTTTGCCCAGCAATACCACCATCGCCAACCGCAGTTGTAATTTGCCGCAGTTGCTTTTGCCGGACATCACCAATTGCATAGATTCCAGGAATTGTTGTTTCCATTTGATCGTTAGTTATAATCCAACCAGCTTGATCGGTAATATTTAAATTATTGAAAATTTGGCTGTTTGGAAAGTTACCGACATAAACGAAAACTCCATCAGTGTCTAGAGTTGTATCATCACCGACCTGATTGTTATGAATTTTTACTCCAGTAACATGATTTTCATCACCTAAAATCTCTGTCACACTAGTATTCCAAGTGAAATCTATCTTATCGTTATCAAAAGCACGATTTTGTAATACCTTTTGTGCCCGTAACTGATCGCGACGATGAATGACATTAACTCCATCAGTGACATTAGCTAAGTACAATCCTTCAGAAATTGCTGAATCACCACCGCCAACTACAGTCACGTTCTTTCCTTTAAAGAAAGAACCATCACATACTGCACAGTAAGAAACCCCTTTTCCGGAGAAATTTTCTTCACCTGGTACACCTAATTTTCGATTATTAGATCCTGTTGCAATAATTACTGCGCTTGCTACTAACTCGTCACTATCGGTTTGAATATGCTTCATTTGTTGATCATCAACGGTAACGTTTTGGACATCACCGTATACAAAATTCACTCCGGCCTTAACGGTTCCTTGATACATTTTCTCACCAAGTTCAGGCCCCTTAATTGTTGTAAAACCAGGGTAGTTTTCAATGTCATCGGTGTTGTTCATTTGTCCACCATAAATACCGCGATCAAGCATTGCTACATTTAAATTAGCTCGTGCTGCATATAAGGCAGCGGTCATTCCACCAGGACCGGCCCCAATCACTACTACATCATATTTCCTCATTAAATTTCACTCCAATCTACTTATTAGTCGTCACGTAACGCTAATCCCTTATCCAATGAACGATTAACAATGACTTCTTGTGCATCAATAATGGTTACCCACTATATAATCTAAATAGTCTTGGTCTTTATGGGTTTCAGTTTTCTTATTAAGGAGTCGGACATAACTTTCAGTTGCTAACGTCCCCATACCGCCAAGGATAGTAAAAAACTTCTTCATTAGTTAATAGTGTTGGTAATGAAATTTTCGACTTCTTCTTTAGTCTTCCGATCTTTATTGACAAGTCTTCCGATTTCTTGCCCATCTCTAAAAATAACGAAGCTTGGAATACCAAAGATATTTAGTTCTTGAGCCAATTCGGTATTCTCATCACGATCGACACTGATGAAAGTGTAATCTTTGAATTCTTGTTCAATCTCTGGTAGATGAGGCTTGATAAAGCTACAATCAGGGCACCAAGAAGCCATAAAAACTAAAATATATTTTCCATTCTTCAGTTTTTTATCAAATTCTTTTTTATTCATTACTGATAGTTGTTCCATTCAGCTTCTCCCCTCTTAACCTAATTAGTATATTGAGCAAGAACGGTTTTAAGTTGATCCTTACTGTGGAGGCCAACCAGCTTATCAACTACTTGGCCATCTTTTTTGATAATTAAGGTTGGAATAGACATAATTCCAAATGCTATTGGTGTTTTTTGATTTGCATCTACGTCCATTTTAGTAATTTTGACTTTATCGCCAATTTCTTTATCAAGTTGTTCAATAATCGGTCCTTGCATTCGACATGGAGGACACCAAGTAGCCCAAAAATCAGTTAATGTAACACCGGTACTAGTTTCTTTCACAAAGTCTTTGTCAGTTAAGTTCTTAACCATAAGAGTCGCTCCTTTATAGGTAATATTTAATTAAAGTTGTTAATTGTGATTGATCAATAAAACGGGTAATTTTTTCAACGATTTTTCCATCACGCAGCAAAATAGTACTGGGTGCGGAATAAACATTGTATTTTTTTGCTAGTTCTGGGTGAGCATCTGAATTCACTACCCGAACGTTTAAATATGAATTAAAGTCATGGCTAATCTTATTTATTATTGGTCGCTGCGTATAACACTGGGCGCACCAATTATTCTCAAAATTAATTAAGGTTAGCGTTTTACCAATAGTAGACAAGTTATGTCACCGCCTTTCAATTATTCAATTGTTTGATTGAATAGTTTAATAATATCACATACTTTTTGTAAGTCAATATAAAAGCACGATTTAATCAATAAATGACTAAATCGTGCTTAAACTGTTTATTCTGTTATTTTATTCCAATCATAGTAACTTGAATTTAAACTAACTGCGTCAAAACCATTTCTATTTAAGATCTGTGTGGCAATGTTGGAATTAGCACATAGTCTTCCACGGCAATAAACAATAATTTTTTGATCTTTAGGTAATTTGGGCATTGATTCTTTTAATGTTTCCAATGGGACATTAATTGCCGATTGTATGTGGCCTGCTGCATATTCATCAGAAGGTCGTACATCAAGGACAAAGCTATTTTTGTATTCTTCTTGAGCTTGCTTTAAGGAAATGGTTTTAACGTTATCTTGAGCGTCTGATTTATCCTGAATTGTTTTCATATCTGAAAGTTCACTGTTGCCAATATCGGTTAATAGGTGCACAAAATCACTAATTTTGGGAGAACTAAGGCTATAAATAATATGATTGCCTTTTCGTTTTGTTTTAACCAGATGACTGTCCTTCAATATTTGTAGATGGCGTGAGGCGTTAGCTACACTTATTCCGACCCCGTTGGCAATAGTTTCAACTGATTTGGGTGCTTGAGTTAAAAGATCAAGAATTTCTAATCGTCGATCACTGCTTAGCCCCTTACCAATTTTAGATAGTTCTTTATATAGTCCATTTTTGTAGTTAACTGCTTGTTCAAACATTTTCTTTCCACCTTTTCAACTATTGTGTTGAATAGTTTACCAGTTTTCCTATGAAATTGAAATTCAATATTATTAGTTAATAAATTAATGGGCCTTGTCTTTTTAGATTTAGGAGTCATCCTATAAATTATAGCCCCTAAATTAAGGAATGTTTTAGTGACTACCTAGGATCATAGTTAACTCATAGCAAAACTCCTGGTATTTTACTTAGAAGTCAATAAATTAATTGGACTGTTTTGCTGCGGCACTATATGGCGTTTTTTTATTAATGAACGTAGTTATTCAAACTTGTAACTAATTTTTTAATTTCGTCACGAACCTTACGGAATTCTTGTAGTTGTTCTTCTAAAGTTCCTGTGGCTTGCGCTGGGTCAGATAAAGGCCAGTGTAAACTCTTGGTTTGAGGGGGAAGCATAGGACATTTATCCTTGGCATCACCACATAAAGTAATAACTAAATCTGAAGTGTTCAAATAATTTAGATCAATTAATTTAGAGTAGTGGCTACTAATATCTACTCCATCTTCAGCCATAACTTTAACAGCATTTAGATTTAACCCATGAGTTTCAATCCCTGCACTCTCGATTTGAAACTCATTTGCCGGCAATATTTTTTTTGCATATCCTTCAGCCATTTGACTGCGACAAGAATTTCCTGTACATAAAAAATAAATTTTTTTCATTCTAAACCACCTATAATTTTAATTTGTATAACAACATGATACACCATAAACTTAAATGCAATGCTTCCATCAACATAGGTGTATAAGTATCAAGGTCTTCTATGTACTTTGTGGCGCTTTAAAGTGCCATTATTATAATTATAGACCCTGAATTAAGGAATGTTTTAGTGACCACCTAGGATCATAGTTAACTCATAGCAAAACTCCTGGTATTTTACTTAGAAGTCAATAAATTAATTGGACTGCTTTATGGTGGTAAGTTATGACTTATTTTAACACCTTTAATTATAAGGCACAAAAAAAAAGCGACACAATTGTTAAGATATGTCACCTTTTAATGCACATTATCTTGTATCGCAAATTAAATTTAATATAATTTCTTACCGTCCTTAAGTTGATATGTTCTGGATCTTTTATAGTCAGTAATAATCGAGTATCTGAATTATTCTAGTTAAAATTTATAAGTTAAGAAATCGGAAACTTTATTTTCAAACGTATTACTCCCAGAACCAATTTTGAAACCCTGACTTTCAGATAGTGAATTGTTCATAACTTGTTGTAATTTTCGAATGTTTGTTTCTTGATTGCTAGATAAACTGTTTAAAATATCTGAAATTTTCGATTCCGAATTTTTTTCAAGGAAACTCATCCAATGTCTTAAAATGCCAACTGTTAAATCAGATAATTGTAATAATCGAGAATGTTTAGAATCATCAAAAATATAGTCTACTAGTTTGTCATTTACATAAATAGGGTTATTCGCTAAAAATGGCTCAATATTATATTCATGATCAAATTTGTGATGAGAATTTGGAAAAGAATAAATACTCTGTGCGTATAGATCAGAGTAGTTATCTATCAATTCACCCTCGACATTATTTTCTAAAAGAGGAAGTTTGGACCTAATTGCTGATTTTAAGATCTGTCGTAAATACTCTAAACAAAAATCATCTCCGTATGGGGTAATTTCATTTATCTTTTCTATAATTTTATTTATTAGTAATTTAGGGTTGTTAACATTTGGATAGCCTAATAAAACGAAAAGGTTTGTAAAATATTCTTTATCAGTTTTCATAATTTGATACAAACAATCTTTTAGGTCACGATTAAATTCTATGCCGAGAAGCATTGAATTGGGTAAAGAGTCAACAATGTCAACAATAGAGAAATAAAAATTATCTACATAATTATAGTGGATAAAAACATTGTCATTTTCATAAAGCCAATTCAAAAAAACTTTTACTCTTTTTTTATCCATTAACTCAATAAAATTATTGGCACCATTCTTGATATGCTTAAACTTTATTTCTTGAGCATTTGCTTGCATACCAAATTTTGAGAAGAGGCTATCAACACCTTCAACAATGTCATGCGAGTCGGTTTTTATGCCAATTCCTCCAAGTATGAAATAGGCATGTTCGTCAGCATTAAAACCTTTATCGTCTACTTTAAAAGATCTAAAGTTATTTGTTTCATCATAATACAGATGAAACTGGTTATCTGTTCCGGTAACTTTCAATTCGTTTTGAACATGTTTGTAGAATTCAGTGTAATCCATCTATTAATGCTATCCCTTTTTTTAAATATTAGTTGTATTTTACCCTTAACTTGTTAGTTATTGTACTTTAATTTAGCTTGTAGCACTTTATTACAATCGTCAATATTTAGATCCTGACCAATAGGGTCATCAAAAATAATTTTAACAGCAAACATTCTTGTTTTACCAGTAACCGTTTCATAAACAAAATATACATAAAATGCTTTCTTATTAGTAAACTTTGTAAGTGCCTTAATATTACTGTATAGCTTATTTTTTATTGAATTTAAAAAATTTTTTTTATTGATTATAATTTCTCTCATTTCATGGCTCTTAACAGCAAAAAAATCAGATTGTTTTATTTCTTCGTTATTCTGAATATTTACCATTTGATGAAAAGGGAATAAAAGCTGTTTATTATGTCCAAATTTTTTATTTTTCAAATTCCATTTAATTACTTTTTTCCGTAGTAAGTTTGGCTTTTTTGCAGTGACTATTATTCCATTAAATCGTGAAGTTTCTGTTACTAAACTGTCGTTGTAAACAGTAATAACTGTATTACATGGGTGGGTTACTGATGAATAATCAAATCTTTGTCGTAATTTATTATGATTATTCCTAGCCAAACCTATGATGGCTATAAAAAAAGATAACCAGCTAACAGGTATATTAATTAATCCCCATGATACTATCCCTGATGTAAACTTGTAAATTTGGTATATGGATTCACTTAGTATTTTAAGCATAACAAAATTTTCCTTTTAGTCTATATTTTTGAACTACATATATAATATAACAAAAGTTTAAAATCGAGCCGCTTGCATAAGGGAACTAACGTTCGTATAATTGAGGAATAAAAAATTTGAAATGAGAAATGAAATGGATCAAGATTTTAGCGCTTTAATCAATAATTACTTTCAGTATGATTATAGAGATAGGGGCATTAAAAAGTGGCGTGGCTTCTTTTTAAGCGACCATACTTCTGCATTAAGGAAAATGGATCAGGAAAATGTATATAGTGAAAAAAGTTACCCAAAATGACTACGGATAAAATATTTCATAATGCAATGCACGCATTAGCAAATTATTATACTGTGACTATTCAATTAGATGAAACTAACTTCAATCATGAAACCAAAAAAAAATATATCTGGGTTCATTGAAAACATGTCGGATAATTATATTTATATTGAAAATAGAAAACTAGCCGTTCAGGATATTAGAGCATTAATCATCAATAGGTAAATCACGCTTTATCCTGTATAATAGTTCAAGTAGAGAAGTTAAGGCGGTGGCTATTTCCTTAAGGGGGTGGTGCTTATGGTGTAAAAACTATAAACTCACATTCTAGGAAAGGAGTAGCCCAAGTGTCCGTATCGGACGCTTTACAGCTTATGCTAATGTTTGGTACTTTCATAGTTACCTTACTAGCATTAGTTGTTGAGTTGATTAAAAACCAACAAAAAAATAACCGCCTTAGCTCTGCCAAGCTAGCGGTTATTTAATCGTTTTAAGTTTGCCACCGTCTTATACGGCTCTATAATGGGAAGTCTTGTTAGCGCAAGGCTTCCTTTTTCTGTATTCATTATAACATGCCTAGCCAAAATTGAGAAACAAAGTATTTATGCGCCTCTATATAGCAACGCTTAGCCATTCAATTTAGCCTTACATTTCAAGGGCTATTATATTATCTAAATAAAAAAAGCCTCTAACAAGCCAAGTTGATTTGTTAGAGGCTTTTTTTATAGTATTTAACAGAGACAATTGATAGTTATAGCCCCTTAACTCAATCATTTCTGAATTATTCAGCATTTCTATTTTTTGTGGGCCAAATGGGTTTAGTCATAATTATTATGACAACTCCAACTATCATAGTAACGAAGTAAATAATTTTTTGTGGATAGTTTACGATCAACCAAGAAGAGCCAATTATTATTGATAAGCCTAAAAAAATGAACAGTGCTATGTGCTCAGAAGTCAATAAATTGGACTATTTTTATTCAGTTACTTAGGCAACATTTGAGATACGATTGCGATTATAAAAATTGATATACCAACCAATGGCTGCTTGGACTTGCGTTAATGTTTCGTATGCCTTCAAATACACCTCTTCACGTTTCAATATTGAATGAAATGCTTCCATACGGCCATTATCGTATGGATGTCCTTTGAGTGAATATGAATGTTTCAAGCCATAATTTTGACATTTAATATTAAATTCAGCACTCGTGTATGTGACCCCATATCTGAATGAATAATTAATGGCTTTCGATGCTTATCTAAAGCCATCTGTAAGGCACTTGTGGCTAGCTCGGCTGTCATTGTATCGCCAATTTTATAGCCCAATACTTTTCTCTTCTCAGGATCCAAAACGGTCGCTAAATAGACCCATCTGTGATTAGTCAACTGAATATAAGTGATATCTGTTTGCCAAACACCGCTCAAATCATGCAAGTGTCTAATCAAATTGGGCTTTTGATCAACAGTCACCACAGTTTTTGGCTTGCGATAACGTTTTTGCATGCGGGATTTAATCCCTAATTCACGCATCAATTTGAGTGTCATATACCCAGATACTTTCGGACCGTCGGTTTGTTGACTATAAGCAGCAATACGGCGATAACCATAAAATTTAAAGGTTTTCCAAACGTCTAAAATATAAGGTTTTAGAGATTCTCTACGCTTTTCTTGTCGACTGGGCTGCCAATGGCGCCAGTTGTAATAGGTACTAGGTTTGATTTTAAGTGCACTTAAAATACGCACAAGCGCGTAGCCTTGTGCTAAAAATTGGTTAACGAGCGGCAATCCCACATTACGGACTATTTTTTGGCTAGTAAGATGGCCGCTCAATGCCTGTCAGGCTATGTGTGATAAAATTTCGTTTTCTTCCTCCAAAATAGCGAGGCGCTTCTCTAGTTGCTTGACGTCTTTTAAAGTCTTTGACTGACCCTTGATCATGATTGGGGTAGCTTGTTTAAGCCAAATAGCAATAGAATCTTTCGACGGACCAAATTCTTCTGCTAATGATTTAAGTGAACGGCCTTCTTGGTGAAGTTTAACCAATGAATCTTTGAAATCTTGTGAATAACGAATTGACATAAAAATACTCCTATACTTTCATTTTACGGACTGAATAAAAATAGTCCATTTTTTTAGTATAAGAGCAACTTTTTGTTTTCTGCTCCTTTTAGAAACATTACAAAGTTAGTTTTCTTTTGTTAAAAATATAAACCAGTTTAATTAATGATTATTGTTTACGGTTTCAATACTTGAACGAATAATCTTCTTTTCACTCGCAGGTAAGTTACTAATATATTCTTCCACAATATCATTAATTACCTCGTAAATTTTTTTACTTTGCAAAGTGGCAATTGTGCTAATGGCTGTGTGTGTGTTTAATGGGAGCCTAATCGATTTTGGTAAGTCTTTACTTGTAAGCCTACTTTGTGGAAGCTTTAGCAAGTCTTCTGGCATTGTGCGGTTAATATCTTCTGATAGTTCTGGTGTAATATTTTCTGGGCGCTCTGTTTTCTTTTTTCGGAATGAGCTTAGTCCAATATTGTCAGTCATGATAAATGCTCCTTATTTTTGATCAAATATATTTATGCGCTCGAGCGTTTCTTTGATGAGATCGCCATATATTGCATGTATACGTTTGTCGTGGATATCCTTAGTATTATCGGTAATACCAGTTCTATCAAATCTCTTTAGTCTGTTCATCTGTTTAATATGAGTTTTGAAGATATTGTTATCACCAAAGCTTTCTGTGGCATCTTGCAAGACATCTAAATCAAGTTCTGATCCATTTTGTTGTAGTACGGGAAGTATTCCTAAAAGATCTATATTCAGACCATAGTCATCTTGTAACTCTAATAAGTGCTCTATATATTTTTCAGCACCTTTTAGAGCCCGTTCTTGTGTTTGTAGTATAACGATTACAAAATCACTGGCTACCAGTGCATTGTCTGTAAATTTGTTCAGTTGTGGTGGAATATCTAAAAATACAAAGTCATATTCATTTTTGAATTCATTAATGAAATTTGTTAAGTGATGATCTTGTGAGTAATCATCAGAAAAATTATCATAAAGGTAACGTTCATAGTTTTGTAAGTCTGAGTAAGATGGTAACAAATCTAGATTATCTTTTACATTTATTAACGCTTCCTGTGGATTATTATTTTTGATGGCTTCAAACAGTGTTTCTTTAAAGTCAGGTTTCTTTTTATAAATATTAGTCATTGTTGTTAGCAATAAATCTGTTGCATTAGCTTGGGGATCTAAGTCAATTAGTAATACTTTCTTGTCCATTTTAGACAATGTATAAGACAGCATTACGGAGTTTGTTGTCTTCCCCACCCCACCTTTGAAGTTTCCAGTTGTGATAACTTTAGTCATTCTTAACTCCTTTATAAAATTATAAAATTATGTATTTATAAAAGTATAAAAGTATAAAAGTATATTTTTATAAAAATATATTTTTATACTCAATACATGCTAATAACTGATACGTAAACACTTTTTTTAATTTATAAATTTATACTATCATAAAAATATAAAAGTAGCAAAATATAAAAGTATAAATTTATAATAATATAACTTTATAAATATATACATATCACAATAACTTTATAAAATTATTGACATAGCGGTAGCTATTACGTTATATTATGTGCATAAACATAAATTGAGATAATTAATTTATTACAAAAAGAAAAGCCACCAAGGACGGCAATCCTTGATAGCTACATGATTCTTATATGTACGAGAATGTGTATCTATATTATATAACATAACCTTTGTGTTGTAAATGTGGGTGATTTCAAAAAGAGTGAAGCCAAACACTTTAAGGGGTATGGCATATATGACGTGTAGGGGGTAGTTACCTAGTGTGACTCGGAAGATCCAAATCGCTGTATATGGTATACGAAAAAATAGACAAGTGCCATTTTCCCAGACACTACTGTACAAAAATATGTGGGTGCTACACAAACAATCCATACTGGGCGTGTAGTAGGGTGAGAGCGGCCACAAACGGCTCGGCAGGTAAAACGGTGTCTACGGACACAGGGCTTGTATTTAAGCTGTATAACGCGAAAAAGATAATAAATATAGTGATACAGCGCCAATAAGGGCGTTTTTTTATTGGTTTAATGAATAAAGTAGTTAATTAAAGCAGGCGGGTAAAACCAAGGCTTGTATGGATAAGGTGACGGACGACTGAACGATCGGTCAAGTGTTTGTTAACAGTAAAGTTTTCTTCTTCCCAAAACAAGGGGAAAACTATCTTCAGCTCAAAACTTCCCTCACTCTTAATCAAGCATTTGTAACTTCCTGTGTCAACAACTTCTTTTAGTTTTCTCTATTGATTTAGATTTAAAGACAATAAAAAAAGTCACAATCATAATAATAACCACGGGCGATCTTAACTGTTGTGGTGGCGGTTGGCTGTCGCGCGGTTTCCGTGTTTGGTGGCAGATTTTATTTGATATTTAATTGATAATTTTTATAAATATAGTTGGCAATTGTTTATTGTGAGAAGATAAAAATATTCTTAACTTGTTTTTCTTCTTCAAAGACCTGTTTAGCTGTTTGAAAATAGAATAGGTTAAATAAGCGGATGCACATAGCTTGATTACTAATTCCGAAAGAGTTGCGCAAATAATTAAAAGGTTTTCTATCATCTAGTAATAATTGAGTGGATTTTTTATTTGCTAATAATATGCTAGCCATATTATTAGCCTCTTTTTCAAGGATTCGATCTTTTTCGGTATAATCGTTTTCTGCATTAGAGACGGATACGTTTGCTTATTCTCGTGAAGTAAGAAGTGCTCGTATACTGAAAATCCGGACTGCTTTATTTCTAGGGCATAATCCGAGATAATCAAGTATAGGAGTTTTTTATTATGAAAGCTAAGCGATACTCAACTGAATTTAAATCACCAATTGTTGCCTTGCACAATGAGGGCCATTCTGCTAATTCCCTAGCCAATGAATGTCATTTGGCTGTAAAACCGTCACGGGTTGGGTCAAAAAGGCTCAGACCGTTATGACTGACGTGAGTGGTAAGCCAGTGACTCGTGCCGAATTTAATGCGATGCAGAAAGAAGTTGCACGACTCTTGGTAGACTTTTATAGTTTAGTTGTGAACTAATAAATCAATATAAGTTTGATAAAGTAGCTTATAATAATTATTATACATTGGTTAGGAGGGGAATATGAGTATTATTGATGATATAGCAGCAGATCAAATGAATATGGAGTTTACTAAAAAAGGATTAAGGCCAATATTTCACGTATCGGAAAAAGCAAAATTAGTCATTATTGGTCAAGCACCGGGATTACGAGTTCAAAACTCGGGTATAATGTGGGATGATGCATCGGGAGATCGATTAAGAGAGTGGATCGGGGTTGGTAAAGATACCTTTTATGATTCAGGAAAAATTGGCGTAATTCCCATGGACTTTTACTATCCAGGAAAAGGAAAATGGGGTGACTTACCGCCCAGACGAGGAGTAGCTAACAAATGGCACCCAAAATTATTGGAGCTTATGCCCGATGTTCAGTTAATTATATTGGTGGGATCATATGCTCAGAAATATTATCTGAATCTTGGTTATCAAAGCAAGATAACCGATGTAATAAAGAACTACAAAAATTACTTGCCTCTTTATTTTCCGATAGTTCATCCTTCACCAAGAAATAATATATGGATTAAAAAAAATCCGTGGTTTGAACAAGAGGTTGTGCCAGAATTAAAAGAGATAATTAGTAAGATTTTATCGGATTAGTTTGAAGATAATTTGGAGGAGATTTGTAGCAGTGCTTAGTAAAAAAGAAATAAGAAAAATGACCTTGGATAAACTAAAATTATATGATTACCATAGCAAGATTACTGAAGAAGAGCGATTACAGGCAATTCTGTTTTCTAAGGCATATTGGAATAACTCTAATTCAGTGGCTGTAACTATAAGTATGGAACACGAATTGAGTACTGATGTCATTATTCAGGAGGCATTGAGAAGCCATAAGAAAGTAGTAGTACCTAGGGTGAGTAGTGGAAAATTATTATGGTTTGACTATATAGAAAGTTTAATGAGTAAATCAAAATTCGGAATTCTAGAACCAACACAAGATGAAAATCAAGCACAAAATTTGAAGGGAATAGATCTAATGGTGGTTCCCGGTGTAGCCTTTAGCGAAGATAATTATCGGATAGGTTACGGTGCAGGTTTCTTTGACGCAACGTTGGCAGAGTATAATGGTATAACGGTTTCGCTAGTGTTGCCTCCTCAATCAATCCATAAATTTTCAAAGGATACGTGGGATAGACCGGTGAGGTATCTTATAAAATAGGATTTATGCTAAATAAACTTATAATGAATATGTTAGTTTTTCATTATGAGTTTATTTTTTAATTACTTTATGTTAAACAATCTCATTTAGGTAATTATGATTATTCTAAAATTCTGTGTTAGCTCCTCTCAAATAGATATTTCTAGTAGCCCAGTCTATTGCTTAGAAGTCAATAAATTGGACCATTTTTATTCAGTTAATTAGGCGACATTTGAGATACGATTGCGATTATAAAAATTGATATACCAACCAATGGCTGCTTGGACCTCAGTTAATGTCTGGTATGCCTTCAAATAAACTTCTTCACGCTTCAATATTGAATGAAACGCTTCCGTACGGCCATTATCGTACGGATGTCCTTTGAGTGAATATGAATGTTTCAAGCCATAATTTTGACCCTTGGTATTAAATTCAGCACTCGTGTATTGTGACCCCATATCTGAATGAATAATGAGTGGCTTTTGATGATTATCTAACGCCATCTGTAAGGCACTTGTAGCTAGTTCGGCTGTCCTTGTATTGCCAATTTTATAGCCTAATACTTTTCTCTTCTCAGGATCCAAAACGGTTGCTAAATAGGCCCATCTGTGATTAGTCAACTGAATATAAGTGATATCTGTTTGCCAAACACCGCTCAAATCATGCTAGTGCCTAATCAGATTAGTTTTTGAGAAACCGTCACAACGGTTTTGTGTTTGCGATAACGTTTTGCATGCTTGATCTAATCCTTAATTCAAGCATCAATTTGAGTGTCATATACTCAGATATTTTCGGGCAGTCATTGGTTAGTTGACTATAAGTAGCAATACGACGATAGCCATAAAATTTAAAGGTTTTCCAAACGTCCAAGATATAAGGTTTTAGGCATTCTCTACGCTTTTCTTGTCGACTGAACTGCCAATGGTGCCAGTTGTAATAGGTACTGGGTCTGATTTTAAGTGGACTTAAAATACGCACAAGCGCGTAGCCTTGTGCTAAAAATTGATTAACTAGCGGCAATCCCACATTACGAACTATTTTTTGACTAGTCAAATATCCGCTCGCTGCCTGTCAGGCTATGCGTGATAAAATTTCGTTTTCTTCCTCCAAAATAGTGAGGCGCTTCTCTAGTTCCTTGACGTATTTTAAAGTCTTTGACTGACCCTTGATCAAGATTGGAGTAGCTTGTTTAACCCAAATATCCATAGAATCGTTCGACGGTCCGAATCCTTCTGCTAGTGATTTAAGTGAACGGCCTTCTTGGTGAAGTTAACCAAGAAATCTTTGACATCTTGTGAATAACGGACTGAATAAAAATAGTCCATTTTTTAGTATATTAGCATCGGATTATGCCCTAGAAATAAAGCAGTCCTGATTTTCAGTATACGAGCATTGTAAATCTAGGTAAAATTGGTTGATTATAATAAAGTGTGAGTCTGGTATAAGCGTTTGTCCATGTTACTGAACTGATATCATATATGCATATCAATTGGAAGACGTATATTTTGTCATCTGCCATTAATTTAATATAATTAATCTTGAATAAACAATTTTTAATGTATTGTACTGTTCTAACAGAAATATTGAAAGCTTCTGCTGTAGATTTTATTGTGTGCGTTTGAGAATACTCAAAGATAGCTGTGTTTCGGCTATCTTTTTTTCTTTGGGTCTACCTTCTTTATAGTTGGGATGTGTTGCCTTGCAAATATCTTACCAGCCTGCGTACGTTCGATAATCATGTCGCGTTCCATTTCCGCAACCGAAAGTAATGTTCTTACAATCATGCGACCCATTGGGTATTGTCAATTGTTCCTAAGTTTAGAACTTTAATCACAATTTTTGTTTCAGAAGATCATCAATTAAATTTAATGCTTCACGTGTATTCGAGCAAAGCGATCTAACTTGGTGACGATCAATGTGTCATTAGGTTCAATTAGATTGACAAGTTTTTTAAACTGTGGTCGTGATGTAGTTGTACCTGAATATTTTTCACTGAAAATCATTTCAGCCCCGGCATTTTTCAAAGTCTCTTTTTGTTCATATAAAGATTGTCCAGCTGTTGAAACCCGTGCATAACCATAAACTGTCATTTTATACCTCTTTAAAATTGCATAACTAAGTTGCAGTATATAAAGCCAAGTATAGCATGACTTTGAAAAAGTGCAAACTACTCAAAGTTTATTGCACTAATAACTGTAAAGCTGTCATATTTTTTTGTGAAGATTAGGTTATGATATAATTTTATTGCAAGCAAGTTAAGGGCTGGTGGAATCTGATAGTTGGGGTGACGCTTATTGTTGAAACTCAAGGCTACCTGAAAGGATAACACCAAATGGTCTGTTAGACCGCGGTAATTGTGTTGATCACATTTCTGGTTGTTTTAGCTACGAAAGTAGTCGAACTACTAAAAGAAATTAACAAGTCTAAAAATAGGTAAACAAAAACCCCTTAACTTTGGCCGGTTCTAGGGGTTTTCGTGAATGACTATTTTAGTTTATTAACAAAATAACAACTACCAACGCTGAAGCACGCTTGTGACTTAAAGGTCATGTACCTAACATGGGTCTTTTTATTTATATTTATATTATACCACTTTCACTGTTTTTGCCAATTATTTCTATTTCATAGATCATTTTGCTTGTTTTTATTTAGCATTTTAAACTAATTTTCAGGTGTGTTGTTTAATAATCCATTAATACTAAATGGGTTAGTAATGAATGGTCGTACTAAGCGATACTTCATCGGGTGTATGGCGTTCTTGATATTAGTATACGAAATTCGGATCTTATTTGATATTGTTGACTCAACGTATATACGTTGCTTAAGGGCGTATGTCATCAGAAAGCGTTATATTTACAATTTTTGGTGCTAAGTTATTTTCATGTTATCTATTTTGTACCATTTCCGCAAGAATCATTTTTTAAAAAAACGAATTCCTTACTTGCATGCAGTCTTGTTTGATAGGTTGAATAACATTTTGGTTTTCAAATTGTACTGAACTGATCATAATTATCTCTTTTCTATTTTCATGTAGTATCCCAATTTAGGTTTGGTATAACGTGCATTTTAGATACATGATGATATCAGTAAATTATTTTCCACATCTGTAATTTTACTTTGAAGGACACTATAAATATAAATTTGATTTTTATACTTTTAAAGTGTTAACAAGTATGTTTAGGAGAAAACATGAAATATTAAAAGATAGTACCCTGCTGACTAGTTGTCTTGTAGTATTTTTGTGGGTCATTAGGTTGTTCAGGCTACTAATTACCGAAATTCCACATATTGGGAGTAGTCCTTGGGTTATAGTAGTCATCATGTTTTAGGATCATTCTCCTTGCTATATCGGAGCAGTCATTCCTGACAGCTATGACTATTCTTTAATTTTAAAAAATTTTATAGGACGGGTATCTGGGTGGCTTTACAACATTCAGCACATTTACTTCAAATTAATCAATTAGGTAGAGAAAATTTTTAATTAGTATTATTTATACATTATTAGTTTATACTGGCTTACATTGCAGTTGTTTTTGGGAAAATGTAGGAAAAAATCGGAGATTAAATCAGTGAATTTTTTTAACTTTTATTTGTATTTCTGTTTAGCTGCTGGGCTAGGTGCTGTTATTCGATATCTAGTTATAAGTTTTATGCCAAGGATTACAAATTTTTTCACAGGTGTTTTTAAATGTCTTTGATGTTTTGTTAATACATACACAAACGATTCGTTGATTCTGTTTAATCAAGAATGAGAATATTAAGAAATCGTTAAATTTTTCTGTATTTGGAATCAACCCCCTTTTTGTTGTAAACTGATTTATGTTTAAAAAAGAATTAGACTCAATACATCAAGCTGTCAGTAGTATTATATGGCACACTTATAGTTTTTTAACAGGAATAGTGTTAGTGTCTTCCGCTGGACAATTGAAAATTGCTTCAATTTGTGCAAACGCTGTATCTCGATATTTCACATGGCAATATAGCGTTATATTTTTAGTGATAACTGCTAATTAATTTGTTTTTTAATTGTTTCATGGATGTTAAACAAAGAACCTAATATATCCGGTTCCGGCATTCCACAGGTTGAAGGTCTATTATGGGTGAACTAAAAATAAACTGGTGGTCGACATTGTGGCGGAAATTTATATCAGGATTTGGCTATGGTATGGTTAATGCTGGGCGGGAAGGTCCTTCAATTCAACTGGGTGCATCAATTGGTCAGGGTGTGCTCATATAAACGTCTTAGTCATAATCAATCGAAAGGGCTTATAGCCGTGGTGCCGTGCAGGTTTATCAGCTGCATTTAATGCCCTTTAGCCGGCGTTAGTTTGTATTGAGGAAGTCTACGTATTTCTCCCTTTGTCTGGTTGGTGCATTGACAGGC
>NZ_JABFNJ010000003.1:0-19030 GCF_013414845.1 Leuconostoc sp. DB-1
TACCAATCGTTAAAAGGCAGGATATAGATCATGAGTGAAAATTTAAAAACAATTCGAGAACTTGCTGATGAGTTAGGAGTTAGTAAGACTGCAATTAACAAAAAAGTTTCGGATAGCGAACGAAAACAATGGTTTTCAAAAAACGGAAACCGGTTTTTGGTTAACGAAAACGGACAAAAGGCTATAAGAACAATGTTTTCGTCTGGAATCGACAACCATAAATCGAAAACCGAAAACACATATCAACAACCAGAATCAAAAACCGAAAACTTTGAAAACGCCAACCTAAAATATCCAGATATTAACTACTTAAATGACATTATTAAGTATCAGAATGCACAAATAGAAGATTTAAAAGAAACTAAATCACAACACTTTAAGCAATTGAACCAAATGCAAAATTTATTAGACCAACAACAACGGCTAGCCTTACAGGACAAACAACTGCTCGAAGAATACAAGGCAGAAATTAAGGACTTGAAAGCCTTAACGATGGCACCGCATGATGATGGTGAAAAAGAAGTGACGTCAGACAAACAACCGGAACCTGAAAATAGCACCCCGGAGTCACAACCTAAACCTAAAAAGTGGTGGCGTTTTGGTAAATAGTTACAACTAAAAAAGAAAAGAAGACTAGTTAAATGGCGGAATGCTCTTATGCTAGATTTACGGACAGATTTTCTTCTGCCCTGTAAACTAATAGCATAGGAGCATTTTTTAATATGATTCGATACAAAAAAGAATTTAAGCAGTCTCTTGTTGAGATGCACAATCAAGGCCGTTCATATACTGATCTATCCGCTGAATACGGACCTTCGGTCGACTCAATCCGTAACTGGGTCAAGTTGTACGCGGTCCACGAAGTGGACGGCAAAAAATGGACGCAAGCTGATGTAAACGCATTACAAAAGGAAAACGACAAACTTCGCGAAGAACTTGAGATTTTAAAACGAGCCACGGTGTTACTTTCGAAGTACAACTAACGCAAAATAGCGAGGCGCTTCTCTAGTTGCTTGACGTCCTTTAACGTCTTTGACTGACCCTTGATCATGATTGGGGTAGCTTGTTTAGCCCAAATAGCAATAGAATCTTTCGACGGACCAAATTCTTCTGCTAATGATTTAAGTGAACGGTCTTCTTGGTGAAGTTTAACCAATGAATCTTTGAAATCTTGTGAATAACGAATTGACATAAAAATACGCCTATACTTTCATTTTACGGACTGAATAAAAATAGTCCATTTTTTTAGTATAAGAGCAACACTCTTGAAAAGAAAAAATAACAACGAATCCAATAAATGAGTTGAAAAGACAGATTTAATTTATGATGAACTAAATCTGTCTTTTTTTAAATCTATAATTAGCTGAAAAACGAACGTTTAAAAATATAAGTTGAAAATTGTTCAAAAATAAAGAAGAATTTTTCTATTATAATGTAAATTAATGCACAAAGCTGTCTTAATAGAGATGTGGCTTTTTTTAATGTCAATATTTGGGTGTGCCAATCGTTTATTAACAAGATAATATAATGATAATGAAAGGGTTAATAAGTTAGATATCATCGTTATTATTCCCGTAAATATGAGGAAATGAACAATAGCATGTCAACACTTTGTGAAAAAAATATGCAATCATGATCGGCTCGTCAGGAACATCAGTGCGATGAATTGCGAACAAATGTTTGTGAAGACAATTATTGTCATTGTACGCTCTCAAAAGATCAACTATGCTATGTAAATAGTGACATTGGAGGAGAAAATAATGACAATATTTAAAACAAAAGCAGTTGTTCAGGCAGATGGCTACCTGAATAAAACACCACCTTTTCAGTTTCTTTTACTATCACTCATGTTTCCATTATGGGGGCTGCAGCTAGCTTGAACGATATTTTAATTACGCAATTTAAAGCAGTGTTTACGCTGTCAAATGTTGCCAGCGCATTTGTACAAAGTGCATTTTACTTTGGCTATTTTGTACTGGCTATTCCAGCCAGTCGCGTGATTCAAAGAACGAGTTATAAAATTTCAATTTTAATTGGGCTCGGGCTGTATATGGCTGGGTCGCTATTGTTCTTTCCAGCCAGTCAAATGGGTACATATAGCGTATTTTTAATTGCAATATTTGTTTTGGCAACAGGGTTGAGTTTTTTGGAAACTAGCGCTAATACCTATTCTAGTTTATTAGGTCCTAAGCAACACGCCACTCTGAGACTCAATATTTCGCAAACATTTTATCCTGTGGGATCAATTATAGGTATTATATTGGGAAAATATCTTATTTTTGGCAATGGGAAAAGCTTGGCGCAACAGATGGCAGGAATGAACGCCAGCGAAAAGCTCTCATTTGGCCACAAAGCTTTGGCACATACATTACTGCCTTATCAATATTTGCTTGTGGTGTTAGGTGCTGCCTTTATCATCTTGGTTTTGACACAATACCCAAAGAAAAGGCAGCAATCACTAACTGTTGGGCAACCAAATGCAAAGCTTCTGGACACACTCAAGTACTTATGGCAAAACAAGCCTTTTAAAAAAGGTATTTTGGTTGAATTTTTCTATGTTGGTATGCAAACAGCGGTTTGGAGCTTTACAATTCGACTTGCTTTGACGTTGAATAGCCATTTTAATGAACGATATGCTAGTAATTTTATGATTTATGCTTACGTTGCTTTCTTTGTTGGTAAATTTATTGCCAACTTGTTAATACCAAAATTTGGTGCAGGTCATGTTCTTCTGTCGTATGGTGTGATGGGTATTGTGGTGTTGCTCTACGTCACATTGGTACATGATATTTCAGCATTATATGCTTTAGTGCTAGTGAGTGGCTTGTTTGGACCGGGTTGGGCAACTATTTATTCGGAAACGATTAAGACGGTTCAGGTGCCAACTCATCGTGAGACAGCCGGTGCTATTTTGGTTATGAGTATTGTTGGCGGCGCCATTTTACCAGTGATACAGGGTGCTGTCGCCGATCTGACGGATATGTCTACAAGTTTCAGTATTGATTTAATCGCTTTTGCCGTTGTCGCTTGGTTTGCCAAGACAATGGTACAGCAAGAAAGAGAGGCACAACAGCATGACACAAAGAATCAATTTGCCGGAGAAGTTATTTGATAAAACACCTTATAACATTTATCAAGATGAACATTTTACGGTGACGACCATGCAATATGATACAGGCGTTGCCGGTTTGAAAATAAGTAATAATCGTGGCTACATTGTGATACTACCTTTTCAAGGTTTCATGATTTGGGATGCCGTTTTTGATCAATTATCTCTGAAAATGGCATCGGCATTTGATAAACCTTATTTAGGAACGCAGGTGACTGATACGTATGGTATGTTTCAATTTACATCCGGCGTTTTAGCCAGCGGTACGCCTAGTGAGACAGATCAGCACCCATTACATGGTGAATATCCAATGACCAAAATTGACCATATTTATTTAGAATTTGACCAAGATAATATCATAATTGGCGGCGAGTATGAGTATGTAAAAGGATTTGGATATCATTATCGAACCCATAATACTGTTATCATGCACGCAGCTTCAGCATTGATAGATATTGGATTAAAAGTGACTAATCTCAGCAACTATCAAACTATGCCGTTGCAATATTTGAATCATCTCAATTATTGCTATGTTAATGGCGCCACGATGTCAGCTAACGTACCAGAGAATGCACTGAAATTAAGACGATCAATTCCAGCCCATGTCAAGCCGACAGCCAACTGGCGGGCATTTAACAGAGAACTGCAAACAAGTGGTGAAGTCATTGAGGTGCTAGATGATGGTAGTCGTTTTGACCCAGAAATTGTCTACATGTCAACAGATTTGCGTCCGTTTGTTGACCGAGCTGTTTTTAAAATGTCACTACCAGATGGACCAACATGTGTTACAGCATTTAGCACGAAGGAATTACCGTTTGTTACGAGATGGTTGTTACACAATCCTGATCAACAAGTAGCGGCATTTGCCATTCCAGGTACGAGTCACCCAGATGGGTATAACGCTGCTAGTCAAGCAGGTACTTTGATTCATCTTGCGGCTGGTGAAACACAGTCATTTACGGTTACGACTGGAATTGGAGAATAATATGGTAAAAGATATTGATGTATTAGTCATTGGGTCAAATGTAATGGATTTAATCAGTTATGTTGATCGTTTACCTCATAAAGGCGAGACAGTTGAAGCACCAAGCTTTGAAATGGGATTTGGCGGTAAAGGTGCTAACCAAGCAGTAGCTGCCAGTCGATTGGGCGCTCGGGTTGCAATGCTAACGTGTGTTGGCAATGATGGCTTTGGCGTAAAAACACGTGCCAATTTTGTGGCCAACCATATTGACATCAGTGGTGTATTAACAGGAAATCAGAGTAACGGCGTGGCACCGATTTTTGTCGAAAGTAACGGTGACAACCGTATCTTGGTTGTGCAGGGTGCAAACACTGAACTCACACCAGAAGTATTGTTGGATAAAATCGACTTGATAAAACGGGCAAAGGTTATTGTGCTGCAACAAGAGGTGCCCATGCCAACTAATATTAAGGCCATTCATTTGGCTAAAAAATATAATATTCCGATTATATATAACCCTGCACCGGCGCACAAATTACCGTTAGACGTTTTGCAAATGATTGATTATCTGATTCCTAATGAATCTGAACTTGCTGCTATTACCAATATGCCAGTGTCAACAGTTCAGGAAACCAAATCTGCGGCGCGACGTTTGTTTTCATTTGGCGTGGCAAATGTCATTGTGACAATGGGTGAACGTGGTGCGCTTTGGATAACGGCAGGCCAGAAAGAAACATTAGTTGATGGTCAAGATGTTAATGCCATTGATACTACCGGTGCAGGTGATGCGTTTGTCGGTTCGTTTGCACATTATTTTGCTCAAGGTGAGTCACTTGACGCAGCAATTGCTCAAGCTAATGCCTATGCTGCGCTGTCTGTCATGGCGCGTGGTACGCAAAAATCTTATCCCAATATATGCAGTCACGTGACAAAAGAGGTTCACGCATGAAGCCTTTTAAACGGATTATGGTCATTGTTTTGGATTCGGTGGGTGCTGGCGCGGCACCTGATGCAGCTAGCTTTAATGATGTTGGTTCTGATACGATTGGGCATGTTGCACATGTGTATCATGGTCGGCTTCATTTGCCAAATTTACAAGCAATGGGATTGGCAAATTTGCATCATGGTGGTCTTGAGGGTGTTAGCGTCGAAAGTCAACCCATTGGTGATTTTGGTACCATGCAAGAAGTATCAGCAGGCAAAGATAGCATGGATGGTCATTGGGAAATGATGGGCTTACCAGTTAAGCAACCCTTAGCGACATTTCCAAATGGCTTTCCAGATGAGCTGGTAAGCAAGATTTCTGAATTTGCAAATCGGAAAATCTTGTTGAATCGCCCCTATTCGGGAACAGAAGCGCTAAGGGACTATGGCGCTGAACAGATTGTGACTGGGGGACTGATTGTTTACACATCTGGAGACTCGGTGTTACAAATTGCAGCGCATGAAAACGTTGTGCCGGTAGCTGAGCTGTACCGAATTTGTGAATATGTACGTACTTTAGTAAATCAGCCGCCCTATCAAATCGGGCGTGTAATCGCTAGACCGTTTGTGGGTCATGATGCAGGTGATTTTAAACGGACTGCCAATCGTCGTGATTTTTCTCTTAAACCCACTGGGGAAACGGTATTAACAAAGTTACAAAAAATGAGTGTACCTGTGGTTGGCATTGGTAAAGTTCAAGATATTTTTTCCGGTGAGGGAATTGGTACGGCTTATCATAATGAAAGCAATGACAACGGCATGGTTCATTTGCAGCATGTGATGGACACGACACCTAATGGTTTTGTGTTTACTAATTTAGTCGATTTTGATGCTATGTACGGGCATCGCAGAGATCCGATTGGTTTTGGACATGCTTTGATGGCATTTGATCAAGAACTTGGTGATGTGTTAGGCAAGATGAATCGGGATGATCTTATTATGGTTACAGCGGATCATGGCAATGATCCAACTTTTCATGGTACTGATCATACACGTGAAGTGGTACCATTGTTGAGCTATTCACCAAGACTGATTCAATGCGGGAAAACGTTAGGCAGACGCCGAACATTTGCTGATCTTGGGGCAACGGTTTTGGAAAATTTCGGTGGGCAGCTAGATAATGGCACAAGTTTTTTAGGAGAATTACAATGAGTACACATATTGATGCAAAACAAGGTGACATTGCAGAAGTCGTCTTGTTGCCGGGCGATCCCTTACGGGCAAAGTTTATCGCTGAAAATTTTTTGGCAAATGTCACCCAATACAACACGGTTCGTAACATGTTTGGATATACAGGTACTTATCAAGGCGTGCGGGTTAGCGTGCAAGGTTCTGGCATGGGAATTCCGTCATTATCAATTTATGCCACAGAGCTTATTCAAGATTTTGGGGTCAAAAAAATAATTCGTGTCGGCACAGCTGGCGGATTGTTACCTGAGTTAGAAATTGGGGATGTCTTGTTAGCAGAAGGGGCGTCAACAGATTCCAATGTCTTACAAGCCACTTTTGGACAATCAATTGCTTTTGCACCTTTAGCTAATTTTGATTTGTTGTGTCAAGCGCATCAATCTGCTAAACAACTTGATATTCCTGTGCGTGTTGGTAATATTTTTGCTGCTGATCGTTTTTATAATGATGAAATTGATAATCATAAATTGGCGCAGTATGGTGTTATGGCTGTCGAAATGGAGTCAGCTGGGTTATTCTTGATTGGCGCTAAATATCATGTTCAAACACTCAGTATTTTGACGGTGAGTGACAATTTAGTGACTCAAAAGTACGCTGATGCTAAAATGCGCGAGACTGCATTTCAGGATATGATGCGTTTGGCTCTGGCAACAGCTGTTGTAGTTTAATTTTGCTACTAAATTAGTGATGCATTTGTTGCCAAATGTCATCACTAATCAATTGAGTGCAATCAGTGTGCTAAATATCTTTTTGTTTGTTTCATTTAATGTTGCTTCCGTTATCCGCCCATTACTTTTGAACCAAGTGATATAGGATTTGATTAACCCAGAAGAAATATAGACATTAACGAGATATTTCTGCTGTTCATTTTGTATATTAAGTGAATCATTTAGTGACACTAATAATAATTCTTCCAGTCGCTGCACTAATTTGTAATGCGCATTGTTCAAACAAAGCTGACGGAATCCAACAAAGTTGCTTTTTAAAATACGTCATAACCTACCACCATAAAGCAGTCCAATTAATTTATTGACTTCTAAGTAAAATACCAGGAGTTTTGCTATGAGTTAACTATGATCCTAGGTGGTCACTAAAAAATTCCCTAATTTAGGGTCTATAATTATATAATCGCCCTAGGAAAGACTATTAAAACAGCCCCCATTATCTAACAGTTAGATAATGGGGGCTGTTTTTTTGTTAAGTGATATAATAAACCATAAAAGAAGTTTAGAAATACGGTCCTGGTCATCAATAAATAAATAAATAAACAATTAAATTATTTATTTATTTAATTATTTAATTTCAGAAAGGTATATATGAATCATGGCGCAACAAATTGTCCTACCCATCAAAGACTCCAACGTTTTAAAGATGGTACAAGACACCCTACTAGATAGTTTTCGTGCTGGCCGCCGTAACTACACCATCTTTCAAGTTGGCAAAGCCACCCTGCTACGGGTGAGTGATGTCATGACGTTAAAGAAATCAGATATCTATAATCCAGATGGCTCTGTTAAAAATACGGCTTTTATTCATGATAAAAAGACGGGTAAAGCAAACACGTTATATCTAAAGCCTGTCCAGCAAGACTTGCTACACTATCATGATTGGCTGGTACAAGAAAACATCAATTCTGAGTGGTTATTTCCCTCGACAGCCCATCATGATCGCCATATCACCGAGAAACAGTTTTATAAAGTGATGGCGCGTGTTGGTGATCTACTAGGTATCAACTATTTAGGCACGCACACCATGCGTAAAACAGGCGCTTATCGTGTCTATACACAGTCAAATTACAATATTGGTTTAGTCATGCACTTATTGAATCACTCAAGCGAAGCCATGACACTGACTTACCTTGGTTTAGATCAAGCTAGTCGCGAGACGATGTTAGATCAAATTGATTTTGGATAATTACATCAAAAGCATACTGAATAATTGGACTATTTTTATTCAGTTACTTAGTGATAATTGAGATGCGATTGCGATTATAAAAATTGATATATCAACCAATGGCTGCTTGGACTTCAATTAATGTTTGGTATGCATTCAAATCAATATCCTTATTTTAAGTATAAATCGACTTAACTTGATACAAATAATAATTCATCTAAATCAAATATCTCAACACATTTTTGGGTATGCCGTTTAATTAGACCTCTCTCTTCCAATGATGAGAACTTACGGCTTATTGTTTCTGGAGTTGTCCCCAGGTAAGTAGCCAAATCTTTTTTGACATGGGTAAAGTCACATAAGTATGGTTTTTTCATCTTCAACATTTTCTGATAGAAAATCAATAATTCGAGCTTCAACAGGTTCAATACTGACTTGCACAGTTTGTTTTTCTGATAACTGTAGCCGTTTTGTAATATCCGATAATATTCGTCGCATGATTTCTGGATAGAGATCTAAATATTGATCTAAATCCTTTTTATGAATCCTACAAATACTTGTTTCCGATATTGCTTCAGCATAATTCGAATGATAACCTTCAGTCTGTAAAACAGCAACTTCCCCCATAAAATCACCCGGATGTAGGATACGTATGGTTTGCTCACGACCAGACTCACTTAGGCTATAAATACGTACACGTCCATTGTTTATGATATATAATGTGTCATCTTTATCACCAAACCTAAATAATAGCTCATTCTTTACGTATTGTACTTCATTCGCTGATTGAGCAATTAGATGCATTTGTTCATCATTGAGATGATTGAAAATCGGCACTAAACGTATACAATCTACATGACTATGATGATTATGGTATGCCATACCGTTTTCCTCCTAATTAATCGTTATCTATATAGTCATCGTCTTCTAAGGCATCCTTATTAATAAATGATTGAAGTTTCCAAATATTTACGTCTAAATAAGCTTTATAACTAATTAGTGAATCTTCCAAAGCATCATTTCCTTCTTCTTGTGCTAAGCGAATTGCACGGATAGTAAATTCACGATTAGATCTAAAATCTTCTACTATCTGTAGGACCATCTCATCAGCAGTGTAATATTTTCCGAAGAATCTTCAGAAATCGTTGTAAATTCTTGAAATTCAGTAGTTGTTGATGCTGGCTTAAATCCTGAAGCTAGTAAACGTTCTGCAATTTTATCAAACCATGCCTCATTCTCGTTATATAAATTTTCAAAAACATTATGCAATGCATAGAAATTTTTGCCTTTTACATACCAATGATATTGATGCAATTTTACATGTAATGTATGAATATTAGCAAGTATATGATCTGTAACAGCTGCAGAATTAATCTTAGTATGATGAATGTGTTCTTTATATGCTTGTTCGGCAGCTAATTTTTCTTGCCTTTCATTTACCGTTGTCATTTTATGCACCTTCCTTTACTTTTGAACTAATTACTGGGTATCCTAAGTCTTCAATTGCTTTTTCAATTGTATTCAAATTGACCTGATTTTCATCAAAATCCACTTTTACCTTACTCGCATTGAAAAGTACTTTTACAGAATCTTTTTTTACACCAGCAGTCTGTTTTAAACCACGTTCGATTTTTTGTAAACATGATGGACAAGTTAATGTTTCTAATTTTAATGTTGCTTTAGTCATATCTATCACTCCTTTAAATAAATTATATAGGCCATTCTTTTTAAGATACTTGATATAGATCAATTATCTTAATTGATAACCTCTTAATCTCATTGCATTTAAAATAACTACTAAAATACTGGCCTCATGAACCAACATCCCAATTGACATAGACATCCATTCACTAAATATTAAACTAACCAATAGTATTATCACGACGCCAACAGCAATTAGAATATTTTGTCGCATATTCGCATATGTTCCTTTTGCTAGGCCTAAAGCATGAGGAAGGCGGTTAAAGTTAGAATTCATTAAAACAATATCTGAACTTTCAATTGCGACATCTGTTCCATTCCCCATAGCTATACCTACCTCTGCAGTAGCCAGAGAGGGACTGTCATTAACGCCGTCACCGATAAAAACGACTATTTCACCTGAGTCCTGTCGTCTTTTTAGAAATGCTTGCTTGTCCTCTGGTAGCATATCACCATGGGCTTCGGTTAAACCTAGTTCCTTTTTAACTGAATTAACTGTACCTTGGTTATCACCTGATAATACAATGAGATTTTTAATACCAAGTGATTTTAATTTTTGTAAGTCCTGTTTAACACCTGGTCGAACTTTGTCGCGGATACCCATTAACATGATTAACTTATGATCAACTGCCGTTAATACAATTGAATTACCGGTTCTTTCTAATTTATTCAATTTTTTAAGAACATCATCAGATAGCGGTATACTTTCTTGTTTCATTAAGGTTTTATTTCCTACTGAAACAACGTGCCCATCTACGTGAGCAATTACGCCCCCACCTTTTACAACCTGTGTATTTTCTATAGGCCTTACTTTATATTGTGCTAATTTATTTGCAATAGCGACAGCTAATGGATGATCAGACTCACTTTCAACTGAAAGCAATAGAGATAAATCCTCCTCCTGATTATTTCCATAATGAATAATATCGCTCACTTCAGGCTTTCCTTCAGTTAAGGTACCTGTTTTATCGAATAACACTGTATCTGCATTGGCAAAATGACTAATCACTTCAGAACCTTTAAATAAAATACCATTTTTTGCGCCATTTCCTATCCCCGCAACATTTGAAACAGGTACACCAATTACCAAGGCTCCTGGGCAACCAAGTACTAATACAGTAATCGCAAGTTCTGTATCTTTGGTTAATACCCAAACCAACAGCCCAATTGTAAGTACTGCAGGTGTATACCAGCGAGAAAACTGGTCAATGAATCGTTCTGCTTCTGATTTAGAATCCTGTGCTTCTTCTACCAACTCAATAATTTTTCCAAATGTAGAATCTTCCCCTACTCTATCAGCCACTATTTGAATAGTACCATTGTCCATAATAGTACCGGCAAATACTTCATCGTCTTTTTCTTTCTTTAAAGGTAAAGATTCACCTGTGATATTAGCCTCATTTACATATCCTTTTCCAGTAGTTACCCTACCATCTACGGGAATCTTGGCACCAGTCTTTACTAGGAGAATATCCCCTTCTTCTACTTCATCAATATCTACTTCTGCAAATTGTCCCCCTGTCAATTGCTTAAAAGCAGTTTCTGGAGCCATTTCCGTCAACTCTTTAATAGCTGATCGTGTTTGGTTAAGTGTTCGTTGTTCTAAATATGATCCAAATAAAAATAAAAAAGTAACAATTGCTGATTCTTCATAATTTTGAATAAAGAGAGCACCAATGACCGCTATCGTTACTAAAATATCAATACTTACTACTTTTACTTTCATAGCCTGATAAGCCTGTAAAGAAATGGGGTAACGCCTAATATCGAAGCTATAATAAAAGCACTATTAGAAATTGTTGTATTGGCAAAAATAAAGTGTGCGATTAGTCCTAAAGCAATGAGTAAGCCACTGATACTAGTAATTTTATTTTTATGTTTAAGAATATTATGTTGCATATGATTTCTCCCTTAATTTTAGTTCAACTAGAGTGTATTAACTTTTGGGAGATATAAACTTGACGTCCATCAAGTTTATGAAATAGTTCTAAATAAGTAAAAATATTAGGGTCTAGAATTTTTGGTGTTGGAAAGTATTTCCATTCCAAAAGTACTAGGCCTTTTTGATAACAAAAAAAGGCATCTAAGCCTCCCTAGTGCTATGCTTTAAGCGACGAAACTCAAGATAAGCGGGGTAGGAATAGATGTCTCAACTAGATAATACACTTAAATTACTGGGAATTACAGACACAAACATTCAGGTGTTCGGTACTCGTGATGAATTTCATGGTCGGGGCTCGGGTCGCAAAAAGTATTTGGTCATCCAGGCAGAGCTTACCTACACACTCAGGCGCTGTCCCAGCTGTGGATACAATACGTTGCACCCTAACGGACACAAGCTCACTCATGTCCACATTGCAGGACCCATGGACCGGCCCGTAATTCTAGAGCTAAACAAGCAACGCTGGCGTTGTAGTAACTGCCATAGCACTTGTACGGCCACCACTCCAGTGGTAGCAACCAACCACGCCATCGGTCACGGACTAGCGACTCATGTGCTGAAGCTAGCCAGTAAATCACTCCCGGCTAAGACTATCGCCAGTCTCACCGGTATTTCGACAAACTCAGTTCAGCGTATTTTGACGGCTAATATTCATCCACACGCGAGCCGCCGGTTACCGATTAATCTATGCTTTGATGAATTCCGTTCCACGCACGGCTCCATGTCGTTTATTTGCATTGACGCCGACACTCACAAATCAGTTAAAGTACTTAGCGACCGCCTTAATAGAACCATCAAACAGTTCTTTCTTAGTCAGTACAGCACCGCAGAACGGGCCGCGGTTCAACGCGTCATCATGGACATGAACGCCTCCTATCAGGCATTCGTGCACGAACTATTCCCTAACGCCGAACTCATTATTGATCGGTTCCACATTATTCAATTAATGGGCTGGACGATGGATAACATTCGCACTCAATGTTTAAAGCAACTCGACAAGCATTCGCGGGAATATAAAGTACTGAAATCACTATGGCGCCTATTCCACAAGGCCAACCCTGACGCACAAAAGAGCCGCTACCTCTTCGGCCTGAATGAGTACTCGACCGAACAGAACGCTATTGATATTGGAACCGATACGTTTCCGGCCTTCAAAACAGCTTATGAAACCTACATCGATCTCCACGATGCTTTGATGGGGCGTCACGCTGATGAACTCAAGAATATCATCACTAACTATCAGCCTAACGGCACGCCCCTAGATACGGCCATGCATACCCTACGAAAGAATCTTAATGGAGTAATTAACGCCGCCAAATCGTCCTACTCTAACGGACCGATAGAGGGCATCAACCGTAAGATCAAGGAGCTCAAACGTGCTTGTTATGGCTTCTCCAATCAGGCCAATATGTTCACACGCGTCTACCAGCTGATTGCCTAGATTGTCTACCACAATAACGTCACGATGGTAGGCTTATTTGTTATGCCTTCAAGTACGATATTCAGACAACACACCAGATTAAACGCCGCAACTAATAAAACAACAAAAAAGATCTCCCACACGAGGAGATCTCCAAAGGATAGAAACTATCCTTCAACACCATTTGACAAACTTCCATTTTCTTAAGTAATTCTTCCATTCCCCACTCTTCAAAACCATGTAACAATACTTCTGTATCTGTTTCGGTAGTAAAAGTATGACCCTTGTTGATCAATTCTTCTCTAATACCTTGGTAGTTATAAATTTCTCCGTTAAAAATTACTGCTTTTGATTTATCTTCATTGTAAATAGGTTGCATACCACTGTTGATATCAATGATACTCAATCGACGAAATCCTAGCGCCGTATCCTCATTAACTAATTCCCCCGAACTATTTGGACCACGATGTTTGATCGTATCCATCATAGCTTCTATAACTGGCTTTTTGTCAGCAATCTTCTTGTCTACGAAACCGACGATACCGCACATATTAATTCTCCTTAAATTTCAAAACTTACGAATCTGGTTGCTGCACCATATCCAAATATTTGGAGCAACATTTTGTCGGGATTGATATTAATGAAATATCCAGCTAATTCGGAAATCTCATTATATCGGCGATCCCATTTTTTATTATAATCAGTCGTTAGGCCATGTTTTTTACCCATTAAGGCCGAACAATTTAATATTATATGATTAATTCCATTAACTTTGTAGTACTTTTCATAATGCATGTGTCCACAAATATAATTCGATATGGTCGAAATACCGGTATCAGTAAAGTTATAGCGAACATTAACTCCAAAATCACCGGATAATTCATTTTTAAGTTGTCCAGAATCCTTATTATTAAAGCTAGTAAAAATCTTCTGAACTAAGTCACCGTTGAAGTTCAAAGCTGAACGACCACTTTGACTGATCAAATTAGCATGACCAAAAACTACGACATGCTTATCAATTGTCTTTTCTAAAATAGATATTAAATCTTTGATCTGTTGCTCGCGGATACCACGGACTTTTTTGAAGTCGTACTTCTTGGTCCCGCCATTTAGGATATAGGGAATATCGCTCGTATTCAAGAAAATTACTCGAATATCCCTTTATCGATCCAAGCAACTTTGGAACCAAGACTCAAGCGTTTGATCTCAGGTTGTTCGAAATCATGTTTCGTTACCAAATTATAGTAGTCGTCACGTCTAAATGAGGCTGAAGTAATAAATTTGTGTTCATCATACTTATCATTTTCATCGTGATTACCTTCCAGCACATAAAAAGGACGCTGGCTATTTTGGTAATTTTCCATCGTGAATTGTAACAATCCTCGACTGATCTCTGGCTTATCACTACCGTCGATCAAATCGCCTAAATGAATATTGTAATCCACTGGCAATGAATCGCAAGCCTTATTGGCTTCAATAATATGCCTTACACCGTTGAGACCATAGTACGATGAACTGGCAACAGCTTTTTCATGAGTGTCCGTTAAAACCGATAAAGTCAAGCAATTTTGGCTAACGTTAGGTTCAACGTTCTTTCTGAAAACTTGCTCGATATATTCTGTAAAAAACGGTCTCGGCTTTAATTTTCTCAAAAAGTTATCAGTTTGAACAGAGATAAATTCAGATGGTCTCGGTCTAAAAATTTTTTAGTAAGAAATTTGATTTTCACGATTTTTATTCTCCTAATTGACTAAATCTTATCATGTTTTAGACTCATAATTATTGGATCAACAGTGATTTGAGATTCCTGATCAGTCTTCACCTTTTATTGGCCAATAATTATTTTTATCTGTAACAATTTCTGATCTTATATCAAAAGATCTCCCATTTTTTTGAGTATAACGGCAGTTTGCAGCACAACAACATTAGGTCATATTTTTTAAGGAGATAACATTTTGATAAAATAATCAACAATAATAGTCCACAGTACAATGCTCTTATACTAAAAAATGGACTATTTTTATTCAGTCCGTAAAATGAAAGTATAGGAGTATTTTTATGTCAATTCGTTATTCACAAGATTTTAAAGATTCACTGGTTAAACTTCACCAAGAAGGACGTTAACTTAAATCATTGGCAGAGGTATTTGGGCCTTCAAAAGATTCTATTGCTCTTTGGGTCAAGCAATTAGAAAAGCGTCTCGCTATTGTTGGAGGAAGAAAACAAAATTTTAAAGCGATCGGCCATCTTACTAGCCAAAAATAGTCCGTAAGGTGGGATTGCCGCTTGTTAACCAATTTTTAGCACAAGGCTACGCGCTTGTGCGTATTTTAAGTGCACTTAAAATCAAACCTAGTACCTATTACAACTGGCGCCATTGGCAGCCCAGTCGACAAGAAAAGCGTAGAGAATCCCTGAAACCTTATATTTTAGACGTTTGGAAAACCTTTAAATTTTATGGTTATCGTCGTATTGCTGCTTATAGTCAACAAACCGACGGGCCAAAAGTATCTGAGTATATGACACTCAAATTGATGCGTGAATTAGGGATTAAATCCCGCATGCAAAAACGTTATCGCAAGCCCAAAACTTTGGTGACTGTTGATCAAAAGCCCAATCTATTGACCCCTGAGCAGGTTAATCCGCCAAAATTTTATTATACACTTACATTTACCGATTATTTTAATGTGGTTAAGCTGACATCAGCTTGCCCCACGCGGGTAGCGTTCTGCATGACATGCTCTCACTGAAGGTGATCATGCAATGATAAATTGCCCCGTCATGGCGTGACCCGCCGGAGGTTTTACAAGCCGGATAATAGGCGCTGTAAAATAGCAGTTTCCCCAGTAGGAAGGGGAAACGCTACTGGCATCGCTTGTCGATGACACGCCTCGCAGAGCCTGTCCAAAATATTATTTTGGTATAACAGGCTATACCAGATTTTTAACGGTGTTATACTGGTCTTGGAAAACCTTTTTCGAGGAGGCATTTTGATGGCGCATTTAAAGAAAAATACCCGTGGCGCAGTCCCTGGTTTAGCGGTTCACTTTGAACGTAAACCGACCATCACACGAACAAAGAAATTGATGTGTCGAATCCTATCTGAATCAAGATCTGATGACAGATGGTTCTGATATGCTTTCACGCTTCAATGCGCGTTTAAATAACGTTTATTGCATGAAAAGAGACGATGTGAAGGCGTTAGCGACTTGGATAGTCACTTTACCCGAAGAAATCGCAGAAGCGCCCTACGAGCAACAGAGCGCCTTTTTTGAAGCAACCACTAATTTTCTGAATGCCCGTTATGGTCAAGAAAATGCCGTGGCCGCTGTCGTGCATTATGACGAGACAACCCCTCACTTGCACTATGCCTTTGTCCCCGTTGTTTTTGATGATAAAAATCACGTTATAAAGTATCCGCTAAAGAAGTACTCACACGCCATGATTTACAAACCTTTCATGAGGATCTGGATCAGGATTTAAAAAAGTTGCTGCCCTTTTATGAACAAGGGATTTTAAATAACAAAACCTTACCATTTGAGAATGTCGCTGAAATCAAAAAATACAATGATCAGTTTAACGCCTTAAAAAACGAACTAGCTGACGTTGAAGACAATATTAGGGCTAAACAGGCCGTACTTCAAATCACGGAGCAAGCCTTAACGGAAGTTGACTTAGCCGAAAAACAAATTGATGATTTTAAACAAGCCTTATCTAAAAACCTCTTTGGTAAGACGGTGCTGAAGCCAGATGACTTAGATCGCTTTAAAAACGTGTTAGCCACGATGAAGAAAGCCACCTTACAAAGCCAGCATGAGACGGAAGAACTCAAGCAAACGTTAGGACAAGTCAAAGCGCAATTAGATGACATTCAATCTGACTATCAAAACCTAACAGAAACACATCAAGCGCTTCAGCAGCGGCAGCGAGAACAGCAACAGCTAGATTATGCCATGAGAGACATGCTTAAAAATGATTATGGTGTCGACAAGCTATCGCATACTGATATGGAAGCTCGGTCTGTTCTTTATAAGCTGGATCATGAAGAGCTCACTCAAAATAAAAAGAGGCCCAGTCCTGGTTAAAAACACTTATGACAGCTAGAGCAGATCCAGATACGAAAATAGCGCCAACTAGATTAGATCGTGGTATCGAACAAGTTAAAGCATTAATTAATCGAATCATTGAATTAACGCGTGATATTTTAAAGGACCCAGTCTCTAACGTTATAACGGCTTATTTGCCTGTCTAAGCGTTTTTAGCCATGTGATGTAGAAAATATCATTGAACGAATTAAAACGTCTCTATTGGCGTAATAAGTGGCAATTATGATAGATAACTAGGGATTTATCCTTTAAATAATTCAAAAAAGAACACCCCGTACAAAATTTATGTACACTGTGTTCTTTTGTTTTGTTTTTTATTGAATCAATAAAAAGGCGAAGCCTATTATAAGTTTATCTTTTATATTTTAATCTTTTGTTCTTTTGCGTGGTTAGAAAGTGAGTATTTGCAAGGGTTACAGAGTTATACACCCACAAAATACTATGTATACACCCACAAAATACTATGTACACACCCACAAAATACTATGTACACACCCACTTTATTTATCTAAAAGTGGGTGTTTTTGGGTATAATAAAAGCATAAAGAAATTCCCGACTAAAAGTTTTCTTTATGCTTATCCAACAACACACCCAAAGGAGTGTATTTATATGACTATTATATCAGAATCAAAGACAAGGCAGGTGCAGAC
Organism: Leuconostoc sp. DB-1; assembly: GCF_013414845.1. NCBI lineage: Bacteria > Bacillati > Bacillota > Bacilli > Lactobacillales > Lactobacillaceae > Leuconostoc > Leuconostoc sp. DB-1. The sequence continues at coordinate 17,959 of NZ_JABFNJ010000003.1, forward strand.
CTTGAATGAATTATCAAAAAGAAAAGTGGTCGAACACAATAGCTTAATCACATCCATTGCCAAAATGGATAAAACGCCGCTTAAAATGTTTGAATTAGCTGTTTCTTTAATTGATACAGAAAACCCACCTCAAGATCAGACGGTTTATTTATCAAAGCGAGAGTTATTTGCTTTTTTTAAAGTAGATGATAGTAACAAACACAGTCGATTTAAAGAGGCCGTGGAGAAAATGCAGAAACAAGCATTTTTTCAGATTAAAAAAGAACAAGATAAGGGGTTTAAATATATCAGTATCGTGCCAATTCCCTATGTAGAGTGGACTGATTATAGTGACGAAGTAAAAATTGAATTTCATCGGGAAATTATGCCTTACTTAATCAATTTGAAAACCAATTTTACACAACATGCTTTGTCTGATATATCTGCATTAAATAGCAAGTATGCCATTATTTATATCGTTGGTTATCAATGAATTACAATCAGTATGAGCATTACAGTGTTAAAGGTGGGCGCCGACAAGAGCAAGTGGAAAGTTACCGTAATCCCGAGATAAGTATGTATGATTTACGACAAGTGACAGATACGGTGAGTGAATATAAACGATTTGATCATTTTGAAAAAGGGTATTAAGTGAGCCTTAACTGAAATTACAAAACATACTACTTTCAATGTAACGTACGAAAAGATCAAAAAAGGCGCAGTATTGATAGTATTGTCTTTCACATTACTAGAAAACAAGTGGCAGATGATATTAGTTACAAGCTAGATGATCCCGTTTATATCGAGGGCAAGATCCGTCAAGAAGAAACAGAAGATATGTTGACTGTTAAGGCAATAAAAAGTCCCTATACAAAGTTACTTATGGAGCAGTTTTTATTGTCATATATTGATTTAACGGATACGACTATTTTGTCAGGGTTACAGAAAAATGTTTATCCACTCTATGACGAATTAAAAGAGTTACGTGGTTTAAAGGGCGTGAAAGAGCACTTAGCATATATCCGAGATAAACAAGATGACTATTCGAAAAAGAATATTGCTAAGTATCTTAAAAAATCGATTGAACAGTATC